>NZ_JBSKBQ010000013.1:0-177454 GCF_053714375.1 Mesorhizobium sp. ArgA1
CCGAGGCACCAGAGCTTGACGCCGAACGGCTCCGTGCGGCCGTTGGCGATGCGCTTGTCGCTCCATTCGCTGCCGCCAGGATGGTTGGCGTATTCAAGAAGGTTGCGGGCTTCGTCGAGGCCGCGCGAGCCGAGATTGACGGCGAGCATCATCTCGGTGTTGGCGGAGGTGCACCAGTCGGCGAATTCATGCAGGCCGACTTCATTGCTCTCCGACGTGTGCCAGGCGAGGTCGAGGCGCACCGGGCGCCCCTCCCTGGGGCCAACGCCGTCCTCCCAATTGTAGGCGGACACGAAATTTCCGCCGGGATAGCGCACAACAGGAACATTGAGTTCCCTGACGAGATCGATGACGTCCTGACGCATGCCATTGGCATCTGCGGTCGGATGGCCAGGCTCATAGATACCGGTGTAAACCGCGCGGCCCAGATGCTCGATAAAGGATCCATAGAGCCTCGGATCGATTTCCGAGACGACATAACGAGGATGCGCCGTAACTTCTGCCTTCATCATTCCTGCCCTAAATATCAAAAATGGTGATTTAAATCACCTTGTCCGATATCAGAAGGGAACCAGCAGGCTTTCGTCAAGTCAAAATAGGCAAATGTCTGATAAATCAGATGATTATTTGGAGAGCCTGTGTGCCATTTGGCTGAAATTGCTGCACAATTTTTCAAACCCGATTTTACGATATCAACTGGTTTTGATCCTGAGCAGGATGTCCTGGTCGTAATTTCCGAACCCCTTGCCGAAAATGTTGATTCCGCCGGGGCGCAGGGCGTCGTCCTTGACGCCGATACGGACGCGGATCGAATGATGGCCCATGAGGTCGAGGGCAGCGAGGCTGGCTTCGGAAATCCTGACGCCGTCGACATATGTGCCGTCGGTGGAAATTCGCCAGTTCTTCAGCTTGCCATATTGTGAGCCCTTGAGCTTCCACCAAGAAGGCGTGAAGACGCCGCGCTTGTCGCCGAAGTCGCCGGGCGAGGTCCAGGTGCCGACATCGACGCCATTGATCGTCAGCGTGATGTCGGAGGGCCAGTCGGCGCTGGTGCCCGGCACTTCCGAGGACAGTTCTATGGCCACTTCGAGCTCGGTGATCTCCGCATTGGCGAGCTTGGCATTGTTGGGAAACTGGTATTCGACAAAGCCGCGCGTGAACCACAAAAGCCCGGCTTTCATGCGGTCCGGATCGAGAAATGTGTTCGGCACGTCGAGCAGGCCGATGATGCCGTCCGGCGAACAGAGGCCGCAGGGCGCGGTGACCTCGAAACCGGTGTAAAGCCCGATCGGCATTGACACTTCGATCGCGTCGTTCCTGACAGCGCGATACTCGCTCTTGAAAACCACGAGCACTTCCTCGGCGGTCGGATAACAGATCTTCTGACTGCCTTTCTTTGCCTTCTGGTTCTCGGTGCGGATCAGTCCTGCATCCTCGAGAACCTGGATATTGGTCGAGACCGTCGATTGCGGCAGCGACAGCACGGCGGCGATTTCGTTGACATTCATCGGCCCCTTCTCATGCAGCAGCTTAAGCATGGAGATGCGCGCCGAAGAGGCCAGCCCTTTGAGAACGGCAATGCCTTCCTCAGGGTCGATCACCAGAAAATTGGGACTCATGCGATTTGCCAGTCTGCGCGAAATCTATATCCGGAATCACATTGTATATCTGGATATTTGATTTAAACAATGCGCCCGCCGAACCGCAGGCGCTGCAGCGATCAGCGGCAGGTGACAGGGTCTCGAGGCACCTGGCTGGCGGTTCAGCTATGCGACACGCGGGATGCCTGCCGCTCGGACTCCATGCGCCTGACGTCAACCATCCAGAACGGCTGGTCTGGATTCACCTGCTGAGCCTTGCCACCGCGGGCGACATGCCGAAAGCCTGTGGAACGGCCGGCGCTTCGGTGCGCACCGGTTTCTTGCCCGACCAGCCGATGCCGGACAGCCATTCGAGATAGAAGGCGAGCGCGAACTGCATGGCGATGCCGGCCGATATCAGCAGGGCGTCATAGGCAAAGCCGCCCGGATTGATCAGCTTCATCACCTGCGCCGCCATGGCGATCACCGTGCCGGCAAGGAACACCGGCAACGAGCGTTTGCCGAGCAAAGCGAGCGGATGATCCCGGCTGAGACGGAACAGGTTCGAGAAAGCCGGCAGGGCGACGATCAGATAGCTTACAGCCAGGATATGCAGCAGCCGTGGCAGCGACAGGAATGTCTTGTCGAAGCCGCCGATCACCACTGGCAGGTCGAACCAGCTTATCTGGCCCCAGAGCGGGCTGTGTACCCAGACCAGCGCTGCCGCCACATAGGTCGCGGCGGCACCCACCAGCCAGCGATTGACGGGAATTGTGCCGCCGCGCCGGACATGCAGCATGCCGGCCAGGCCAATGTTGAACAGGAACTGCCAGGACAGCGGGTTGAGGAACCAGAAGCCGGGCTCGGGATAGTTCGGCGGCGCGATCTGCCAGATGCCGGCAACGAGCCACAGCGCACCAGAGAACACAAGCGCCGGCAGCGGCCGGTAACTGACGAAGAGCAGGAAGAGCGGCGCCATCAGCAACAGCGCCGCATAGACCGGCAGGATGTTGTTGTAGCCGAGCTGGTGGCCAAGCGTGACGATGCCGACCATCACCTCCGGCGTGTTTTTCATCAGCGGCTCGATGTTGATCAGTTTCAGCATTTCGGGTCGATGGGCGAACACCGCCGCCATGCAGAACAGGGCCATCACCACCATGGTGGTGACGATGTGGGCGGTGTAGAGGACGCCGGCGCGGCGCCACATCTTCAACGTCGCGAGCAGCCGGCCGCCCGGCTGGAATTTGTTGCCATAGGCGAGCGCGACCGACATGCCGGAGATCAGCACGAAGGCTTCCGCCGCGTCCGAGAATCCGAAATTCTTGTAGGTCAGCGTTTCGAAGACGGTGCCCGGCACATGGTCGACATAGATGGTCAGGAGAGCGAGCGCGCGGAACACGTCAATGCGCGTGTCGCGCTCATTCGGAACTGGCAGGGTCATCGACAAAAGGCCTCAAAGCGAGAGCAAGGGTGCTCGTGTTGTTCATGCCGGGATGCGACCATCGGCGCACACCGCTTCGATTCCTCCCGCAGGAAGCATATCGGCGCAGAAACGGTCTGAAATGAGCCTGGTTCAATCACATTTCGCGGAGCATGAAAATATTCCGTTTTGAAGCCGGCAAATGAACAATATATCTACAAAATCAAAGAGATATGAGCGTGTCCGAATATAGCGAAAAGAACGGCTTTCTGCATCAGGATTTGGCCTTTCCCTACCGCCTGCTCAAGCCGGAAAATGCCGGCGGCGAGTGCCTGTTTTTGCTGCACGGATCGGGTGTCGACGAAACAACGATGCTGCCGATTGCAAGGCAGATCGCACCCGACGCCACGCTCGTCGCGGTGCGGGGCCGCATCCCCCAGGAGGACGGCTTCCGCTGGTTCGAGCGTGTCACCCCGACCCGCTTCGAGCAGGCGAGCATCCGCGCCGAGACCTCAGACTTTGCCGCTTTTGTCAGCGAGGCGGCAAGGCGGCACCGGCTCGATCTCGCCCGGGCGATCTTCCTCGGCTATTCCAACGGCGCCAATCTGGTGTCCAGCCTGATGCTGCTCAACCCCGGCCTCGTCCGCAAAGCGGCGCTGCTGAGAGCGATGCCGGTGCTTGACGATATGCCGTCAACCGACCTCAGCGGAACGCGTGTGCTGATCGTCGCCGGCGCCGCCGACGAGACCTACGGACCGTTTGCGCCGGCGCTGGTGACGCTGCTTCATGGTCGCGGCGCCGAGGTCGACGCCCGCATCGTGGCGTCCGGCCATCAAATCGGCGACCCCGATGCGGCAATCGTCCGGCAGTGGCTGGCGGGACCAGTCGTGGTGGCACGGGCAAGCTGAGCGGCCGGATTCACCGCGATTTCAGGCCAGGCCCGGGCAAGCTCTTCCATTGTCCACAAGACGGACATATCTCTGTCACACATTGTGTATCGAGATACTGTTCACTTGAGGGGGGTCCGCATGGCCGACAAGAACAGCATCACTCTGCTCGACGACACCTCGAAATTGCCGGTGATCGCGGCCAATCCGGCCGAAGTGGCGAAGATTGAAAGCGCCATCGACGTGCGCGACCGCGCCGGGATTTCGGTCTATGGCGACCGCGCCCAGCAAGCTGTCAGCGACTATGCCGACAAGATCCTGGGGCAGTTGCGCAACCGCGATCTCGGCGACACCGGCGATCTCCTCACCGATATCATCATGAAGGCCAAGAACCTCGATCCGGCTGCGCTGAAGGATCAAGGGTTCCTTAGCAACCTGTTCTCCTCCTTCAAGGCACGGCTCGAACGCTTCAAGGAAAAATACGAGGACGTGGCGGGGCAGATCGACCGCATCGGCCTCGAGCTCGACCGCCACAAGGATACGCTGCGGCGCGACATAGCGGTACTCGACGATCTGCATGAGCAGACCAAAGATTCCATCGTCAAGCTCGACGCCTATGTGCAGGCCGGCAAGAAGTACGTCGAAAACTACCGCGCCAATGAACTGCCCAAGCTGAAGGCGGCCGCGGACGCTGCCGGCAGCGATGTCGGCGGCACGCTTGAGGCGCAGACCTACCAGGACACCGTCCAGGCTCTCGACCGGTTGGAAAAGCGCATCTTCTATCTCATCCAGGCGCGCCAGCTCGGCATCCAGCAATTGCCGCAGATCCGCATCGTTCAATCCGGCGACGAAACGCTGATCGAGAATCTGCAGGCGACTTCGGCGCTGACCGTGCCGGCCTGGAAGCAGAAGATGGTCATCCTGCTTGGCCTCACCAACCAGAAATCGGCGCTCGACCTGCAAAAGACCGTGACCGATGCCACCAATGAGATGATCCGCCAGACGTCCAAGATGATGAAGGACCAGGCCATCTCCATCGAAGAACAGGCGCAACGCGGCATCGTCGATGTCGAGACCCTGGCGCAGGCCAATCGCGACCTCATCGACACGGTGCAAGGCGTCCTGAAGGTGCAGCAGGAAGGCCGCCAGAAGCGCGCCGATGCCGAAAAGCAGATGGACCAGATGACCGTCGATCTCAAGAAGGCGCTGACCCAGGCCTGATCGGAACCGCCATGCCGAAGACGCTGACGTCCGTTCTGGTGCTGGCCCTGGCGCTGCTTCTTGCGGCGTGCAGCGGCAGCAATGTGAAATTCTCCATCGTCTCCGGCTCCGAGAACACGGTGCTGGAACCGATCGTGCAGGAGTTCTGCGCCAAGCAAGGCGCCACCTGCACTATCACCTATCAGGGCTCGCTCGACATCGGCCTTGGCCTGCAGAAATCAGGCGGCCTCGACCAGGATGCGGTATGGCCGGCCTCGAGTGTGTGGGTCGATCTGTTCGACAGCGGCCGCAAGGTGCGCAACCTGACCTCGATCGCGCAGATGCCGGTTATCCTCGGCGTGCGCAAATCCAAGGCGGCCGAACTCGGCTGGGTCGGCAAGGAGGTGTTCATGAAGGACATCCTCGCGGCGGTGAAGGACGGCAAGCTGAAATTTCTGATGACCTCGGCGACGCAATCCAATTCCGGCGCCAGCGCCTATCTCGCCATGCTGTCCAGCGCGCTCGGCGGCAAGGAAGTGATCGAACCCGGCGACCTCGACAGTCCGGCTGTGCGGGACACGGTCGGCGCCTTGCTGCAGGGCGTCGAACGCTCGTCCGGCTCGTCGGGCTGGCTGGCCGACCTCTATGTCGAATCCGCGCGCCAGGGCACGCTCTACGATGCGATGTGGAACTACGAGGCGACGCTCAAGGAAACCAACGACAAGCTGAAGCAACTGGGCGACGAGCCGCTCTATGCCATCTACCCGGCCGATGGTGTCGCTGTCGGCGATTCACCGCTCGGCTTCATCGACCATGGGCGCGGGCCGGAGGTCGAGAAATTCTTCACCGACCTTTTGGCGTTTCTGCAATCGGATCCGATCCGCAAGCGCATCGCCGACACCGGCCGGCGACTGCCGCTCGGCGGGTCGGCGACCCAGGCGGCGGCCGAGCCGGACTGGAATTTCGATCCGGGCAAGCTTGTGACGTCGATCCGCATGCCCGAGCCGGCGGTGATCCGCACGGCGCTCAATCTCTACCAGGAGGCGCTGCGCAAGCCGTCGCTGACGGCGCTCTGCTTCGACTTTTCCGGCTCCATGGAAGATGAGGGCGAAAAGCAGCTGCAGGCAGCGGCGCAGTTCCTGTTCACGCCGGAAAAGGCCAGCGAAGTGCTGGTGCAATGGACGCCGTCCGACCACATCTTCGTGCTGCCTTTCGACAGCACCGTGCGCGACACGTTCGAGGCCAAAGGCGACGCTGTCGGCCAGAGCGAGCTTCTGGCAGATGTCGCCCGGCAGCATGCCGGCGGCGGTACTGACATGTATGCCTGCGCCGAGCAGGCCTTGCAGAAAATCACCGCCACGCCCGATCTGTCGAAATACCTGCCGGCCATCGTCATCATGACCGATGGCCGCACCGACGGCGGTCCCGATTACTTCCTCAGCCAGTGGCGCAGCGCGCCGATTCGGGTGCCGGCGTTCGGCATCACTTTCGGCGATGCTGACAAGAGCCAGCTCGACAACCTCGCCAAAGCGACCTCGGCGCGGGTCTTCGACGGCGGTCGCGATCTGGCCGGTGCCTTCCGCGCCGCCCGCGGATACAATTAGAACAATGCGCGGGCTGTTCGGCAACGACTGGAACTGGATCGCGGCAGGCGCGGTGTCGGCAGCGCTTTTGCTCGCCTTGAGCTTTCTCACCCATTTCCCGTTCCTGGTCTCGGCCATCATCGCCGGCTTGGTCTTTGCCGGACTGGTCTTCGTTCTGGCGCCGCGCCAGCTGTTCGAAGGGCTCGACCTCAGATCGATCAGCGGCAGCCGCGTGGCGTTCGCGCGCGAGTTGCTGGCGCAGGCGCAACCGGCGGCTGATCAGCTCGCCATGGCCGCCTCGTCGATCTCGGACAAGGAGATGAAGGCCAAAGTGAAGAATCTGTCCGACATTGCGGCCGACGTGATCGCCAAGGTCGAGGCAAAACCGGAAACCGCGCCCTCCGTGCGGCGGTTTCTCACCTACTATGTGCCGCAGGCGGCGGAAGTGGCCGACGGTTATGCGACGCTGGCGAACCGGCGCGCGCCGAGCCAGGCGCGGCTTGCAAATGTCGGCGCGGTCATCACCAAGCTTCAGGACGCTTTCGTGCATTATGCCGACAGCCTAGCCGATAGCGAACTCGGCACGCTCGACGTGGACTTGCGACTCATTCAGGAGTCGCTGAAAGAGGATATCGGTCGCTGATGGCCATTTCGCGCCGCGCTTTCGGACTGGGATTGCTGGGTGCCGCCGCCGCCGGCACCGGCGGCTATCTGACGCTGAAGGACCGCCCCGAGTTTCGCGGCTATCTCGGCAACCGGGCGCATCTGTTCGGCTTCATCGGCGGCGAGAAGCAGGCGTTTCTGGCCGACCCCGATGTCGTCAGCGCGCTTGGCGGTTACGGCCTCGAGCTTGACGCGCGTGTCGCCGGTTCCGTCGAAATGGTACGCGAGCCGGCCCTTCTCTCGCAAAAGCCGCAATTCCTGTGGCCGTCCTCCTCGATCATGGTCGACCTCGCCCGCAAGAGTGGCGTGTCGATCCGCAACGACCAGGTGGTGCTCAACTCGCCCATCGTCGTCTACACCTGGGGGCCGGTGGTCGAAGGCCTGAAGAAGAGCGGGCTGGTCACGGTCGCGGCCAAGGGCGGCTACAACCAGCTCGATCTCAAGGCGCTGCTCGACGCCATACTGGCGGGCAAGAGCTGGGCGGATCTCGGCATCGACGAGCTTTACGGCCGTGCCCGCATCGTTTCCACCGACCCCAACCGCTCCAACTCCGGCTTCATGTTCGCCGGCCTGGTGCTCAGCCTGATGAGCGGCGACGTCGCGACGCAGGAACTGCTGGCGCAGCATGGCGAGCAGGCCAGGGCGATCTTCCGCACCATGGGGCTGAAATCGTCCTCGTCAGGCAAACTGTTCGACCAATACATTGCCGGCGGGCTCGGCGCCGAGCCGATGGCGGTCGGCTATGAGAACCAGCTGGTCGAATGGGCGCTGGCCGATCCGGCTCGCTGGCAAAGGGTGCAGGCCGGAACCGGCGCCAAGCCGGAAATCCTCTACCCGCGCCCGACCGTCTATTCGGCGCACCCCATGATCGTCATCGACCCGGCCGTCGATCCGCTGCTCGACGCGCTGACCAGCCCGAAGCTGCAGGAACTTGCCTGGTCCAAGCACGGGTTCCGCGGGCCGCTGGGCACCGTCGCCGCTGGAGCCGATGCGGCGATCGCCGGCGTGCGGCCGGCCGAAATCGAGGCGGTGCTGCCGATGCCTTCGGCCGAGGTCATGCTGTCGCTGCTTGCGCAGATGGAAGGCTAGCGCCAGCGCCTACCCCCGCCCCATCCGGTTCCAGGCATCGAGCCCGGCGATCTTGTAGGCTTCGGCCAGCGTCGGATAGTTGAAGGTGTTGTTGACGAAGAAGTCGACCGTGCCGCCGAGATTGATCACCGCCTGGCCGATATGGATCAGTTCGGTGGCGCCCTCGCCGACGATGTGGGCGCCGAGCAGGCGGCGCGTCTCGACCGAGAACAGCAGCTTCAGGAAGCCCGAATTGACGCCCATGATGTGGCCCCGCGAGGTTTCGCGGAACCGCGCCAGGCCAACCTCATAGGCTGCACCGCTCTCGCGCACCTGTTCCTCCGACTGGCCGACGGTGGAGATCTCCGGCACGGAGTAGATGCCATATGGAAAGGTTTCCGGCGGTGGCGGCAATTGCACGCCGAAGGCGTGGCAGGCTGCCACCCTGCCCTGTTCCATCGAGGTCGAGGCAAGGCTGGGAAAACCGATGACGTCGCCGGTGGCATAGATGTTGGGTGCACTGGTCTGGAAGGTCTGCGGATCGACCTTGATGCGGCCCCTGGAGTCGGCCTCGATGCCGACCACGTCGAGGCCGAGGCTGCCGAGATTGCCACTGCGGCCGGCGGCATAGAGCACGATTTCGGAGCGGATGGTGCGGCCATCGGCAAGCGTCACTTCGGCATAGTCGGGTTTTGAGACGATTTCCTTGACCGTGCTGCCGAGGCGGATGGTCATGCCGCGGTCACGCATCTGGTGGATGAAGTCATCGACGATCTCGCGGTCGACGAAATCGAGGATGGTGTTGCGCGGCTCGACCAGCGTCACCGGCACGTCGAGGGCCGAAAAGATGGTCGCATATTCAACGCCGATGACGCCGGCGCCGATCACCGTCAGCGTGCGCGGCAGATGGTCGAGCTCCAGCATCTCGTCACTGTCGAAGACGCGGATCTTGTCGAAAGGCACGTCGCGCGGCCGGTGCGGCCTGGTGCCGACTGCAATAAGCGCATTGGCGAAGCCGACCTCCGAGTAGTCGCCATTGTCGGCCGTCAGGCTGACCTTGTTGGGGCCAACGAATTTCGCCATGGCGCGTGCGCTCTTGACCGCGTTGCGCATGAACTGGTGCTGCAGCACCTCGACCTCGTGGTCGAGCGTCTTGTGCAGGCGCTCGACCAAGTCGGCGATAGAGATGTCTTGCTTGACCCGGTAGCCGCGGCCGTAAAAGCCGCGCTCGCGCCAGCCGGAGAGGTTGAGCACCGTCTCGCGCAGCGTCTTCGACGGGATGGTGCCGGTGTGCACCGAGACGCCGCCGAGGCGCCGGCCCCTGTCGACCACCAGCACCGATTTGCCGAGCTTGGCCGATTGCACCGCGGCGCGGCGGCCGGAAGGGCCGCTGCCGATGACCAGCATGTCGTAATCCATATTTCCCCATCCCCTCGGCGTCTTGTTGCGCCGCAGCAAGCTAACGCCATCCCTAGGGTAAATTCAACCGGTTCGCAGCGCCTGTCACGACGCCGATGACCGCATTCCCGGCGCGATCTTGATTCCGCCTGCGGCCTTCACCATTTCAGGTGGCGGCGGCCGCGCACCCTAGCGTGGCGCCTGTTACGAGGACATGACATGAACGCGCGCGTACTTGACGGCGAAATCATCACCAGCAGGCTCGACGACGTCAGGGCCTATGACGGTGTGCGCACGCGGCGCATCCTCGCCTTTATCATCGACTATTGCATCGTGGCGCTGCTCACCATTCCGTTCGCGATCCTGGTGGCCGTGCTTGGCCTTTTGACATTCGGTCTTGGCTGGGCGCTGTATTCCATCCTCGTGCCGGCGGTCGCCATTCTCTACATCTGGAACACGCTGGGCGGCCGCAACCAGGCCACATCTGGTATGAGGATGATGGGCATTCGGCTCGATCGCCTCGACGGCAGCCGTATCGACGGGCTCACCGCTGTTGTCCATTCGGTGCTGTTCTGGGCGAGCACCGTCATCCTGACGCCGCTCATTCTTTTGGTGACGCTGTTTTCCGACCGCAAGCGCACGCTACACGACCTGCTGCTTGGCACAGTTGTCAGCCGCAGCGACCGTTGAACCGGCTTTCGGCTCCTCCCGACCACCATCGGCGCACAAATTGAAGGCGTCCTTTCACGCACGCCTTCACAATCCTGTTGAATTTTTCCTCGGCGAGGCCAAAGGTAGAGCGATTCGCAGGAGTGTTTCCAAGGTTCGATGACGCAGCATCCAACCCAGTCGCCGCAGTTCTTCCTGACCGCCCCATCGCCGTGCCCGTATCTTGAGGGCCAGTTCGAGCGCAAGGTGTTTACGCATCTGGTCGGCGACAAGGCGCCTGAGATGAACGACCTGTTGACGCAAGGCGGCTTCCGGCGCTCGCAGAACATCGCCTACCGGCCGGCCTGCGAGACCTGCCGCGCCTGCGTCTCTGTGCGCATCCTGGCGCAGGAATTCACCGCCAGCCGGAACATGAAGCGGGTGATCCAGCGCAATTCCGATCTCATCGGCGCCATGCACGACGCGCAGCCGTCGACCGAGCAGTATTCGCTGTTCCGCGGCTATCTCGACGCCCGCCACCGCCGCGGCGGCATGTCCGACATGACGGTGCTGGACTACGCCATGATGGTCGAGGACACCCATGTCGACACCAAAGTCATCGAGTACCGTAAGCGCGGCCCCGACACTTTCATCACCGGCAAGGGCCAGGGCGAGCTGATCGCCGTGGCGCTGACCGACAAGATGGCCGACGGTCTGTCGATGGTCTATTCCTACTTCAATCCCGAGTTCGAGGACCGCTCGCTCGGCACCTTCATGATCCTAGACCATATCGCCCGCGCCAGGGCCATGGGTCTGCCCCATGTCTATCTCGGCTACTGGGTCAACGGCTCGCGCAAGATGAACTATAAGATGCGCTTCATGCCGCAGGAGCATCTCGGCCCGAAGGGCTGGGAACGCTACGACCACGAAGCGGTCACGCGCTGATTTTTCTTTTTCCCCAAATCCGGGTCCAAGTTCGGGCCTAAATAGTTTCAACGCAGAAGATGCTGGTCTTTCCGCCTGACGGCGGAGAGTGTGCGATTGCGCAGGCCGGCCATACTCTCCCGAATTCATTGCGAAAGCCGCTTCATGTCGTCTCACAACGCTCACACCAAAGGACTTCTGCTCTCCGCGCTTGGCGGCCTGACGCTGACCGTCGACATTCCGCTGATCCGGCTCGCCCATGGCGAAGCCTGGACGATACTGCTCCTGCGCACCGGCGCCACCTTCGTCACGGCAATGATCGTCTGGGCGGTCTGGCGCTCGTTCAGCAAGAATGCGCCACAGCTCATACCGGGCTGGTCGGGGCTGATCGTTGCCGCCATTTACGGGCTCGGCGCAATCGCCTTCATCACCGGTGTCTACAACACCTCGACCGCCAATCTGGTTTTCATCCTGGCCTTCACCACCATGTTCTCAGCGCTGCTGTCGTGGCTGTTCCTGAAGGAGCGGCCACGGCCGCTGACGCTTGCGGCCATGGCGGTGATGATCGTTGGCGTCGGCATCATCGTTGGTGATTCCGTCGGCACCGGATATCTGTTCGGCGACATGATGGCGCTGTGTTCAGCCTTGGCGATCGCCTGCGCCATCACCATCTCGCGCGCCAGCGGCAAGGACATGGGTTTCACCGCGCTGATCGGCGTCGTCCCGCCGTTTGCGTTGGCGGCGTTCATGGTCGCAAAGACAGGCTTTCAGGTAGAGGCGCCGGGATGGATCCTCTTCAACGGCGCCATCATCATGCCGATCGCCTTCTTCTGCCTCGCAAACGGGCCGAAATACATCTCAGGTCCGGAAGTGGCGATGTTCTATCTCCTGGAAACAGTGCTGGCGCCGGTCTGGGTGTGGATGATCTTTGACGAGACACCATCGCCCAACAGCCTCATCGGCGGCGCGATCCTGATCGTCACACTGGTCGCGCATTCGCTGTGGCAGTTGCATGAGGGGCGCAAGCGCCGGGCAGCGCTCGCCGTCGTTCATCCGGCTTAGAATGCCGCGACGAGCAAGGCAGGCTCCAAAAGCGCTGACAGACGTAATCCTGTCGTCGCGTTAGTCCGCTAGTAACAGCTATCCTTCAGGATAAGCCCAAATCTAATTGGGCCGGTAATCCAATGAAGCGCATCGCGGCAATGATTTTCGTAGTTGTTGGGCTAGCGCTTTGCTTTACTGGCCCAGCGATCTTCTCCCGCCCCATGGACGGGCTCTCCGTAGCGTGGTTTGTCGTCCTGGCGCTGACTTCGGCCGCGGCCACGATCGGCGCGATAGCGGCGCTGATATTGCAGTATACACACTTTCAAATGCGAGACACGTTGGACGGATTCTTTTGGATCGTTTTCCTCGTGCTGCCGATTTCGGTGACACTATGCGCCTCAGCAGCGTGGGTGCTCGGCTGGTACTTTTTTAGCTGGAATGATCTGAATCTCGATGTCCCCTAAGGCGACCCGGACTGCGGGTCAGGCGCTGGCTTTCTTCGCCGCACCGGGGGCAGGCAGAACCTCGATCTGTGGATCGGCTTCGATTTCGACCGACGAGCCCGGCGGGATTTCCTCGGCCAGTTCCACCTCGCGCAACCATTCGCGCCAGATCGCGACCAGCAGCGCCATCAGAACAGGGCCGATGAACAGGCCGAGAAAGCCCATCGTCTTGACCCCACCGATCAGGCCGAAAAAGGTCGGCAGGAAGGGCAGTTTGATCGGTCCGCCGACCAGTTTCGGACGCAAGGTCTTGTCGACGATGAACAGTTCCACCGCGCCCCAGATGAACAGCGCCAGTCCGGCCATTGGTGAGCCGCTGGCGGCGAGATAGATCGACACCAGGGTAAAGGACAGCGGCGCGCCGCCGGGGATAAGCGCCATGACGCCGGTGAGCGCGCCCAGCGTCACCGGCGACGGCACGCCGGCCAGCCAGTATGCGACGCCCAGCACCAGCCCCTCGCCGATGGCAATCACGGTCATGCCGGTGACGGTGGACGAGATGGTCGCCGGTACGACGCGCGAAATCCGCTCCCAGCGTGCCGGCAGGATGCGTTCACCGAGCCGATCGATCTGGCCGGCGAACTGCTCGCCGTCGCGATAGGCGAAGAAAAGCGCGATCATCATGAACAGCAGTGTCAGCAAGAGGCCGAAGGCGCTGCCGCCGGCAGCCAGCACGCCGCGATAGATGCTGCCTATATTGGCGCCGCTGACCAGCTGGATCAGTTCGCCAATGCCGCCGGGATGGCCGAAATTGTCCGTCCATTGTTCGTTCAGCCACTCGCCAACGACGGGCAGCGTGGCGATCCAGTGCGGCGTGACAGCGCCATGCCGGTTGGTCTCGATCGCCCAACCAACCCATTCGCGGACCTCGTTGATGGCATAGGTGCCGGCGAGCGCGATCGGCACGACCAGGAAGGTCAGGATGAACAGGATGGCAAAAGTCGCAGCGATGGTGCGGTTGCCGCCGACGCCGGCAAGCAGCGTGCGATAGAGCGGCCAGCTGGCGAAGGCGATGACCAGCGCCGCGAGCACCGGAAACAGGAAGCCGTGGAAGAAATAGACGCCGGCGGCGACGATCAGCACCAACAGCCAGCGCGCCGCCGACAGCGGTGGAATGACGGCGGCTCTCAGCGGCGTCGACAGGCCGAACAGGCGTTGCTGACGTTCCGGCTTCTGGATCTTCGCTTCCTTCAAACGCCCATCACTCCCGGCCTACCAAGCGCTTATGCACTGTCATAGTGCCGCAATCGTGACGATAGTCCAAATGCGTGGTGGTGAAGCTGCCAATCTCCGCCCTCGTGGGGAGATCACCTACCCAAACTTCCCCGTCCGCGGGAATCCCTTCGGCACCATCCGCCCGGCCGAGGCCCTGGCGCCGATCCATTCGGCCAGTTCCTCGCGCGACCTGATAAACGTACGGTCGGCCGAATCCTGCCAGGACAGGCCGCTCCCCAGCGTGAAAGGCTTGAGGTCGAGCAGACCGCCATCCTTGTATTTCTGCAGGCGAACGCCCTTGCCGCGGCCCATTTCGGGGATTTCGGACAGCGCGAACACCAGCATCTTGCGGTTCTCGCCGACGATGGCGAGGTGATCGCCGGAAACCGCGACGCAGGCCTTGGCCTCGTCGGGCGCCTTGACGTTCATCACCTGCTTGCCCTTGCGGGTGTTGGCGACGACCTCTTCCTCCGGCACGATGAAGCCGTTGGCGTCGTAGGAAACAAGCAGCAGCTTGCGCTTCGGGTCATGAACGAAAGCGGTGACGATGTCCTGATCATTGTCCATATCGACGATGATGCGGATCGGTTCGCCATGGCCACGCCCGCCCGGCAGCCGGTCGGCGCCGATGGTGTAGAACTTGCCGCCGGTGGTGAAGACCAGGATCTTGTCGGTGGTCTGGGCGTGGAAGGCGAGCTTGAGGCTGTCGCCCTCCTTGAAGGTCAGCGTGGAATGGTCGGCCAGATGGCCTTTCATGGCCCGCAGCCAGCCCTTCTCCGAGATCACCACGGTGACCGGCTCGCGCTCGATCATGGCGTGCGCAATGTCGGTCAGGTCATGCTCCGGCGCGTCGGCGAACTGGGTCCGGCGCTTGCCGAGCTCGGTTTCGGGGCCGAACTTGTCGCGAACCTGCGTGACTTCCCACTTGATCGTCGACCATTGCTTGGCGTCGGACGCGAGCAATGCCTCGATCTGCTTCTTTTCGGTGGTGAGACCGTCGAATTCCTTGCGGATTTCGAACTCTTCCAGCTTGCGCAAGGCACGCAGCCGCATGTTGAGAATCGCTTCGGCCTGGGTGTCGGTGAGCGACCAGCGGGCCATCATCACCTGCTTGGGCTCATCCTCCTCGCGGATGATCCTGATGACCTCGTCGATGTTGAGATAGGCGATCAGGTAACCGGCAAGGATTTCCAGCCGCTTCTCTATCTCGCCAAGCCGATGCTTCGAGCGGCGGATCAGCACATCGCGCCGATGGTCGAGCCACTCTTTCAGCACGCCCCTCAGCGAAAGGACGTTGGGCACCTTGCCACGCGACAGCACGTTCATGTTGAGGGGGAATCGGCTTTCAAGCTCGGTCAGCTTGAACAGCGATTCCATCAGAATGCCGGGATCCACGGTGCGGCTCTTCGGCACGAGCACAATGCGGACGTCCTCGGCGCTTTCGTCCCTGATATCCTCGAGCAGCGGCAATTTGCGGGCGATCAGCAGCTCGGCGATCTTTTCGATCAGCCTGGCCTTCTGGATGCCGTAAGGAATTTCGGTGACGACGATGCTCCAGGTGCCCCTGCCCTGATCCTCCTGGCCCCATTTGGCGCGCACGCGAAACCCGCCGCGGCCGGTCTCATAGGCTTCCAGGATGGAAGCGCGGCTGTCGACGATGATGCCGCCGGTTGGGAAATCCGGTCCCTGGACGAACTCCATCAACTTTGCCACCGGTGCGTCCGGTTGCTCGATCAGATGCAGGGCCGCATCGCAAAGCTCGGCGGCGTTGTGCGGCGGGATGGACGTCGCCATGCCGACCGCAATGCCGGAAGAGCCGTTGGCGAGCAGATTCGGGAAGGCGCCAGGGAGCACCACGGGCTCCTCGTCTTCCTCATTGTAGGTCGGTCGGTAATCGACGGCATCCTCGGTGATGCCGGCAAGCAGATCGCTCGCCACCTCGGTCATGCGCGCCTCGGTATAGCGCATGGCCGCGGCGTTATCGCCGTCGATATTGCCGAAATTGCCCTGCCCGTCGACCAGCGGATAGCGCATGGAGAAATCCTGCGCCAGGCGCACCAGCGCGTCGTAGATCGACTGGTCGCCGTGCGGATGGAACTTGCCCATCACGTCGCCGACAATGCGGGCGCATTTGGCAAAGCCCTGGTCGGGGTTGAGCCTGAGCAGCCGCATGGCGTGCATGATGCGGCGATGCACGGGCTTCAGCCCGTCGCGCACATCCGGCAGAGCCCGATGCATGATGGTCGACAGCGCGTAGGCAAGATAGCGCTCTTCCAGCGCCTTCTTCAGATCGACCGGTTCGATGTGATCACCGCCGCCATCTTCAGGCGGCAAAAGCCTTTTTCCCATGCGGGTGGACTAGCCGAGCGGGTGATTCGCGGCAAGGCGGGGCTGCGGAAATCCGCAATTTGCGGCCTTGGGCTGCGAAGCGGGCTCAGGATCCGGCGATGGATGTGACGGACTTCATGTTCCAACGTGCCGCCCTGTGCAACAGCACCGGTAGCAGTGCTGTTGCCAACCAACATCAATCTGTTACATGCCCACTCTAAGGCAGGTGACGGTACGCAGGGGAGCCCGACCTTCATGACCTATTCACCGCATCGAGCGAAGGCTCCCGCTCCGATTTGCCTTTCGCCGTGATTTTCGACAAATCTGCGGGAAAGTGCCTTTTTCCCGTCCAGTTCGTCACGGAATGGTGATGGCGTAGAATTCAAGAAAACACTTTTCAGGACTCTCTCAGGGAACTCGCGATGACAATCCAACGCTCAACACTCAAGACACTCGCTTTTTCGACCTTTTTGCTGACGTTGCCGCTGAATGCCGCCTTTGCGCAGGACACTGCGGTTGCCGACCGGCTGAAGGCCGCACTTGCAGTCCAGGGCGTCGATATCACCTGGACCGGCGTTACCGGCGACAATTCCAGCATGGTGCTGCAGGGCGTGTCGGTGAAGCCGGCGGCCGAAAAGGAAGCGCTGCCGATCGGCGACATCAAGCTTGAAGGCGTGACCGAGGCCAATGGCGGCTTCGATATCGCGACCATCTCGACGTCCGCGTTCGAGCACAGCAAGGACGGCGTCACGCTCAACCTCACCCCCTTCGTCATTCATGACGCCAACATCCCGGCCGAGGGCGCTACGGGCCCGCTCGGCTCGATGATGATCTACAAGTCGGCCGAACTCGAAAACCTGACGGTCAAGGTTGCCGACAAGACCGCCTTCTCGGTAGACGGCGTTGCTGTCCAAATCACGCCTCCGGCCGACGGCAAGGCGATGGAATTTTCCGCCACGACGGAAAAGTTCAACGCCGACCTGACCTTGGTCGACGATGCGAAGTCCAAGGAAGCCATCGAGGCCCTTGGCTACCAGAACATATCGGGCAACATCGAAATCGGCGGCACCTGGCAGCCGAGCGACGGCAAGATGGACCTGTCGAAATACGACATCTCGGTCGAGAATGCCGGCACGCTCGGCATGACGTTCGGCCTCGGCGGCTACACGGTCGACTTCGTCAAGTCGATGCAGGAGATGCAGAAGAAGATGGCGGCGCAGCCCGAAGGGGCCGACAACTCGGCGCAAGGCATGGCGTTGCTCGGCCTGTTGCAGCAGCTTTCCTTCAACAGCGCCTCGGTCCGCTTCGACGACGATTCTCTGACCGGCAAGGTGCTGGATTATGTCGGCAAGCAGCAGGGCATGTCGGGCAAGGACATCGCCAACCAGGCCAAGGCTATCGTGCCGTTCGGCATGGCGCAGCTCAACAATCCGGAACTGACGGCCGAAGTGACGGCTGCGGTGAGCAAGTACCTCGACGATCCGAAGAGCCTCGAAATCTCGGCCGAGCCGCCGGCATCGGTGCCGTTCGCGCTGATCATGGCGGGTGCGATGTCCAACCCGCTCGACCTGCCGAAGACGCTCGGCGTCCACGTCACGGCCAACGAAGACTGATCGAAGCGAAAGCTCGAAAAGCAAAAGCCCGGCAGCGAAAAATGCCGGGCTTTTTTGTTGGGTTGTTGAATGAGAAGAATCGGTTCGGGCGGTTTGTTAAAGCACCGCCGGGACTTCGCGATCAGGCGTCTTTCTTCACTACCGCGACGCGCAACGAGAGCTCGCGCAGCTGCTGCGGCGTGGCTTCCGAAGGCGCGTTCATCAACAGGTCGTATGCCTGCTGGTTCATCGGGAACATGGTGATCTCGCGCAGGTTCTTGGCGCCGACCAGAAGCATGACGACACGGTCGACGCCGGCCGCCATGCCGCCATGCGGCGGGGCGCCATACTGGAAGGCGCGGTAGAGGCCGCCGAAGCGCTCTTCGACCGTGGCGCGGTCCAGCCCGACCGTCTCGAACGCCTTGACCATGGTTTCCGGCAGATGGTTGCGGATACCGCCGGACGCGATCTCGAAGCCGTTGCAGACCATGTCGTACTGGAAGGCCTTGATGCCGAGCAGATCCCCGCCACCTAGCGCCTCGATACCCCCCTGCGGCATCGAGAACGGGTTGTGGGCGAAATCGATCTTCTTCTCCTCCTCGTTCCACTCGAAGAACGGGAAGTCGACGATCCAGCACAACTCGAAGCGCTCGCGGTCGACAAGGTTCAGTTCCTCGCCGGCGCGGGTACGCGCGGCACCGGCGAAGGCGACGAATTTCTTCGGATCGCCGGCGACGAAGAAGGCGGCGTCGCCATCGGCAAGGCCGAGCTGCTGACGGATCGCCTCGGTGCGCTCCTCGCCAATGTTCTTGGCCAGCGGACCGGCGCCTTCAAGCTTGTCGCCTTCCTTGCGCCAGAAGATGTAGCCCAGGCCCGGCTGGCCCTCGCCTTGCGCCCACGAGTTCATCCGGTCGCAAAAGGCGCGGCTGCCGCCGGTCTTTGCCGGAATGCCCCACACTTCGGCCTTCGGATCGTTGGCCAGGATGTTGGCGAACACCTTGAAGCCGGAATCGCGGAAATGATCGGAGACGGCCTGCATCTCGATCGGGTTGCGCAGGTCCGGCTTGTCGGAGCCGTATTTGCGCATTGCCACATCATAGGGAATGCGCTGGAATTTCTGCGTCACCGGCTTGCCGTTGGCGAAAGTCTCGAACACGCCGCGCATCACCGGTTCCATGGTCGACAGCACGTCGTCCTGCTCGACGAAGCTCATTTCGAGGTCGAGCTGGTAGAATTCGCCGGGCAGACGGTCGGCGCGCGGATCCTCGTCGCGGAAGCAGGGCGCGATCTGGAAATAGCGGTCGAAGCCGGAGACCATGATCAGCTGCTTGTACTGCTGCGGCGCCTGCGGCAACGCGTAGAAGGTGCCGGGATGGATGCGCGACGGCACCAGGAAGTCGCGCGCGCCTTCCGGCGACGAGGCGGTCAGGATCGGCGTCGAGAATTCCGTGAAGCCGACATCGGTCATGCGCTTGCGCATCTCAGCGATGATCTTGGTGCGCGCCACGATGTTCCGGTGCAGCGTCTCACGGCGCAGGTCGAGGAAGCGGTACTTCAGGCGGATGTCCTCGGGATAGTCCGGCTCGCCGAACACCGGCAGCGGCAATTCCTTAGCCGCCGACAGCACCTCGATCTCGCGCGCAAAAATCTCGATCTCGCCGGTCGGCAAATTGGCGTTGATGGTGTCCGGCAGGCGCGCCTTGACCTCGCCGTCGACGCGGACCACCCATTCGCCACGCAGCGTCTCGGCGACCTTGAAGGCGGGCGAGTCCGGATCGGCAACAATCTGGGTCAGGCCGTAATGGTCGCGCAAATCGATGAACAGCAGGCCGCCATGGTCGCGCACGCGATGTACCCAGCCCGACAGGCGAACGGAAGAGCCGACATCGCTCTTTCTCAACTGGGCACAGGTGTGGCTGCGGTAACGATGCATGGTCATGTCAAAAGTCCGGGGTGTTGGGTTGTGGCCCGAGCATCAAAGCTCGGTCCAAAATTTGCGCGAAAAGCGCATGGGAGGCCGGATTTGTCAAGGCAAGCCGGGTCTGGTTCATCTCTGTATGCGATCGTCAGGGTTGAAGTCTTCTGCCAGGCTTGCCGCATTGCCGCCAGAAGTGTTTGTCGCGACAGTGCAGTCATCAAGTGATCTGGAGATGCTTCATGCCAAAAGCCAAAGTCCCGCCGGGTGTCGGACCACATAATGGCCGTGAGTTGGAACTGATGCTTCAGGGCGACAAACCGATGGCCTTGTTCGCGGCGGAACCGGGTATGAACGCCGAAGATGTTGGTGACGCGGGATTCAAACCGTTTGTCGAAGAAGGCCGTATCCTGAAGTGCACCCAGATTGATCCTAGAACCTCAGTGGAGGAGCGCCGCTACTGCCTGCCGACAGAAGAATGGCGCTGCAAACTGAGCTCGTTGATCTCCAGAATGTGCCGCAGCGGAGAGGCCTTTGACGTCTTCACATCGAATGATCTGGCGAGGCTTGAAGGAGCCCTTCTCGGTTATTCAAAGGAAGATGTCGAAGTGTTCGTCGCACATGCTGCGTCGTGAGCAGCCGGCGCGCCCCGCTTGTTCAAGCAACGTGGATTTCGGCGCCCTGCCGTTCGAAATCGGCGAGGATCGCGGCCGGCGCTGTCTTTTCGACCACAAGGTGGCGGATCGCCTCTGGCCGGGCGACCCGATAGGGCGCGGCGGTGGCCAGCTTGTCGTTGGTGACGGCGATGACGATGCCTGCGCTGTTCTTGGCCATGGCCCGCTTCACCTCGGCCTCAGCCGAATCGAAAGCCGTCACGCCGCGCGAGGCATCGAGACCGCAGGAACCGAGAACAAACAGGTCCGCGCCAAGCTGCGCGACGGCGGCAAGCGTGTCGGCGCCAACGCAGGCGCCGAGGTGACGGTCGAACCGCCCCCCAAGCACAATCAGCTCGATCAAAGCGTGGTTCGACAGGACTGAGGCAACTTCGAGCGAATTGGTGGCGACCGTCAGATCGAGGTCGCGCGGGATGGCCCTGGCGATCGCGGCGTTGGTCGAGCCGCTGTCGATGAACAGGGTCTGTCCGCGCGAAAGCAATGCCACGGTCGCGCGGGCAAGCCGCGTCTTTTCTTCGACCGCATGGCCGGCCCGCAGGCCGACAGGCGTAGCGGCGAACGGTGCGGCTGCAACCGCGCCGCCATAGACGCGGCGGCATTGCCCGGCCTTGGCGAGTTCCCTGAGGTCGCGGCGGACCGTGTCTTCCGAAACGCCGAAGCGGCTTGCCAGTTCGCCGGCCAGCACCCTTCCCTCGACGGCCAGGCGATCGCGGATGATTTGATGCCGCTCATCGGTCAACATTGCATGATCCTGTTTTCTTCATGCGCGTTCTTGCATGATTTGCATGTTTGTGCAAGATGTCGAGCAAATCCAGCCTGTGGCAACCGCCGGCTCCCCTGTCTTGAAAGCATCGCCATGACCTTTGGCCTCAGCCTCGCTCCGCAACACCGGGTCTATGCCGGTTTTGCGATCTACTCGTTCGGCATGGGCAACATCTTTCCGCGGCTGCCCGACATCAAGCATGCCATGGGCATCGAGGACGGCACGCTCGGGCTCAGCCTGATCGGGACGCCGATCGGCACCCTGACCGCGTTGACGCTGGCGGCGCCAATCCTGGAGCGCGTCGGCTTCCGCCGCGCATTGCTCGGGCTGGTCCCGCTTTTGTCGATAGCCTATGCCCTTGCCGTGCATGCGCCTGGGCCGCTCGCGCTGTTCCTGATGCTGATTCCGGTCGGCCTGATGATCGGCAGCGTCGAGATCATCCTCAACGTCGAAGCTGACAGGACCGAATTCCTGCTCAAGCGTAGGATCATGAACCGGGCGCATTCGTTCTGGAGCATAGGCTTTTTCGGCGCAGGCCTGTTCGGCGCGGCGCTTGCGCATCTCGGCATATCGCCGCAACTGCAGTTGGCGATCGTCGTACCGATGGTGGCGATTGGAATAGCGCTGTTTCTCGGCGGTTACGAACCGGCGCCGAGCCGCTTCGCCGGCAATGACGAGACGGTGCCAAGGCTGGCGCGGCCGACGCTGCCGATCCTCGTCCTCGTCGCAGTGACACTGTCGGCAATGCTGATGGAAGGCGCCAGCATCGACTGGTCGGCGATCTATATGCGCACCGTGTTCGATGCAGGCCCGTTCGTCGCCGGCTTCACGGTGGCGCTGTTTGCATTCTCGCAAGCGAGCACGCGCTTCTTCGCCGACAGCTTTGTCGAGCGCCATTCGCCGAGCGGCGTGGCGCGGGTGCTGCTGGCGACGATGGCGGCAGGCGTGCTGCTCGTCTTCTTCTCGCCTGCCCCGCTCGTATCGATGCTGGGCTTTGCCCTGCTGGGCATCGGCAGCAGTGCGATCTTTCCGCTGGCGATCTCGGCGGCCGCCCAGCGGACGGACCGCTCCGCGGCAATCAATGTCGCGGCGTTGTCGCAGATCTCCTTTGTCGCCTTCCTGCTCGGCCCGCCGCTGCTCGGCTTCGTCTCCGACCATTGGGGTATCCGCTCGGCCTTCGGCATCGGCATCCCGTTTATCATCCTCAGCCTGCTGACCGCCGGCTCGCTTGGCCGAAGGGCGGCCAGCCCTGTCGCGCCGGCGGCTGGCGAAGCGTTGGCGAGGGCTCACGAAGCTTGAGCGGCCCTACCTGAAGGCCACACACCTGTTGGCGGCCGGATAAGCCGCTGGCAATGGCCGCACCGATGGTTCAGAACTGCGGAGCCACCTAGATGAGTTTTCGTTGAATCGTCATACTCATCCAGCTCTTTGTCGAAGCATGATCTTTTCCGAAAACCGGTTCCCACTTTTCGGGATCATGCTCTAAGCATCGGTTCCGCATGTCCTCGATCCGCCCGCTGATCCCTCTCCTCATCGCCGCCGGCATCCTGCTTGGGGGCAATGGGTTGCAGGGCACGCTGATCGCGCTGCGTGGCGCGCAGGAAGGATTTTCCGCCTCCGACATCGGCCTGATGGGCACGTTCTATTTCGCCGGTTTCCTGCTCGGCTGCCTCGCCGTCACCCGCATCCTCAAGGCGGTCGGCCATGTCAGGACGTTTTCGGCGCTCGCCGCGACCGCCTCCGCCGGCACGCTGCTGCTGGTGCTGGTGATCGATCCCGTGATGTGGTGCGCGGTGCGCTTTGCCGGCGGCTTCTGCTTCGCCGGCCTGTTCACCGTCATGGAAGCTTGGCTGAATTCCGGCGTCGAAAACAAGGATCGCGCGCGGGTACTCGCCATCTACCGCATGGTCGATATCGGCTCGGTGACCGGCGCGCAGTTCCTGATCCCGATCTTCGGCCCCGGCGGCTTTGCCATCTTCGCCATCATGTCGATGATGATCACGCTGTCACTGGTGCCGGTGTCGCTTGGCGACCGCTCCAACCCGACGCCGCCGGAAGACGTCAAGCTCGACCTCGCGCGCGTCTGGCGAATCTCGCCCCTCGGCTGCTTCGGCTGCATCTGCGTCGGCGTCACCAACAGCGCCTTCCGCACGCTGTCGCCGGTCTATGCCGAGCAGATCGGCATGTCGGTGGCCGATGTCGTCACCTTCGTCAGCGTCGGCATCTTTGGTGGCGCGCTGATCCAGTACCCGCTCGGCTCTCTTTCCGACCGCTGGGACCGGCGGGCGGTGCTTTTGGCCACGACCTGCGGCGCGATGCTGGCGGCGCTGGCGCTGGCGTTCGTCGCCGGGGCCAATCCGACCCTCAATTTGATCATCGTCTTCATCTTCGGCAGCTTCGCCATGCCGCTCTATTCGCTGTCGGCGGCGCATTCCAACGACCGCGCCGATAAGGGGGAGTTCGTGCTGATCAACGCTGCTTTGATGCTGTTCTATTCCTTCGGCGCCATTGGCGGCCCCTTCGCGGCGTCGACGGTGATGCAGTATTTCGGACCGGGCGCCCTGTTTGTATTCAGCGCGACGGTCTATGCCATCCTCATCGCCGTCATTCTCTACCGCATGCAGGTGCGTGGCAGCGTGCCGGCGGGCAAGCGCAGCCGCTTCACGGCGCTGCTGCGCACATCGACTGTATTCGCGCGGCTGGCGCGCAGGAATGGCGATTCCGACGGATCGACGAATACTTGACCGAAGGGCGGCTTGACGAAAGCCCGCGCGGCTGAAATCTAGGCAGACCTTACTCTTTGCCAAAAGCGATTTGATGCACTTCATCACCACCCAGACAGAACTCGAGACCGCTCTCGCCGCTTTCGAAAAGTCGGATTTCGTCACCGTCGACACCGAATTCATCCGCGAAACGACGTTCTGGCCGATCCTGTGCCTGATCCAGATGGCGGCGCCCGGCGTCACCGCGCTGATCGACCCGCTATCGCCCGACATCAACCTCGCCCCGTTCTTCCGGCTGATGGCCAATGAAGCGGTGGTCAAGGTCTTCCACGCCGCGCGCCAGGACATCGAAATCATCGTCCATCTCGGCGATCTGGTGCCGCATCCCGTCTTCGACACCCAGGTCGCGGCCATGGTCTGCGGTTTCGGCGACAGCGTCTCCTACGACCAGCTGGTGCAGCGCATCACCGGCGCCCGGCTCGACAAATCCTCGCGTTTCACCGACTGGCGCCACCGGCCGCTGTCCGACAAGCAGCTCGACTATGCGCTGGCCGACGTCACCCATCTGATCGATGTCTACAAGCACCTCAGCGCCGAACTGGAGCGGGAGAACCGCGCCCATTGGTTGAACGAGGAAATGGAGGTGCTGACCTCGCGCGAGACCTACGATCCGCACCCCGAAGATGCCTGGAAGCGGCTGAAGATGCGGCTGCGCAAGCCGCAGGAACTGGCGATCGTGCAGACGGTGGCGGCATGGCGCGAGCGCGAGGCGCGTGAGCGCGACGTGCCGCGCGGCAGGGTGCTCAAGGATGACGCCATATACGAGGTTGCCCAGCAGGCGCCGCGCGATGCGGCCGCGTTGAGCAAGCTGCGCACCACGCCGAAAGGCTGGGAACGGTCATCGACAGCAACCGCATTGCTCGGCGCGGTCAACACGGCGCTCGCTCTGCCCCGGGAAGAGATGCCGAAGCTGCCCAAGAGCTTTCAGCCGCCCGAGGGTTCAAGCGCGGCTGCAGAGCTGCTGAAAGTGCTGTTGCGGATCGTCGCCGAGAAGGAAGGCGTCGCCTCGAAAGTGCTAGCATCCAGCGACGACATCGACCGCATCGCCGCCGAAGGCGAAGCCGCCGACGTGCCGGCGCTGCAAGGATGGCGGCGCGCGGTCTTCGGCGAGGCTGCACTGAAGCTGGTGCGCGGCGAAATCGGCATCAAGTTCGACAAGCGCAAGATCGCGGTGTTCGATTTGTAGCATCCGCCTTCCCCTTCTCCCCTTGTGGAGAAGGTTGATCGGCACGCGGCGCCGAGACGGTTGAGGGGTGCGTGACGGATCGCCATCCCCGCCAAGCTGGAACGCCCCTCATGCTACCGAGCTTCGCTCGACCACCTCCTCCCAAAAGGGGAAGGGAAAGTCAGCGCCTGCTCAAACCAGGCCGAGCAGGTGCAGCGCGAACAGAATCCATGCCAGCAAGAGAATGATCGCGCCCAAGTAGAAGGCGCGGCTGCGAAAGCGAAGATTGTTGCTGGTGAGGTGGACCCAGGCATGGCCATAGCGGGAAATCACGAAAATCCACATCAAGGCCAAGGTCAGATAATTGACGCCATTGGTCGCGTGCAGGGCCAGGCACAGCACGTAGAAAAGCACCGGCAGTTCGAACTGATTGATGAGATTGTTGGCGACCGTGACGCTGGACGCCGGCTCGGTCGTGCGCGCCTTGTATTGGCCAACCTTGGCCTCGCCCGTTTTGACCGCACCGTAGCGGCGCCGGCCCATCACCACATAGACGATATAGACGAGCAGCACCTGCGCCAGCATCGGCCAGAAGATTGCGGTCTGGCTCATGGCGTTGCCCCTGCCTTGTCGTTCATGCCTGTGGACGTCGCCGGCTGGCGACAATGAAGGCCGCGATGACGGCGACAGGTATGGCCAGAAGCACGAATTTGGTGACGATCAGCGACGACGCGAAGGACAGCGAATCCGGATTGGCCGACAGCGCATCGGACAAAAGCCGTGCGACCGCAATGTTCTGGGCATAATCGGCGCAGGTGTAGGGAAGCACCACAAACAGCGCCAACAGCGGCTGCGCCTGTACGGGCAGGGCGCGAAAGGGCTTCAGCCGCCGCCCTGTGGCGAGAATCAGGCTGACCATGGTCAGTGACAGCAGCGCCGGGAACAGAAGGTCGAAAGTGAGGTAGTGCCAGACGAGGATGATCTCGCTGCCACGCCGGCCGAGCGCTGTCAGCCAGGCCATGCCCTCATCCGGCGTGAACCCTTCAAAGCGCACATCGAGCGACGACAGGCCGCCGCTCAACTGCCGGAAATAGAAGAATTCCAGCAGCGTCATGGCGATGAAAACCGCCGCGGAGGCAAAACACAGCGCGCCCGCATGGCGCGCCAGCCGCAGCACGATCGCCGCCTGATGGCGCCAGAGCATGTGCCGCTCTGGCTGCTGGTCAGGCTCCGCCAGGATAATTGGGGCTTTCGCGGGTAATCGTGACGTCATGGGCGTGGCTTTCACGAAGTCCGGCGTTGGAAATGCGCACAAAGGTGGCGCGCTCCCGGAAATCGGCAAGATCGCGGCCACCGACATAACCCATAGCGGCTTTTAGCCCGCCTGCAAGCTGGTGCAGCACGCCAGACACAGGTCCTTTGTAAGGCACCTGCCCTTCAATGCCTTCCGGGACCAGTTTCAGCGTGTCGCGCACCTCGGCCTGGAAGTAGCGATCGGCCGAGCCGCGCGCCATGGCGCCGACCGAGCCCATACCGCGATAGGCCTTGAAGGAGCGGCCCTGATGCAGATAGACCTCGCCCGGGCTTTCATCTGTGCCTGCGAGCAGCGAGCCGATCATGGCTGCACTGGCGCCGGCGGCGAGCGCCTTGGCCAGGTCGCCCGAATATTTGATGCCGCCGTCAGCGATGACCGACACGCCGGATTTGTGCGCCGTCTCGACAGCCGACATGATCGCCGACAGCTGCGGAACGCCGACGCCGGCGACGATTCGGGTGGTGCAGATCGAGCCCGGGCCGATGCCGACCTTGACGGCGTCGGCCCCGGCATCGATCAACGCCTGCGTGCCTTCGGCAGTGGCGACGTTGCCGGCGAGAATGCGCACGGAATTCGAGAGCTTCTTGGCACGCGTCACGGCATCGAGCACGCGCTGCGAATGGCCATGCGCGGTGTCGATGACCAGAAGGTCCACACCGGCATCGATCAGCCGTTCGGCGCGCTCGAAGCCGTCATCGCCGACGCTGGTGGCGGCGGCGGCGCGCAGGCGGCCCTGCGCGTCCTTGGTGGCATGTGGGTTCAGCTGCGACTTCTCGATGTCCTTGACAGTGATCAGGCCGACGCAATTGCCTTGCTTGTCGACGACGACGAGCTTCTCGATGCGGTGCTGGTGCAGCAGCCGCTTGGCTTCGTCCTGGTCGACATTCTCCTTGACCGTGATCAGGTTCTCACGGGTCATCAACTCATAGACCTTCTGCGAAGGATCCGAGGCGAAGCGCACGTCGCGGTTGGTCAGGATGCCGACCAGGCGGCCGATCTTCTGGCCGCCGGTGCCGCCATTCTCGACCACCGGAATGCCCGAGATGGAATAGGTGCGCATCAGCGCCAGCGCATCGGCCAGCGTCGCGTCGGGGCCGATGGTGACCGGGTTGATGACCATGCCCGATTCGAATTTCTTGACCTGGCGCACCTGCTCGGCCTGTTCGGCCGGCGAAAAATTGCGGTGGATGACGCCGATGCCGCCGGCCTGGGCCATGGCAATCGCAAGCCTCGCCTCGGTGACCGTGTCCATCGCGGCCGAGAGAATAGGCACGTTGAGGTCGATATCGCCGGCGATGCGGGTGCGGATGTCGGTCTCACCGGGCATGACCTCGGAGTGACCGGGCTGCAGCAGCACGTCGTCAAAAGTCAGCGCCAGAGCGCCGGTGGACGTTTCGATGATTTTTGCCATGGCCAGTCCTTCGAATACGAAAAAGCGATGGGAGAATACAAAAAAGCGCTGGACCGCAATGGACAGCGCCGACTCGTTTCTTCCCTTTCAGGATTGGCGCTGGCTGGTAACACGTCGCGATGGCGTTGGAAAGAAGATGATTGCATCTCACCGCAAAGTGTTGCGGTTGCCCTGTTAGCCGCCACCAAGGCTTGCGGTCGCACAAAAGTGACAGCAAGTTAATGCGACATCCGGCCGAAGCTATGATAACCGCCCGTTTGTATCGGCTTGCCGCCTTTTCATTGCTTGGATTGGCCGGCACGCGTTTTTTGACCAATTCGGACGCGTTCGTTGAACCGCATCATTCCGCTCATCCTGGCGGTCGCGCTTTTCATGGAAAACATGGATTCGACCGTAATTGCGACATCGCTGCCGGCGATCGCCGTCGACATCCACACCAGCCCGATCGCGCTCAAGCTGGCGCTGACCGCCTATCTCGTGTCGCTGGCGATCTTCATTCCGATCAGCGGCTGGATGGCCGACCGGTTCGGCGCCAAGAACGTGTTTCGCGCCGCGATCGGGGTGTTCATCCTCGGCTCGATCGCCTGCGCCATTTCCAATTCGCTGCCGGCCTTCGTCGTGTCGCGCTTCCTGCAAGGCATAGGCGGGGCCATGATGACGCCGGTCGGCCGCCTGGTGCTGGTGCGCACGACGCCGAAGAGCGAACTGGTCGCCGCCATGTCGTGGCTGACCGTGCCGGCGCTGGTCGGTCCGCTTGTCGGCCCGCCGATCGGCGGTTTCATCACCACCTATTTCACCTGGCACTGGATCTTCCTGATCAACGTGCCGATCGGCCTGATCGGCATCTGGCTGGCGACGCGCTTCCTGCCGCAAACCGACTCGATGGAGACGCCGCCGCTCGACTTCATCGGCTTCGTGCTCTCCGGGCTCGCGGCGTCGGGTGTGGTGTTCGGCCTGTCGGTTGTCAGCCTGCCCTATCTGCCGCCGATTATCGGCTTTGCCACCGTGGCCGTCGGCCTGGTGACGGGCGCGCTCTATCTGTTGCATGCGCGCCGAGCCAAGAATCCCCTGTTGGCGCTCGAACTGTTCCGCAACCAGGTGTTCCGCTCCTCCGTGCTCGGCGGTTCGCTGTTTCGCATCGGCATCGGCGCAGTGCCGTTCCTGTTGCCGCTGATGTTCCAGATCGGCTTCGGGCTGACGCCGTTCCAGTCGGGCATGATCACCTTCGTCTCGGCCATCGGCGCCATCGGCATGAAGTTCGTCACTGCGCTGATCTTCCGGCTTGCCGGCTTCCGCCGGGTGTTGATCTGGGGCTCGCTGATCGCCGCCGCATCGATCGCCATATACGGCCTGTTCACGCCCGAAACGCCTTACGCGCTGATGCTGGCCATGCTGCTGGTCGGTGGCTTCATCCGCTCGATGTTCTTCACCGGCGTCAACGCGCTGTCCTATGCCGAGGTGTCGGCCGAAGACACCAGCAAGGCAACGCCGATCACGGCGGTGTTCCAGCAGTTGTCGATCGCGCTCGGCGTGGCGCTGGCCGGCGGCATACTGGAAGTCTCGACCTCGATCCATGGCGGCCCGCTGATGCTCAGCGATTTCCACATCGCCTTCTTCATCGTGGCGGCGGTCTCGGCGGCGGCGTCAGTATCGTTCATGCGGCTGGCGCCGGATGCCGGCAACGCGGTGTCGGGACATGGCCGGTTGACGACGCCGAAGACGCTGGAGCCGGCCAGATCACCGGCAGAGTGAGTTTCCAACGCTGGCGGGACAGCACCCCCCTCTGGCCTGCCGGCCATCTCCCCCGCAAGGAGGGAGATCAGATGCCGTCTCGGCCTTCGCCAATCTCCAACACCTGAAGGCTGGCGAAGCGTTGAAACCGCCAATCTCCCCACTTGCGGGGGAGATGTCCGGCAGGACAGAGGGGGGTGTGCCGGATCACAACCTTATTCTAGGCCGTCCCGCCCTTTGAAATCTTTCGCCAGCAGATAAAGCTCCACTGACTCATCGCGCGACGCCGGCGGCTTGACGTGGTGCACCGAACGAAAATTCTTCTTGAGCATGGAGAGCAGCTCGTTTTCGGCGCCGCCTTGAAAGGTCTTGGCGAGAAAATGCCCTCCTGGCTTCAGCACCGACAGCGCAAAATCGGCAGCCACCTCGCACAGATGCATGGTGCGGATGTGGTCGGTCCGCTTGTGGCCGGTGGTCGGCGCGGCCATGTCGGAAAGCACCACATCGGGGTCACCGCCAAGCGCCTCGGCGAGCTTTTGCGGCGCATCGGGATCGAGGAAATCCATCAGCAGGACCGGCGCGCCGGGCACCGCATCCATTTCGAGATAGTCGATGCCGACGACATGCGGGTTTTCCGCGGTGGATTTCGTCCGCGCGGCCGCCACCTGGCACCAACCGCCGGGGGCCGCACCGAGGTCGATCACCTTCATGCCAGGCTTCAGCAGATGATGCTTGTCGTCGATTTCGATCAGCTTGTAGGCGGCGCGCGAGCGGTAGCCATCGGCCTTGGAGCGCTGGACGTAGGGGTCGTTGATGTGGCGCTGCAGCCAGCGGCGTGACGATTCCTTCAGGCCAGACTTCTTCTTGATTCGCGTCTTCAGCACGCGAATGCTCGCCGAGCCCAGCTTTTCCGGTTTCTTGGTCATGACTTCGTTTCTTGTTTGAGCATGATCTTTTCCGAAAACCGCTCGCCACTTTTCGGGATCATGCCCTGCCTCGCCCACTGTTGCGCCAGACGCCGTCGTCGGCCATCAATTCGCTCAGAATCCCCTCGCGCAGGCCGCGATCGGCAACGCGCAGGCGCTCCGATGGCCACACGGCGCGAATGGCTTCGAGGATAGCACAGCCGGCCAGCACCAGATCGGCGCGGTCCGCGCCAATGCACGGGTTGGCGCAGCGCTGCTGGAAATCCCAGCCGACCAGCTTTTCGACCATGCGGTCGACGCTGTCGCGGTCCATCCACAGTCCGTCGACGCGGCGACGGTCGTAGCGTTCGAGATCGAGATGGACGCCAGCCAGCGTCGTCACCGTTCCGGACGTCCCCAGCAGATGGAATTTCGGGCTGGCCAGCACATGGCTCAGCCGGTCGCGACCGTCGAAGGCTTTCAGTCGCACGGCGACATCGTCGACCATGGCGGCAAAAATCTCGCGGGTCACCGTGCGGCCGCCGAAGCGCTCGGCCAGCGAGACCACGCCGACCGGCAGCGAGGTCCACGACACGATGTGGTTGGCCAGCCGCGGCGAGCGCTGGCCGGTGAGGTCGATCAGCGCGATTTCGGATGAGCCGCCGCCAATGTCGAACAGCACAACGCCTTGCGTGTCGCGCTCGACCAGCGAGCCGCAGCCCGACACCGCAAGGCGGGCCTCGGTCTGACGGTCAATGATCTCGAGATTCAGCCCTGCCTCGCGCTCGACACGCTGCAGGAATTCCACGCCATTGTCGGCGGTGCGGCAGGCCTCGGTGGCGATCAGCCGCGCCTTCCTGATCTTGCGGTTGCGCAATTTGTCGCCGCAGACCTTCAGCGCCTCGACGGCGCGGTCCATCGCCGCCTGGCTCAGGTGGCCATTGGCGGTCAGCCCCTCGCCCAGCCTGACGATGCGCGAGAAGGCGTCGATGACGCGGAACTGGCCATGACGCTGCGGCACCGCGACCAAAAGCCGGCAATTGTTGGTGCCGAGATCGAGCGCGGCAAACACCGGCAGTTCCTGCATCGGCGGCCGCTGAATGGGCTGTTCAGGCCTGGGCTGCGGCGCCGGAGGCGCGACCAGAGGCGGGGCAGCGACGCTGACGGCCGGCGGGCCGGCTGCAACGAGGTGCGCTGATACCGCCAACTCATCGCGTGCAAAAACCTTGCGTCCGCGCCGGCGCTTGCGCCGCTTTCTCGCCTTGCCTCGCTGATGCTGGGCGTCGCCGGCCTGTCCGTCACCGGACTGAGGCCCCGCCTGGCGGGGCCGCCCGGCGGAGGGGCTCGGCCGACCTGACGGCGGCGAAGCCCTGGACACGCCCACTTCCGGCGCGCCTGCGCCGGTGTCGTGGTCTTCCACTTCGGGTCCTTCCGGCGCCGCGCGAACCGGAAACCGGACGCAGCAGGCACCTAAATGTTTTAAGTTGCCGCCAGAGTATCAGTGCCGGACCCGATCACCAAGAGCAGCGGGGCAAATTTTGCCGGCATCATGCAGCGGCAATGCTTTTGGGGTGGAATAGCGCGGCTTGTCCGGTTGAATAGCCGGCTTCAATGAGGCATTTCTGAAATGAGGGGTAGTGTTGGTGAATCGCGGATTTTTTCGCGCCCGCCTGGGCGATGGGCAGCAACGCATGACGAGAACTCCATGAACTGGAGGCGCTATCTGTGGCCGGTCATCGGCATTGCAGCGGTGATCTTCTCGCTGCTGTTGCTGTGGCATGAGCTGCGCGGCATTTCGCTCGACGATGTCTGGGACGGCATCGTCGCCATCCCGACGCGCGGCTGGGTGCTGGCGGCGCTGAGTGCGGTGGTCGCCTATGCCTCACTCGCCGGTTACGACCACATCGCGCTGCTGCACATCGGAAAGAAGGTGTCGTGGCTGTTCGTCACCTTCTGCTCCTTCACCACCTACGCGCTGTCGCACAACATTGGCGGCTCGGTGTTGTCGGGCGCGGTGATCCGCTACCGCGCCTATGGCACCAGGGGGCTCACCGGCCAGGATGTCGGCATATTGGTGGCGATCTGCTGGATCACCTTCGTGCTCTCCAGCCTGCTGGTCGGCGGCCTGGTGCTGGTGTTCGAGCCGCAGATCATCGGCCGCTTTTCCGGCGCACCCCATCACGGGCTGTCGATCGCGGCCGGCCTCGCTTTGCTCATTCTGGTCGGCGCCTATATCTTCGGCAGCTGGCTGCATCTGAAGCCGCTGAAAATCGCCGGCTTCCAGCTGCACTATCCGGCGCTGCCGATCGTGGCGCGGCAATTGCTGATCGGCCCGATCGAACTCTTGGCAGCGGCTGCGATCATTTTCTTTGCCCTACCCGTGGCCGGCAATCCCGGCTATTTCGTCATCCTCGGCGTGTTCCTGGTGTCATTCTCCGTGGCGCAGATCTCGCATGCGCCCGGCGGGCTCGGCGTGTTCGAGGTCGTGTTCCTCGCCGGCCTGTCGCAGATGGACCCGGTCGGCGTGCTGGCGGCACTTTTGGTGTTTCGCCTGTTCTACCTGATCATCCCGCTGCTGATCGCGCTTGGCGTGGTGCTGTTCTTCGAGCATTCGCAATACAGCCGAACGGAGAGCTGAGGATCGCCCTGGACGCCGGCGCTGGCCGGACGCGCCTGCCCTGATGAAACTCAGAGATTGAAACGCAGCGCAGGCTTGACTATTTTCCGGCGGCGGCTACAAGGCACGCGCGGCTGCTTCGGCGGCCCACCAGCGCGACAGCGCCTGCTGGGGAATAGGTTAACGGTAGACCCACGGACTCTGACTCCGTTAGTCCTGGTTCGAATCCAGGTTCCCCAGCCAAAGCCATCTCCTTGAACTTCCTGCAAACTTCCTCTGAGAAAACTCGGAAGAACAGGAACACCCTATGGACATCGGACGCACTGAAACCGGCACAGCCAAGGCTATCACTTCGTCGGCTTCCGCAATGACCGCTATTTTGCTGCCGCGTTCATCCATTGGAACACCATTCGGCCGGCCGCCTGCCGCTGATAACTAGGCCAGCGCGTTTATTGCCTTGCCGGTACCGGCTTAGGCCGGGACCAAAGTCCGGCTTGTGGCTGGCCTCAAGCCAGCGCAACATCGCTGAGAAACCCGACGGTTGACGGCTTGGATCGCAACAGATAAGGCGGCCCAGGCTTTTGGTTTTTCGGGGGCGATGTTTGAGGGAGCAGCGCATTGTTCGTCGATTACTACGAACTCTTGGAGATCAGCCCGAACGCCAACTCGGAGACGCTTGAGCGAATATTCCGCTATTTTGCGATGCGCTATCATCCCGACAATCAGCAAACCGGAAATGAAGCCCGCTTCAGTGAAATAGTAGAAGCACACAACGTCCTGAAAGATCCGGTCAAGCGCGCGCAGTACGACATCTCCTATCGGGAGCATGCCGGTCTGCACATTCAATTGGTGGAGGAAGCAAGCGACGCCAAGGGCGTTCAGAAGGACGCCGTGGTTCAGGCCAAACTGCTTTCCCTGCTCTATGTGAAGCGCCGCCAGGATGTCAGCAACCCCGGCATTGGCGACGTCGAAATCGAACGCTTGTTAGGCTGTCCGCGAGAGCATCTCGAATTCCATCTCTGGTACATGAAGGCGAAGGGGTGGATCGCAAGAATTGAGAACGGGACAATCGCGATCACGGTTGAAGGCGTCGACCGCGCCGATTCCGAACTGCGTCGCGATACCAGCATTCGGCTCCTGGGACCGTAGAACACTGAACCGTTGACCTGGGCTATTTGCAGGTCCGGCGGGACCGCAGCGAGGCTGTGTTCAAACAGGGATTCACATCATCGACACGGTTCGATCCAGAATCTGGCATGGAGGCGCTATTCGATGACCTCTCAAACGCCTTGAGCTAGCCAAGAGTCCCGGAGCGAAGAAGATCGGTGGCCGCTGGTGCGTGCACCGGCTAAGCTTCGTGCAGATTCCCGCACAAGGCCAAATCATGCCCACCGATAGCCAGTACATTCTCGAGAGCGTCGCCCAAGGATGCGTGACGCTTTCCGATGACGAGTTCGTCATCGACAGGCTGGTGAAGTATGTGGGCAATGGCAGGATCCGCTGGCACGTCGAACTGCGTGGGCATCGCGTCGAACTGACCACTGGGCAGATCAAGAAACAGCCGACCTTCCGCAGGAAAATCCTCGAACAGGCTGGTGTGCTGCCGCCCCTGCGTGCCGGCGCCGACTACCGGCGATGGGCACTCGATCTGAGGAGGAGCGCCATCGAGCTTCCCTGGCGCGACAGGCCGGTCGATGCCGGTTTTGCCATCGACAGGCTCGCCAGCCACGGGGATGGGCGTTGGACGGTTGAATACCAGGGCAAGACCATCAACTTCACGACGACCAAGCTGCGCAGGCAAGTCAGTTTCCGCAAACGCATGCTGGCCAAGGCCAAGGTGCTGCCGCCCGAACTGGCCCCGGCTGCCTATCGCAAGTGGATGGACTGGCTCATTCAAAACGCCACAGAGGCGGCACCGCAGGCCGGCGAAACCTCGATGACAGAGAGGAGCTGGCTTGACGACCTGCCGGAGCTGGCCGGCTGGGAAGACGAGGCACCGCTAGGGACCGACTAGGGCAGCGACAGTGTCCCAGTAAGATTTATCCGCATTTTAACTAATGTAGATGATCCTTGCAGCTCAGCATTCTCCCGGCTGATGGGTAAAATGGAATGACTGACCTTTTGGATGAAGATGAACTTCCAAAACCCGGCCCGCCCAAACGCTGGCGCGCAATAACTTTGGCGACAATCGTCCCACCGGTCATCTCGATAGGCTGCGCCATCATGGCCGGCTATTTCACCTATGTGACTTCGCACAACAAGCCGCCCGCGGACATGGCCGCGCTGGCCGTATCGATCATGAAATCCAGCGATTCTTCTCCGGAACTGCGCGATTGGGCCGCGGACGTTCTGGGAATACAGACCGATATCGGAATGCCTACCAAAACTGCCCAGCAATAACCGCCAGCAGGGCCAGATATTCTTGCAGCAGGAATTTGGTCTCCGCCCAGGCCGGCGGCCGGCGCCGCTCATCGAAGAGACTGCCTGAGGAGGCGCCGGCCAGGCGGGCATTGGGGTACCCGCCGTCGCTACATTAGCACCGGCGCATGGGTCTGACACGGCGCGAACGCGGAAGCCGGCGCCGCGGCATTACAGCAATTTTTCCCAAGACCCTGAGCCCGCAACGCTGCAGTGATTGTGGCGCCGACGTTGCAGTGTTTTGGCGCAGCTTGCCGTGGAGACAATCATGACGACGTTTCTCGCCGCTCTCGGATCTGAAGGTCCCCCGGCCGACCAAGCGAAAGACATGGATCTCTATGGATGGTTGATTGGCGGCTGGGACATGGAGACGCTCCACCACCGCGACGACGGCACAATTCAGAAATGGGATGGCGAATGCCATTTCGGCTGGGTGCTCGAAGGCCGCGCCATTCAAGACATCTGGATCAGACCAAGGCGCCCTGCCCCCTCCACCATGTATGGCACGACCTTGCGCATCTTCGATCCCGGGATCGCTGGCTGGCACATCATCTGGAGCGATCCGCTCAACCAGGACTATTCGCGCCAGATCGGGCGGGCCGAGGGCCAAGACATTGTCCAGATCGGCACCGACTCGCGCGGTCTGCAGGCTCGGTGGCGGTTCACCGAGATCACCGCCGACAGCTTTCACTGGATCGGCGAGGAGAGACGCGCGGAGAGCGACCCCTGGCGCGTGACGTATGAGCATTTCGCGCGCCGTTCCTGAAGCACGCCTCCGCGTTCGCGCCAGCTTCTGGTATCAGCCGGCCGTCTAGTGCCCCAGCACCTTGGCCTTTCTGGCTGGGCTGAAGCCGGGCGAGGTAATACAAAACATATATTAGCACGAGCGCAACTAACAGCAAGCGAGTATCTCAAAGTCCACCGACGCAAGCGCGCCAATAATCTCATATGTACTGAGCGCGAACAGAGGCTAGACAAGCGAAGATTCCAATAGCATTGTTGTCAATGGGACGGGGCTCGACCGGCAAGCGCAAACGATGCTTGTCGGTGGTTGGCACAAGCTAAACCGTACAGCCGTAATTGCCACGGTTGTAAGACAAGGAGTCCCAACGATGCCGAACCCAAGCCAGACCAGCGATCAATGGTGGGTCAACGACCAGACGCCGGATAATCCGTATGGCAAAAGCGAAGATTACGGCGCCTTCCTCGACTACCTCGGAGCGCTGGACCGGTCGCTGACGCCGGCGATCGCGGCGGGAACGTTACGGATCAATGTCTCCGACCTCAACGACCATCCGGAATACAAGGCCGCTGCGATCGGCGCCTTGCAGATGTGGGCCTCGGTCACCCCTCTGAAATTCGAAATCGTCGACAATGCACCATACAACAGCGCAACGGACTGGATGCAGGTTGTCAGCCCGGAACTGGGCGAGGAGGACGACGGCAGCGCCTATTCCAACGACCGCTATGTCAGCATAGGTCAGCGTTTCCACGACACCGAGCACAACAAGACCGATATTGGCGGCTATGTGTTCGATTCCTTCATCCATGAATTCGGCCACGAGTTCGGCCTGAACCATCCCGGCCTCTACAATTACAGCGGTCCTGGCGGCGTACAGATTAATTATCTGAACAATGCGACCTGGACCTACGACCGTCAGCAATACAGCGTCATGTCCTATTTCGACGGGATCGATGTCGGCGAACCCACCCGCTGGTCGGCGGCGACGCCCATGATGGCCGACATCGAAGCCGTCATCCGTCGCTTTTTCTCGACCGTCGACGAGAACGGGGTACGCACCTATCAGCATATCGACCTCAACACGGGGGACAACGTCTACGGCTTCGGCAGCACACAATATGGCTACCAGCTGACCTCCTCGGGCATGCAGCACGATGTCGGTTTTGTGATCCATGACACCGGCGGAACCGACACGATCGACTTCTCGGGCTCCACGGCCGGCACGATCCTTGACCTGCGCGCCGGACAGTTCTCCAGCGTCAACGGCCACAGCAACAATGTGTCGATCTTTGCCGGCCACAACGCCGATGGCACCGACTATTACATCGAGAACGGCATCGGCAGCAGCCATGACGACGTCCTGATCGGCAATGACGGAGACAACGTGCTGGATGGCCGCGGCGGCGGCGACCGCATGGCTGGCAATGGCGGTGACGACACCTACTTCGTCGATTCCCTCGACGACATCGTGCGCGAAGAAGCCGATGGCGGGGACGACACGGTCATCCTGATGTCCAGGAGCCTGCGGATCGGCAAAATCGCCAACGTCGAACACATCATCTACGCCGACGAGTCGACACCCCAGCCGGGAGGTGGCGGCGGCGAAACGCCTCCCATCATCGGCGACAACACGATGACCAGCGTCATTATCGGCGACAATGGGAATAACACGCTCGACGGCGGCGCCGGCAACGACACGATCTTCGGCCAGGGTGGCGATGACCTCATCATCGGTGGCCGCGACTCGCTCGCCAGCCGCGACATCAACAACACCATCGACGTCGCCGACCTTCCCGACCAGACCGAGAGCGACGACGGCAACGACACGCTCTATGGCGGCAATGGCAACGACACCATCCTCGGCGGCCAGGGCAACGATATTCTCGACGGCGGCAACGGCGACGATACGCTGAGCGGCCAGGATGGCATCGATATATTCAGGGGCGGCGCCGGCGTCGACACGGTCGACTACAGCAAGGAAAGCCCCTTCCAGCTGCTGGTCAATCTGGAGACGAACGTTGCCAATGGCGGCACCGCCACGGGCGACACCTTCTACAGCATCGAGAATTTGATCGGATCCGATGACCGCATCGACCGTTTCATCGGCACGTCAGCGGCAAATCATTTCTGGGGCCGGGGCGGCGGCGACTACTTCAACGGCGGCGGCGGCAATGACATACTGGATGGCGGCAATGACGGCGACATCCTCTACGGTGAAGGCGGCAACGACACGATCATCGGCGGCGCCGGCCAGGACTATCTGGATGGCGGCGCCGGTATCGACACGGTCGTCTACGAAGGCAGCTCCTCGGGTGTGACGATCGACCTCGCCAATGGCACGGCCAACGGCGGCGACGGCGACGGCCCGGTGCAGATCGTCGGGCGCGGCACCGTTATCCGGCACGACATCCTCGTCGGCTTCGAAAACGCCGTCGGTTCATTCTTCGATGACCATCTGATCGGCAACGCCCAGGCCAACAAACTTTCCGGCGGCGCGGGCAACGACACGCTGACCGGCGGCGGCGGCGCTGATATATTGAATGGCGGGGCCGGCAGCGACACGGCGGACTATGCCGACGCGACCAGTGGGCTCAGCCTCAAACTGGGTGGCGGCAAATCCGGCGGCGACACCTATATCTCGATCGAAAATCTGGCCGGTTCGGGCTTCAACGACCACCTGACGGGCGACGGCTCGGCCAATGTGCTGACCGGCCAGGGCGGCGCCGACACGATCGACGGCGGCGGCGGCGATGACACCCTGCTCGGCGATTTCGCCTATCAGGGCGATGCTCCGCCACGCCCGGGTATGGGCACCGGCTACGCCACGCTCGGACCGGAGGCGACGAACAATTCGACGTCAACTGCCTTCGACATTTCGAACAACTTCTCGCTGGCCGCCGACCCCGACATTTTCGACTCGACGACCACGTTGCATACGACCGTCAACGCCACCGGAAACGGCCTGGGCGGATATTACAGCGTCAACCTGGCGGCCGGCACGATCATCACCATCGACATCGATGGAATTGCCGACCCCAACGTCCACGACAGCATCGTCAGGCTGCTGGACAGCGACGGCAATGTCGTCGCCCAGAACGACGATGGCGGCGACGACCCTGGCTCCACAAACGGCCGGGATTCGAGCACGAGCTTCATCGTCCAGGAGACCGGAACCTACTATATTCTGGAAGGCCGCTGGTCGGACACGGCTCCGGGGGATGGCTGGGTGGAAGAGGTGCCGGTGGGCTCGACATACAAGGTGAACGTATCGGTCGAATTCCCGCCCGCGCCGGCTCAGCCGGGCGTTGCGGGCGCCGATACGCTCAACGGTGGCAGCGGCAACGACCTGCTGGATGGCGGGCTGGCTGCCGACACGCTGACCGGGGGCGCCGGCCAGGACTATTTCCGCTTCTCGACAGAACTCGGGAACGGCAATATCGACTGGATCAAGGACTTCAAGGTCGCCGACGATACGATCCTGCTGGACAACCTCATCTTTGCAAGCGTTGGCGGCGACGGCGCCCTCGCCCTGGGCTCATTTTACAAGAGCGCAGCCGGTGCTGCTCATGATGCCGACGACCGCATCATCTACGACACCGACAGTGGAATATTGTCTTACGACGCCGATGGTTCCGGACAGGAAGCGGCCATTCAATTTGCGCACCTGAACACAAACCTGGATCTTTCGGCTGCAGACTTCATTGTCATCTAACGCGTTGCCAGGAGGGGTGCTTCCAGGCTCCCCTCCTGAACCGCGTCGCGTTGAAACGGATAGAGGCGACGCGTTTTTAGTCTTCGGTTTTGTGCATGCCCCGGGTCCACGTTTGGGCAACATGCGTTGGTACGACGCTGGTCACCCCTGTGCAGCTGGCAGAGGTAACGCAGCGAAAAAGGGAGAGTACGGATGACCGACCGCCGCACAGTATTGATGGCCGCCGGAGTCGCGGCTGTCGCCGCGGCCGCCGGGGCAGCGGCTGCGCAATCGACCGATATTCATGGCGCGGTCACCTTCGCGGGCGGCAAAACTATCCCGGAAGGCCATCTCGAGATCTACCTCGAGGACCCCGCCATTCAGGACGGTGCGCGACGTCGCGCCGCGAAAACGAGCCTCAAAAGCGAGGGCGGCTCAAAGACGATAGAATTTTCCCTGCCCTTGCCCGCAAGCTCGACTGCTTCACCAACGCTGCAGGTCGTTGCGCGCCTGGAGCGTGCCGATGGCTGGCTGGTGGCCAGGGGCAGTGCCCGGTTCGAGGCCGGCTTGCCGGTCCATGTCACACTCAAGGCAGTTACGTATTGAGGGGCGAGATGCCATATCCTGATTGCGAGCCTGCATGCAGCTGACGCCATCGCCGCCGCTTACGCTGGTCGGAATTCTGTCGTCCTTTCGACGTGCTTTTTCGGGCATTGTCCTGATGAGCGGGGTCGTCAACGTGCTGACCCTGACGGGCTCGTTCTTCATGTTGCAAGTCTATGACCGGGTCGTTCCGGGCCGCAGCGTGCCGACGCTGGTCGGCCTGGCGGTGCTTGCAGGAACACTGTTCGTGTTTCAGGGGGTGCTGGAGCTGATCCGCTCTCGCCTGATGGTGCGGCTGGGACAGGGGTTGGACGCAAAGCTGAGCCCGTCCGTCTATTCGGCGCTGATGCGCCTGCCGCTGCGCGCCAAGCCTTCCGGTGACGGACTGCAGCCCTTGCGGGATCTGGACCAGGTTCGCGCCTTTATCGGCAGTGCCGGACCGACCGCGCTGTTCGACCTGCCATGGATGCCGCTCTATATCGGCATCTGTTTCATTTTTCATTTCTGGATCGGCGTTACCGCGCTTGCTGGCGCCGTTGTCCTGTTTGCGCTGACGCTTCTGGCCGAATTCCGGACCCGCGGCCCGACAAGGGTCGCCGGACAGCACGCAGCCGTCCGAAGCACGTTGGCCGAGGCGACAAGGCGCAATGCCGAAGCCATGCAGGCCATGGGTTTTGGCGGGCGTATCGCCGAGCGCTGGCATGTCGTCAATGCCGAGTACCTGAACGCCCATGCGGCGGCCAGCGATGTGGCGGGAACGCTTGGCACGATTTCCAAGATCCTGCGATTGATGCTGCAATCCGCCATGCTGGCGATCGGCGCTTATCTGGTGATCAAGCAAGAGGCGACCGGCGGCATCATGATCGCAAGCTCGATCATGATGGGCAGGGCGCTGGCTCCGATCGAACTGGCGATAGCGCATTGGAAGGGTTTCATTGCGGCGCGGCAAAGCTGGGCACGCCTGAAGCAGCTGTTGGCTGCGCTGCCGGAAGGCGCAACCGGCGTAACCCTGCCCGCGCCGGTCAGCGCGCTGGTGGTTGAGAATGTCAGTGTCGCGCCACCGGGCGAACAGAAGCCGGTGCTGTGGGATGCCAGTTTTTCACTGGCCAAGGGATCGGGCCTGGGGGTCATCGGTCCGAGCGCTTCCGGCAAATCGTCGCTGGTGCGTGCGCTTGCGGGTGTCTGGCTGCCGGCGCGGGGCGCCGTGCGGCTGGACGGCGCGACGCTTGACCAGTGGCCGAGCGAGGAGCTCGGCAAACATATCGGCTATCTGCCGCAGGATGTGCAGCTGTTCGACGGAACGATTGCGCAGAACATCGCCCGCTTCGACCCGGATGCGTCATCCGACATGGTGCTTGCGGCGGCCAAGGCCGCCGGCGTGCATGATCTCGTCGTGCATCTGGCCGACGGTTACGACACAAGGGTCGGCGAAGCTGGTGCTTCGCTGTCGGCCGGGCAACGGCAGCGTATCGCCCTTGCGCGCTCCCTCTATGGCGATCCGTTCATGGTCATCCTGGACGAGCCGAATTCCAATCTCGATGCGGACGGTGAAGTGGCCTTGTCCGCCGCCATCCAGGGCATCAGGGACCGCGGCGGCATCGTTATCGTCGTCGCGCACCGATCCACTGTCCTGGCCAATGTCGATACGGTGCTGGTGATGGCCAATGGGCATGTGCAGGCCTTCGGTCCGAAGGATGAGGTGCTGAACAAGGTTTTCCGATCGGCAGCACCGCTCAAGGTCGTTGCCGCCACGGAGAGAGGCATTCCGGCATGAGCGAGGACAGAAGCGCTTTGCATCATAAGCAGGTCCACCGCTATCTCGTGGCCGGGGTTGCTACCTGTCTGCTGCTTGTCGGAGGTGTTGGCGGCTTGGCGGCCGTGACCAAAATGTCGGGTGCGGTGATCGCAGCTGGTCGGCTGGTGGTCGATTCCAATGTAAAGAAGGTTCAGCATCCGACGGGCGGCGTGGTCGGCGAGATCAGGGTGCGTGAAGGCGACCGGGTCAAAGCCGGCGATATTCTGGTGCGCCTGGATGAGACGGTAACGCGCGCCAACCTGGCGATCGTCTCAAAAGGTCTGGATGAGTTTTATGCACGGTTGGCGCGCCTGGAGGCAGAGCGTGACGGCAAGGACACGATCAGCTTTCCGGAGGTTTTGACATCGCGGGGCGACGAAGCTGGTGTCGCCGCATCGATGGCCGGAGAACAATCACTGTTCGATTTCCGGCGCCAGGCTCGATCTGGCCAGCGATCGCAATTGCGCGAACGGATCGCCCAATTGACGCAGGAGACCGCCGGCCTGACCGAGCAGCTGCAGGCCAAACGCCGCGAGATCGAGCTGATCCAGATCGAGTTGGAGGGCGTGCGGTCCCTGTGGCATCGCAAGCTGATAGGGATCGAGCGCATGACGGCGCTGGAACGGGACGCGGTGCGGCTCGAAGGCGAGCATGGGCAGTTGACGGCGGGAATTGCCCAGGTGAAAGGCAAGGCGTCCGAGATCGAACTGCAGATCATCCAGATCGACCAGGATCTTCGCAGCGAGGTCGCGAACGATTTACGCGAAACGCAAGGGAAGATCTCCGAGTTCGTCGAACGCAAGGTAGCGGCCGAGGACCAGTTGAAGCGCATCGATCTGCGCAGCCCGCAGGATGGCGTGGTGCTGCAGTTGGCCGTGCATACGATTGGCGGGGTCATCGCGCCCGGCGAACAGGTGATGCAGATCGTACCGGTAACAGACGACCTGACCGTTGAAGCGCATATTGCACCGCAGGATATCGACCAGGTGACGATGGGCCAGAATGCCATTTTGCGCCTGTCGGCCTTCAATCGGCAAACCACGCCGGAACTGACCGGGACGCTGTCGCGGATCTCGGCGGATCTCACCACCGAAGAGCGCACCGGAGCAGCCTTCTATGTTGCGCGGGTGACGCTGCCGAAAACCGAGGTCGCCAAGCTGCACGGGCTTTCGCTGGCGCCGGGGATGCCGGCTGAGGTGTTCTTCCCGACGGGTGATCGCACGATGCTTTCCTATCTGGTGAAGCCGCTGTCGGACCAGATCGAGAAAGCTTTCCGGGAAGAGTGAAGCCGCACCTTTGAGAGCTGGAGCACCGGGACCGGCTGGCTGCCGATCCCGAAGGGTTAGCCCCTACTCCGCCGCCTCGTAGCCCGCTATGCCCTTGATCTCGAGGAAATCCTCGAGACCGTATTCGGCGTATTCGCGGCCGTTGCCGGATTGCTTGTAGCCGCCGAAGGGCAAGCCGGCGTCCCACTGGGGATAGTTGATGTAGACATTGCCGGTGCGCATGCGGGCGGCGACCTCGCGGGCCTTCTGGATGTCCTTGGCCTGGATGTAGGAGGCCAGACCATAGACGGTGTCGTTGGCGGTGCCGACCGCCTCTTCGACGGTGTCATAAGGCATGATCGCCAGCACCGGCCCGAAGATTTCTTCCCTGGCGATGCGCATGTCCGGCGTGACGTCGGCAAACACGGTCGGGCGGACGTAATAGCCGCGGTTGAGTTCGGCCGGGCGGCCGGGCCCACCGGCGACCAATGTCGCACCTTCGTCGATGCCGGCCTGGATCAGGTCCTGAATCTTGTCGAACTGAAGCTGGCTGACCACCGGGCCGAGCTTGGAACCGGCGGCATCAGCGGGGCCAACGGTGAATTTTTCCGCCGCCGTTTTGGCATAGGAGGCCGCCTCGTCATGGCGGTCGCGCGGCACGAACATGCGCGTCGGCGCGTTGCAGGACTGGCCTGAGTTGCTGAAGCAGCCGGCGACGCCCTTGCTGACGGCCTTTTGCAGATCGACATCGGGGAACAGGATGTTGGCCGACTTGCCGCCAAGTTCCTGATGCACGCGCTTGACCGTGTCGGCGGCCGCCTTGGCAACCAGAATGCCGGCGCGGGTCGAGCCGGTGAACGACATCATGTCGATGTCGGGGTGGCTGGACAGCGCCTGGCCGACGCCCGGGCCGTCGCCATTGACGAGGTTGAAGACGCCCTTCGGCACGCCGGCCTCGTCGATGATCTCGGCGAAGATGATGGCGTCGAGCGGCGCGATTTCCGACGGCTTCAGCACCATGGTGCAGCCGGCGGCGAGTGCCGGACCGACCTTGCAGGTAATCTGGTTCAGCGGCCAGTTCCACGGCGTGATCAAGCCGACGACGCCGATCGGCTCCTTGACGATCAGGGACGAGCCCTTGACGTGTCGGAATTCGAACGATTTCAGCACTTCGGCGATCTTCATGAGATGCGCGAGGCCAATGCCGACCTGGCTGTCGAGCGCCATCTGGCGCGGCGCGCCCATCTCGCGCGATACGGCCAGCGCCAGCTCGGCGCTGCGGTTCTTGTAGACCTCGATGATGCGATTGAGGATGTCGAGACGTTCCTCGGCCGAGGTGAAGCCGTATGTATCGAAGGCGCGTTTTGCCGCGGCCACCGCCTTGTCGACATCGGCCTTGGAGCCGAGCGAAATCTGCGCGAAGGCATCCTCGTTGGAGGGGTCGATGACATCGAAACTGTTGGGCACGACCGGATCGACCCAGGCGCCATCGATATAGAACTGCAGATTGTGAGACATGGACTTCTCCCTGGGGGTCGCCAGCAAATGTGGGGTGATCGTCGTATTCTTCTAGAGATAACGATGCGCAAACGGTGCTGTCAAACGCCAGCGCCAAATGCAAGGGGCCAAGCGATTGAGCCAGACCTGAGGCGGTCGCGACTGCAAGCGCTAAAGCAGTGTATGGCCGGCGTCTGTCAGAAGAACGGCGGCCCTTGGCGCATCAGCGGCCTTCACCAGCAGATGGTCGCCGTCGAAGGTCGATACCAGGAAAATGCCCAGTTCGTTTTCCGACAATGGCTCTATCACCGACAGCACGATGCCTGTTTCGTCGAAGGCAAAGGGACCCTGGAGTTTCAGCGCGACCCAGTCCCTGTCGTGCTTCACGCCGTCCGGAACCCGCTCCTGAAGGCAAACGACCGAAAGCTCGTCCTCGGTCCTGGTGATGCTGACGAAGCCCGGCCCGTCGGCCCAGCCGGGAATGCTGTCTTTTGCGTCGAGGCGCGAAACCGCGTACCGCCCCGAGAGTGGCTTCAACCGAACCCTGATTGCCATCCGAACCTCCCCTCTTTGTCGGCGATCACGCCAGCCGCTTGCAAGTGCCGGCGATTGAGCCAGACACGCTGGCAGCGCGGTCACTGAGCCTTTTACTTGCGACCTTGTGGGGCCTCGAAACCTGCATTGACAAGCCTTTGGCGAAAGCTGCGAACCCAATCATTTCCCTCGTCCCCGAGCATGTCCCACAGCGGCCATTCCGGAGCCGCTTCGACCACATGCAAAATGGACCAGTTGAGCCCATAGGCGGTATCGCCGTCAGCCGGCAGCAACGATATCAGCGCACTGATGTCATCGGCTGACAGTGGAAGAACCAAGGATTCGATGCACGTCTGAGCGGCGGCAATTTGCTCCAAACCGAGATTCTCCGTCAACTTGGGAGCAATCCTACAGAGATCATCGACGGCCTTCTGCATCACGCCAGTTTCTTGCTCATATAGACCGTCATGCCGTTCATGAACGGCTCTTCGCGGTCGATCGTATAGCCGTGCTTCTTGTAAAGCGACACATTGGCTGCGAAGGCGCCGTTGGTCAGCAGGCGCAGTTCGAAGCGGCCGGCCTCGCGCGCCTTTTGTTCGGCGCGCTCCAGCAACAGCCTGCCGATGCCCCTGCCCTGTGCGTCCGGAGAAACGCAGACATTCTCGATCCAGAGGTGATCGTCCTCCAGCATGGTTTCGATCATGCCGACAATACGGTCGCTCTCGGCGGCGAGTTCGAACGGATGCTCGACAACCGCTCTGTCATAGTCGGCGCGCATCGGCATCGGCTCGCGGCCGATCACCGGCACCCATCTGGCATAGGCGGCACGCACGATGTCCCTGATCGCGGCGGCGTCAGCGCGTTCGGCTGGCCGAAACCGGATGGAAGAATTCATAACAATGCTCCAGATATGAAAAACCCCGCCGGCGAATAGTGCGGCGGGGCTGGAAACGAACGAACCGGGATCTATCGTGCCGGCCTTTGTCGTCGCGCAATCAGCTTGCCGTTCCGCACTGTGCGGAGGCGACGTCGCGTGGCGATGGCGAGCGAGAAAATGAACATGGCGCCAAGCTGGAGCAGGAACATTGGCGCGTCAAGATTTTGGAATTGGCCCAGCCTGTCTAACACAGTGACACTTGGCCAAGGCCAATCGTTCGTAGAAATCGATCATTCCAACCAAAACAATTCGTTGGAAAGATTGGTTCTGGAATGGCATTCTCTCGGGATACCCGCCTGGAGAATTGCATTGTCTTCCGTTACCCACATCGCGAACGATATTCCGAAAAGCCTGATTTCCGCCGATCTGGCCGCGGGCCGCAAGCGGCTCGACCAGGTGTGGAACGGCATCATTCCCGGCATCGTGCTGGTGGCGATGATCACGGCGGTCGCCTTCTCCGCTCACAATGTCTCCGGCTTTGCGCTGTTCAGCCCGATGATCCTCGCCGTCGTCGCCGGCATGATCTATTCCAACGTGCTCGGCACGCCCGCGCATGCCAAGGCGGGCATCGCTTTTTCGCAAAAGCGCCTGCTGCGCTTTGCCATCGTGCTGCTCGGCTTCCAGCTGACGCTCGGCCAGGTCGTTTCCATCGGTGCTACCGGCGTCGGCATCGTGGCGCTGACACTCGGCGCGACCTTCGTCTTCACCATCACACTCGGCCGCCTGCTCGGCGTCGACCGCAAGCTGGCGCAGTTGATCGCCGCCGGCACATCGATCTGCGGCGCCTCGGCCATTGTCGCCACCAACATCGTTACCGATGCGCGCGACGAGGACGTCACCTACGCCGTCGCCTCGATCACGCTGTTTGGCACAATCGCCATGCTCGGCTTTCCGCTGCTGGCGCCGGTGCTCGGCCTCGACCAGCATGCGTTCGGCCTGTGGGCCGGCGCCTCGATCCACGAGGTGGCGCAGGTCATCGGCGCCGGTTTCCAGAACGGCGCTCAGTCCGGCGAGATCGCCACCGTCGCCAAGCTCACCCGCGTCGCCATGCTGGCGCCGATGGTCATCGCGCTCGGCATGATGGCGCGGCGCAAGAGCAACCGGTCAAGCGATCAATCCGGGGCGCGGCCGCCGATGCCGTGGTTCGTCGCCGCCTTCATCGCCGTCGTGGCGCTGAACAGCCTGGTCACGGTACCGGCCGAAGTGAAGTCGGCGATGGCGCTCGGCACCACCATGATGCTGACCATGGGGCTCGCCGCCATGGGCCTGCAGGCCAACATTTCGCAGCTGCGCTCGCGCGGCCTGCGCCCGCTGGCGCTCGCCTTCACGGCCTTCCTGTTCATCGGCTGCTTCAGCCTGATGCTGGTGAAGTTCGCTTAATCCTCGAACGAGCTTGCCGCGATATAGATCGCGGCAAGCGCCTCGATGCCGGCCTGGTCTTCCTTGTCGAAGCGGCCGGGTGTCGGGCTGTCGAGGTCGATCAGGCCGAAGACACCGTCATTGTCCCTGAGCAGCACGACCAGTTCCGAGCGCGAGTCCGCGTCGCAGGCGATATGGCCAGCAAACTCGTGCACATCCTTGACCAGCATCGACATTTCGAGATCGATCGCGGTGCCGCACACGCCCTTGCCGACGGCGATGCGCACGCAGGCCGGCTTGCCCTGGAACGGCCCGAGCACCAGCTCCTCGTCGGAGGCCAGGAAGTAGAAACCGGCCCAGTTGAGATCGGGCACCATCTGGAAAATCAGCGCCGATGTGTTGGCTGCATTGGCGACCGAGTCGCTCTCGCCGTCCAGCAGCGCCTTCAACTGGGTGGCCAGTTCGCGATAAAAGGCTGGTTTGTCGGTGCTGTCGATGGTCTGGGCCGCAAACATGTCTCGTCTCCGTTGCCGGCGAGCCAACAAGCCCGCTATATCACCTGTCTGCCACCAATGAGGCGCCCGGGAAATACACAATTGTGAATACCGCCCATGCCAGCCGAAGACAGGACCGGGTGCAACCGGCAGTGAGCGAAAGCCCCCTCACCTCTGCCGTGCTGGTCTTTCCCGGCTTTCCGATGATGGCGTTCAGTTCGGTGATCGAGCCACTGCGCGCCGCCAATGTGCTGGCCAAACGGGATTGTTATCGCTGGGTGATCGTCGGCGCCGCCGAAGGTCCGGTCGAGGCGTCCAACGGCGTCGTCATCCAGCCCGGCTTTGCCGCCGGCAATGCGCCGAAGGTCGACCGCATCGTCGTCTGCTCGGGCGGCAATGCGGACTTGCTTGTCGCCGACGACGCGGTTGCCTGGATGCGCAAGAGCCTGCGGGGCGGCGCCCATATTGGCGCGGTGGCCGACGCGGCGTTCTTCCTCGCCAGGGCCGGCCTGCTCGACGGCCATGCCTGCACCTTGCACTGGACCAGCCAGGCGGCCTTCACCGAGGCCTTTCCGGACATCGAGTTGAGGCGTGATCTCTACGTCATCGACCGCAAGCGCTTCACCTCGGCCGGCGGCGTCGGCAGCCTCGACATGATGCTGGAGATCATCACCAATGACTATGGTGCAGAGATCGCTGCGGGCGTCGCCGAATGGTTCGTGCACAGCCCCTTGCGCTCGAGCGTCGACCGCAAGCTGATGCCGCTCAGACTGCGCACCGGCGTCCAGAACGAGCTGGTGTTGTCGGCCATCGCCATCATGGAGGATGCGGTCGAGGAGCGGCTCGGCATGACGGAGCTGGCGGCAAGGCTCGGCGTCTCCTCCGACAAGCTCGAGCGCAATTTCCGCTCGGAGCTCAGCATTTCGCCCAACGGCTACTACCGGCGGCTGAGGCTGCGGCGCGCTGCGGATTTGCTCGCGCATTCGACGCTGATGGTGCGCGACGTGGCGCTGGCGTGTGGGTTTGCCTCGATGTCGAGCTTTGCGAGGGCTTTCCGCGAAGAACATGGGCATGCGCCGAAGGCGATGCGAAGGCATTAGAATGCTACGAAACGCCAACCTTCTATTCGTCATCCTAGGGCGGAGCGACGCGAAGCGGAGCGCAGACCCTAGGATGACGAATTCATAGGTGCGGCATTCCGCACGACATCTGCGGATTCCCGCACAGCCATTCTGCGGCGCCCGGCTATGTTCGAGCCTTCAGGAGGCGCAACCATGAGCATCGTCGTTTTCGACCCAGACAGCACCGAGGATGTCGACTTCAAAGACCGCATGCGCCATCCGGCAGCAGCCGACTCTGCCGGCGGCATGTGGCTGTCGGACACCGAGCCGTCCTTCATCGATGCCGACGCGCTGCGCAAGGGACGGCTTGCCAAACTGCGCGGCTGGATGCGCGAGGCCGGCTATGGCGGGGTCGTCCTCTTCGACCCTTACAACCAGCGCTACGCCACCGGCTCGCGCAACATGTTCGGCTATTTCCTGCGCAACTCGACACGCTATTTCTTCATCCCGACCGAAGGGCCGATCGTGCTGTTCGAATATCCGCAGAGCTACCATGTCTCGATGGTGCTCGACACGATCGACGAGGCGCGGCCGTCCAAGCTGGTGTGGTCCTCGGTCTCAGGCCGCGACGACGAGACCGCCGGCCCGTTCGCCGATGAGATCGCCGATCTCCTGAAGAAGCATGGCGGCGGCTCGATGAAGCTCGGGCTCGACCGCTGCAGCCATCTGCAGGCGCTGGCATTGGAAAAGCGCGGCTGCGAGGTCAGGGATTGCCAAGGCGAAATCCTGGCGGTGCGGGCGGTGAAAACACCCGAGGAAGTCAAATGCCTGCAGGTGTCGATGGCCGGCGCCGAAGCCGCAGTCTACGCCGTGCGCGAAGCGATCAAGCCCGGCGTGTCCGAGAACGACCTGTTCGCCATCATGTATGGCGAGGTCATCCGCCAGGGCGGCGAGTTCGTCGAGACCCGGCTGCTCACCTCGGGACAGCGCACCAATCCGTGGTTCAACGAGGCCAGCGGCCGCAAGATCCGGCCGGGCGAATTGTTGGCACTCGATACCGACACCATCGGCTGCTACGGCTATTATTCCGATTTTTCCCGCACCTTCCGCTGCGGGCCGGGCAGGCCGACCGACTATCAGAAATCGCTCTACCGCATGGCGCACGACCAGGTTCAGCACAATATTTCGATCGTGAAGCCGGGCATGGCGTTTCGCGAGATCGCCGAAAAGGCGTGGAAAATCCCGGACCGTTTCGTCGACCAGCGCTATACTTCGGTTATGCACGGCGTCGGCATGCATGGCGAAACTCCGTTCATTGCGCACGCCATGGACTACGAGACTTACGGCCGCGACGGCATTATCGTCCCCGGCATGGTGGTCAGCGTGGAAAGCTATATCGGCGAGAAAGGTGGCCGCGAGGGTGTCAAGCTGGAGGACGAGATCCTGATCACCGAGACCGGCACCGAATTGCTGTCGCGCTTTCCCTATGAGGACGAGTTTCTGGCAGGGGCCGCCTAGATGAAGGCACCGATCTCGATCAGACGCGGCACGGTGGCCGCGGTGTTCATCGACCTCCAGGAAGAACATCGGCAGGACAAGCGCTATCTGGTCGAAGGCTATGGTGAGGTGCTGGCCAACGTCCAGCGCCTGCAAGCGGCGGCGCGGCGCAATTTCGTGCCGCTCTACCACTGGGCCTACATCGTCGACACCGCCAAGGCGCGGCCGTTCCATCCGCTCGATGCCAACGGCAAGTCCGCCTTTTCCGACAAGAGCGATCCGCTGACGCAAATCTGTCATGAGGTGGCGCCGGCCAATGGCGAGGCGTTGCTGATCAAGGCAGAGGCCAGCGCCTTCCGTTCCGGGCCGGCGGCTCGCGACCTGAAATCCGGCGGGATAGAGTGGCTGATCGTCGCCGGCGTGTGGACCGAGGCCTGCGTCGACGCCACGGTGAAGGACGCGGTGGCATCCGGCTTTCGCGTGCTGCTGGTCAAGGATGCCTGCGGCAGCGGCAGTGCCGCCATGCACCAGACCGCCATCCTCAACCTTGCCAACCGGCTCTATGGCGGCGCCGTCACCAACACACTCGATGCCTGCCGGCTGATGGCGGGCGACACGGTCGATGCATGGCAGGTCGAGGGCTCGGTGCCGCTGCGCTTCACCTTTGAAAACGCCGGCCGGCTCTACGACGAGCTCTGAGCTGCAAGATGGGCACGGTCCACAAGCTCAAGACAGCCAGACAGGGAAAATACGCCACGAGGCTGGACCCGGCGCTGTGGGATTATATCGACCTGGTCAACGACTGGTTCCCGCCTGAAATCGCTGAATTGCCGATCGCCGAGCAAAGATCGGTCTATGACGCGATGTGCCGCGCCTTCCATCAGGGTTATCCCAAGGGCGTTTCGGCCAGCGACGGCATCATTGCCGCCGATGAAGGACATATCATCCCGATCCGTTACTACCGGATGGCGGGCAAGCCGGCGCGCGCAATCATCGTCTACTATCATGGCGGCGGGTTTGTGCTGGGCGGGCTCGACAGTCATGACGACATCTGCGCCGAGATTTGCGCCGGCACCGGCTTCGACGTCGTCTCCGCCGACTACCGGCTGGTGCCGGAACATCGCCATCCGGCCGCCTTCGAGGATGCGCTTGCTGTCTTCGAATGGGCGGCGCAAACGACTGATCTGCCGATCGTGCTCGTCGGCGAAAGTGCCGGCGGCAACCTTGCCGCCGCGGTCGCGCATGCATCGCGTCGTCATCTGCGCCACGCTGTCGGCCAGGTGCTGATCTATCCCGGCCTCGGCGGCGACGAGACTGCCGGCTCTTACGTCGAACATGCGCAGGCGCCGCTGCTGACGCTGCGCGACATCGAGACCTATCGCACCATCCGCGCAGGCCCGGCGCAGTCGCGCGAGGACCCAACATTCTCGCCGCTGGAAGACAGCGATTTTTCCGGCCTGCCGCCGACCGTCATCGTCACCGCCGAGTGCGATCCGCTGTCGTCGGACGGTGAGACCTATCGCAACCGCATCCTCGCCGCCGGCGGCCGCGCCTGGTGGTACGAGGAGCCGCGGCTGGTGCACAGTTTTTTGCGCGCCCGCAAAAGTGTTCCGCGCGCCGGCGAGGCGTTTTTGTGCATCCTTGCGGCCATCGCCGCCGTCGCCGTGCTCGGCAAGAACGACGACGTGCTGATCTCCCCCCTCGTGGGGGAGATGGCCGGCAGGCCAGAGGGGGGCGCGAAGGATCGCGGCCCCTCAATCTCCTAAATCAACGCGACGATTGCCCTGCGAAGGGACGCGCGTTGACAAGAAGGGCCGGCGGGACAGCGCCCCCTCTGTCCTGCCGGACATCTCCCCCACAACAATGGGGGAGATTGGCTGTACTCCGCGCTGCGGAGCAGCGCACAAGAATTGCGGAAACCCGAACATTTCCCGGTATCGGCCCGCTTTATCATCACCTGCTCAGGCAACGGCACCCCGACGGTCACATCCGCCCCCAAGCGGAGGTGACCTGTCGGGGGCGCTCAACAAAAGAGGGAACGACGATGAAATTCATGCTGACCGAGAGAGAATTGCACCCGCAAGCGAAACCCGTTGCCGATGATTTCAGGAAAGGCGGCGTCAACCGGCGCGAATACCTCGCCATCATGGCCGGCCTCAGTGTCAGCGCGGCCGGAGCGCTGGCGCTGGGCGGCCTTGCCTCCACGCCTGCCCGGGCCGAGGAGCCGAAGCGCGGCGGCACCTTGCGCGTCGCCATGAACGTCAAAGGGTTCAAGGACCCGCGCACTTTCGACGGCGTCGAAATGTCCAATGTCGCGCGCCACTGCAACGAATATCTGGTGCGCTGGAATCGCGACTTCACCTTCGAGCCGTGGCTGCTGGAAAGCTGGGAAACCAGCGACGACGCCAGGACAATCACGCTGCATGTGCGCAAGGGCATCGCCTGGTCGAATGGCGACACCTTCAGCGCCGACGATGTCATCCACAATCTCACCCGCTGGTGCGATGCGTCAGTCGCCGGCAATTCGGTCGCCGCGCGCATGGGCGCGCTGGTCAATGCCGACACTAAGAAGCCGGTCGACGGCGGGATCGAGAAGGTCGACGACTTCACCGTAAAGCTCAATCTGCCGAAGCCAGACATCTCGCTGATTGCGGGGATGGCCGACTATCCGGCGCTGATCATGCACCGCTCCTATGAGGGCGGCGACGACCCGATGAAGGCGCTGGCGATCACCACCGGCCCCTGCGAACTGGTCAGCTGGAATGCCGAGACAAGTGCTGAGGTCAAGCGCAAGGAGAAGCCTTGGTGGAAAGGCGATTTCTATCTCGACGGCATCAAATGGGTCGATTACGGCTCCGACCCCAACGCCATGCTGTCGGCCTTCGAATCCGGCGAGATCGACACTGACCACGAAACCGCTTCGGATGCCGTGTCGCAGACCGTGCAGATGGGCTTGCTAAATTCCGAGATCGCCACGGGCTCGACCATCGTTGCCCGCTTCAACGTCGGCAACGCGCCCTATGACGACATCAAGGTGCGCCGCGCGGCCCAGCTTGCCGTCGACAATTCCGCCGTGCTGACGCTTGGTCTCGGTGGCCGCGGCAAGCCCGCCGACAACCACCATGTCGGCCCGATGCACCCTGAATTTGCCGATATCGGCCCGGCCAAACGTGACATGGACCAGGCGAAGAAACTGCTCGCCGAGGCCGGCAAGGCCGACCACGAGTTCGACCTCATCTCGGTCGACGTCGAATGGCAAAAGAGCACCGGCGATGCGATCGCCGCGCAGATGCGCGAGGCTGGCCTGAAGATCAAGCGCACCGTGCTGCCGGCCGCGACCTTCTGGAACGACTGGAGCAAATACCCCTTCTCCACCACCGAATGGCTGGGCCGGCCGCTCGGAGTCCAGGTGCTGGCGCTGGCCTACAAATCCGGCGCCGCCTGGAACGAAAGTGCTTACGCCAACAAGGACTTCGACGAACTCCTCGACAAGGCGCTGGCAACGCCGGATGCCGCCCAGCGCAAGGAGATCATGGCCAAGATCGAGCAGAATTTGCGCGACAGCGGCATCATCATCCAGCCCTACTGGCGCTCCGTCTACCGCACCTATCGCAAGGGCGTGCAAGGCTGCGAACAGCACCAGTCGCTGGAGCAGCACTTTGAGAAGGTTTGGGTGGAAAGCTGATCCCTCCCGGGACCCGTTGGGCCGGCGCGGTTCGGATGGACCGCGCCGGAATGCTGTTTGCCATGTGCATGAATTTTGGCACAGATTGCGCCTGACCGACTTTCGGCTCAGAGCGAGTCAGACATGGACCACTTCGACCTCGGCACTTACCGGCGCCACATCTCCACCGCCTCGGCAGAGACGCAGCGCTGGTTCGATATCGGGCTGAACTGGTGCTACGGCTTCAACCACGAGGAAGGCATCAAGTGCTTCGAGAAGGCGCTAGAGAGCGACCCCGATAGCGCCTTCGTGCATTGGGGCATCGCCTATGCCGCGGGTCCCTTCTACAACCTCACCTGGAAGGAGCATGGCAAGGACGAGGCGGACCGGGCGGCGCGGCGTTGCTTCGATCATGTGCAACTGGCGCGGGCCAATGCCTCCAGAGCCAGCGCGGTGGAGCAGCGGCTGATCGAGGCGCTGGCCGCCCGCTTCCAGCGGCCGCATGGCGTGACATCCGCGGAATTCGAGCAATGGGACAATGCCTATGCCGCCGCGATGCGGCAGGTTTATCGCGACTTTCCCGACGATCATGACGTGATGGCGCTCACCGTCGAGGCGCTGATGATGCGCACGGTCAGGCGGCTCTGGGATTTGAAGACCGGCAGACCGGCGCCAAATTCGGATGTGCTCGAGGCGCTGGAGGTCTGCGAGCGTTCGATCCAACTGTCGGACGAAGCGGGCGCGGCGCCGCATCCGGCGATCCTGCACCTGCACATCCATCTCTTGGAAATGTCGACGCAGCCGGAACGCGGTGTGCGCTCGGCGGAGTTGCTTGGAACCATGTGCCCCGATGCCGGCCACATGAACCACATGCCAGGGCATATCCATGTGCTGTGCGGCGACTATGAGAAGGCAAAGCTCGCCAGCGAAAAGGCGGTGCGGGCCAACGACCTCTACCTCGCCTATGCTAGTGAGACGACCTACTATCTGCTCGGCTGCTGCCACGATTTGCACCTGATGATGTTCACCTGCATGTTTCTGGGCCAGTACCAGCCGGCGCTGTGGGCAGCCGACAAGGTCCGCAGCCTGGTCGCGCGCGACGTGGTCGCCATCCCCGACCGGCCGAAGCTCACCCAAACAGTGGAAGGCTATCATGCCATGCGCGCGCATGTGCAGGTGCGCTTCGGCCGCTGGCAGGAGATCATCGATGAGCCGATGGTGGAAGAGCCGGAACTCTATTTGCTCACGACAGCCATGCAGCACTACGCCAAGGGCGTCGCGCATGCTACGCTCAAGCAGTTTTCAGCCGCCGAGGGCGAGCGCGAGAATTTTCGCCGGCATGTCGAGGCCATCCCGCACGAACGGCGCTTCCTCAGCAATCCGACGCGGGCCTCCCTGGCCGTGGGTGCGGCCCTCCTCGACGGCGAGCTTGCCTATCACCAAGGCCGGCATGACGAGGCCTACACGCATCTGCGCCAAGCGGTCGAGCTCGACGACAATCTGTCCTACACCGAGCCATGGGCCTGGATGCACCCTCCCCGCCATGCGCTGGCGGCACTGCTGCTCGACCAGGGCCACGCCGGCGAGGCCGAACAGGTCTATCGCGACGATCTGGGCCTCAGCGACAAGGTGCAGCGCTGCGCCCAGCACCCGGACAATGTCTGGGCGCTGCATGGGCTGGTGGAGTGCCTGAAACGGCGCGGCGAGAGCCTGGAGCTGCCGGGGCTGCAGGCGAAACTGACCGCAGCTTTGGCCAAGGCGGATGTGGCAATCACCTCATCGTGCCTGTGCCGGACGAGTATGCAGTCAGGACAAGGATGCTGTCATTGACATACGGTCGGCCCAGCCGGCTGACGGCGGCGTCTACGAGAATATCTCCGCCAGCTCGTCGACGCTGGTGCCTTCCTTGACCTGGCGCAGTTCGACATAGGCGACTGCAATCGTCACCGACAGCACCGTCGAGAAGATGGTCGAGACAAGGCTGCTGCCGATCGCTGCGACAATGATTCCGATGCCGGTGATGCCGCCAGTCGAGGCGAGCCCCAGATTGATGAACAAGGAGAGCGCCGTCTGGATGAGCATTGCTGCCACGCCAATGATCAGCAAAAGCCAGAATATCGACCAACGGCTGCCCTTGGTCAGGGCTCGGCTGCGCGATATCGAGCCGAACACGCCAAGCCTTTCTTGAACCGCAATGGGGACAGAGACGGACACGGAAAGCAGCCAGATAAGAACCGGAATCAATGCCAGGGCGAGTCCGATCAGCCACCCGATAGGGGGAATGAGCCACGCAATGAAAACCATCACAAAGACAGCCACCACCAAGGCCAGAATAACCAGTATGCCGATGCCGAGTGTTGGGAAGAAGCTGCGCAAAGCTATCTGGATGCAGTCGCCGATGGCGGGACGCTTGCCGTTCAGATCCTCGATAGCTGCCCGCACCAACGCCGCTTGCACCAGCAGGGCCAGCACAAAAATGATCAGGCCAGCAATCAGCGTTGTGGCCGGATAGATCTCCACGGCCAAGGTTTCGAAATCCTCGGCGGTCCCGGAGTTCACAATACTGGCAAGCCGCGACAGGTTCCAAATGTTGTACAGCAGTGCAGGCAGGGTCGAAAAAAGTCCAACGACCACGGCAAGAAAGCCGAGATTGCGGCCGATGACCACAAAGCTGTTGCTGAAAACCCTGCCGATGCGGAATTTTTCCGGTCGTTGCTGCGCCAGTGACGTCACGATGCCCCCTGCCCTGACAAACGCCTTGGCCCGATCGGGCCAAGGCGGCGCCAAGCCTTGTCGCTACGAGAATATCTCCGCCAGTTCGTCGACGCTGGTGCCTTCCTTGACCTGGCGCAGCTCGACATAGCTGACCGCGGCGGCGACCGACAGGAGCATCGACATCACGCTTTGCACCAGCCCGGCCACGATGGCCGCGATGATGCCTTGAAACAGGTAGACAACCACGCCAACCGCCCCCTGGATGACCATGGCGATGATGATCAGGACGAGGAACAGGCCGAACAGCGACCATTTGCTGCCCTTGGTCAGGGCGCGGCTGCGTGACATGGAGCCGAACACGCCGAGCCGCTCCTGGATCAGAACCGGCACCGAAACCGACCAGCCGAGCCACAGGATGATGCCGGGCACGACCAGGGCGATCATGGCCAGGCCCGATGCGAGCGAGACGAGGAAACCTATCCCCAAGGTCGGCAGCAGGAAGCGAATGGCGATCTGGAGACAGTCGCCGATGTTTGGACGCTTGCCATTGAGATCCTCGATGGTGGCCCGCACAAGCGCCGACTGGAGCAGCAACCCGAAAATAGCGCTTATGAAGATGGCGACAAAAGTGACCCAGGAATTGCGCAGCGCAAAGCTCGGATCGGCCGCGGCGCCCGGATCGGCCTGGAGCAGTGCCTCCATGCGCGAGTTGGTCCAGAGTTGGAGGATGATTGTGGGCAGGCCTGAAAACAGCAAGGCCAATCCGCCGGTAAGGACGATGTTACGGCCGATGACGGCGAAGCAGTTGTTGAAGACCCTGCCGATCTGAAATTTCTCAGGCCGTGCAAATGTTGCCGAAGTCATGATGCGCCCCCTGTTTCATCGCCGAATATTGTCCGGCTACCGCAGCAGTAAATTTGCCAAGTTTAACGACGCTCGTCCAGCCCACTTGCAAATGTTGCGCTGCATTGTCAGTGTCGGCGCGCGAACCGCGGGTTGCATGGGGGCGAAGAGGTGACAGCTGCACAGCCGGACGCTGCGCAAGCCGAATGGCTGGCCAAACTGCACAAGCAGTTGCTGTCGGATGGAACGATCCAGTTCGACCTGCCGGCCTATATGCAGCCCCAGCCCCCCGAGTGGCTGAAGCCGTTTGGCGAGTTCCTGAAATGGCTTGGCCCCTACATGATCTACCTGTTCTGGGGTGCTGTGATCACAGGCGCTGCGATCATCCTGTTGCTCATCTTGCTCGAGGTGCAAGGCGCTGCCTGGCGCCTGCCCTGGCGGCGCAAAAAGAGCGTGGCCGAGGCGGAAGCGACATGGCGTCCTGATGCCGAAACGGCCCAGATCCTATTGTCGGAAGCCGATGCGCTGGCGGCGCAAGGCAATTATGACGAGGCGGTGCATCTCCTGCTTCGCCGCAGCGTCGCCGACATTGCCGGCCGCCTGCCCGACTTCCTGCGCCCCTCGCTGACGGCGCGCGACATCGCCAATGCTGCTTCGATCCCGACGCGGGCGCGCGGCGCCTTCACCCAGATCGCGCGCATCGTCGAGGCGGCGCTGTTCGCGCGCCGGCCGGTCGGACCGGAGGGCTGGCGGGAGGCGCGCGGCGCCTATGAGCGATTCGTCTTCAGGGATGCCTGGGTGTGAGCGCTTCGGCCACCGACATCGCCCAGCAGGAACCGTTCAGCCGCAGGACGCTGTTCTGGGGCATTTTTGCCAGCCTGCTCGCGGCGGCGGGCTTCTTCCTGTTGTCCACCTATGCCCCCGACTTCCGTCAGCCGAACGTCGGCGGCGCAACGCCACTTTCGAAAAGCGGCATCGGGTATGCCGGCTTGGCGGAATGGCTGAAGCTGACCGGCGATGCGCCCGACATGGCACGGTCCGACAGCGATCTTGAGACCGAAATGCTGTTGATCGTCACCATTTCGCCCGACAGCGACCCCGATGCGCTTGCCAACATCATCAAGCTTCGCAAGGGCATGGATACGCTGTTCGTGCTGCCCAAATGGGCGACCTTGCCGCTGTTCCAGCACGAGGGCTGGGAGATGAAGATCCAGCGGCTGCCGGACGCCGTCGTAAACGACTGGCTCGGCCGGATCGCCAAGGCCAAGCTCGGCCAGGGCGAGACGACGGTCAAGCAACTCGATGTCTCGGGACAGATGGTCAACGTTCCCGAACGGTTGCAGTGGGTAGCCGATGAGCATCCGCTGATTGCCGCCGGCAACGGCAAGGCGGTGCTGACCGAGGTGGAAGACGAGCGGTTCTACATCCTGACCGACCCTGACCTGACCAACAATGCCGCGCTCAAGGATCCCGACAAGGCGGCGGCAGCGCTCAAGCTGATCGAGTTCTTGCAATCCGAAGAGGGTCCGGTGATGTTCGACCTGACGCTGCACGGTTTCGGGCGAAAATACGACCTCGCCAAGCTTCTGGTCGAACCGCCCTTCCTGGCGTTGACCCTGACCATCCTGGCGGCGGCGGCACTTGCGTTCCTGCATGGCCTTGGCCGGTTCGGCCCACCGCGCGCCGACCAGCGTGCGATCGCGTTCGGCAAGCGCGCGCTGGTCGACACCACGGCGATGCTGTTGCGCCGCGCCGGCAGGCTGGAAGAACTGGGCGACCAATACGCTGCGCTGGCGCGGGTGCGCGCCGGCGCACTGCTCGGCGCGCCGCATGGTTTGCAGGGCGAAGCGCTCGACCGCTGGCTCGATTCCCGCGATAAGGACGAAACCGGCGGTTTCACGACCCGCCTGAAGGCCGCCGACGCGGCAAAGACCCTGACACAAATGCATGGGGCAGCCGAAAAGCTGCACGACTGGACGGCAAGGAGGCTCGGTGAACGTCGATGATGTAAAGGCCCTGGCGACACAGATCAGGGAAGAGGTGGCCAAGGCCATCACCGGGCAACACGATACGGTCGATCTGATGCTGACCGCATTGTTCGCCGGCGGGCATATATTGCTCGAGGGACCGCCGGGTACGGCCAAGACGATGACGGCGCGCTGCTTCGCCCAGGCACTTGGCGTCGCCTATGGCCGCATCCAGTTCACGCCCGACCTGATGCCCGGCGACATCGTCGGCTCCAACATCTACAATTTCCAGACCGGGCAATTCACGCTGACGCACGGCCCGATCTTTTGCGATCTGCTGCTAGCGGACGAAATCAACCGGACGCCGCCCAAGACTCAGGCCGCCCTGCTTGAGGCGATGCAAGAGCATGCCGTCACCTTCGACGGCACCACCCATTCGCTCGGCCAGAACTTCATGGTGGTGGCGACGCAGAACCCGATCGAACACCAGGGCGTCTATCCCCTGCCGGAGGCCCAGCTCGACCGCTTCCTGTTCAAGCACAGGGTGAGTTATCCCGCCCCGCACGAGGAAAAGGCGATCATCATCCATCACGGCGGCGGCACCGCCTCGCACGATATCAAGCAATACGGCATCACCGCCCAGGCCGACCGCAAGACGCTGGAAAAGGCGCTGGCGACCGTCGGAGAGGTCACGCTGGTCGACGATGTCGTCGACTATATCGCAAGGCTGGTACGGGCCACGCGCGCCAGCCCCGATCTCGAGGTTGGCGCCAGCCCTCGCGCGGGCGCCATGCTGGCCAGGGCGGCGCGCGCACGGGCAGCGCTCGACGGGCGTGCCTATGTGATCCCCGACGACGTCAAGGCGCTTGCGGTGCCGGCGCTGCGCCATCGCGTGATCCTTTCGCCGGCGGCGCAGATCGACGGCCGTCTGGTCGAGCAGATCGTGACCGACCTTGTCGACCAGACGGAAGCGCCACGTTGATCTATCCGAGCGGCCGGGCAGTCTGGGCAGGTGCAGCAGGGGCAATACCGGCCTTCCTGATCGCGCTCGCGCTGCCGTCGCTGTGGTATCTCGGCCTGCTGTGGATCTGCGTGCTGCTTGCCTTCCTGGCGGTGGACGCGGCCGCCGGGCGCGGACGAGCTTCCCTGGACGCCACCATCCATGCGCCGCCGCAAGTCAGCGTCGGCGGCCAGTTCACCGTCAATGTCACCGCCAGGCTCAGCGGACGGCCGCGCGCCGTGCAGGCGCGGCTCGGCCATGATGAGCGGCTGGCGCCGATGGGCGGCACCGGCGGCGCGTTGACCGCAAAGGCCGGCAGTGCATCGCTCGACCTCAAATTTCAGGCGCTGCGGCGCGGCATTGCCAGGTTCGATCGCCTGTGGGTACGCTGGCGCGGGCCGTTCGGGCTGGTCTGGAACCAGGTCGTGCTGCCGATGGCGAGCCAAGTCGCGGTGCTGCCCGACGTCAGCAGCGCCCGCGATGAGGCGATCACGCTTCTGCAGCGCCAGTCGCTGCCCGACGGCCATGCGCAGCGGCGTGCCGGCCAGGGCCGAGAATTCGAGGCGCTCAAGGACTACCAGCCCGGCATGGGCCGGCGCATGATCGACTGGAAGCGCAGCGCTCGCCACGGCCGGCTTCTGGCGCGCGAATTCCGCATCGAGGAGAACAACAACATCGTGCTGGCCATCGACAGCGGCCGGCTGATGTGCGAGCCCGTCGACGGCGTACCGAAGGTCGACCGCGCCGTCACCGCCGCCTTGCTGTCGGCGTTCATTGCGCTGAAGGGCGGCGACATGGTCAGCCTGTTCGGCTTCGATGCGCGACCGCGCGTTTCCAGCGGCGCCGTGCGCGGTTCGGCGAGCTTCGCCATGATCCAGAAGCGCGCGGCCGAGATCGACTACTCCACCGAAGAGACCAATTTCACCCTGGCGCTGACGACGCTGGCGGCGCGGCTCGACCGGCGCTCGCTGGTGATCATCTTCACCGATTTCGTCGATCCGATCAGCGCCGAACTGATGCTGCGCACCGTCGGACGGCTCACCGAACGGCATCTGGTGCTGTTCATGATGATGAAGGATGTCGAGCTGGAGACACTGGCCGACATGCCGCCGGACACACCAGAGGATGTGGCGCGCTCGGTCGTCGCCGGCGGGCTGCTGCGCGAAAGGCAGGTCGTCATCGGCAAGCTCAGGCTGCTCGGTGCGCATGTCATCGAAGCCGACCATCAAAGGCTCGGACCGGCGCTGGTCGAGCGCTATCTCGAGCTCAAGCGGGAGGATTTGTTGTGAGCGCGCTGGTCGGCAAGGATGCCGTGCGCCAGTCGCTGGCGAGCTTCCGTTCGGAGCGCGAGGCCGACTGGAAGGCGTTCGAGGCGCTGCTCGCCCGGGTCGAGAAACGCGCGCCACGGACATTGTCGGAAGACGAGTTGCTGTCGCTGCCGCTGCTCTACCGCTCGGCGCTGTCCTCGCTGTCGGTGGCGCGGGCGACGTCGCTCGACAATGCGCTGGTCAGCTATCTCGAAGCGCTCTGCCTGCGTGGCTACTTCTACCTCTACGGCGCACGCCGCAGCTTGCGGCAGCGCATCGGCGATTTCCTGCTGCATGATTGGCCGCACGCCATTCGCGATTTGTGGCGCGAGACGGTGCTGTCGGTCGTCCTGACCTTCGTCGGCTTCGGCGCGGGCTACTGGCTGGTGACGAAAGACAAGGGCTGGTACGACGCGATCATCCCGCCGAGCCTAGCCGGCGGGCGCAACCCGGACGCATCTGCCGAAGTGCTGCGGCAGGTGCTTTATGACGGCGCCGACAGCAATTTCCTGTCGGGCTTCGCCGCCTATCTCTTCACCCACAATGTCCAGGTGGCGATCCTGGCCTTCGCGCTCGGCTTTGCCTTCGCGGTGCCGAGCGTGCTCTTGATCCTGATGAATGGCTGCCTGCTCGGCGCGATGTTCCAGATTTACGTCGCCAAGGGACTTGGCCTGGAGCTGGGCGGGTGGCTGTCCATCCATGGCACCACCGAGATGTTTGCAATCGCCTTGGCCGGTGCCGCCGGCATGCGCATCGGCACGCGCATTGCCTTCCCCGGTGAATTGACCCGGATGACGGCGGCGGCCCATGCCGGGCGCGTGGCGGCCACCGCCATGGTCGGGGTGACGATCATGCTCATGTTTGCCGGCCTGCTCGAAGGCATCGGCAGGCAGGTGATAACCAGCGACGTGACACGCTATGCCATTGGCGGCGGCATGCTGACGCTATGGCTCAGCTATTTCTATTTGTTCAGGGTGGTGCGGCATGGCGACCGCTAGGCGCGCTGCCGTCTCGACGATACGGCCGCTGATCACGCCGGAAGGCGTCGATCTCCGGATCAGGCTCGCCGATGCCGGCACCCGCGCCGCCGCCTTCCTGCTCGACTTTGTCATCATCATCGTCACTGCAATCGTGATCTCGATCGTCGCGCTGTTCGGGCTTGCCGGCCTCAACGGCGAAGGCGCGCAGCCGCTGTTCATCGTCTGGATCATCCTGATCTTCTTCCTGCGCAACGCCTATTTCATCGCCTTCGAGGCCGGCCGCCGCGCCGCAACGCCCGGCAAGCGCATGCTCGGGATCCGGGTGGCGTCGCGCAGCGGCGCCGGCCTGTCGGTCGATCAGGTTATCGCCCGCAATCTGATGCGCGAGATCGAGATCTTCCTGCCGCTGTCGATCATCCTCGGCCGCAGCGAGATGGGGCTAGCCGACACGCTGTCGACGATCTTCGGTCTGGTCTGGGCGCTGTTGTTTGCGCTGTTCCCGCTGTTCAACCGCGACCGCATGCGGATCGGCGATCTGCTGGCCGGAACCTGGGTGGTCGAGGCGCCGAAGCTGGCGCTGGTCGAGGACCTCTCGCAACGGCAAAACACCACCGCACGCGCCTTCCGCTTCACCCAGGCGCAGCTCGACGCCTATGGCATCGCCGAACTGCACAAGCTGGAAGAGGTGCTGCGCCGCGACGACTATTTCGCGCTAAAGGCGGTGGCCGAGACGATCGGACGCAAGATCGGCATGACGATCGAGCCGATCGATTCCAGGGCTTTTCTCACTGCGTATTATGGGGAACTGCGCGCACAGCTTGAACGCAAGCTGCTGCTGGGTACTCGCAAGGCGGACAAGTATCAAAGATAGATCGGGTTCGGGATGCCGGCTCAACTTAGCGAAGCGGAGAAAGTCAGGATTGAACGCGCCATTCAGGCTGCAGTCTCCGGATCCTGGGAGGAATTTGCAGAACTCACCGACGAGCCGTTTCCAAACGATGCATCGATGAGAGAGCAATTCAGCGATTCTTCTTCCCGACTTCGGCAGGCCGACCGAAATTGGGAAATGACCTCAGCCATAGGTATCGTGCCTGACGGCAGCGCGCGCCTGATCACAGTCATGATCAAAGCGCCGCCCACCGTGGATATTGTCCTGACGCTGCGCAGCACGAGCGATCGGGACGACAGCACGATCAGCATCTGGACGTTCCATCAGCAGCTGAACTGGGACGATTAGCCCCTCTCCTACCCCACCCACTTCTCGTAGTCGGATACAAGCAAGTGCACCGGAGCGACGTCCTCGTCGATGTTGGAGAAGCGGCCGATCGGCTCGCGGAAGACGTTGTCGGTCAAATCGTCATTGACGGTCGAGACCTCGCCGATCAGCACATCCTTGCCCTCGGCCCAGAAGGCGTGCCAGACGCCGGGCATCAGCGTCACGCTCTGGCCCGGGTCGAGCTTCAGGAGCCCGCCTGCCGGTAGCCTGTGGATGGTGCCGTCGACCGGCACCGACACTTCGGCCTTCGGATCGATGCCGCCGTCGCGATCGTGCATGAACAGTTCGAGCACCAGCTTGCCGCCGCCGCGGTTGATGATGTCCTCGGCCTTGATGTTGTGGCGGTGCATCGGCGACAGCTGGTCCTTGCGCGAGATCATGATCTTCTCGGCATAGAGCATGCCCATGCCCTTCTTCATGTCGGCGTAGACGCCGTTGCGCACGGTGAACAGGAACAGGCCGAGCTCGTCGAATTTCTCCTGGCCGTAATCGGTGATGTCCCAGCCGAGCCGGGAGGTGAAAATGGCCGCGGAGTCGGCCTTGCGCGCCTTCATCTCTTCGGGCGACCAGTAGGCGAAGGGCGGCATGATGTAGCCGAACGAACGGATGAAGGCATCGGCATCGCGGATGATGTCGTTGACGGTGGAGCGTTTCATGGTCGTGATCCCTAGCGTCGCGTTGCTGCCTGAAGCGCATAGCTGAACAGCGCTGCGGTGTCGACGCAAACTGCACGCTGGCCCCATGACATCCGCGCTGATCGGGGCCATAAGTCCAGCCAAATTTCCCAAGGTGACATTCATGCAAGGCATAGACGACCTCGATACGCCGGCGATCCTGATCGATGCGGCCCGCGCCGAAGCCAACATCATCAAAGCGCAGGCGCATGCCGACCGCCACGGGCTGAAACTCAGGCCGCACATCAAGACGCACAAGCTGCCCTATTGGGCGAAGAAGCAGGTGGCGGCGGGAGCGGTCGGCATCACTTGCCAGAAGATCGGCGAGGCCGAGGTGATGGCCGATGCCGGGCTCTCCGACATTTTTCTGCCCTACAATATTTTAGGCCACGCGAAGCTGGGGCGCCTCAAGGCGCTGCATGGCCGCGTCACCCTGTCGGTGACGGCCGACAGTCCCGAGACGCTGGAGGGGCTCGCCGCTACTTTCACCGATGCCGGCCATCCCCTGCCCGTTCTGGTCGAATGCGACACCGGTATGGGCCGTTGCGGCGTGCAGAGCGTCGCCCAGGCTTTGGCGCTGGCGAAAATGATCGATCAAGCCAACGGGCTCACCTTCGGTGGACTGATGACCTATCCGGCGGCCGGTCGCGCCGCCGAGGCCGAATCCTGGCTGGCCGACGCCAAGCAGACGCTTGCGGCCTCGGGTCTTGACTGCCTGCGTATCTCCAGCGGCGGCACGCCGGATATGTGGCGCTCGAGCGAGGACAGCGTCGTCACCGAATACCGCCCCGGCACCTACATCTATCTCGACCGCTATCAGGTCGCCAAAGGCGTCGGCACGCTCGACGATTGCGCACTGACGGTGCTGTCGACCGTGGTCAGTCACCCAACGCCGACGCGCGCCATCCTGGACAGCGGCAGCAAGGCGCTGTCCAGCGACACGCTGGGATTGCCCGAGTTTGGCGAGTTGCTCGGTATGCCGGGCACGCGCGTCACCGGCCTGAGCGAGGAGCATGGCACGGTCACGCTCGCGAATGGCGCGAGCCTGCGCATCGGCGAGCGCGTGCGTGTGGTGCCGGACCATTGCTGCGTGGTGACGAACCTGTTCGACCAGGTGCATCTGATCGACGGCGACAAAGTGCTGGAGACCCTGCCTGTCGTGGCGCGGGGGCGGATGGGCTGAAGCTTGGCGCGTGACGGGCGTCAGTTAGCCTGCCGCGCCGCTACCCTGCGCATGGCAATCACTCGACGGCGGCGGATTTCGGTGCGCATCGCCGTCAGATGCAGCGCGAAGAACAGCACGGTGAAGCCGAGCGCCATCACCAGCAGCGGCCACAGCAGGCTGGGGTCGATGGTCGAGCCCCCCATGCGGAACACCGAGGCCGGCTGGTGCAGCGTGTTCCACCAGTCGACCGAAAATTTGATGATCGGGATGTTGATGAAGCCGACCAGCGTGATGATGGCAGCGGCCCAGGCGGCGCGGCTGGCGTCATCCAGTGCACGGGTCAGCGCGATGATGCCGAGATACATCAGAAACAGGATGAGGACCGAGGTCATCCGGGCATCCCAAGCCCAAAAAGTGCCCCAGGTCGGCTTGCCCCAGATCGAGCCGGTGACGAGCGCGAGGGCTGTGAAGGTGGCGCCGATCGGGGCTGCCGATTTCAGCGCGACGTCGGCCAGCGGATGGCGCCAGACCAGCGTGCCGAGCGCGGCGACCGCCATCACCGTGTAGCACATCATGGCGAGCCAGGCGAAAGGTACGTGGATGTACATGATGCGCACGGTGCTGCCCTGCTGATAATCCTCGGGCGCGGCAAAGCTCATATAGAGCCCGACGGCAAGCAGGATCGCCGCGATGGCGGCCAGCCACGGCACCAGCCTGTCGGCCAGCCCGACAAAGCGCGTCGGGTTGGCAAGGTCGGTCCAGCCGGTCAGCCGTGAGGAAGTGTCGCTCATGCGGTCTAAATAGACCGGCAATGGGTCGGGAGCAATTGGAGGAGTGTCGCAGGCTCTTTACCCTCCCCTTGTGGGAAGGGTCGCTGCCAAGCGTGGGGGCGGTGGGCACTACCCCCCCCCCGGACCTTCGGTCCGACCTCCCAAAAGGGGGAGGTAAAGCTCACGCCGCTTCGATATTCACAGTGCGGCTGAGGCGGCGGACTTCCTCGTCGTTGAGCAGGCCGCCGGCGCGCAGCAGGCTGGCGAAACGGCCGTTGCGCAGCGACAGTTCAGCGAAGCCGCCCATCTCGATCACCTTGCCCTTGTCCATGAACACGACCAGGTCGGCGTCGCGAACAGTGGTCAGGCGGTGGGCGATGATGAAGGTGGTGCGGTTGCGCCTCAATTCGTCGATGGCTTCCTTGACGCGGTCTTCGGTCTCGACGTCGAGCGCGCTGGTCGCTTCATCGAGCACCAGTATCGGCGCATTTTTCAGCACGGCGCGGGCAATAGCAATGCGCTGGCGTTCGCCGCCCGAAAGCTGGCCGCCACGCTCGCCGACGACGGTGTCATATCCGCCGCTCTTGGACAGGATGAAATCCTGCGCCGCAGCGGCATTAGCCGCAGCGTGGATTTCGTCGTAGCTTGCCTCGGCACGACCGACACGGATGTTGTCCTCGATCGAACGGTTGAGCAGGCCGGCATCCTGGAACACGGTGGCGATCGAGTGGCGCAGCGACTTGCGGGTCACCGTGCGGGTGTCGATACCGTCGATCAGGATACGGCCGCTGGACGGCGTGAAGACACGCTGCAGAAGGTTGATAAGCGTCGTCTTGCCGGCGCCGGTCGGGCCGACGATGGCAACCGTCTGGCCAGCCTGGACCTCGAACGATACGTCGTCGATGCCGTGGCCGGAATTGCCGAACTCGAAGTTGACATTCTCGAACCGGACATGGCCGGTGACATTGGCCAGCTCGCGCAAGCCATCCGGCTCGGCTGCTTCGGCAGCGGAGTCTTCAAGGCGGTAGAAGTCCTCGAGCTTGGCCCTCGCCTCGGAAATCTGAGTGGTGAAGGCCGACACCTGGTCAAGACGGGCAATCAGCATTCCGGCAAAACCGGTGAAGGCAACGACATCGCCCACGCGGAGCTGGCCACGGGTGACGAGATAGGCGCCAATCGACAGCACGATCATCATCGATATCGTGGACGACAGGCGGTTCAGTGCGTTGGCGATCGCCCACCAGTCGAGCACAGGGTTCTGCGCGTCGAGCAGATCCTTGACGTACCGCTTCAACGTCGCGGTCTCATGGCCGATGCGGTTGTAGCTCTGCAGCACGGCGACATTGCTGACCGAGTCGGACACGTGGGCAAAAACCGTGTGGTAGTGGCGCTCGACGGCGGTCTGGCCCGCCTTGGTGTGGCGCATGACGATACGGCCGATGGCAACGTAAAGCACGCCGAGGCAAAGCAACACGAGCGACATCCGGATGTCCATGGCAATCGCGGTCGGCACCAGCAGCACCAGCGCGATGGCCGTCGACAGATGCACGCGCATGAATTCAAGCCACAGGCTGAACAGGGTCTCGACGGCGCGCAGCAGCGTGTGCAGCGAATTGGACGTGCCGCGCTGATGGTGCCAGGCAAGTGGCATGGTGATCACGCGCTCGAAGGACTGGCACAGCACTTCGCTGCGCCGCTTGTGCGCAAAACGGTCGGCGCCGCGCGCTACCAATACGAAGGCCACGACGTTGAAGGCCCCCAGAGCTGCCCAGACGGCGAGTGTCGAAAACACCGCGCCCTTTTCGGAGATTGCGCCAATCACACGACCCAACAGGATCGGCTCGAGGATTGCAATCGCCGCGAGCGCAACGTTGGCTCCGCAGATCAGCGCAACGCGCTTCTTGTCGGCAGCCAGATAACCCAGGGCTCTCCAGTAGATTTGCAGAAGCGACACTTCAGCTACTCCGCCAAACATTCATTGTGCAGTGCACCATTTCTTGACACGTACCGGTTAACGGGTCGCAAAACAATGCCCGTCTATCTCTTCCGTTCCCAATCTGCGAACAAAAGATGACGACGTTGCGAAATCTGCCGTGATCACCTAACGGTTTGAGATAAAAGGTGAAATGTCAGCCTTGCGGCAAAATCATGGCACGTGCTCGGCACTGCCACATTTTTAATCAATCACCGCCGGCAACGCCAATACATAAGAAGCGGAGCTGCTTTGCGCCCCACGCATAACCAAATAAAAACGCGCGCCCCGAGGGGCGCGCGCAAATGGCCTCAAGCCATTGATTTTATGCCGGTATCTTGACGACCACTTCGGTCTTGTCGCCGGCTTTGGGCTCAAAGCCGGACGACTTTGTCTTGGTTCCATTGACTTCGAGCGAGATGGATTTGGCCTTTTTGTCGCGGATGACACGAACCTTGACCTCGGCTCCCAGCATCTTGAGCGAGGCCGCGTAACCGTCCCAGTGGCTGGGCAGTTTCGGCCGGAACGTGATCTGCTTGCCGCGCCGCTCAATGCCCAGAATGCCTTCAACAGCAGCACGGTAGAGCCACCCGGCCGACCCCGTATACCAAGTCCAGCCACCGCGACCGCCCTTGTCTTCACCGGAATAGATGTCGGCGGCAACGACATAGGGCTCGACCCGGTAGTGTTCGGCCGATGCATCGTCGAGCGCGTGGTTGACCGGGTTCAGCATCGAGAAGCAGCGATAGGCATCATCGGCGCGGCCCATTTCGGCCAGTGCGATGACGAACCAGGTGGCCGCATGGGTGTACTGGCCGCCGTTCTCGCGCACGCCCGGCGGGTAGCTCTTGATGTAGCCGGGATCCTTTTCCGTGTTCTGGAAGGCCGGGGTGAACAGCTTGACGATCTTGAGCTTGTCGTCGACGAGCAGGTTCGTCGCCTGCTGCATGGCGGTGGTCGAGCGCGCCGGGTCACCCTCGCCGGAGAGCACGCTCCACGACTGGGCAATGGAGTCGATCTTGCACTCGTCCGAATTGTGGGAGCCGAGCGGCGTGCCGTCATCGTAGCTGCCGCGCCGGTACCACTGGCCATCCCAGGCGCTGCTTTCCAGCGCCCGCTTCAGCACGTCAGCGTGCTTCAGCCAGGCCTGCGCCCGCTTGGTGTCGCTTTGCCCCTTGGCGACAGCAGCAAAGTCGCCCAGCGTCTTCAGCAGGAACCAGCCGAGCCATACGCTCTCGCCCTTGCCGGCTTCGCCGACGCGGTTCATGCCGTCGTTCCAGTCGCCGCCGAGGATCAGCGGCAACCCGGCCGGACTGCTGCGCTTGACCGCAAGGTCGAGCGCGCGCGCGCAATGATCGTAGAGCGAGGCATGAGTCTTGGATACTTCAGGGGTGAAGAAAGCGTCGTGCTCGCCCTCGCCCAGCACCTGCCCGTCGATGAAAGGCAGCTGCTCCTTGAGGATCCCCGCATCGCCGGTCACTTCGATGTAGCGGTTGGTTGCGTGCGCCAGCCAGACCACGTCGTCCGAGATCATGGTGCGCACGCCGGCATCGGTGCGCGGCAGCCACCAATGTTGGACGTCGCCTTCGGGAAATTGCCGGCGCGCCGCATTGAGGATCTGGTCTCGCGCCAGCTTCGGATCATGCGCCAGCAAGGCCAGCGTGTCCTGCAGCTGGTCGCGGAAGCCGAAGGCCCCGCTTGCCTGGTAGAAGGCCGAGCGGGCGCGGATGCGGCAGGCCAGGCTCTGATACGGCAGCCAGTGATTGACCATGGCGTCGAGCGTCTTGTCCGGCGTCTCGACCTGTATGGTGTCGAGGAAGCCGCGCCAGACGCGTTCATTGTCGGCCAGCCGCTGGTCGAAATCCTTGCCCGAATGGGTCTGTACCAGCGCGCTCGCCTCGGCGGGCGTGGCGGCATCGCCGAGCAGCCAGACAAGCGTGACATCGCCGCCGGCGGGAATTTCGATGTCGCTGGCGAGGGCGGCGCAGGGATCGTCGCCGGCTTCGACGCGGCCCGACAGGCCGGCGCCGCTGACGACGGCATGCGGAAAGGCGCTGGTGCCTTGCCTGCCGATGAACTCGCCGCGGTCGGCCGTCACCGAACGAACCGGACCGGTGGCGGCCAGGAAGGCCACCCGGTCGCCGAAATCGAGCCCGTAGGGGTTTTGCGCCAGAAGCGCCCCGGTCGCTGAATCCCTCGACGGAATGATGGTCGCCGCCGTGCTCGAGCGGTGGCTGCCGAGAACCCATTCGGCATAGGCATAAACGCGCAACCGCGCCGGCGCCGAGCCCGAGTTCTGGATGCGCAGCCGCGTGATCTTCACCGGATCGATCGGATCGACCACATGCGTCAGATCCATCGACAGCGGACCGCGCTTCGACCGGAACGTCGAAAAGCCCTGGCCGTGCCATGTCTCGTAAGTCATGGAGGGATCGCGGACCACGGCGGCGAGCGGCGAGAACGCCTTGCCGCTGGCATGGTCGTAGATATAGACGCCCTCGCCCGGCCGGTTGGTGACCGGATCGTTCGACCATGGCGTCAGCTGGTAGTCGCGGCTGTTGCGGCTCCAGGTGAAGGCGGCGCCTTCGGCCGAGACATGGAAGCCGAACGAGGCGTTGGAGACGACGTTGATCCAGGGTTGCGGCGTCGTGCGCCGGCCGGCAAGCCGGGTGACATAGTGGCGGCCGTCGCCTTCGAAACCGCCGAAGCCGTTCCATTGGCTAAGTCCGCTGCCGTCGGCACTGCTGTCAGGCGCAGCATGGACTGCAGGCGCCGCCGGCACTGGCAGAGACGTCTCGCGAAGCGTCGCAGCACCTGCCGGCTGCAAGGCATCGCGGGCCTGCAAGGCTGCCCCCTCGGCGCGCTCGATCTGGTCGAAGATGGTGCCATTGCGGGTGTGCAGCACGACGCGGGCAACCGCCAGCAACGTCTTGTAGGTCGACTCATCCATCAGGTCGCGGCGCACCGCGAAGATGTGCTGGCGTGGCCCGAGTTCCTTGCCGCGCAGGCGGCTGTTTTCGCACAGCGTCTCGACCGCACGCTGCAGATCCTGCACGTAGGACGACGCCTGCTCGTTGACGACGACGAAGTCGATCATCATGCCGCGGGCGCGCATATACTCCTGGAAGCGCAGCGCCTGCGCGACGATCTCGAGGTCGGCGACGTCGCCGATCCTGACCAGGAAGATCGGGAAATCGCCGGAGATGCTGGTCGGCCACAGGCTGGACTGCTTGCCCAGCCCCGAGGCGATGGATTCGGCCGGCAGGCGCAGGAACGGATCGGGATAGATCAGATAGCGCGCCAGCTTCTGGACATTGGCGGCGTCGGTCAGGCTCAGACCGAGATGGCGGGTCTGCACCTGGCTACGGGTCCAGGCGAGCATCGCCTGGCGGGCGAAGCTTTCGGGATGGTCGAGCCTGGCTATTGCTTCGTCCAGTTCAGCGCGGTTGGCGCCGACGGCGGTCCAGAAGGTCAGCGAGATCTTCTTGTTGGCCGGCACCCGCACCTGCCGGCGCAGCGCCGCGACCGGATCGAGCGTGAAGCCATGGTGACCACCAAGCTTGGCGCCGGGATCGAAAGCTGCGGCCTCGGCGATGGTGCGGCCGCGGCCGATGAAAGCGCGGCGGTCGGTTTCGGCCTCGGCATCGCGCGCCAATCCCGAGGGATCGGTGACGAAATGCACCATGGTGACGTCAGGCTCGTTCTTGTCGCGCTTGCGCCTAGTGGCAAAGATGGCACCGTTATTGGCGGCGATCTCGGTCTCGATGAACATTTTCGAGAACGCCGGATGGGCGTTGTCCGAGGCCTCGTTGCCCAGCACCAACTCGGCGAATGAGGTCACCTCGATGTGCCGATCAGTGGCGCCGTCATTGTAGAGCGTGACGCGCCGTCCCTCGCCATTGCCTTCCGAGATGACGATGCACTCGACCTCGGAACGCAGCGATCCAACTGCTTTGACGAAGCTGGCCTTGTCGTCGGAAAACAGCGTCTGCACTCTCTCGCCGGTCGCTTGCTTTGGTTCTGCGGTCGCCGACCACCAGTCGCCGGTGCCGGCATCCCGGAGGAAGATGTAGGAGCCGAGCCGGTCCTCGGTCGGGTCCGGCTGCCAGCGGGTCACGGCGAGTTCGCCCCAGCGGCTGTAGCCGGAGCCGGTGGCGGAGACCATGACCGAATAGCGGCCGTTGGACATGACATTGGTCGAGCGCAACGCCCTTGCCGGGTCGAGGATGATGCGGGAGTCCGGGCTCTCGGTCTCGGTCTCGTCCTTGGAGCGCTCGTCGGCCTCGGTCCTGACGGTGGCGGTCGGGATGTCGCGCGGCGCCCTCTCCTGCAGCAGGAGTTCGGCTGATTCAATCACCGGGTCGCTGTGAAAGCGGTCGCGCAGCCGGCCTTCGAAGATGGCGTCGGCAACGGCGGCGATCGACATGCCGGAATGGTGGGCCATGTAGTTCAGCACCACGGCGTGGTCGGTGCCTTCCGGCACGCGCTGTGGCGTGAAATCGACGGCGTCATAAAAGCCGTGCCTTCCTAGCGCGCCGATCGAACGCAGCCTGACCAGATTCTGCACGGATTCGCGCGGTGTGAACTGTGCGGCGAGGATCGTGGCGTAAGGCGCGATCACCGTGTTCTGGCCAAGACCGCGCTTCAGCCCAAGTCCGGGCACGCCGAAATTGGTGTACTGGTAGGTCAGTTCGCGATCACGGGCGTTGTAGGCCGCTTCCGAAACGCCCCACGGCACGTTCTTCGAGCGGGCATACTGGATCTGGCGCTTGATGATCAGCTTGCTGGTCTGGTTGAGGATCGAGCCTTGCGGCTCCTTCATCACCAGCGGTGGCATCAGATACTCGAACATCGAGCCCGACCAGGACATCAGCGCGCCCTGGAAGCCGATCTCGACAATGGGTCGTCCGAGCCGGAACCAGTGCTCGGTCGGCAGGTCGCCCTTGGCGATGGCAAACAGGCTGGTCAGCCGCGCCTCGGAGGCCAGCAGATCGTAGCAGCTTTCGTCGAGCTGATGTTCCTCGACACGGTAGCCGATCGAGAGCAGCTTGCGCTCCTGCCGCATCAGGAAGGAGAAATCCATCTCGAAGGCGTAACGGCGGCAGCGTTCGCGCAGCGCCAGCAGCTTGGCGCGCAAGGCTTCGACGGCGTTCTCGTCGCTGTGGGAGTCATGCACATGCGCTTCGCAGGTCGCTTCCAGCCGCGCTGCCCAATCGGCGATCACGTCGCTGCGCTGCGATCCCGCTTCGGTATGGATGGCGGTGGCGAGCTTGCGGATTTCGCCGGCAAGCACGGCCAGATTGATGGTGCGGATCGAAGCCATCTCCGGCTGCGCCTTGATGGTCATCACGGCGCGCCGCATACCGTCGAGACGGTCGGCCAACCGCTGGCGCAGCGGCCTTAGCTGACGGCGGTCGTCAGGCAATTCCTCGAGGCTCTCGTCAAGGATCGTCACCGTGTCGAGGACGCCTTCGAAATCGCCCTGCAGATGCACGGACGGGGCTTCAGCCCATTCGGCGCAGGCAGCCGCGACCGCGACCAGATGTCCGGCGAGATTGCCGCTGTCGACGGCCGAAATATACAACGGATAGAGCGGCTTCAGCGTCGTGGTGTCGTACCAGTTGAAGAGATGGCCGCGGTTGCGCGGCATGCTCTCGATGGTCGTCATCGTCGCATCGATGCGGGTGATAGCGTCGGAGAGCGCTATCCAGCCGAAATCCCGCGCCGAGACCACAGACAGGAGATAGACGCCGATATTGGTCGGCGATGTCCGCGGCGCCACCACCGGCGCCGGGCTCTCCTGGAAATTGTCGGGCGGCAGATTGTGATGCTCGGCCGTGACGAAGGTCTCGAAATAGTGCCAGGTGCGGCGCGCCACGGTGCGCAGCGCGTGGATATCGGCCTGCGAGATGCGCAGGCGGTCCTCGGTCTCGGCCGAGCGGCTGATCCAGCAGGCCACCGCCGGCGAGCCAATCCAGAACAGCGCGAAGAAGAAGGCGACGAAGGCGCCGGTGGAATCGGCCAGCACGGGAATCGCAAGACCGACGACGCCGATGATCACGGCGCCGTACATCATGCTGTAATAGGAGCCGAGATCGTTGTCGCCGCCCTTGTGCGCCTGCGACGCCGTGCGCCATTCCAGAAGGTTCTGGCGGCTGACGAACAGGCGATAAAGCGTGCGCACGATGGCGTCGCCCATCATCCAGGCGTTGTGCGCCATCAACAGCACTTTCAGCGCCACGAGCGCCGTGCCGAAGACGGCGTCGCGCGCCAGCGCCGAGAAATGGCCACGCGGCGTCTGGTCGCCGCTCTTGGGCAAGATGCCGTTGATCACATCGAAAGTCGGCGCCATGAACAGCGAGAGGATCAAAAGCGCCTGCCACTGCGCGGCCTGCGTGAAGGGCAGCAGCGTCCAGCCGGCGATCGCCGCCATCACCCAGAAGATCGGGGTCAGCGAACGGCGCAGATTGTCGACCATCTTCCAGCGCGACAGCGCCGGCACGCCGGAACGCGGCGAGAAGATGAAGCGCAGCAGCTGCCAGTCGCCGCGCGCCCAGCGGTGATGGCGCGAGGCGTCGACCGAATAGCGGGTCGGATAGTCCTCGACCAGTTCGACGTCGGTGACGAGGGCGGCGCGCGCCAGCGCGCCTTCGAGAAGATCGTGACTGAGGACGGTGTTTTCCTCGATGCGGCCCTTCAGCGCCGCCTCGAAAGCGTCGACGTGGTAGAGGCCCTTGCCGGTGAATGAGCCGTCGCCGAAGACGTCCTGGTAGAGATCGGACACGGCAAAGACGTAAGGGTCGAGACCGCTGTTGGCCGAAAAGACGCGCTGGAAGAACGAGGCGTCGTCGCCGCTGGTGAGCGAGGCCGTGATGCGCGGCTGCAAGATGGTGTAGCCGGCGGTGACGACACGCTTTGCCGCGTCGAAATGCGGGCGGTTGAGCGGATGGGCGAGCTTGCCGACCAACGACGACACGGCGTCGCGTGTGGTGCGCGTGTCGGCGTCCAGCGTCATGACGTATAGGACCTTTTCCGGCAGCGGCACGTCGAGCGGCAGGAAGGTGGTGTCGCTGTCGCCGCGCAGGAGAAGGTTCAGCTCGTGCAGCTTGCCGCGCTTGCGCTCCCAGCCCATCCACGCGCCTTGCGCCTGGTTGTAGAGCCGGCGCCGATGCAGGATATAAAAACGCGGCGCGCCCTCGGAGGGGTAGCGGGCATTGAGCCTGGCGATCTCGTCGCGTGCATATTGCAGGATTTCGATGTCGGCGGCGTCGATCTCGGTCTTGGAGTCCGGCCAGTCGGACAGCAGTGCGAAATGGATTTCATCCGCCGTATTGGCGAGGTGATGCACCTCGATATTGCGGATGTTTTCCTCGACATCATCGCGCGAGCCGATCAGCGAGGGCACCACGACCAGCGTGCGCGCCGCGGCCGGAATGCCGTGCTTGTAGTCATAGCCGACCAGCCGTGTCGGCTTCAGGAACAGCGAAACGACGGTGTTGAAGAAGGCGAGCGCGCCCTCGCTAGCGGGTACCGCAAACAGCGCCAGCATCAACGTGATCGAGGGAACCGACAGGCCGAGATGGGCAAGCGCATTGCCTGAGAGCACCAGCAGCAGCACCGTCAGCAGGAAGACCGGAGCCACGATGCCCAGCCAGCCCGTGGCGGTGAAGGCTCGCTTGAAAGTCACATAGAAAGGCGGCCGGTAGCCGATCGCCTTTTCCAGATCCGGCCGGCGCGGCCCGACCAGGAAGAAGCCGACATCCGTATGCATGGCGGGATCGGCAGCTTCATCCGGCACGCCGGACGCATCGGTAACGCCAGGCACATGGCTGGCAAGCTCGATCGCCTTTTCGGCGACACGGAATTCGGACAGGTCGGAGCGGCGCGCCAGCTGTTCGATCGATGTGCGGTACTGGTCGCGCGAAAAGAAGTCGAGCGCGGCGAAATCGGTGCGCTCGCGCAGCAGCGTGTCGATGCGGCTGACACCTTCGAACCACACCGTCCAGTCGACATCGTTGATGAGGCGCAGGCCGCGGATGATGTTGCCGGTGGTGACATTGCCGCTGGACAGCGTGCGATGCTCGGAGATGATGATTTCCTCGGCGTCGGAGCCGGTCTTCTCGAGCTCGACCTCCAGCCATTCCAGCGCCCTGCCGGCATTCTGCGAACCGTCGCGCAAGCGGTAGAGCAGCTGGGTGGCGAAGGTCGTGTCCTGGGCATGCGCGCCGTAACTCGACAGGATTTTCTGGCGGTCGGCATTGTCGTCTGTCGCCAGCACGCGGTCGGCGACTTCGTTGGCGATATGGCGCATCTGCCTGGTGCGGTCGACACGCACGGCGATACGGCGCAGGTTTTCGATCAGCACGAAGCGCAGCAGCGACGGCAGCGCCCAGAGCTCGCCGATCTTCAGCGGCTCGACCGACTGGAAACCCTCGACGATGGATTTGAACATGGTCGCCGAGACGGAACTGTCGGAATGGGCGACATAGCTCCAGGCCAGCGCCAGCGCGCGCGGCACGGCGACGCCGTCGGACAGTTTCAGGGTCGGCAACTGCCGGTAGAAACGGCGCGGCAGGTCGCGCTTGACCTGGAAGATGGTCTCTTCGACCAGATAGTTGTTGTCGAGCAGCCATTGCGCGGCAGGCGTGATGGTTTCGCCCTTGGCCTGGGCGGCATTGGTCGAGCGGTAGACTTCGAGGATCTTCTTGGCGCTGTCGCGGATGCGGGCCTGGAACTCGAACGGCGCCAGGCCGAACAGGTCCTTGATGTCGCCCTTGGCAAGGCTTTCGCCCAGCGCGCGCAGCCGCTCTTCGGGCAGGAAATTGGAGCGTATCGGCTCTTCGGTGATGACCGGGAACCTGGCGCTGGTCTTTTCGATATGGGCAGGATTTGTCTGGATATTCATTGAAAATTCCGCATGGGGGACGCGATGCGGCGTCACCGCCACGGCAATGTCCCTAAAACCGATTCGAATGCAATTGGTTGCATGATTACACTGGCCGAAAGTTCTGCTTCGCACCACACCAGGGGCGTTATCCCTTCGACATTTCAAGGAGGGGCTTTCGACAACTCAAAGACGAGCACCCCTGTCCTCCCGTCCGCCTTGGAACGACGGAAGGATTCAGGCTTTTTCGTGATCCAGGCAACAGCTTACGCCAGATTTCTCCGGCGTGCGATCATGTTTGGCAACAGGCGTTAATCGTTGCTGGCGGCGCGGCTAGCCCAGGCTGGCGATCCGGATCACGAACACGGTGGTCCGCCCCGCCGGTTCCAGGCGCAGTTCCGCGACGTCCGAGTCGGTCAGAAGCGCATCGCGCGGCCCCAATTGGACGGTTGTCGGGCCGGTCAGCCCGACCTCGCCGTCGAGCGGCAGCATAAGGGTCGTTGCGGTCGTCGGGCGGATATCGATTGGCGCCGACACCAGCAGGCGCTCGACCGTGTGCGTTGCCCGCCCGCGGCGGGTCATGACGTTGAGGTCGGTGATCGGACCGGAGATCAGCGTTGCCTGCGTCGCCACGTCGGCAGGGAAGGAAAGCGGGGCCGACGCCCCGGTCAGCCGCTCCGGTGGCCGGCCGGCAATGTCGAGGACGATGCCCTCGCCTTCCAGCACGGCCAGCGTGCGGTCGACGCCGGCAAAGCCCGAGAACGGGCCGCCGCCCTCGACCCGCGCCATCGAGATGCGCCAGTCGAAGTCGTCGAGCCCGGCGCGGTCAGGTGAGACGATGATCTCGGTTGTCGTGCCGCCGCCATTCTTCCACGGCATGACGCGGTAATCGGCGGCACGAAGGATGCGCATCGGTTCAGCCAATCAGCCCAAAATGCCGGGCAGGTTGAGCTGGTGCTCTTTCGCGCATTCGATGGCGATGTCGTAGCCGGCATCGGCGTGGCGCATGACGCCGGTCGCCGGGTCGTTCCACAGAACACGCTCCAGGCGCTTTGCGGCATCCGCCGTGCCATCGGCGACGATGACCATGCCGGAATGCTGCGAAAAGCCCATGCCGACGCCGCCGCCGTGATGCAGCGACACCCAGGTGGCGCCGGACGCGGTGTTGAGCAGCGCGTTGAGCAGCGGCCAGTCGGAGACGGCGTCGGAGCCGTCTTTCATCGCCTCCGTCTCACGGTTTGGCGAAGCGACCGAGCCGGAGTCGAGGTGGTCACGACCAATGACGACCGGCGCCTTCAGCTCGCCCTTGGCGACCATCTCGTTGAAGGCAAGACCGAGCCTGTGGCGGTCGCCGAGGCCGACCCAGCAGATGCGCGCCGGCAGGCCCTGGAACGCAATGCGCTCGCGCGCCATGTCCAGCCAGTTGTGCAGATGGGTGTTGCCGGGGGTCAGTTCGCGCACCTTGGCGTCGGTCTTGTAGATGTCCTCGGGATCGCCGGAGAGCGCGGCCCAGCGGAACGGGCCGATGCCGCGGCAGAACAGCGGGCGGATATAGGCGGGCACGAAGCCCGGGAACGCAAAGGCGTTTTCAAACCCTTCGTCCTTGGCGACCTGGCGGATGTTGTTGCCATAGTCGAGCGTCGGAACGCCGGCGTTCCAGAACGCAACCATCGCCTCGACATGCTCGCGCATCGACGCTCGGGCCGCCGTTTCGACTGCCTTGGGGTCGCTGACGCGCTTCTCGCGCCATTCGGCCATCGTCCAGCCCTTGGGCAGGTAGCCGTTGACGGGATCGTGCGCCGAGGTCTGGTCGGTGACCATGTCGGGGCGGATGCCGCGCTTGAACATCTCCGGCACGATCTCAGCCGCATTGCCGAGCAGGCCGACCGACTTCGCCTCGCCGGCCTTGGTCCAGCGCTCGATCATGGCCATCGCTTCGTCGAGCGTCTCGGCCTTCTCGTCGACATAGCGGGTGCGCAGGCGGAAATCGATCGAGTCCGGATTGCATTCGATGGCGAGGCAGCAGGCGCCGGCCATGACGGCTGCCAGAGGCTGGGCGCCGCCCATGCCGCCGAGGCCGGCGGTCAGGATCCATTTGCCTTTGAGGTCGCCATTGTAGTGCTGGCGGCCAGCCTCGACGAAGGTCTCGTAGGTGCCCTGCACGATGCCTTGCGTGCCGATATAGATCCACGAGCCGGCCGTCATCTGGCCGTACATCATCAGGCCCTTCTTATCGAGCTCGTTGAATTTATCCCAGGTTGCCCAGTGCGGCACGATGTTGGAGTTGGCGATGAGCACGCGCGGGGCGTTGGAATGGGTTTTGAAAACGCCGACCGGCTTGCCGGACTGCACCAGCAGCGTCTCGTCCTCGTTGAGCGTCTTCAGCGAGGACACGATACGGTCGAAATCGTTCCAGGTGCGCGCGGCCCGGCCGATGCCGCCATAGACGACGAGTTCGTTGGGGTTTTCGGCGACATCCGGATCGAGATTGTTCATCAGCATGCGCAGCGGCGCTTCGGTCGTCCAGTATTTGGCGTTGAGCTTGTCGCCGCGCGGGGCACGCACTTCGCGGATGTTGTGGCGAGGATTGTTCATCACTGTCCCTTTCGAGTAAGGCGGCGCCTCAGCGCCCGGCCCAGTCAATGGCGGTTTGGAGGATTTTCGTCAGTGTGGCGCGCATCGGCGCGGCAAACGCGGCATCGTAAGGCACCGGCCAATTGTCCGGTTCGCCCTTGCCTTCGGGCTCGCGCAAATAGCCGCGATCGGCAAGTTCCATCTGCAGCGCATGGTAGCCGCCTTGCGGATTGCCGAAGTAGCGTGTGATCCAGCCGCCCTTGAAACGGCCGTTGATGACGTTGCTTTCACCGCTTTCGGCCATGATCTGGCCGACCAGCGCCTGCAGTGCCGGATCGGCGGTCTGGCCGTCATTGGTGCCGAGATTGAAGACCGGCAGCGTGCCATAGAACAGGCGCGGCAGCACCGACCGGATCGAGTGGCAATCGTAGATAACAATTTTTTCGTGCAGGCCGCGCAGCCTGACGGCCTGGGCCGCCAGCATTTCATGGTAGGGCACGAAATACGCCATGCGGCGCTGGTCTATCTCCGACGGCGTCGGTTCGGCGCCGGGCAGATACAGCGGATCGCCGTCGAAGGTCTCGGTCGGGCATAGCGTCGTTGTCGTCTGCCCCGGATAGAGCGAAGCGCCGGAGGGATCGCGGTTGACGTCGATGACGGTGCGCGAGATCGACGTGTGCACCACCGTCGCGCCAAGGCCGGCGGCGAAATCGTAGAGATTGTCGATCCACCAGTCGCAATCGCGGCGGCCGAGCCAGGGCGAGACCAGCCGGTTGTCGAGGCCGGCGAGATCGATGCCGGTATGCGGGATCGACACCAGGAGCGGTGCCGTGCCTTCCGTCACTGTAAGCCAGTCGGTCATGTCAGGCTCCCGAGATCGAAGGCAGTGTTATCGCGCCGGCCGCCTTGATGGCAGCGCCGCTGCGCACCATGGCGATCGCCTTTTCCATGTCGGGGTGGAAATGCCGGTCGGTATCGAGATGCGGCACCTCGGCCCGGACCAGCTTGCGCACCGCTTCAAGCGCCGCGCTCGATGCCAGCGGCGCATGGAAATCGCAGCCTTGCGCCGCGGCCAAGAGTTCGATGCCGATGACGGCCGTGGCATTTTCCACCATGCCGATCAACCGGCGCGCTCCGTGTGCGGCCATCGAGACATGGTCTTCCTGGTTGGCCGAGGTCGGGATGGAATCGACGCTGGCCGGATAGGCCTTCTGCTTGTTCTCGGAGACGAGCGCTGCAGCCGTCACCTGAGGGATCATGAAACCGGAATTCAGGCCGGGCTTCGGCGTCAAAAAGGCCGGCATGCCGGACAGCGCGGGGTCGACCAGCATGGCGATGCGGCGTTCCGACAGCGAGCCGATTTCGCAGACGGCAAGCGCGATCATGTCAGCGGCGAAAGCCACCGGCTCGGCGTGGAAATTACCGCCGGAAAGCGCGGTATCGTCCTCGGCGAAGATCAGCGGATTGTCGGTGACGCCATTGGCCTCGGTGCCGAGCGTATCGGCGGCCTGGCGCAGCACACTGAGCGCTGCACCCATCACCTGCGGCTGGCAGCGCAGGCAGTATGGGTCCTGCACGCGCTCGTCGCCGACGCGGTGCGATTCACGGATGGCGCTGCCGGCCATTAGATTGCGCAGCGCTGCCGCCGTCTCGATCTGGCCGGGGTGTTTTCTGAGGAGATGAATGCGCGGATCGAAGGGGGCGTCCGAGCCCTTGGCGGCGTCGGTCGATAGCGCGCCGGCAACCAGCGCCGACTGGTAGAGCACTTCGGCCTCGAACAGAGCGGCCAGCGCATAGGCGGTGGAGAACTGCGTGCCGTTGAGCAGCGCCAGGCCTTCCTTGGCCCCGAGCGTCACCGGCTCCAGACCATGCGAGACGAAGGCGACCTTGGCCGGAAAGCGGCCATGCGGGGTAAAGCATTCGCCGACGCCGATCATGACGGCGGTCATGTGCGACAGCGGGGCGAGATCGCCCGAAGCGCCGACCGAGCCCTGCGCCGGCACCACGGGGATGACGTCGTTGGCGAGCATGGCTTCCAGCAGTTCGATGGTCTGTGGCCGCACGCCGGAGGCGCCCTGCGCCAGGCTGGTGAGCTTCAGCGCCATCATCAGCCGGACCACCGCGACCGGCATCGGCTCACCGACGCCGGCGGCATGCGACAGCACGATGTTGCGCTGCAGGGTTTCGAGATCGGCCGCCGGGATGCGAACGCTGGCCAGTTTGCCGAAGCCGGTGTTGATGCCATAGACCGGCTCACCCTTGGCGACGATGCGGGCGACTGCCTCGGCACTGGCCTTGATCTTTGGGCGGCAGGCAGCGTCCAGCTTCGGCACGGCGCCACGGTAGATGCCGCGCCAATCGGCCAGCGTCGCATTGCCGGGCTTCAGGGTAAGTTCGGTCATTGTCCTCTCCAGATGCGGGCATGAAGCGGGTTGAAGCCCATGCGGTAGACGAGTTCGGCCGGGCGCTCGATGTCCCAGATCGCCAGGTCGGCCGATTTGCCTGCTTCCAGCGTGCCGGTCTGGCCGAGCAGCCCGAGCGCGCGGGCGGCGTCGCGGGTGACGCCGGCCAGGCATTCCTCGACGGTCAGACCAAACAGGGTCGCCGCCATGTTCATGGTCAGCAGCAGCGAGGTCAGCGGCGAGGTGCCGGGATTGTTGTCGGTGGCGACAGCCATCTTGACCCCGTGCTGGCGAAACAGGCCGATCGGCGGCTTCTTGGTCTCGCGGATGAAATAGTATGCGCCGGGCAGGATCGTCGCCACGGTGCCGGCCTTGGCCATCGCCGCGGCGCCGGCCTCGTCGGTGTATTCGAGATGGTCGGCCGAGAGCCCGCCATAACGCGCGGCAAGTTCGGCGCCGTGTAGGTTGGACAGTTGGTCAGCGTGGAGTTTGACCGGCAGGCCGAGCGCCGTGGCCTTGTCGAACACGCGCGCAATCTGCTCCGGCGAAAAGGCGATGCCTTCGCAGAAACCGTCGACGGCATCGGCCAGACCCTCGGCTGCGATGGCGGGCAGGATGGTGTTGGCGACGAGATCGACAAAAGCGTCTTTGTCGCCCTTGGCCTCCGGCGGCAGCGCATGCGCGCCGAGGAAGGTGGTGCGGACCGTCACCGGACGCTCTTTGTCCAGGCGCCGCGCGGCGCGCAGCGATTTCTGCTCGTTTTCGAGATCGAGCCCGTAACCCGACTTCACCTCTACCGTGGTGACGCCTTCGGCCATCAGCGCATCAAGGCGCGGCAGCGTCTGCGCAACCAGTTCGTCTTCGCTGGCCGCACGCAAGGATTTGACCGAGGAAACGATGCCGCCTCCGGCCCGCGCCACTTCTTCATAGGTGGCGCCGGCTAGCCGCATTTCGAATTCGTTGGCGCGGTTGCCGGCGTGGACGAGATGGGTGTGACAGTCGATCAGGCCAGGCGTGATCCAGCGGCCTTCGCAATCGGTGGCGGCAGCACCTTGAGCCAGGGCCGACGGCATGTCTGCTTCCGGCCCGGCATAGGCAATCAGACCGTCGCGGGCCACGATAGCGCCCTTTTCGACGATACCCAGTCCGGTTTCGCCTTCGGCCATGGTCGCCAGGCGCGCATTGCGCCAAAGGTGAAGGCCCCCTGCCCGGCTTTTATCTTGTGCCGCCATCATCTTTTCCGTTTGATTGGATGGTGATTATGTATATACATATTGAAACGGACTGCAAGTGCTATTGTTCAGGGAACGGGAGAAAAACGTGACGGCGATCTTTGCGGAACAGGCATTGCTGCCCGACGGCTGGCACGACCATGTCAGGATATCGATCGGCGATGGCCGTATCGCGACAGTCGAGACCCAGGCATCGGCGCAAGCCGGTGATGAGCGTCACGCGATCGTCGTGTCCGGCATGCCGAACCTGCACAGCCATGCCTTCCAGCGCGGCATGGCCGGGCTTGCCGAATTGCGCGGCCCCTCGGCCGACAGTTTCTGGAGCTGGCGTGACGTCATGTATCGCTTCGCGCTGTCGATGACGCCGGACCAGGTCGAAGCGGTAGCCGCGCAGCTCTATGTCGAGATGCTGGAGGCCGGGTTCTCGCGCGTTGGCGAATTCCACTATCTCCACCACGACCGCGATGGAAAACCCTATGCCAACCTTGCCGAGATGGCCGAGCGCATTGCCGCCGCGGCCGGCGAGACCGGCATCGGCCTGACGCTGCTGCCGGTGTTTTATGCGCATTCTTCCTTCGGCGGCGCTGCTCCAAACGATGGCCAGCGGCGATTCATCAACGATGTGAATCGCTTCGGGCGCTTGCTTGAGAAAGCCCGCGAATCCGTTCGCACATTGAATCAGGCTGTCGTCGGCGTCGCCCCGCACAGCCTGCGCGCCGCAACGCCGGAGGAACTCAGTGCCGTTGCCGCCATGGCGCCGGATGCGCCGATCCACATCCATGTCGCCGAGCAGGTGAAGGAAGTCGAGGACTGCCTTGCCTGGTCAGGCGCACGGCCGGTCGAATGGCTGCTTGCCAATGCCGGGATCGACAAGCGCTGGTGCCTGATCCACGCCACCCACATGACCGAGGCGGAAACCATCGGCATGGCAAAGAGCGGCGCCATTGCCGGCCTTTGCCCGATCACCGAGGCCAATCTCGGCGACGGCACCTTTGCCGCGCCGCTGTTCACCGACCACGGCGGCCGCTACGGTGTTGGCTCCGATTCCAATGTGCTGATCGGCCTGCCGGATGAACTCAGGCAACTCGAGTATTCGCAGCGTCTGGCGCATCGGGCTCGCAATGTGCTGGCTCCCGCTGGCGGGTCGAACGGGCGCTCCTTGTTCGACGCCGCGCTCGACGGCGGCAGCGCCGCGCTCGGCGCCGGCCCGTCGCGGATCGCGGCAGGGGCGCCGGCCGATTTCGTCTCGCTCGACCAGAACCATCCCTCGCTTGCCGGCAAGAGCGGCGATGCCATCCTCGACGCCTGGATCTTTGCCAATGGCACGACGGTCGATTGCGTCTGGGTGCATGGGAAAAAACAGGTCAGCGGGGGCAGGCATGCCAGGCGCGAGGCGATTGCCAAGCGTTTTCGCAACGTGATGACGGCGCTTTCGGCATGAGCATGATCGAGACAGCTGCGGTAGAAGGCGGCGGTTCGCTGCACCAGCGCATCCTGTCCGACATCAGCGAGAAGATCCTGTCAGGCGCCTGGGCGCCTGGCTATCGCATCCCGTTCGAGCATGAACTGACGGCCGAATACAATTGCTCGCGCATGACGGTGAACAAGGCGCTGTCGCAGCTGGCCAAGGCCGGGCTGATCGAACGCCGTCGGCGCTCGGGCAGTTTTGTCCGCCAGCCGCAATCACAGGCCGCGGTGCTGGAACTGCATGACATCCGCATCGAGGTCGAGGCGCTGGGCCTGCCCTATCGCTACGAGCGGGTGGCGCGGCAGAAAAGGCGCAGCAGCGCCGAGGACCGTGCACTGCTGGAGCTCTCGGCAGTGGGACCGCTGCTGGCGTTGGAAGGCCTGCACTTCGCCGGAAAGCGGCCGTTCGCCCACGAACAACGGCTGATCAACCTCACTGCCGTGCCTGAAGCGGTCGAGGAGGAGTTCGCGGATATCGCGCCAGGCCCATGGCTGATCGGCCGCGTGCCGTGGAGCGAGGCCGAACACCGCATCCGCGCGGTAGGGGCGGACCGGCACATTGCCGAAGCGCTCGACATCCCAACCGGCGCGCCGTGCCTGGTGGTCGAGCGCCGCACCTGGAGCGCGGAGCACCCGGTGACGCAGGTGAGGTTCACTTATCCAGCCGAGAGCCACACGCTGGTGGCAAGGTTCCGGCCGGGGTAGCTGCGCTTACCCTCCCCTTGTGGGAAGGGTCGCCGCGAAGCGGCGGGGTGGGGGTGCGGCACCGCCCCCCACCCGGACCTTTGGTCCGACCTCCCCCACTTAGGCCCACTTGGGGGAGGTAGAGGGTCAGCGCTTTAAATCGCCGCCGTGACAATAATCTCGACCGTATACTCCGGCCCAGCCAGCCTGGCTTCGCCGGTGGCGCGGGCGGGCGTATTGCCCTGCGGCACCCACTTGTCCCATTCCTTGTTCATCTCGGCGAAGGTGCCCATGTCGGCCAACCAGATGATCGCCTGCAGAATCTTTGTCTTGTCGGTGCCGGCCTTGGCCAGCAATTCGTCGATGGTGGCCAGGATCGACTTCGTCTGTTCGCCGACGCTGGCGCCGGGCGTCCCGACCTGGCCGGCCAAATAGACGGTGTCACCGTGAATGACGATCTGGCTCATGCGCGGGCCAACATCGATGCGACGAATGCTCATGGGGAGGTTCCTTCGTTTTGAGGGTCGCGCCTGTTTAGAGTCGCTGCCGGCTTCGGGCAAGGCCAACCGCGCGCATCGATTGAGCCTGAGTTGGATTTTCCTCCGGGAATGGCTATTTGCGCAAAAGGATTTACTTCTGCGCGGATTGCCGACCTCGTGCGAGAGTGGCAAGAATTTGCGCCAAACAAGATTGCTAGGGATGACAGCCATGGAATATCGCGAAATCAGCGAGGACTATTCGGTTTCGGGCCAGATCCAGCCCGAAGATGCCACCGCCATCAAGGAAGCCGGCTTCAAGAGCGTGATCTGCAACCGTCCGGATGACGAGCAGCCCGGCCAGCCTTCGGCCGACAGTGTCAAGGCGGCAGTCGAAGCCGCGGGACTGGCTTTCCGCTACATCCCGGTGATCAGCGGGCAGATCACGGCCGAGAATGTCGAGGACCAGGCCGAGGCGCTCGACGCGCTCGAAGGCCCGGTGTTTGCTTATTGCCGCTCTGGAGCGCGTTGCACCAACCTTTACGGGCTGATCCAGCAGTCGAAGGGTTAAATCGGCAGCGCGCCGGTTTCCTTCAGCGTCTCCAGTACGATCGCCGTCTTCACATGCTGCACGGATTCATGCGGCAGCAGCACGCCGTTGACGAATTCCGACAGCGACTTGAGGTCCGGCGTCACCACCTTCAGGATGTAGTCCATCTCGCCGGTCAGGGCATGCGCTTCCTGTACCTCCGGCAGCCGCGCCAAAAGTTCGCCGAAGCGCCTGGCATTGTCGCGATTGTGGGTCGCCAATGTCACCGAGATGACGTTGACCAGCGAGAAGCCGAGCTTGTCGCGGTCGAGCACCGCGCGATAGCCCTTGATGTAACCGTCTTCCTCCAGCCGCTGGCGGCGGCGCGAGCATTGCGACGCCGACAGGTTCACCCGTTCCGACAGATCGTTGTTGGTGAGCCGCGCATCGCTCTGCAAAAGAGCCATTATCTTGCGGTCGAATTGATCGATACGCGCATCATCCATGGATTTTTCTCCAATCATGCATGAATTACGCGCAAGATGATCATTTCAAGCGTTTGAATGCAAGCACCGTGCGGCCACTCCGCGCTATGATTGGTTATCTCGTGGTCCGATGTGGCCACCATCCGTTTGGAGGAATGCCATGGGTCCCTTCCCGCACGACGCCCCGCCTGCAAAGATCAGCAAGGAAAACCCGGCCGGCACCGACGGATTCGAGTTTGTCGAGTTCGCGCATTCGGAGCCGCAGAAGCTTGCCGAACTGTTCACTCGCATGGGCTATATCGCGGTGGCCAAGCACCGCACGAAAGACATCACCGTCTGGCGCCAGGGCGACATCAACTATGTCGTCAATGCCGAGCCGGGCTCGCATGCGATGAAGTTCGCCGACAAGCACGGTCCCTGTGCCGCCTCGATGGCCTGGCGCGTGGTCGATGCCAAGCATGCGTTCGACCATGCGGTGTCGAAAGGCGCCACGCCCTATGAAGGCGCCGACAAGGCGCTCGATGTGCCGGCCATTGTCGGCATCGGCGGCTCGCTGCTCTATTTCATCGACGCCTACGGCAAGAAAGGCTCGGCCTATGACGCCGAGTTCGAGTGGCTGGGCGCGCGCGACCCGAGGCCGCAAGGCGTCGGCTTCTATTTCCTCGACCACCTGACCCACAATGTCTATCGCGGCCAGATGGACAAATGGTGGGACTTTTATCGCGAGCTGTTCGGCTTCAAGCAGATCCATTTCTTCGACATTGACGGCAAGATCACCGGCCTGGTCAGCCGCGCCATCACCTCGCCCTGCGGCAAGATCCGCATTCCGCTGAACGAGTCCAAGGACGAGACCAGCCAGATCGCCGAGTATCTGAAGAAATACAATGGCGAAGGCATCCAGCACATTGCTGTCGGCACCGACGATATCTACGCCGCCACGGACAATCTGGCAGCCAACGGGCTGAAATTCATGCCCGGCCCGCCGGAGACCTATTACGACATGTCGTATGACCGCGTGAACGGCCATGACGAGCCGGTCGAGCGGATGCAGAAGCACGGCATCCTGATCGACGGCGAAGGCGTGGTCAATGGCGGTACGACCAAGATCCTGCTGCAGATTTTCTCCAAAACCGTGATCGGGCCGATCTTCTTCGAATTCATTCAGAGGAAGGGCGACGAAGGCTTTGGCGAAGGCAATTTCCGCGCTCTGTTCGAATCGATCGAACAGGACCAGATCAAGCGCGGCGTGATCAAGGTGGACGGCAAGGCGGCATGAAGCCGTAAGCTCGTTTGCGGCTCGATCGGCTTTGATCTAAACTCAGACCACAAGATGTCGAGCCGTGCACGTCTCAATAACAGAAGCCAGGGCCAAACTGTCGGAGCTCGTGAGGCGCGCAAATGCCGGCGAAGAGATCTTAATCACCCGGCGCGGCAGTGTCGTAGCGCGTCTCTTGCCGCCGTCCGGCAAGGACAGACCTATCGGCGTTACCGCTACTCTGAACGAGCCGAGTCGCTTGACGATTAATTAGAGTCCCAGCCGCTCGATCTCTGCACTTCTCAATTTCAAATCATAGTCGAGCAGAAACTCATCCAGCTGTGGCGGCGCGACCGAGGTTCCGGAAAGCATGGCGTGCACCTGGCCGCGATGATGGATGTCGTGCAGGAAGAGGTGGGCGAGGATGTCGCCGATCTTTTCGGGGATCATGCCGTCCTGACGCCGGTCGGTGATGATCTGGCGATCAAGATCGTCCGCCGAAAGGCTGTTGCAAAAGGCGATCAGACGCCGGTCGGCCGCAGTCTGGGTGGCAAACAGCGCCTGCGGTTCATCGAACGGCACGTAATCGTCATGGGCGGCAGCACCCACGCCACCCTCTTCCAGAAAATCGAGATAGAGATGATCCACTGCAAGGATGTGGTTCAGCGTCGCCTTGATCGACGGAAAGAAGCTGATGCGCTCGGCTTCGAATTCGCCGGGCTTGAGCTGCAGCACCGCGCGGTAAAGCCGGTCGTTCGACCAGAGATTGTTGCCGGCCATGCGGCGCAGATGCTCGAGCAGGGTCATGAGTTCATTCGCCTGACCAAGCCAATGCCTGCCGCCATGACCGCGAAGCCGGCGACAACGATCAGCAAAAGCCGGTTCATGCGTCGGCGGAGCGCCTGCGTTTCCACATCGCGCGCCACATTGGTGTTGGTGATGGTGTGGAACATCATCGCCTTGCGCGGGTAGCCGCTGCGGTTGGTGAGGTCGGGCGAGCGCGCCTCGATGCGGTAGCTCAGCCGGATCGCCAGGATGAACAGCACTAGAATCCCAAGCGCCCAGACGCCGGCCAGCAGATAGAACGCCTCGCCCGTCATTGCATTACCCCGTTATGCCTGGTACTTCTCGACCTTCTGCTCGATGGCGCCGAAGATCGAATGGCCGGTCTTGTCCTTCATCTCGATGCGTACCGTGTCGCCGAAGCGCAGGAACGGCGTCTTGGGTTCGCCGGATTCAATGGTCTCGATCATGCGCAGTTCTGCAATGCAGGAATAGCCGGCGCCGCCTGATGACACCGGCTTGCCTGCCCCGCCATCGAGTTTGTTGGAGACGGTGCCGGAACCGATGATGGTTCCGGCAACCAGCGGCCGCGTCCTGGCGGCATGGGCGATCAGCGCCGGGAAATCGAAGGTCATGTCGACGCCTGCATTGGCGCGCCCGAACGGCTTGCCGTTGAGGTCGGCGAGCAGCGGCAGGCTGACCTTGCCGCCATCCCAGGCGTCGCCGAGCTCGTCCGGCGTCACCGCGACCGGCGAGAAGGCCGAGGACGGTTTTGACTGGAAGAAGCCGAACCCCTTGGCGAGTTCGGGACCGGTGAGCGTACGCAGCGTCACGTCATTGACCAGCATCACCAGCCGGATCGCGGCGCGCGCCTCATCAACGCTCGCGCCCATCGGCACGTCGTCGACAATAACCGCGACCTCCCCCTCCATGTCGATGCCAAAGGCTTCGTCTGCCATGCGGATCGGATCGCGCGGCGCGATGAAGGAATCGGAACCACCCTGATAGATCAGCGGATCGGTCCAGAAGCTTGCCGGCATGTCGGCGCCACGGGCTTTGCGGACCAGTTCGACATGGTTCACGTAGGCGGATCCGTCGGCCCACTGATAGGCGCGCGGCAGCGGCGAATGCGCGTCATGCTCGTGGAAGCGCGCCGAGGGCACGGCATTATTTTCCAGCGATTCGGCGATGGTCGCCAGATGCGGCGAAATCCGCTGCCAGTCGTCAAGCGCGGCCTGCAACGTGCGCGCCAGGAACGAGGCGTCGGTGAAGCGCGTCAGGTCGCGCGAGACGACGACGAGTTTTCCATCGCGCGTCCCGTCCTTCAATGTGGCAAGCTTCATGCGGTTTCCTCTCCTGATGCGGCTTTGGCGCCGTCTAAGTTCACAACAAGGCCGTCGCGGGCAATCGTCAAGTCACCGGACCACGATTTCCTGACAGCAGCCTCCCAATCGGCCTCGCCGATCCCGGGGTCGTCGGCCGGAATGAGGTGATTGAGCACCAACTTTTTCACGCCGGCATCGCTGGCAATCCGGCCGGCTTCCTCGGCAACGCTGTGGCTGGCGAGCAGATGCTCTCTCAGCCGTGCGCCGTTGCCGGTCCGGGCCACCAGCCGCTCTATGCCCTCTTCCAGCATGGCTTCATGGACAAGAATGTCGGCGTCTTTGGCGAAACTGGCGAGCGGCGGGAAGAAAGCCGTGTCGGCCGAGAACACAACGCTTTTGCCCGCGCACTCGAAACGCAGCGCGAAACAGTCGGTCACCGGCGGATGGTCAACGCGCAGCGCCGTAACCTCGAGACCGCGTTGCCTGAGAATCTCGCCCTCGCCGAATTCGACGATCGAAATCAGCTCGCGAATATCCGGCCTGCCTTCGTCGACGATGCGGATCTCGATGTCGAACTCCATCGCCTCACAGAAGTGCCGCCAGTACTGGGCGGTGCCAAGCGGGCCGAACACGCTGACGGGCGTCGCCAGACCGGCCGTCCAGGCGGTGTGCAGCAACGGCCCCAGTTCCAGCACATGGTCGGAATGCAGATGGGTGACGAAGATGAGGTCGAGCGCCTTGAGGCTGACGCCGGCATCGACCAGGCCGCGCGTGACGCCGAGCCCGCAGTCGACGACGACGGTTCGTCCGCCAAGCGCCAGCAGCGAAGAACTCGGCCACGGCCCGCCCGGCCGCAGCGCCGGGCCGCCCTTCGAGCCGAGTAGCACCAGACGGCCGCGCGCCTGACCGACGCTCAAGACCAGTCGCCCTCGGGCGTGCCATTGAAGCGCTTCTTCAGGTCGGACCAGCAGTCGATGTAATTGTCCTGCCGTGTCTCCAGTTCGGCGCCGTAGCGGGTCAGCATTTGCGGGAATCGGGTCTCGAACATGAACGCCATCGTGTTGTCGAGCTTGACCGGTTTCAGCTCGGAGCGCGAGGCCTTTTCGAAGCCAGGCGCGTCGGGGCCGTGTGCCAGCATCAGATTGTGCAGGCTGATGCCGCCGGGAACGAAACCTTCCTCCTTGGCGTCGTACTGGCCGTGGATCAAGCCCATGAACTCGCTCATGATGTTGCGATGGTACCAGGGCGGCCGGAACGTATCTTCCGCCACCAGCCAGCGCGGCGGGAAGATGACGAAATCGATGTTGGCGGTGCCTTCCTCGCCGCTCGGCGCGGTGAGCACAGTGAAGATCGACGGATCGGGATGGTCGAACAGAATGGCGCCGACCGGCGAAAACGTCGCCAGATCATATTTATAGGGCGCATAGTTGCCGTGCCACGCCACCACGTCGAGCGGGGAATGGCCGATCTCGGTGACATGGAAATTGCCGCACCATTTCACCGTCAGCCGGCACGGCGTCTCCTTCTCCTCGAACCAGGCGCAGGGCGTCTTGAAGTCGCGCGGATTGGCCAGGCAATTGGCGCCGATCGGGCCGCGGTCGGGCAGCGTCAGCTTGGCGCCGTAGTTCTCGCAAACATAGCCGCGCACTTCGGCATCGGCGAGTTCGACCTTGAACACCAGCCCGCGCGGCAGAACGGCGATCTCGCCGGGGCGCAGTTCGATGACACCCATCTCGGTGACGAAGCGCAAGGCGCCGACCTGCGGCACGACGAGCAATTCGCCATCGGCGTTGAAGAAATGATCGTCGACCATCGAGCGGTTGGCGACATAGACATGTGCCGCCATGCCGCTCTGTCCCAGCACGTCGCCGGCGGTAGTAATGGTGCGCATGCCGGCGATGAAATCGGTCGGCTCCTTCGGCATCGGCACCGGGTTCCAGCGATACTGGCCGAGCGCCAGCTCGTGGTCGCCGACATTGGGAGCGGTCTTCCATAGGGGATAGCTCACCGCCTTGAAGCGGCCGGTATGCTTTACGCTCGGCCGGATGCGATAAAGCCAGGAACGCTCATTGGTGCCGCGCGGTGCGGTGAAGGGCGAGCCGGAAAGCTGTTCGGCATAAAGGCCGTAAGCTGGCCGCTGCGGTGAGTTTCGTCCCTGCGGCAGCGAGCCGGGCAAGGTTTCGGTCTCGAAATCGTTGCCGAAGCCCGGCATGTAGGAAAAGGCCATCCGATCCTCCCTGATCCCGGTCTTGAGCCGCCTGGAACGCGGCTTGCCGGCACTGTTGACCAAACTGGTTTCATTTGTAACCATCGAAAGTGTAACTATCAACCGCGAACGCCGCACAAGGTGCGCAGATGGAAGTCCTCGAACTCGAAAGCTTCCTGCCCTACCGGCTCTACCGGCTTGCCGACACCGTCAGCCGAGAATTCTCGAAGATCTACCGCGACCGCCACGGCCTGACGCGGCCGGAATGGCGCACGCTTTCAGGACTGGGCCAGCGCGGCACGATGACGGCAACGGCGCTCGGCGAGCAGTCGGCAATGCACAAGACCAAGGTTTCGCGGGCGGTGGCCGAGCTCGAGCGAAGGCGTTGGCTGGTGCGGACGGCGGACGAGAACGACCGGCGTGTGGAGCACCTGGCTCTGACCAAAGCTGGGCTCGCCGCCTATCGCGAGATGGTGCCGTTAGCAAAGGCTTTTGAGAGGGAGTTGCTGGCGAGGCTTAGCGTCGGGGAACGGGCGGCGATTGTCAGTGGTGTGGCGGCGCTGGAGAGGGCGTTATCCGCCTCGTAGCGATCCTGCACACCCCCCTCTGTCCTGCCGGACATCTCCCCCGCAAGGGGGGAGATTGGCAGCTTCGAGGTTACGCCTCTCTGCAGCGTTGGTGATTGGCGAAAGCAGCGGTGACATCTAATCTCCCTCCTTGCGGGGGAGATGGCCGGCAGGCCAGAGGGGGGGCTATCCCGCCAGCGCTTCTGGATAGGGGGCGCTAAACCTCACCAATCCATTACCACCTTGCCCGAACTGCCGCTCCGCATCGCATCGAACCCGGTCTGGAAATCATCAATGCCGATGCGGTGCGTGATCAGGCCGCTGACATCCAGCGGACCCTGCACCAGCGCGATCATCTTGTACCAGGTCTCGAACATCTCGCGGCCGTAAATGCCTTTGAGATGCAGCATCTTGAAGATGACCTTGTTCCAGTCGATCTCGAAGCCGGTCGGCGCGATGCCCAGGATGGCGATCTTGCCGCCATTGTTCATGGTGTCGATCATGTCGCGGAAGGCGGGGGCTGCGCCCGACATTTCGAGGCCGACGTCAAATCCCTCGGTCATGCCCAGCGCCGGCATGACGTCGCGCAGCTTTTCCTTCGAGGCATCGACGACATGCTGGACGCCGAGTTTTTTGGCCAGCGCCAGTCGGACCGGGTTGATGTCGGTGATGACGACCTTGCGCGCGCCGACACATTGCGCCACCAGCGCGCCCATGATGCCGATCGGCCCGGCGCCGGTAACCAGCACATCCTCGCCGACCAGGTCGAAGGACAGGGCGGTGTGGACGGCATTGCCCAACGGATCGAAGATCGCGGCGATCTCGTCGGGCACATCGTCAGGGATCGGCACGACATTGTGCTGCGGGATCGCCAGATATTCGCCAAAAGCGCCGGGGCGGTTGACGCCGACGCCGAGCGTGTTGCGACAGAGATGCCCTCTGCCCGCCCGGCAGTTGCGGCAGTGGCCGCAGACGATGTGACCTTCGCCGGAGACGCGCTGGCCGACCTTGTATTCGGTGACCGCGGCACCGAAATCGGCGACCGTGCCGACGAATTCATGGCCGGTCACCATCGGCACCGGCACAGTCTTCTGCGCCCACTGGTCCCAATTGTAGATGTGCACGTCGGTGCCGCAGATCGCCGTCTTCTTGACCTTGATCAGCACATCGTTGGGGCCGATCTCCGGCACCGGCACCTCTTCCATCCAGATGCCCGGTTCGGCCTTGGCCTTCACCAGCGCCTTCATCATGTTCGACATTCTTTTGTCCCTTGAATCCCTTGATCCGGAGCAGCTTTTGGCGGCTCAGGAGATGACGCCCAGTTCCTTGCCGACTGCCGCGAATGACGCCACGGCGCGGTCGATGTCGGCGCTGGAATGCGCCGCCGACATCTGTGTGCGGATGCGCGCCTGGCCCTTCGGCACCACCGGGAAGGAAAAGCCGATGACATAGATGCCGCGCTTCAGCATCCGCGCCGCCATCTCCTGCGCCAAAGTTGCGTCGCCCAGCATCACCGGAATGATCGGATGGTCGGCCCCGGCCAAGGTAAAGCCGAGCTTACCCATTTCAGAGCGGAAGCGCGCCGCATTGGCATATAGGCGCTCGCGCAAGGCGTCGCCATTGCGGATCAGGTCGAACACCTTGATCGAAGCGCCGGCGATCGCCGGCATCAGCGTGTTGGAGAAGAGATAAGGCCGCGAACGCTGGCGCAGCCAGTCGACGACCTGGCTTTTGCCCGAGGTGTAGCCGCCCGATGCGCCGCCCAGCGCCTTGCCGAGCGTACCGGTGATGATGTCCACCCTGCCCTCGACGCCGCAATGTTCGGCTGAGCCGCGGCCGTTTTTGCCGACGAAGCCGACGGCGTGGCTGTCATCGACCATCACGATGGCATCGTATTTTTCCGCGAGATCGCATACGCCCTTCAGATTGGCGATGATGCCGTCCATGGAGAACACGCCATCGGTGGCAATCAGCCTGAAGCGGCAATCCCTGGCTTCCTTCAGCCGTGCTTCGAGGTCGGCCATGTCGTTGTTGGCGTAGCGGAAACGCTTTGCCTTCGACAGCCTGACCCCGTCGATGATCGAGGCGTGGTTCAGCGCATCGGAGATGATCGCATCCTCCTCGCCGAGCAGCGTTTCGAACAGGCCGCCATTGGCATCGAAGCAGGAGCCGTAGAGGATGGTGTCGTCCATGCCGAGAAAAGCGGAAATCGTCGCCTCGAGCTGCTTGTGCTCCTCCTGCGTGCCGCAGATGAAGCGCACCGAAGCCATGCCGTAGCCGTAGCGGTCGAGTGCTCCCTTGGCTGCCGTGCGCAATTCGGCGCTGTCGGCGAGGCCGAGATAGTTGTTGGCGCAGAAATTCAGCACCTTGTCGCCGCCGACCTCGATCTGCGCCGACTGGGTCGAGGTGATCACCCGCTCGGATTTATAGAGCCCGGCGGATTTCAGCCCGGCAAGCTCGCTGTCGATGTAGGAAAGGAATGATGCGGTCATGGTTCGGCCTTGTTCGGTTTGCAGCGGACTGTCGCGCCACGCGGGCCAAAAATCCATCGCAAAAGCGACGGCTTCGGTGGCGAGGAGAAAAGCCGGACGGCCATCGTTTGCGCGCCCGGGGGGCACGGCTGCGGAACAATGCCATCAAGTTTCACGTCACCCGTGAACACCCTGATAACCATTCCGCCAGCTTTCGTTTACTGTTGAAGCAACAGTTCCGCAGGTTTTCGGACCTGTTAACCCTTTCAAGTCAATGGTGTTCTTGTCATGAATCCGTGGCAGAACTCCGTTCGACCGAGGGTCACCTAGAATATGTCGCAGCAGCCGGCGCAAACCATCTCGGGCAAGCTCATCCTGCTGATCAAGACCGGCTACTGGCTGGCTCTATTGATCATCGCAGCCATGGTCATGGCGTCCTTCATCCTGCTGCAGCAGATGATGGCGGCGCAACAGCACAACCACACGCTGCTCGATATCGTCGGCACCCAGAAGGCGCTGTCGCAGCGCATCGTCTTCCTGGCCAGCGCCACCGGTTCTGCTTCACGCGACAAACAGACAGCCCTGGTCGCGGCACTCAAGCAGGCGACCACCGAGTTCGAGACGAATTACGATCTCCTGCTGGAGGAGACAGGGGCCGACCCGCTGTCGCCAGCCCGGTCGGATCCAAGATCGATCGAGAGTGTGCTGTACGCCAAGCCGTTCCACCTCGACTATTTCTCGGTCGGGCTTGTCGCCAATGGCCAAAGGCTGATCTCGTCCTTTGAAACCCAGCTCAGAAACAACGGCGCCTACAAGGGCGGCGGCGAGCGCGTCAACCTCGACGCCTCCGTCGCCAACGCGACGCTGTCGGGCTATGCCGCCCTTGGCCAGCGCATCAACGCCTTTGCCGACGAACGGTCGGAGAAGCTGCTCGATCTTCACCGCACCCTGTTCTACGCCACCATCGGCGTCATCGTGCTGGTCGCGCTGTTCATCTTCCGGCCGATGTCGAAGGCGATCCTGCGCAAGACGCATGAGCTTGTTGATGCCCGCAACTCCATGGCTTTCATCGCCGTGCATGACGGGCTGACCGGCCTGCACAACCGCACCTTCCTGACCGATCATTTCGAAACGCTGATCAAGGGCGCGCATCGCCGGCGCGAAAGGCTGGCGGTGATCCAGCTCGACCTCGACCGGTTCAAGCAGATCAACGACACGCTCGGCCACGCCGCCGGCGATTACGTGCTCGTCGTCACAGCGCAGCGGATGCTCGATTCCTGCCGCGCGTCGGATCTGTGCGCCCGGCTCGGCGGCGACGAATTCGTGATGATCCTCAATGGCGCCGGTGGCACCGAGGACATCAACATGCTGGCCCGGCGCATCCTCGAGCAGATCAACGAGCCGATCATGTTCCAGGGCACGACCATCCTTCCGGGCGCCAGCGCCGGCATTGCCGTCTATCCCATCGACGCCGACAATGCGGCGGATCTGCTCGTCCACGCCGACCTCGCGCTCTATTCCGCCAAGAAGCTTGGCGGCGGCAGCTTCTCGTTCTTCTCAGAGGAACTCAGGCGCGAACTCGATTACCGCAAGCAGCTCGAGCACGACATCAAGGTCGCCATTGCGGAGAGTGCCTTCCAGGTCTATTTCCAGCCGCAGGTGTCGCTGACCAATGGCGCCATTAGCGGTATCGAGGCGCTGGTGCGCTGGAAACATGCCGAGCGCGGCATGATCTCGCCGGGCGAATTCATTCCCGTCGCCGAAAAATGCGGCTTCATGCCCGGGATCGGCCGCATCGTCTTTGCCAAGGCGATCGAGCAGGCAGCCGAATGGGATCGCGCCGGGATCGAGTTCGGGCGGCTTGCCGTCAACGTGTCGGGCACCGAGCTGCGCGAGCCCGATTTCGACCGCTTCCTGTTCGCGACGCTGGAAAAGGCCGGCCTGGCGCCCCAGAAACTGTCGCTGGAGATCGTCGAATCTGTCATTCTTGACGACGAGAAGACCGGCATCGCGGCGAAGCTGAGGCACATCCGCGCTGCCGGTGTCCATCTCGAACTCGACGATTTCGGCACCGGCTATGCCTCGCTAAGCCATGTCAACCCGAACGAGATCGACCGGCTGAAGATCGACCGCCGCTTTGTCCAGAACATCAACGAGAATGGCGACAACAGCAAGATCGTGCGCGCCATCACCGAACTGGCCCGCGGCCTAGGCATCTCGATCGTCGCCGAGGGGGCGGAAACCGAAGCCGAGCTCGATTCGCTGATGGCGATCGGCTGCGACCAGGTGCAGGGCTATTCCATCGCCTTCCCGATGCCGCAGGACAAGGCGCGCGAATGGCTCCTGGCACGCAGGCCGAAGAAAGCCAAACTCAAGGTGCTGCAGGGCAATTTAGCCTAGACTTGCCACGCCGGTGCCAGTCATTTGGCTGGCGCGACATTTGCCCGAAGTGCTGCCAGCACCTCGGCGAACTCCGCCAGCCTGTCATCCGGCAATCCCGCGCGCAGCCGCTTGTCGAAGATGAGAGCCGCCGCGCGCAGTTTCAGGAACATCGCTTCGCCGGCTTGCGTCAACTCGACCAGATGAACCCGGCGGTTGTCGGGATCGCGGCGGCGCGTCAGCAGGCCTTGCGCTTCCATGGCGTTGAGATGGTGGGTCAGCGTGGCGCCCTGGATGCCGATCATGCCGGCAAGCTCGCGTTGATTGGCAAGCTCGCTCGACTTGACCGAAAGCAAGGTCAGCCATACCGGAAGCGTGCCGCCGGCCTCGACCAAAGCGCCGTCAAAAGCCTGCGCCACCAGCTTGGATGTACGCGCGAGATTCATGCCGACGGGCGGGCGGTCAAAGGGAGTCATGAGCCGACAGTAGAACAAGGCACCGAGCGAGGGAACGCGGCATTATTCATTGACATCGAATCATTCGATACCTAACTATCATGCCTGTCGATCTACCAGGCGTATTGTCCTGCATTCGGCAGGACCCGAGGGACAGGCGGCGGGCAACGAGGAAACGGTCATGCAATATGTCTACATCGTCATTATCGGCCTTCATGTCATGGCCGGCGTGTTCTGGGCCGGCACCACGATCACGCTTGCCCGCGATCCCGACATCAAGGCGGAGCGCTTCATCGTGCCGCAAATGGGCTCGGCAGGCGTGGTGTTCGTGACCGGCGGATTGCTCTGGTATTTCTTCCACGGCGCCTATTTCGGCTCGATGGAAATGGTGCTGGCGCTGGGCATCCTGGCCGCCTTCGCGGCTGCCGGCGTTCTCAGCGTCGTGGTTCGCAAGACCAGCCGGCAGCTTGCCGGCGCGGACGCCGCCACGGAGAGGGCTTTGCGCGTCAAAATGGCCGGCGGCGAGCGCATCGCCGCCTGGCTGCTGGTGCTCACCGTCCTTTGCATGGCGACCGCCAGGATGATTTGAGCCCTGCCGCGTTATCGCCCGGTTGAAGCATTCCGCATCGTATGTCGCCTGGCTCCCGCCGGTGGCGTACGCGGCGCGCAGTTCGGACGGATGTGCAAGGTGGCTCTCCGCACAGGGGTTTGGCTGCGCGCCACCCTTCGGCCGGAACGGGTTTGGTCTAGATCCGCAAGCCGAACCTGATGCCGTCATAAATGGCGGCGTGGATGTTGCGTGAGCCGACCGCGTCGCCGATGCGCAACAGCACGAAGCCGCCTTCGGGATTGCGTGAGGGGAAAATATCGCCACCACCGACCAGCCGTTCGTAGTCGACCGCGCCGCCATTCTTCGACAGCGGCTTCAGCGCGAGATAGAGATCGTCGAGCGGGGCTGTGCCATGCTCGACCACCACCTGGTCGACCCGCCTTTCGCCGCGCCAGCCATCGGCAAAGTCGGAGGCCAATTCGGCGACCAGTTGGTTGCCCTCGCGCCGCACCGAGCGCAACCTGGTGTTGATGGTGATGGTGACGCCCTTTTCCTGGAAGGCACGCATATAGGGAACGTGGTTCATGCCGCCCATTTCGGGGGCGAAGAAACGTTCCGGCGAAACCAGTTCCAGCTTTGACCCGGCATTGGCGATCAGCTCCGCCGCGCCCATGCCCTGGTGGCCGCCATTGTCGTCGAAGAGCAGCACATTTTCGGCCGGCTTGACGCTGCCGGCCATGATGTCCCAACTCGAGGTCACGAGATTATCGCCTGATGTCAGCGGCGGGTTTTGCGGCAAGCCACCTGTCGCAATCACCACCACGTCGGGCCCCAGCGCCAGCACATCGTCCTGCTCGGCCCATGTATCGTAGCGTATCTCGACACCGAGCCGGTCGAGTTCGGCCAACCGCCAGTCGATAATGCCGATCAGTTCCTTGCGGCGCGGGTTCTGCGTCGCCAGCCGAACCTGACCGCCGGCCTGGCCGGAGGCTTCGAGCACCGTGACGTTGTGGCCGCGTTCGGCCATGACGCGGGCAGCTTCCAGCCCGCCTGCCCCCGCGCCGATGACGACGACTTTCCGCTTGGGTCCTTCCGTCTTGACAATGATGTGCGGAATTTCGGCCTCGCGACCGGTCGCCGCATTGTGGACGCACAGCGCCTCGCCGCCTTCATAGATGCGGTCGAGGCAGTAGGTGGCGCCGACGCAGGGGCGTATCTCGTGCTCGCGGCCTTCCATCACCTTCTTGATGATGTGCGGATCGGCGATATGGGCGCGGGTCATGCCGACCATGTCGAGCTTGCCAGTGGCGATGGCATGGCGCGCGGTGGCGACATCGGAAATGCGCGCCGCATGGAAGGTCGGAAATTTCGTCGCCGCCCTCACCTCGCCGGCGAAATCGAGATGCGGAGAAGAGCGCATGCCGGTCACCGGGATGACCTTGGTGAGCGCCGCGTCGGTCTCGATCGAGCCGCGTATGATGTTGAGGAAATCGACCTTGCCGGAATTGGCGAGCCGCCTGGCGATCTCGATGCCTTCTTCCTTAGACAGGCCTTTCTCAAAATCCTCGTCGGCGACCATGCGGATGCCGACGACGAATTCCTCGCCGACCGCCGCCCGTACTGCATCCAGCACCATGTCGGTGAAGCGCAGCCGGTTGTCGAGGGAACCGCCGAACTCGTCGTCGCGATGATTGGTGGCCGGCGACCAGAAGCCGTCCATCAAATGGCCGTAGGATTCGAGCTCGATGCCATCGAGGCCGGCGGCCTGGCAGCGCTGCGCGGCGGACGCATAGTCGGCGACGATGCGCTTGATGTCCCAGTCCTCGATGGTTTTGGGAAAGGCGCGGTGCGCAGGCTCGCGCACCGGCGAGGCCGACAGCACCGGCAGCCAGTCGGCCTTGTTCCAGCCGGTGCGGCGGCCGAGATGGGTGATCTGGATCATCACCTTGCAGTCATGTTCGTGGCAGGCGTCCGCCAGTTCGGCCAGCCATGGCACGATGCGGTCGTCATAGACATGGAGATTGCCGAAGGCGGCCGGGCTGTCGCGCGAGACGATGGCCGAGCCGGCGGTCATGGTCAGCGCCATGCCGCCCTTGGCCTTCTCGGCGTGGTAGAGCCGATAGCGCTGCTTCGGCATGCCGCCTTCCGAATAGGCCGGCTCATGGCTGGTCGACATCACCCGGTTCTTCAGCGTCAGATGTTTGAGCTGATAGGGCTGGAGAAGCGGATCGTTGGAGGTCATCGTCTTCCTGCTTTTTCAAATTGTGCTAATGAGCGCGGAAAATCCAAGGAAACCGCCATGATCGACACCAAAACCCTCACCCAGCTCGGCACCCAGGTCGAGACGCCACAGAGCCCTGAAGCAGCGGTCCTGGAGACCGTGCCGTTCCAGCGCGGCGACGGGCCGCCCGCGATCGTGCGCTTCACCTGTCCGGAATTCACCTCGCTCTGCCCGGTCACCGGCCAGCCGGACTTCGCCCACATCGTCATCGATTACGCGCCCGATGCCGCCCTTGTGGAATCGAAGTCGCTCAAACTGTTCATGACCTCGTTTCGCAACCATGGCGCTTTCCATGAAGACTGCACCGTGATGATCGGTCGCCGCATTGTGGCGGCGACCAAACCGCTGTGGTTGCGCATAGGCGGCTATTGGTATCCACGCGGCGGCATTCCGATCGACGTGTTCTGGCAAACCGGCGCGCCGCCCGAAGGCGCCTGGCTGCCCGACACCGGCGTCGCGCCCTATCGCGGAAGGGGTTGAATTCTCACGCTTAATGTCGGCGGGACAGCGCCCCCCTCTGTCCTGCCGGACATCTGCCCCACTTGGGGGGAGATTGGCTGGCGCAACGGTCTTCACCAATCTCAGACGTGGCAGAACGAGCGGGGCAGCGAAACTGCTGATCTCCCCACCCGTGGGGGAGATGTCCGGCAGGACAGAGGGGGGCGCGATGGATCGCCGACTTTGACCATCCATCATTCGCATTGATACTGGCTGAGCGCCCATTCGCCGGTCACCGAGAGCAGGTCGGATATCTTCCAGGCGCCGTCGACCTTCTTCAGCTTCCACTCCAGCCGGTGCTGATTGCCTTCGACGACGAAGGCGACCACAACCTTGGCCTGATCACCATTGACGGCCTCGATGCTCTTCAGGCTCTTGTCGATTGCAAGCTTGTCGTAATCGGCATTGTCGAGCGCCATGTTGGGGTCGAGGCATTCGCCCTGCCCCGACGCCCGCAGCGCATCGCTCTTGTCGAGCACGGTCTTGGCCGGATCGACGAAGTTCTTGCGCTGGGTTGGATCGAGCTCCAGCCCGAGATGTTCGTAGAACGGCTTGACGACTGCCGTCGGCGAGCCCGGCAGGACCGGCGCGGCCGGCTCGGATGGCGGCCAAGCCAGGGGTGGCGTCGCCGGCTCCACTGCATTGCCAGGTGGATTTGCAGGCTGTGCGCCGTCCGGCACTGTCTCGGCCGGTGCATTTGCCGGTGGCGGACCGAGCAGCCCTTGAGCGGCGGCTGTGTTCAATCCTGCCAGCAGCATCAATAGAGTCGACAACGCCAAAGCGAGACAGCGCGTCGCCATCACTCCGGCGCTTTGTCGGGCATGCATTCGAGCGCGCTCAGCGTCCAGTTGCTGGTCTTGGAGGCGATGTCGGCGACCTTCCATTTGCCGTCGATTTTCTTCAGCGACCACAGCATTTCACGTCTGGACTCATCGCTTTCCGCAAAAAGGCTGAACGTCGCCGTCACCTCGGCCGTATCGCCGTTGACGGCCTCTGCCAGCTTCAATGTCTTGGCAATCGTCTTCTGGTCGAAATCCTGCGCGTCGAGACCAGGATCGAAGTCGAGGCAGGCGACCTCATCGGGCTTGTTCTTCTGCGCCTGGTCGTTGAGATCGAAGAGTTTCGTCACCGGCTCGGTGAAGCGGTCGCGGTATTTGGCGTCCCCTTCGAATTTCACTTCAGGCACATAAAAGAACTTCACGGCGTTCGAAGCCGGCCCGGCAAGTGCTGCGGCGGGCAAGGCAATCGAAAGGGCAGCGGCCAGCACTATCGGTTTCATGCAGGACTCTCCGGATGTTCGGCGGCAAGGTGGCAATACCACACATCCTGCATATCGGCTTTTTTGCGGCTCATGAAGTCCTGGCGCGCACCGTCTCAGCCGTCCAGCCAGACGTTTTGCAGGTCCATCTCGAAGGTCTGGTGGACGCCGTAGTTCTTCACCTTCTTGTTCATGTGGCTGTAGAGCTTCTGCCAAAAGGGCTGAATGATGACACCGGAATCCTGCAGGATCTGCTCGACATCCTTCATCACTTCGCGCCGCTTCTCGACGTCGATGAGCGAAAGCGCCTGCTTCAGCTTGGCGTCAAAATCCGGATTGGAATAGGCGGATTCATTCCAGGCTTCGCCGGTGCGGTAGCCGAGCGCCAGCACCTGGACGCCGAGCGGGCGCATGTACCAGATGGTCATCGAGTAAGGGTATTTCGTCCAGTCGTTCCAGAAGGTCGAGCCCGGCAGCACGGTGCGCTTCACCTTGATGCCGGCATCCCGCAACTGCCCGGCAATCGCGTCGCCGGTGTTCTTCTGCCAGTCGTCCTCGATGGTGATCAGTTCGTGCTCGAAATCGGCCTGGCCGGCGTCGGCCATCAGCTTCTTGGCGCCGGCGGCGTCGCGCGCCTTCTTGGGCAGCGCAAAATACTCCGGATGGATCGGGCTGACATGGTGATTCTCACCGACGGTGCCGCGCCCGGCATAGCCGAGTTCCAGCACCGCCTGGTTGTCGACCGCCATCTGCAGCGCGTTGCGCACACGCTGGTCGTCATAGGGCTTGTGCGTGACGTTGGTGCGCGCAACCAGCGTGGTTGCCGTTGCGACCTCCGACTTCTGCAGCCCCATCTTGTCGAGGATATCGATGAAGTCGGCCGGCGATTCGAAGTTTAGGTCGATCTCACCGGATTCGAATGCGTTGACCGAAGCGTTGAAGTCGGTGCCGTAGTCGATGAATTCGACACTATCGAGCGGCGCTTCGCCGCCCCACCATTTGCCGTTCTCGCGGCGCTTCACCACCGCCTTCTGGCCGACATCGTAGGAGACCAGTTCGAACGGCCCTGTACCGATCGGCTTCTTGACCGGGTCGGCGCCGTCGGCATCGAAACTGCGGTGGACGACGAGTGCGGGATAGTCGGTGAAGTTCGGGATCAGCGAGATGTCGGGCTCGGCAAGCGTCAGTTTGACCGAGAAGTCGTCGACCTTGGTGATTGCGCCGTCCCTCGCCTTGCCGGTCTTGGCGTCGATCAGCGCACCGACGCGGGCGGCCATGGAATTGCCGGCGACGCCTTTTTCGCACCAGCGCGTCACATTGAAGACCACGTCATCGGCATTGAAAGCGTCGCCATTGTTCCAGGTGATGCCCTTGCGCACATGCAGCGTGTATTCGGTGGCGTCGTCATTGACGTCCCAGCTTTCGAGCAGCACCGGCTCGAATGTGAATTCCCTGGTGTAGCGGACCAGAGGCTCCAGCCAGGTGCGCGAGATGTTGGCGAGTTCCACCCAGTCATAGGTGCGCGGGTCTTTCTGCGCCTTGACCGACATCGATATGTGCAGCGTGCCGCCCTTCTTCGGCTCCTCGGCAAAAGCCTGTCCCGGCGCGGCGAGGCCGATCATGCCATAGGCAAGTGCCGTCGACGCGCCGAAGGCACTGGCCAGCGCCAGGAACTCGCGCCGGTCCATGCGGCCCGCACGCGTCTCCTGCGCCATCGCCTCGATGGTATCAGGTACGCGATCGCCATTGCTTCTGAACAGTGTCATGTCTTCCTCCCTTGCGGTTCCCGTCGGGTCTTTGCCCGTTATGAATTCACGCAGCTGTTCTTGTCAGCTGACGCTGTCGGGCAGCCTGTCCTCGCGCTGCGCGATAAAATCCTTGAGCCCTTCGGCGATGCCCTCATCGAGCTTCGGCTCCTCATAATCGGCAAGCATGTTGCGGGCTTTCTCGCGGCCGCGCGTGTCGTGGTCCTTGGCGCCTTCGGCCTTCCACTGTTCGTAGGAGTTGAAGTCCATGATCGAGGGCATGAAGAAAGCGGACTCGAAATGCTCGAGCGTGTGCTGGGTGCCGAGGAAATGCCCCTGCGGCCCCACCTCGCGGATCGCCGCCATCGCCTCCTTGAAGTCGTCGAACGGCAGGCCGCCGGCATATTTGTACCAGCCGACAAGCTGCTCGCAGTCGGTGGCGAATTTCGAATAGCCGCAGGTGAGCCCCGCCTCCAGCCAACCGGCGGAGTGCCAGATGTAGTTGGCGCCAGCGAGGATCGCGGCATGCATCAGCATGTTGGATTCGTAGCCTGCCTGGGCGTCGTTGAGCTTGGAGCCGACATGGAAGCCGGAGGTGCGCCAGGGCAGTTTGTATTTCCGCGCCAGCGCGCCCATCAGATACATCATCTGGGCCGCTTCCGGGGTGCCGCCCATCGGCGCGCCGGTCTTCATGTCGACGGTCACCATGAACTGGCCATAGATCTGCGGCGAACCCGGGCGGATGAGCTGGGTGAAGGCGACACCGGCCAGCGCTTCGGCATTGACCTGCGCCACCGCGCCGACGGCCGACGCCGAGGTCGAGGCGCCGCACAGCGCGAAGGGCGCCAGGATCAGCGGTTGGTTGTGCCGCGCATAGACTTTCATCGCGTCCAGCATGGTGGCGTCCCACACCAGCGGCGAGTTGCAGTTGGTGATCGACACCAGCACCGGGTTTTCGCGGACGTACTCTTCGCCGAAGACGATGCCAGCCATCGCCATCGTGTCCTCGGCCCGCTCCTTCGAGGTGACGACGCCCATGAACGGCTTGTCGGAGTGTTTCAGCGCCGAATGGATGATGTGGAGATGCCGTTTCGGCACGGCGATTTCCATCGGCTCGCAGATGATCGAGCTCGACGAATGCAGCGCCGGCGCCATGTAGGCGAGCTTGTGGAAATTGTTGAGGTCGGCAAGCGTGCCGTAGCGCCGGTTGTTGTCGAGGTCGCGCACATAGGGCGCGCCATACATCGGCACGAAGACCGAGTTCTTGCCGCCGACGCGCACGGTGCGTTCGGGATTGCGCGCGTTGAGCGTGAACTCGGAAGGAACCTTCGAGACCAGTTCCATCAGGAGGGCGCGGTCGATGCGGACACGTGTTTCCGAGACATCGGCGCCTGCCGCCTTCCACATGGCAATGGCTTCGTCGTCGCGGAACTCGCATCCGACCTCTTCGAGGATGGCGAGCGATTCCTGGTGGATCAGTTCCACCGCCTCATCCGGGACCATCTGATAGGCAGGGATCTGGCGGACCAGGGTCGGGAACGAGGTGACGGGTGCGCTCCTCAGCGCCTTACGCCCCAGGCGACCGCCGCCCCGGCGGTGGGTTTGCTCGGTCAGTTCAGCGGCCGGTGCGTTCATGGAACCTCCCTTGCGTCCTGTCCAGCCAAGGTAGCGAGACGAAATATGGATGTGACGCTGGAAAATCCTGATCTCTTGTATAAGCTCAGCTTATGCGAAGCCTGCGCCACCTCCTGCCGTCGGCCGGCAGCCTGATCGTCTTCGAGGCGGCGGGCCGGTTGTCGAGCTTCACCGCCGCCGGGCGTGAGCTCGGCATGACGCAGGCCGCCGTCTCCTACGCGGTGCGCGGTCTGGAGGAACAGCTCGGCGCCCAGTTGTTCCAGCGCCGCCATCGGCAGGTCATCCTGACGGAGGCCGGCGAGCGTTTCCACGCCGATGTCTCTCTGGGCTTGTCGCATATCCGCAAATCGGCAGAGGACCTTCGCCTGCAGGTGACCGGCGGCCATGTGACGGTTGCGGCATCGACGGCTTTCGGCTCGTTCTGGATGATGCCCCGCCTGCAGCAGTTCCGCGACGAACTGCCCGGTATCGATCTGCGCATCCAGACAGCCGACCGCGACCTCGACATCATCGCCGAAGGCATTCCGCTTGGCGTGCGCGGCGGCCTGCCGAAGCAATGGGCGGACTATCATTCGCTGCCTTTGGCCGCCGAGGAGATCTTCCCGGTCGCTGGGCCCAGCTATCTCGCAAAGTTCGGCCTGCCGGCGACCGTCGCCGAACTGGCCACGCACCGACTCATCCATCTGGAAGAGCCCTATCGCGAGGCCGCCAACTGGGACGAATGGTTTCAGTCGGCCGGCGCCAGCCTTAGCGATGCTGGTCGCGGCCTGCGCATCAACGACTATGCGCTGGTGATCCAGGCGGTCATGGAAGGACAAGGCATTGCGCTCGGTTGGCGGCATCTGGTCGAGCGGCTGGTGGCATCGGGTCTGCTGGTACCGGTGACGGATCATGTGCTCAAGACCGGCAACGTGTTTTACGTGATCTGGCCGAAGAACCGCGAGCTGAGCGAGAATGCGCGAAAGGTCAGGGATTGGCTGGCGGCGCAGGCTTGAGGCTAACACCGACCGCCGCGATCCTTCACACCCCCCTCTGTCCTGCCGGACATCTCCCCCGCAAGGGGGGAGATCGGATTTCACCACGGCTTTCGCCAATCTCCATCGTTTGAATGTGGACGAAGCGTGGAAGCTGCCAATCTCCCTCCTTGCGGGGGAGATGGCCGGCAGGCCATAGGGGGTGCTGTCCCGCTAGCATCTCCATAGTTGTGAAGGATCAGACGCTTCCGCACCCGTCTCGAATCCGCCTATAGTGCCCGATGCCCATTCGCCAGCTTTCCGAAACGATGATCAACCAGATCGCCGCCGGCGAAGTCATCGAGCGTCCGGCGAGCGTGGTGAAGGAACTGGTTGAGAACGCGCTCGATGCCGGCGCCACTCGCGTTGAGGTCATCACTGCCGGCGGTGGACTCAACCTGATCCGCGTCACCGATGACGGCTCGGGCATCCCCGAACCGGAGCTTTCGCTGGCGATTGCGCGCCATTGCACCTCCAAGCTTGCCGACAACATTCACGACATCCGCTCGCTCGGCTTCCGCGGCGAGGCGCTGCCGTCGATCGGCTCGGTGGCGCGGCTGTCGATCCGCTCGCGCACGGCCTCCGGTGATGCGGCCGCCGAGATCGGCATCGAAGGTGGCCGGGTTTCCGCCGTCAGGCCAGCTGCTGCCAACCGTGGCACAACGGTCGAGGTGCGCGACCTGTTCTTCGCCACGCCGGCAAGGCTCAAATTCATGAAAGGCGAGAGGGCGGAAAGTTCGGCGACCAGCGATGTGGTCAAGCGCATCGCCATCGCCTTCCCCGCCGTGCGCTTCACGCTGGCCGGCTCCGACCGCTCGACGCTGGAATTGCCGGCGACCGACGACAGCGCGGAAGGCAGCCTGCGCCGCGTCGCCCAGGTCATGGGCGGCGAGTTCCCCGACAATTCCATTGCTATCGACGCCAGCCGCGACGGCGTGCATCTGACCGGCCACGTCTCGATCCCGTCCTTCACCCGCGCCAACGCGCTGCAGCAATATGCCTATGTCAACGGCCGGCCGGTGCGCGACAAGTTGATCGCCGGCGCCATTCGCGGCGCCTTCGCCGATGTGCTGCCGCGCGACCGCCATGCTGTCACCGTGCTGTTCCTGACGCTCGATCCGGCGACCGTCGACGTCAACGTCCACCCGGCCAAGGCCGATGTGCGCTTCCGCGACCCAGGTCTGGTGCGCGGGCTGATCGTCGGCGCCATCCGCGAGGCGCTGGCCAATGCAGGCATCCGCGCTGCCACCAGCGGGGCTGCCGGGATGATGGCAGCGTTCCGGCCGGGTGCTGCTTCGTATGCCCATGCCGGCCCGGCCAATGGTCATCGCAGCTACGACGCGGCCACTCGCGCGTCGGGCTTTGCCGGTTTCGACCGCTCGCCGCAGCGGCCGCTGGATATGGGCTTCGACGGCTTTCGCGAAAACGATCAGGCGGCGTTCGATGCCGGCCCGCTCGCCAGCGCCGACGCGCGTGCCGGCACAGCCGAGCCGGCCGAGACGCTGCTTGGCACAGCACTGGGTGCTGCCCGCGCGCAGGTGCATGAGAACTATATCGTGGCGCAAACCAGGGATTCGCTGGTCATCGTCGACCAGCATGCGGCGCATGAGCGGCTGGTCTATGAGGCGCTGAAGAATGCACTGCATTCGCGCGCGGTGCCCTCGCAAATGCTGCTGTTGCCGGAGATCGTCGACCTGCCGGAGGAGGATGCCGAGCGGCTGGCTTTGCACTTCGAAACGCTGGCCCGCTTCGGCCTCGGCATCGAGCGCTTCGGCCCTGGTGCAGTGGCGGTGCGAGAGACGCCGTCAATGCTGGGCGAAACCAATGTCCAGCAACTGGTGCGCGACCTCGCCGACGAGATCGCCGACAACGAAACGGTCGAGACGCTGAAGGAGCGGCTGGACAAGATCGCGGCCACCATGGCCTGCCACGGCTCGGTCCGTTCCGGCCGCCTGCTCAAACCCGAAGAGATGAACGCGCTGCTGCGCCAGATGGAGGCGACGCCGGGATCCGGCACCTGCAACCACGGCCGCCCGACCTATATCGAGCTCAAGCTCGCCGATATCGAGCGGCTGTTCGGGCGGCGGTGAATAATCGCATAGGGCGCAGTCCCAACCCGGACCTTCGGTCCGACCTCCTCACAAGGGGGAGGTAGGGAGCTATTTCTTCTTGAGGTATTTCTTCGCCTTGGAGTTGAAGACGTAGTCGATCGTGGTTCCGGCGCCCCCACCTCGAAAATTCACGGAAATGACGTTCTTGCCTCCCTCGACCCACTTCTCAACGTTCCTGTAGATGGACGTCATCAGCATGCCGGCACTGCATGCGTCGTCATCTTTGAAGGCGATTTCCTGGACGACTTTCCCGCTGCGCTTTTTGATGACCTGCACCTTCGCCATGCAGAGGCCGGCGCTGGTGTTGGTGTAGACACCGGCGAACCTGTCACGAGCCGTCTGCGCCCAGAAGGGAATTTCTACGACTCCGTCGATCTTCCCCTCGCCAATGTCGTCCAGGTTCGCGACCCTCTTCAACGCGACCGGATATGTATCCGCGCCCTTGTTCCAGCTCCCCGTCAGGACGCCATCGCCGAGTTCGAGAGCAAAAGGGCATCCGGTGACGTCGAAGGGCGTTTTGGAGCCCATGACGATGACGCGCTGGAAGTCCTTGTCATCCGCAATCTCGCAAAGTGAGATGCTGGCGCCGTTGGCTTTGCCGTAGAGCGCGATCGGACTTTGCTTGGCGTCGTAGAAGAGACTGCCCTGGACCGTGAGGCCACTGCCGAACGTGTAGGTCTGCAAGGAGAGATGGACGGGGTCGGGGCCAATGGAGCCTACATAGTTCTCCACGTGATACCAACCCGCCCAGGCTTTACCGCTGAGCAGCAACAAGCAAAATACGGCCGATACGAACTGCCTTACCATCCCGCCCCCCAAGTGAATGCAACTCACCATATCCACCCGGCGGGGTCATGTCTGCATTGCAGCGACACTCGGCTGTCTCGTGAGCCGCCAAACTTCGGCGTGGCTTTCACTTTGATTCGGGAAACGGGTCCAACCCTCTGATCTAGCGCTTCAAATTCACCACGATGACGCCGCCGAGCGCCAGCGCGCCGCCGAGGATGCCGAGCAGCGTCGGGACTTCGCCTAGCCAGAAGAAGCCGATCAGGGCAGACATGGGCGAGACCAGATAGAGGAAGTTTGAAGCGCGCGCCGCCGGGAGACGCGACAGAGCGGTTGCCCAGGCGGCATAGGCGATCAGGCTGGGCACGATGCCGAGAAAGATCACCGCGCCGATCCCGGCTGTGTTGGCGACCGCTGCCTGCGCAAAGCCGCTTGGCAGAAAGGGCGCCAGGCAAAGAGCACCGAGGATCATGTTCGAGGCCGAGATGGTCAGCGGGTGATGGCGGGCAAACAGCGGCTTCTGGACGATCGTGTTGACGGCCGAGCACAGCGCGGAGCCAAGAACCAACAGCGCGCCGGTGTCGAAATGCAGGCCATTGCCGTCGGCCACGGCGATGATGCCGATGCCGGCAAAGGAAATGGCCGTGCCGAACCAGGCCCAGCCTGAGAAGCGCTCGCCGAGCAATGCCATCGCCATGATCGCGGTAAAGATCGGGCTGACATTGATGATGAAACCGGCGGCACCTGCCGACACGGTCAGTTCGCCGTAGTTGAGCATGACAGTGTAGAGCGCGACGAAGATGGCGCCGCCAAAGACGAGGCGCCACACTTCGTCGAGCCGCGGCAGCGCCGGGCGCTTGACGGCAAGAAGGATCGCCGCCGGCACCGCGGCAATGGCAAAGCGCAGCGCACCGAGTTCCAGCGGCCCGAAGGCGGCGAGGCCGGCCCTGATGGCGGGAAAGGCCGAAGCCCAGCCGACCACCGTCAACGCCACCGCGATGGCTGCCGTGGTGTCCATCCGCTGTGTCGGATTCGACGTGCTGGTGGTTGCGCTCATCTGTCTGTCCTCAGGTTTCTAGGGGGTTGAAAGGCAGAAAGCGCCTTTTTGGCGCCGTTGACAAACGATCAAATCGAGGATCACCTGTGACTATGGATCACAGCTCAGACACAATGGTTCCGCTCGAGACGCTGCGCGCCTTCGATGCGGCGGCACGCACCGGGAGCTTTTCGGCCGCGGCCGAGAAACTCAACATCACCCATGGCGCCGTCAGCAGGCAGATCGCCAAGCTGGAGGACTGGCTGGGTCTGAAAGTGTTCGACCGCGGCGCGCGCGGCGTTTCCCTGACCATCGAGGGCAACCGCCTGCATCTGCGCACGGCGGAAGCCTTTGCGCTGATCTCCACCCATTCCGACCGCTGGGTCGAACCGCGCGGCACTGCCGTGGTGCGGCTGACCTCGATCCCCTCGGTCAGCGGGCTGTGGCTGATGCCGCGCATGGCGGCGCTGGAGAACAATCCCAGCAAGCTGCGCATCGTCCTCGATGTCGACATCCGCCAGGCCGACCTTGCCGATGAAGGCATTGACCTGTCGATCCGTTGCGGCCGTGGCGGCATTCCGGGCCGGATCTCGGTGAAGCTGTTCGAGGAATATGTCTTTCCCGTCGCCGCCCCTGGCCTTGCCGATGAGATCGGCCGCGGCGACCCGGCCCGGCTGCTCAGATTTCCGCTGATCAACGATTCCGACGCTTCCGGCTGGCGCGCCTGGTTTGCCGCGCAAGGCATGGACTATCGCCCGCGCCCACAAGACCGCCGTTTCGAGGACTACAATCTGGTGCTTGATGCCGCCGCCTATGGGCTCGGCATCGCATTGGCGCGGCCGCCACTGACAGGGCATCAGCTGGATACGGGCCGCATCGTCGCGGTCGACGACCGCACCGCGCTCAACCCGGTGTCGTATTGGCTCGACCGGCCGCTGGGGCGGCCGCGCACGGCTGCCGCAGAACTTTCGCGCCGCATCGCCGTCGAGGCGGGGCTGGCTTTGGACAAGATGGAAGCGTTCCTCGAAGCCGAACGGTAGGATCAACGTTCGGCACTCAGCGCAGCACCAGAACGAAGCCAGCAACCGCGACGGCCAGAAACCCGACCGCCAGCGTCAACAGGCCGACACGCATCTGCCGCCTGTCTCCGGGCCGCGTCGCGTCATTCACTCGCGACGTCGCCTGCCCGCGCTTCGCCGCAGCGTCGGTGCCAGAGGCGCGGCGTCGCGGTGAAACCTCGGGGACGAGAAAGGCCAGCCATGGCAGGCCTGCGGGTTTTGCGGCGGCGCCGTCGTCGACCCGTGCCGGCGGCATATTCAGACCGCTCTGTGCGTCGTCGTTTGCCGGTGCAGGCGCCGCGGCTCTTATCGGCGGCCCCGCATCATCTGGCGCCTCGGCGCCTGGTTCAGCAATTGCCAGATAGGCCTGCAGGACCTCAGTGGATCCTGTCTGCTGCGCTTTGGCGGGAGTGGCGGACAACAGTGCCTGCAGAGCCGGCGTCGCTGCCGGCGGCAAAGGCGCGCCGGACGGAGCCGGCGGCTGCGCCAGAGCCTTGACAAGCGCTGCTTTCGCCGGATCGGCCTTGGCCGACGGCATCGCCGCCAATACCATGGCTTCGCGCAGCAGAGCGGTCAGGCGGGCGGATGAAATGTCCATGCCGGTCCCATGAAAACGGGGTTTGCGGCGCGACAATAGAGCCTCAGCATTGCGTCAAGCTTGACCTTGCCGGCAATTTATGGCGATGAAATCAGCATGAAGTCAGTCACCGCCCCATTTGGCACCACCCCATGATGAACCGCTTCGAAGGCCCTGGCGGCAAGGAAGCCCGGATCCGCTATCTCGACGGCGACTTCCAGGTCACCAGCCCCGGCGCATTCGTGCGCTGCGCGGTGACCGGTGAGAGCATCCCGCTGGACGAGCTGAAATACTGGAGCGTCGCCAGGCAGGAACCCTATGTCAGCGCCGCCGCCTCGCTGCGCCGCGAGATCGAGACGCATCCGGAAATGCGCAGCCGGCGCTGACGCCAGCCCTTCTGCCGAGCCGAACTCAGCCCCGCAACCTCCGCTGGCGCCAGGCATCCAGCGTCTCGTCGATGATGCGCTCCGGAACGTTGTCGAGCTCGAACGTGGCGTCGATCTCCAGCACGTCGAGCTGGCCAAGGAATTCGGCCGACGCTGCGCCATGGCGCAGCCGGGCGGCGTCCTTGGCGGTGGTGACGAGGCCTAGTCCCTCGCGGCGCGCGGTTGCCGCCAGCTCGGTGAGTTCGTCGGGGGCATAGAAATGATGGTCGGGAAACGACCGGGTCAGCGCCACGTCTGCGCCGGTGCCGCGCAGCGTATCGAAGAATTTTTCAGGATGGCCGATGCCGGCAAAGGCGAACAAACGCCGGCCTGCGAAGCGTTCCCTGCCGGCTGGCTCGGCATGTGCCTCGAAGATCGGCCGGCCGGCGCGCGCCGCCTGGCGCACGACCTGGTCGGCGGCGGTGCCCTCGCCCATCTTCAGCAGCCCGTCGGTGAACACCAGCTGGTCGACAATGTTGGCTCGCAGCGGCCCGCCTGGAATGACGCGGCCATTGCCGATGCCGTAGCGCGCGTCAACGACGACCAGCGCATAATCGATATGGATGCGCGCGCTCTGAAAGCCGTCATCCATAATCAGGAAATCGCAGCCATGGGCTTCCATAAGCAGTTTGGCGCCGGCGGCGCGGTTGGGGCTCACCGCGACCGGCGCATGCTCGGCCAAAAGCAGCGGCTCGTCGCCGACATGCTTGGCGGCGTCGTGATTGATATCGACGACATGCGGCTGCGCGAACGAGCCGCCGTGGCCGCGCGACAGGAACCCGGGATTGAGCTGCATGCGCCTGGCCTGTTTTGCCAGTGCGATCGCTACCGGCGTCTTGCCGCTGCCGCCGACGGTGAAATTGCCGACGCAAAGCACTGGCGCGTCGATCTTTTCGCGCGCCGCCCGACGCATGCGGCGGCCGGCGACGAAGGCATAGGCCGCCGATAGCGGCGACAACGCAAAGACCCGCCAGTCCGGGGCTTCCCACCAGAAAGGTGGTGCTTCGGAGGCCATCCTATCGCCCGTCGGCGCCCTTCAGGCGCGACTTGACGATCAGAGGCTGGATATAAGGCTCGAGCGACTTCAGCGTGTGCGCCAGCGCCCCGCGCATCTGGTCGACGGTGGCGGCACCGGCCGCCATCATCTCATGGCGGGCGACTTCATTGCTCAGCAGGAAATTGACGGCGCCGGCCAGCATGTCGCGGTCGCGCACCAGCTTGGCGCCGCCGCTGTCGAGGAGGCGCTGATAGGCTTCGCGGAAATTCTGGACGTTGCGGCCGGCAAGCACAGCAGTGTCGAGCATGGCCGGCTCCAGCGGGTTCTGGCCGCCTTCCGAGGTCAGCGAGCGGCCGACAAAGGCGATTTCCGTCAGCCGGAGATAAAGCCCCATCTCGCCGATCGTGTCGCCGAGCAGGATATCGGTGTCGGCGGTGATCCTGTCGCCCTTGCTGCGCCGCGCCAGCTTCAGCCCCATGCCCGAAATCTGCGCGGCAAGCGCTTCGGCGCGGTCGGGATGGCGCGGGACGATGATCGTGAGCAGGCCATGGTGGCGCTTGTAGAGCGTGGCGTGGACTTCCGCCGCGACCACTTCCTCGCCGTCATGGGTCGAGATCGCCGCCCATGTCGGGCGGCCGGCGATCTGGCGCTTCAGCGTCGCCAGCATCCTTTCGTCGACCGGCGGCGGCAGGGTGTCGACCTTGAGGTTGCCGGACACGGTGACCGGCCTGGCACCAAGCGCGCGAAACCGTTCGCCGTCGACATCCGACTGGGCGACGACATGGGCGAGGTTCTCGAACAGCGCCTCGGCGATGTTGGCGCGCTTCTTCCAGGATTTGAACGAGCGGTCGGACAGCCGGCCGTTGACCAGCACCTGCGGCACCCGGCGGGCGCCGAGCTCGAGGATGGTCATCGGCCAGATCTCGGATTCGGCGATGATCGCCAGGTCCGGCCGCCAGTGATCGAGGAAGCGGCTGACCGCCGGCTTGAGGTCAAGCGGGACATATTGGTGGATGATGCGGTCGCCGAGCCGCTCGTCGGCGACCTGCGCCGAGGTCACCGTGCCCGTCGTCAGCACGATGTTGACGCCGTAGTCGAGGATGCTTTGCACCAAGGGCACGACCGCAATGGTCTCGCCGACGCTTGCCGCATGGATCCAGATCACCGGCCCATCAGGCCGTGGTCGCCCGGCAACGCCATAGCGCTCGCGGCTGCGGCTTCGATCCTCCTTGCCCTGCGACGTGCGCCAGGCGACGTAAGGCCCGATCAGCGGATAGGCGGCCGCTCCGGCGAAGCGATACGCCGTCAGGAAGGCGCGCGCCCAGCGCTCGCTCATGGATTGCCGTCCACGAGGCGATAGGCCTCGGCGGTCGCGGCATTGAGCGCGGCGGTGACTTCCACGCGCTTACGCTCCATTTCGGCCTCGTCGGCATTGGCCGGCACGAACACCGGCGTTCCGATGACGATCGAGGAGCGGCCGAACGGCAGGTTGATGGTGGTCTTGTCCCAGCTCCGTTCCAGCACCTTGCGGCGGCTGGTGGCGATGGCGGCAGGCATGATCGGCCGGCCGGAAAGCCGCGCCAGGAGAACGATGCCAAGCCCCGCGTCGCGCGGCGTGCCGTGGGGAATGTCGGCGATCATGGCGACGTTCTTGCCGGCGACGAGTGACTTTTTCAGGGCAATGAGCGCCTTGGCGCCGCCCTTGTCGAGATGCTTCGAGCTGTCGCGACCACCGGAACCGCGCACCGCCTCGATGCCGAATTTTTCGATCATCAGCGCGTTGAGTTCGGCATCGGCGCTGCGCGAGACCATGGCGACCAGCGGCCGCCCCTTAGGATAATAGGCAGGGGTGAGCAAATGCTGGCCATGCCAGAGCGCGATGATGCCGGGCTCGAACTCGGCGTAGGCGCCGCCTGAAAACTTCGCCGAGCCTTCGACCACGCGGTTGGTCAGCCGCACCAGGCGGACGAACCATGCAAGCAGGCTGACGATGATGCTCTTGACGATTCGCGACTGCGCCAACGGCTCGCGGATCTTGCGCCAGAACGTCCTCGTACTGCCGCCGCGTCTTCTTCCGACCGCGGCGCCGGTGGGCTGCCCTTTCACCGCTTCTTGCTCCATCGCTGTCAACTGCCGACCTTGCTTTCAGGGTCGAGCAGCCGGTGCAGATGAACCACGAAATAGCGCATATGGGCGTTGTCCACGCTGGCTTGCGCCTTGGCTTTCCACGCGGCGTGCGCGGTTTGGTAATCCGGATAGACGCCGACAATGTCGAGCGCGTCGAGATCGCGGAACTCGGTGCCGCCCAGCTTCTTCAGCTCGCCGCCGAACACCAGGTGCAAAAGCTGTTTCTTTCCGTCTTCCGCGGCCATTTCGGTCCTTCACATATTGTGAGTTTGCGACAGGTCTAGACCAAAGCCGTCGACTTTGGAACCTTCGATCACGCTTCCGTACCGGCAATGACGCCGGCAAGCACGGTCAACAGTTCGCCACTGCCGGCGACCAGCGCTCCGTGGCAGATCACTTCGCCGGCGTAAAGCGGCGCGCGGCCGTGCCCGTCGAGCAAGGCGCCGCCGGCCTCGCGCAAGATGAGATCAGCGGCGGCAATATCCCAGTCATGTGCGTTGGGCTTGACGAAGGTGGCGTCGAGCGTGCCGTTGGCGACCATCGCCAGCCGGTAGGCAAGCGAGGGAATATGAGCCGCGCGCCGCACCCTGCCCTGCCACTCCGCCGGCATCAGGTCGATCAGCTGCTTCAGCCCGCCGATTTCGACCGTCTCGGCCGGCTGGCGCACGGCAATCGGTTTGCCGTTGCGGAAAGCGCCATGGGCAGGCATCGCCCAATAGGTTTCGTCCATGGCCGGACATTCGAGCACGCCGGCAAGCGTGCCGCCGCCCTCGACCACGGCGACGCTGACGCACCAGGAGCGCAGGCCTTCGAGGAAGCCGCGCGTGCCGTCTATGGGATCGACGACGAAGGTGCGGCGTGCCTGCAGCCGCGCAGGATCGTCCGTCGTCTCCTCCGACAGCCAGCCATAATCCGGCCGCGCCGCAAGCAGGGTTTCACGCAGATAGGCGTCGGCCGCATGGTCGGCTTCGCTGACCGGCGAGGTGCCGCCCTTCATCCACACTTGCGGGTTCTTGCCGAAATAGCGCATGGCGATGGCGCCGGCATCGCGGGCGGCATCGCGCAAAAGCTCGAGGTCTTCTGCAGCTGATATGACCGGGTCACGCGCCGGCAAGGGTCATGCCTTCGATCAGCAGCGTCGGTGCGGCGGTGCCGAAATTGCGGTCGAGGTCGCTCGCCGGCACCATGTTGAGGAACATCGTCTTCAAATTGGAGGCAATGGTCACCTCGGCCACCGGATAGGCCAGCTCGCCATTGTCGATCCAGAAGCCCGACGCACCTCGGCTGTATTCCCCAGTCACCATGTCGACGCCCTGGCCGAACACTTCGGTGACATAAAAACCTGATTTCAGCGACTTGATCAGATCTTCCGGCGTCCTGTCGCCCGGCTCGATGGCGAGATTGGTCGATGACGGCGACACCGAGGAGCCGCTGCGCGCGCCGCGTCCGTTGGTGGTCAGCGCCAATTCCCGCGCCGCGGACGTCGACAGGAACCAGTGCTTCAGCACGCCGTTTTCGACCATCAGCAGCTCTTCGCCTTCGACACCTTCGCCGTCGAAGGGACGCGAGGCCTGGCCGCGACGCCGGAGCGGCTCGTCGGTGACGGTGATGTCAGCCGATGCGACCTGCTTGCCCATCATCTCGCGCAGAAAACTGGTCTTGCGCGCCACCGAAGCGCCGTTGATGGCGCCGGCGAGATGGCCGGCAATGCCGCGCGCGACGCGCGGATCGAACACGACGTTGACCGGACCGGTCGCTGCCTTGCGGGCACCGAGGCGGCGCACGGCGCGCTCGCCAGCCTTGCGGCCGATCAGTTCCGGCGCATCGAGATCGGAAAAATGCTGGTGCGAGGAATATTCGTAGTCGCGCTCCATGCCGGTGCCCTCGCCCGCAATCACGCTGGCCGAGCGCGAAAAGCGCGAGGCGACATAGTGGCCGACGAAGCCATTCGACGTCGCGAGCACCAGCCCGCCGAGACCAGCGCTGGCGCCGCTGCCGGCCGAATTGGTGACGCCCTTGACGGCAAGGGCTGCTTCCTCGGCGGCCAAAGCCGCTTCCTTCAATTGATCGGCCGAGACCTCGGTGGCGTCGAACAGATCGAGGTCGCGCACCTTGCCGACCAGCAAAGCCGGATCGGCGAGACCCTGATAGGGATCCTCGGGCGAGACTTTCGCCATCGCCACGGCGCGCTCGGCCAGTGCCTTGGGGTCTGACGCCGCCGTCGCCGACACGCTCGCCACCCGGTTGCCGATGAAGACGCGCAGCGAGACATCGTCGCCTTCGGAGGATTCGGTGTTCTCGACCTTGCCCAGTCGCACCGACACGCCGGTCGAGCGGCCGCGCACGGCGACCGCATCGGCGGCGTCGGCGCCGGCCCGCTTGGCAGCCTCGACCAGAGCCGCGACGCGGTCGGTCAGTTTCGCTGTCTCTGATGTATTCGTCATGCGCATGGTCCTGGCTTCAAGCCGCGCCGGGCGGTCGCGGCTGCTGCACCATCTATTGTCCCGCTGCGGCTTGTGCAATGGCGCACCGGCAATTGCGCCGCTGCGGCATAGCGCCCGAGCAGAGCGCCAATCTGCTGGCGCGACGGCAGCCGGAAGCGGCCGCGGAGGCGATAGCCGCCCTGCCCGTTCTTCAGGCGACCGGCGTCCAGATCACGTCGTCGATCCTGGCCGCGCCCGTCGCCAGCATCACCAGCCGATCGAAACCGAGCGCCGAGCCGCTGGCCTGCGGCATTATGGCGAGGGCTGCGAGAAAGTCTTCGTCCAGCGGATAGCGCTCGCCATAGACGCGCTCTTTCTCGTCCATTTCGGCGGCGAAGCGCCGGCGCTGCTCGGCCGCGTCAGTTAGCTCGCCGAAAGCGTTGGCGAGCTCGACGCCGCAGCAATAGAGCTCGAAGCGCTCGGCAACGCGCGGGTCATCGGCGCTCGGCCGGGCAAGGGCTGCCTCCGAGACCGGATAGCCGTAGAGGATGGTGGCTCGCCCCTGCCCAAGCATTGGCTCGACCTTTTCGACCATCACGCGGCTGAACAGATCGGCCCAATTGTCATCCTGTGCCGTGCGCATGCCGGCCTTGACCAGAGCCTCATGGAGCGCATCGCGGTCGGTGCTCCCGTCCACCGCCACCGTGGCGAGAAGATCGATGCCGGCGTAGCGCGTAAAGGCCCCCGCCACGCTGAGCCGTTCCGGGTCGGCGAACGGATCGGCCTCGCGGCCGCGAAATCGGAAGATTTTTGCACCGGCCCGCTCGGCCGCCAGCTTGAGCAGCTCGGAGCAGTCTCCCATCAAGCTCTCATAGGTCTCGCCGACCCGGTACCATTCGAGCATGGTGAATTCCGGATGATGCAAGTGGCCGCGCTCGCGGTTGCGCCAGACGGCACCCAGGCTGAAGATGCGCTTTTCGCCGGCGGCAAGCAGCTTCTTGCAGGCGAATTCCGGCGAGGTGTGGAGATAGAGCGGCCGGCGCGCGCCGTCGGCGCCGATCGCCTCGGTGGCGAAGGCCGACAGATGCGCCTCGTTGCCGGGCGAGATTTGCAGCGCCGCCGTCTCGACCTCGACAAAATCGCGGCGGGCAAACCAGTCGCGCATGGCGGCCGCGATACCGTTGCGGGCAATCAGCCGCGGGCGACGGTCGGCGTGAACGTCCGGCGTCCACCAGGGCGAAGCCTCGGTCATTGGTTTGCAGGTCTTGGGTTTGCAGGTCTTGGCTTTGCCGGGCAACGGAATTGCTGACAGGGCTGGCGGTTCGCGCCAAGATGCGCTACGGCGACGGCTCTCGCAGCCGATTTGCGCCGAACAATCGTTTCAGGCCAACGAAGTCTAGGATTGAAAACCGTGGTGAAGGTCATCGCCAGTTCCCTGCGTAAAGGCAACGTCGTCGACAAGGACGGCAAGCTTTACGTGATCCTCTTTGCCGAAAACATCCACCCTGGCAAGGGCACGCCGGTCACCCAGCTCGACATGCGCCGCATCTCCGACGGGGTGAAGGTTTCGGAACGCTACCGCACCACCGAACAGGTCGAGCGCGCCTATGTCGAGGACCGCGAGCACACCTTCCTCTACGCCGATGGCGAAGGCTATCACTTCATGAACCCGGAGAGCTACGACCAGGTCGCGGTGCCGGAAAGCGTGGTCGGCGACATGGCGCCTTACCTGCTCGAAGGGATGGCGGTGCAGATCTCGCAGTTCAACGGCATAGCGATTGCCCTGGTGCTGCCGCAGCGCGCCACGTTCGAGGTGGTCGAGACCGAGCCGACGACCAAGGGACAGACGGCATCGTCGTCCTACAAACCGGCCGTGCTGTCCAACGGCGTGCGCACGGCAGTTCCCCCGCACATCGCCCCCGGCACCCGCGTGGTGGTGATGACGGCCGACGGCTCCTATGTGGAGCGTGCGAAGGATTGAGGCGCGAGCGCCTGGTTAGTCCCTTGCATTGCCTTCTGCGGCCGCTCAATCGATAGTCCTGCCAATGTGGCAGACCTTTGTGACCTACTGGCCTCTGATCCTCATGATCATTCCGATGCTGATGGCCGCCATCGGCATCGTCCACGCCATCATGACGAAGGAAGACGTCCGCGCCGCCACCGGCTGGGTGGGTGTGATGCTTTTGTCGCCCTTCCTGGGCGCGATCATCTACGCCATTGCCGGCATCAACCGCATCCGCCGCGCGACAATCAGCGCCATGCGGCCCGTGGCCGGCGAAGCCGAGACGGCCAAGCAAGACCGCGACATTGCGCTGGAAGCGCTTATCTCAGCGCAATTCGGCCAACGTTTTGCCGGCCTGAAGACACTGGGCGACCGGGTGGCGCGACGCGGTCTGCTTTCGGGAAACGCAATCACCATCCTGAAGACAGGTGACGACGCTTACGCAGCAATGCGCCGGGCGATCGACGACGCCAAGCGCAGCGTCCTGCTCGAGACCTACATATTCGACAATGACGAGGTCGGGCAGCGTTTCGTCGAATCGCTGGCCGGCGCGGTCCGGCGCGGTGTAACCGTCCGCGTGCTCATCGATGCAGTCGGCGTGCGCTATTCCGTGCCCAGCATTCTCACGACTCTCCGGGAAGCCGGCGTCACCGTCGATCTCTTCAACGGCAACATCGTCATGGGCCTGAGACTTCCCTATGCGAATCTGAGAACCCACAGGAAGATTCTGATCGTCGACGGTGCGGTGGCTTTCACGGGAGGCATGAACATCCGCAAGGGATTCTCGGCCGAATTCGTGGGAACCGCCAGTTCGGCGGATACGCATTTCCAGGTCACCGGACCGGTCGTGGCAGACCTGTTTGCGGTTGCCGCCGAAGACTGGCGTTTTGCCGGCAACGAAGCCCTCAAGGACGAGGTCTGGCAGGTGGAAAAACCCTCGCCGCCTCCCGGTCAGCCGATCCTGCTGCGGGCCGTGGCGTCGGGGCCGGATGCCAGCAACGAGACCAACCACAAATTGCTGATGGGGGCATTTTCGGTCGCCCGCAAATCGATCCGCATCATGTCACCCTATTTCCTGCCGGACCGGGAATTTATCAGCGCGCTCACCACGGCGGCCAGGCGCGGTGTCGAGATCGACATCGTCGTGCCGGCGGTGAACAATCTCTTCCTGGTCGGCCGCGCCATGACGGCGCAATACGACCAGGTGCTGAAGCACTATTGCCGTGTCTGGCGTCATGAGGGATCGTTCGACCATTCGAAGCTGCTGTCGGTCGATGGCGTGTGGGCCTATGTCGGCTCTTCCAACCTCGACGCCCGGTCGCTGCGGCTGAATTTCGAGATCGACCTGGAGGTTCTGGATGCAGGCTTTGCCGCCGAGATCGAAGCGCGCATCGAAGCGGCAATCGCCTCGGCCAAACCCGTCACACTCGCAACCCTGAAGGCGCGGCCATTCGTCATCCGTGTCTTTGACCGGTTGCTATGGCTGGGATCGCCCTATCTCTAATGCATGTCGCTCAAAAGTGGTCACGGTTTTGAGATAACGGCATGCATAAAACTAAGAACCAAGGAAATCGAATAGCAGGCCAATGGACATTAACGGACGCAGCCTCCCGGAGACCGTGCTCCTGTCGATCCGCGGCAGGAAAGCGCGCAAGGCGAACGCGACGCCGCGCAAACACGTCGACGGCGCCGAGATGGTGGTCGCCTCCTACAATGTCCACAAATGCATCGGCACCGACCGCAGATTCGACCCCGAACGGACCGCCCGCGTCATCCGCGAAATCGGTCCCGACGTCATTGCGCTGCAGGAGGCCGACAACCGGTTCGGCGACCGCGCCGGGCTGCTCGATCTTGCCCGGATCGAACACGAAACCGGGCTGGTGCCGGTGCCGGTTTCGGGAAACGGCAAAGGCCATGGCTGGCGGGGCAATGTGCTGCTGTTCAAACGCGGCACCGTGCGTGACGTGCATCAGATCAAGCTGCCGGGGCTGGAGCCGCGCGGCGCGCTGGTGGCCGAGATCGACCTCGACGAAACGCGCACGCTGCGCGTCATTGCCGCGCATCTCGGCCTGTTGCGGCGCTCACGCTCCGAACAGGCCCGCGTCGTGCTCGACATTATGAGCAGCCAGGATGAAAGGCCGACCCTGCTGCTCGGCGACCTCAACGAGTGGCGGCTGGGCAACCGCTCGGCGCTGAAGACGCTGCACGCCACCTTTGGCTTCACGCCACCGGCGGTGCCGACATTCCCCTCAGGCCTGCCGGTGCTGGCGCTCGACCGCATCATGGCCAACCGGCACGGCATGGTCTCGTCGGTGGAAGCCCATGACACGCCGCTGTCGCGGGTGGCGTCGGATCACCTGCCGCTGACGGCTTTCGTGAGCCTGTAAGTCACCCGTCCCGCAACCACACCACCATCTCGCCGGGCTCACGATTGTCCCAGGCGTAATAGGGGACGGCCGTGAGCTTCGCCTGCTCGACGGCTGGCGCCTCGGTGCGATAGAGGCCGTTGTCCCAGTTTTCCGCCGTTTCCCGCCTACCGTTGGCCGAGAGGGTGACGACGCCGCCGAGGAGGTTCGGCTCGGGATGCGCCTCGATCTCAGCCGTGCGCGGCAAGGTGATGCGGTGCAGTTGGCCGGCATTGTCGGTCTCTTCGACGCAGTAAATCAACGGGCCGCGCGCAAGTGCTACACGGCCGATGTCCTGGCGCACCTGCGGGTTGGCGAACAGGCGCGAGATCGACATGTCGAGGTCGAGTTCGACGCGGTCGCCCTTTTGCCACTCGCGCCGGATCGCCGCGTAGCCATCGTTCGACGCGGCGTCGACATGCGCACCGTTGACCTTCAGCGTCGCCTTGCGGCACCAGGACGGCACGCGCAGATGCAGCGTGAACTCAACGGGGGCATCCGGCTCGACCCGGATCGAGACCGCGCCGTCCCAGGGATAGTTGCTGGTCTGGACGAGGCTGACCGCCTTGCCGGCGATGTCGAAACGCGCCGTCGAGTCGCCATAGAGGTGGACGGCCAGCGCATCGTCGGCAAGGCTGTAGAAATAGGTGCCGATCGACGCCACCATGCGGCCGATATTGGGCGGGCAGCAGGGGCAGCGGTGCCATTTCCATCTGCTATGCTTGCCCCGGCTTTCCAGCGGGTTTTCGTAGAAGAACAGCGAACCGTCGAGCGACAGGCCGGAGATCGAGCCGTTGTACAGCGCCCGCTCCATCATGTCGGCGTAGCGCGCGTTGGGACCCATGCCGAGCATGCGGCTGGCCCAGAACACCAGGCCCACCGAGGCACAGGTCTCGGCATAGGCGGTTTCATTGGGCAGGTCGTAATCGCTGGTAAAACCCTCATTGTGCGCCGACGGCCCGATGCCGCCGGTGATGTACAGGTTCTTGGTGGTCAGATCGTCCCAGAGCCGGTCGAGCGCTACCCGCAGCGTATCGTCGCCATATTCGGTGGCGATGTCGGCCATGCCGGAATAAAGGTACATCGCCCTGACTGCATGGCCGACAACCTTGTCCTGCTCGCGCACCGGCTTGTGCGACTGATTGTATTCGTAGGTCTTGAAATGATAGGCCTTCGGGTCGGCGCCGCGCGCACGCGCCTCCTCATCGAAATAATGCGGCTCCTGGCCGCGCTGGTCGATGAAGTATTTGGCCAGCTCCATGTATTTGCGCTGGCCGGTCGCCCGCGCCAGCTTGACCAGCGCCAGTTCGATCTCCTCATGGCCGCAATAGCCCTTCTTCTTGCCGGGCTCCGGACCGAAATTCTCTGCGATATGATCGACATAGCGGCACATGATGTCGAGCAGCTTGCGCTTGCCCGTGGCCTGGAAATAGGCGACGGCGCCTTCGATCAGATGGCCGGCACAATAGAGCTCGTGGCAGTCGCGCAGATTGGTCCACCGCTTGCCGGGCTGGATGCGCTGGTACCAACTGGAGAGATAACCGTCGGATTGCTGCAGCTTGCCATACATGTCGATGACGGCGTCGATCTTCTTCTCCAGATCGTCATTGCGGCGGCGGTAGAGCGAATAGGCGGCGGTCTCGATGGTCTTGCCCCAGTCGGAATCCCAGAACATCTGCGTCGTCACCGTCGAGCCGGTGAAGCCGGGCGTGGCCGCCTCGTCTGGCGACGGCGAATGGAAGGGAATGACGACACCGGGCGACGGCCGGTCCGGATCGATCTGCTCCAGCATGCGCGCCTCCACGCAGCGATCATAGAGGATGGAGGCGGTGCGCGAGGCGACGGCATCGACTCGGTCGCCCCAGAAACCACGCACGTCGACCTGCGGCACGGGCAGCGGCCGGAAGGCGAGGCTCAGTTTGCCGGGCTTTACTGCTTGGCCCGTCTTGCCGGCCTGAATTGCAGATTGCGATGCGGTCATCAACCTAACTCCATTCGAATGCGATTTGTCATTTCACCGCGCCGGCCATCAGGCCGCGTATGTAGAAGCGCTGCAGCAACAGGAAGAGGATGAGGCAAGGCACCATCATCACGGTGACGCCGGCCTGCACGGCGCCCCAGTCGATGGCGCCGAAGCGGCCGGACTGAAGTGCGGTCATCATGATCGGCAGCGTGAATTTCGACTGGTCGGTCATCAGCACCAGGGCGGCCAGGAACTCGTTCCAGGCGCCGAGGAAGGCGAACAGCGCGATGGTGACGATGCCGGGCCAGACCAAAGGCAGCATCACCTTCAGCAGCATGGTGAGATTGTTGGCGCCGTCCATGCGGGCCGCCTCCTCGATCTCGCGCGGCACCGCGTCGAAGGCGTTGCGCATCATGAAGATCGAAAACGGCAGCTGCAGCGTGACATAGACGCAGACCAGCCCGGTCAGCGTGTTGTGCAGGCCGACCTTGGTCAACACCAGGAAGATCGGCGTCAGGATCGACTGGAACGGGATCATGATCGTCGACAGGATGACGACGAAGAGCAGGTCCTTGAACGGGAAGCGGAAGCGCGAGAAGCCGTAGCCGGCAAGCACGCTGACGATGACGGAAAACACGACCGTCATCACCGAGACGTAGATGCTGTTTTGCGCCGGCAGCCAGAGCCCGTCGCCGAAAGTGTTGAGCGTGCCGTAATTCTCGACCGAGAAGCCGGTGGTCGGCCAGGGCGGCAGCGGCGGCAGGCGCGCCTCCTGCGACGGCTTGAAGGCAGACAGCACCGTCCAGACGATCGGCGCCAGGAACAGCACCGAGGCGATCATGCCGGTCGCGTGCTCGGCGATGCCGAGGCGCAGGCGGCTGTTGCGGCTTCTTGCCTGCGCCATCAGTCGACCCCCTCGGGCTTGCGCAGCAGCCAGAGCTGGAACGTGCTGAGCGCGACCAGGATGGCGAGCAGGATCATCGACAGTGCGGCGCCATAGCCCAGCTTGAACGACACGAAGGACTGGTTGAAGATCCAGTAGACGGCGGTCAGCGTCTGATTGCGCGGGCCGCCGCGCAGGATGATGTAGAACTGGTCGAAGGCGAGGATCGAGCCCGCAACCGACAGGATCAGCGCCAGCGCCAGGGTGCGGCGCATCAGCGGCAGAGTGATGGCGCGAAAGCGCGCGAACGGCCCTGCCCCATCGATCATCGCCGCCTCCTGCAGATCGGTCGGGATCGACTGCAGGCCGGTCATCAGGATGATCATGGTGAAGCCCGCCACCTTCCACACGACCATGGCGATGATCGACCAGAAGGCCGGCTGGAAGGTGGCCAGAAGGTTGAATTTCTTCCCGGTCAGGCCGAGGTCGTAAGCGGCCGGGCTGAACAGGCCGGAATCGACATTGAGCAGCCACGACCAGAGCAGGCTCGCCGAAGCAAAGCCGATGACGGCCGGCATGAAGAAGGAAGTGCGGTAGAAGCCGGTGAGCCGCCGGGGACGCTCGATGAACAGCGCCAGCGGAAAGGCGACGGAAAAGATCGCGATCGTCACCACCACCGTGTAGAGGCCGGTGAAGCGCAGCGCATTCCAGAACCTGGTGTCGCGCAGGATTGCCCAATAATTATCGAGGCCGATGTAGCTGTGCTCGCCCATCAGCGGCCAGTTGTGCAACGACATCCATGCCGTCATGCCGAGCGGGATGATGAAAAAGACAACCACCAGCGCTACCGCCGGCGCGACATAGAGCAGGCCGATCCACTGCCGGCGGCCGGCACCGACCAGTTTCCTGGCGCGCGCCGGGGCGGAGGTTGCTGCGATGGAGGTCATGGCTGCCCCTTCCCTTCTCCCCTTGTGGGGTGAGCAGCCGGTTCGCCAGAGGCGAATTCATCGTGCCAGTGGCACGATGAAAGGCCGGCGAACGCCGGGACGCTGCGAAGCAGCGGGGACCCGGCACGGTGGATCGGCCACCCGGCCCTTCGCAGGCTCAGGGCGTTCGAAGCTCGAAAAGCCAAGCAATTGGCTTTTCGTCCGCTGCGCGGACCGCTTCTCACCCCACAAGGGGAGAAGGGGGAGCGAACCTGCCGACGCCCCGAGCTGCACTCTGCAATTCCGTTGGCAATCCAGATAGTTGAGTGCTGTCTCAAAGCAATAGCCCTGCCGTTAGCGATGCGATGTCCGGCCGCCCGTCCAGGGAGACGGGCGGGCGGCCGGATCAGGACCTAGGACGACAGGGCGTTGCGCCACCGCTGCCGTCCCGCCAGTCCCTATTTCTGCGGCGCCTGGTCGATGATCGACTGCATGGTCTCCTGCGCGTTGGCGATCGCGCCGTCGACATCGTCGCCGAAGAAGACCTCGTTGACCATCTGCGTCCACGGGCCGTTGGCGGAGTTGATCAAATCATTGAACACCACCGAATAGGGTGTGCGGCCCTTGGCCATCGCCTCGGCGGCGATCTGGTAGCGCGGGTCGAGATCCTTCAGCGCCTCCTTGGCGATGTCGCCGCGCACCGGCAGGCTGCCGTATTTGGCGAGGATGGTCTGACCCTCGAGCGAATAGGCGAAGTCGAGAAACTCCTTCACCACGGCGAGCTTTGTGGTGCCCTTGGTGACGACGAAATTGTCGCCGCCGGCGAAGGATGACCAGCCGCCATCCTTGCCCGGCAGGAAGGTGACGCCGTAATCGACATCAGGATACTGCGTGTTGAGCGCGCCGATGGCGAAGGCGCCGGAGGGCGAGATGCCGATATTGCCGGCGGCAAAGGCGGCAAAGAAGTTGGAGCCGGTGTCGGTCTGCGCGCCTGAAGGCACCAGATCCTTCTTGACCATCGAGCGGTAGAGGTCGATGGCGCCGCGCAATTGCGGGCTGTCCAGCGTCGCCTTGGAGCCGTCCTCGGAGAGGATGTCGCCACCCGAGGCCCAGACCAGCGGCGTGAAGGTGAAGATGTTGCAGCCGCCGCAATTGCCGGAGAAATAGAAGCCCTTGATGTCGCCCCCAAGCGCGTTGACCTTCTCGGCGTCGGCTTCGATTTCGGCCCAGTTGGTCGGGCCTTTTTCGGGGTCGAGTCCGGCCTGCTTGAACAGTTTCTTGTTCCAGATCAGCACCGAACTGTCGGCCGAGAACGGCAGGCCGTAGATGCGGCCCTTGTAGGTGCCGGTCTTGACGTGCGCCGGCGACAGGCTGGCGAAATAGGGCAGCGACTTCGCCCAGTCGGTGATGTCTTCCAACTGGCCGGCGGCGGAAAAGGCCGGCGTGTAGATCAGGTCGAGCGACAGCGCGTCTGGCGCGGTGCCGCCGGCGGCCGCGGCGCCATATTTCGGAATGATCTCGGCATTGGGGATGATGTCGAGCTTGATCTGGTTCTCATGCGCCTTGTTGAAGGCGTCGACGATGCGCGGCATGAAATTCGAGCCGTCGGCGCGCACCCAGATATTGGCCGTGTCGGCGGCCATGGCGGGCATAACAAAAATACTCGCGGCAAAGGCAAGCCCGGCAATCATGGTCTTCATGGTTTTCCTCCTCATGGTTCTCCTCCCTGTTCGGCCGCGCTCCCGGTTGACCGGTAAGCCGCAGCCTGTCTCAGCCGTCTGGCGGACGGCCGCATGACTGACGCACCACCAGCCGGCACGGCAGTTTTCGGATGCCCGGCGTGGCCGGTTGGCCGCCGACGAGCGAAAGCAGCGCAAGCCCGGCCTCGCGGCCAAGCGCTGAAAGGTTCATGTCGACCGAGGTCAGCGGCGGCCGGGTCGCTTCCGCCACGATTTCCCAATTGTCGAAGCCGATGACGCCGACATCGCCGGGCACGCCGATGCCGCGCTCGCGCAGCGCATCGATGACGCCGCGCGCGATCTGGTCGTTGCCGCAGAAGACCGCGTCAGGTCTCTCCCCCCTGCCCGCCTTGCCGTCGAACAGTCTTGCGACCGCCTCATGCCCCCAGGCTTCCGACCAGTGTCCGAGCAGCGGCTCGGCAACCGGCAGGCCATGCTCGGTCAGCACCTCGCGGTAGGCCCGGGCGCGCTCATGCACCACGGCGAAGCTCGCGGGACCGCTGACATGGGCGATGCGCCGGCGCCCGAGCGCGCAAAAATGCTCGACCGCCAGCCGCGCCCCGCCGGCATCGTCGGATTCGAAGCCGATGGCGTCGGGATCGGGCTGGGTGAAGGCGTAGATCACCGGGATGCGCAAATTGGCGAGATCGACCGGCAGGTGGCGGTCGATACGCTTGCCGGTGGCGATGATGCCGTCGACGCGCTTGTCGAGCATCGCCTCGACATGCAGCTGGCCAAGCCGCTGGTCGTCCTCGACATTGCACAGGAATACCGAGACGCCGGCATCGACCAGCGCGTCGGAGACGCCCGCCATCAGCGGCAGCGAGAAGCGGCCGTAGGTATCGTTGGTAAGCAGCCCGACGGTGAAGGAACGTTTGCGCAACAGGCTCTGCGCCAAGCTGTTCGGACGAAAGCCCAGCCGCTGTGCCGTCTCGCGAATACGCTCGCGCGTTTCCGCCGTCATCCGCCCCTGCCCGTTCAGCGCTTTTGAGGCCGTGGCCACGCTGACGCCGGCGGCCGAGGCCACCTCACGCAAGGTGACCGGGTTTTTTGCGGGCGCTGGCGAGTCATCGGAAACCATTCTGCGACGCGGATTCCTTAGTTGGGAAAAGGTTTTCTCTTGTCGCCCTGCTCAGTACCGACGGGTGAAGGCAATGAGCGAAGGTGCAGTTGGGAAAAGGTTTTCTCAAATGAGATTATGCGAAGGATTCGGCCATGGCAAGAGGCCATGGACATGCCGGTTTCGCTCGGCCCAGCAATTTCTTGCTTACTGTCGGTAGCGCAGTGCCTCAAGCAGCAACGCGAAAGCGGGCGAAGCCTGGCGACGGTTGGGATAGTAAAGGTGATAGCCCTGGAGCTTCGGGCACCAGTCGGCCAGTACCTCGACCAGCTGTCCGTCGGCGATATGTGGCCGTGCCAGGTCCTCCGGCACAAAGCCCAGGCCCAGACCGTCAATGGCAGCATTGAGGATAGGCACGGCGCTGTTGAAGGTGAGGCTGCCCTCGACCCTCACGCGCAGCTCTCGGCCATTCTTCTCGAACTCCCAGGCATAGAGCCCGCCGGCGCTGTTCAGGCGCTGGTTGATGCAATTGTGGTTGGTGAGATCCTGAGGGGTTTCCGGCTGCGAGCGCCGCTCGAAGTAGGCAGGTGAGCCAACAACGGCAAAACGCCAGTCGGGGCCGATGCGCGCGGCGATCATGTCCTTGCTGACGGCCTCGCCAAGCCGGACACCGGCGTCGAACCGTTGCTCAATGATGTCGGTGAAACCGTAGTCTATGTTTAGCTCGACATGGATGTCGGGATATTCGCGCAGGAAGGTCGCGAGCGTGGGACGGAAGATGGTGTCGATCACATAGTCGTTGCAGGTTATGCGCACCGTACCGGCCGGCTTGTCCCGCAGTTCGCTGAGCGCGACAATTTCGGCTTCGATCTGGTCGAAATGCGGACTGATGGCTCGCATGAGCCGCTCGCCTGCTTCCGTTGGCGCGACGTTACGGGTGGTGCGTGCCAGCAGCCTGATCCCCAACTTCTCCTCCAGGCCCTTGATCGTATGACTGAGGGCCGACGGCGTCACGCCGAGGTTGGCGGCTGCCCTGGTAAAGCTGCGCTCGCGGGCGACCGCCACGAAAGCGATCATGTCGTTAATGCGTTCTCTCGGCATTTATGAATCTCACTCACAACCGCATGAACATTATACCCACTAATCCGATGGTCCCGCTTTGGCTAGATTCCGATTTCAAACCCTCCTCACGGAAGGGCGCAAAGGAATTGGAGAAAGTCCCTTGGAAATCATGCGCGCAGGCTCTCGTCCGTCGAGCAAGGGGCCGACCGACTGGTTCACCGGCACGGTCCGCGTCGACCCGCTGTTCAATCCGCATGCGCCGGAACGCGTCCAGGGCGGGCACGTCACCTTCGAGCCCGGCGCGCGCACTGCGTGGCACACGCATGTCCTCGGCCAGACGCTCATCGTCACCTCGGGCGTCGGCCGCGTGCAGCGCTGGGGCGGGTCGATCGAGGACATCCGGCCGGGCGACGTGGTCTGGATCGCCCCCGGCGAGAAGCACTGGCACGGCGCCGGTCCCGAGACAGCCATGACGCATATCGCGATCCAGGAGGTTCAGAACGGCAAGGTCGTCGACTGGATGGAGCAGGTTTCGGACAAGCAATACGCCGGCTGAGCCAATCAAGCGCGCAAGCTGATCGACACCGGCCTCGGCGTCCTCTGGCACGCCAGCTGGTCAGGATCACGATCGAACACATCGACTGAAAGGAAGCCGGCCATGTCATGGCAAGATCAGGAATTGCAGATGATCGCGCAAAGCGACGACCTGCACATCGCGCCGTTTCGCGAGGACGGCGAGACCTACGGCACCCCGACCTGGATCTGGTCGGTGGTCGTCGACGGCGATCTCTATGTTCGCGCCTATAACGGCCAGAAATCGCGATGGTATCAGGCCGCCATCCGCCAGAAGGCCGGACGCATCGCCGCGGCCGGCATGACGAAGGAAGTCTCCTTCGAGCCGGCCCGCGGGACGGCAAATGATCGGATCGATGAGGCCTACCGCCGCAAATACAGCACGAGCCCATATCTCGCGCCGATGATCAGCGAGCGCGCCCGCGCGGCGACGGTCGCGATTACACCGAAGGATTGAGGAGACCCAGCATGCAAAAGCGCAAACTCGGTCAGGGCCTGGAGGTCTCCGCTCTCTCGCTCGGCTGCATGGGCTATGGCCAAGCCCGCGAGATAGCAGATCGGGCAGAGATGATCACGCTGATCCGCGAGGCGGTCGATCGCGGCATGGATTTCTTCGACACGGCGGAGGTCTATGGTCCGTTCACGAACGAAGACATGGTCGGCGAGGCGCTAGCACCGATGCGCGACCAGGTCAAAATCGCAACCAAGTTCGGCTGGGATGTCGACGCCGGTACCGGTGAAAATCATGGCGGCGTCAACAGCAAGCCGGAGCACATCCGGGCAGCAGTCGAGGGCAACCTGCGTCGCCTGAAGACCGAACGTATAGATCTTCTCTACCAGCACCGTGTCGATCCCGACGTGCCGATGGAAGATGTTGCTGGCACGGTCAAAGACCTGATCGGTCAGGGAAAGGTGCGGTATTTTGGGCTGTCGGAAGCCAGCGTGCAATCGATACGCCGCGCCCATGCCGTCCAGCCGGTTGCAGCGCTGCAAAGCGAATACTCGCTGTGGACCCGTGAACCCGAGGCCGAGATCATTCCCGCGCTGGAAGAACTCGGCATCGGCTTCGTCCCGTTCAGCCCTCTCGGAAAGGGCTTTCTGACCGGCAAGATCGATGCGAACACCACCTTCGCTGGCAACGACTTCCGCGGCCAGATTCCGCGATTTGCGCCCGAAGCACGCGCGGCCAATCAGGCGCTCGTCGATCTGATCCGTGGCGTCGGCGAGCGTCATGGCGCGACACCGGCCCAGGTAGCTCTTGCGTGGCTGCTGGCACGCAGGCCGTGGATCGTCCCGCTGTTCGGGACCCGCAAGCTCGAGCGGCTTGAGGAGAATCTGGGGGCTCTGTCGGTGGCGCTTTCGGACGACGACCTTCATGAAATCGAGACCGGGGCCGCAGCCATCAGGATCGAAGGGGCGCGATACCCCGAGGCGATGCTGCGCCGCTCCGGACTTTGAGGGGCGGCCCCCCCGGAAAAGAGCGATATGTCGATGACGATGCGTCAACGGTCGGTGACCTCGACCAGCAGTTCGCTGTTTCCCTTGATGGCAGCCGTGCTCGTGGTTTTCCTGGTCACGGGTGCGGCGCTGCCGACCCTGCCGCTTCACATTCATGACAGGTTGGGCTACGGCCCTTCGCGATCGGTCTCGTTTCCGGGGCGCAATTCGTAGCGGCCCTCGTCTCGCGCCTGTGGTCCGGATCGTTCTCGGACCGGCGCGGGCCGAAGCAGGCGGTGGTGGCCGGGCTGGTGATGGGCGCGGCTTCGGGCCTGCTTTATCTTCTCTCGCTCCTCGTTATCGGCAATCCGCTTTGGTCTGCCATGGTACTGCTGGTCGGGCGGGCGCTGCTTGGCGGCGCCGAAAGCTTCGTCATCACCGGCGCGCAGGCCTGGGGCCTGGCGCTCGCCAATCCCGGCGGCACCGGCAAGGTGATCGGCTGGATGGGCACGGCCATGTATGTCGGGCTGGCCGCCGGCGCACCCGTGGGAAGTCTGCTCTTCAATCGCTTCGGCTTTGCAGCCATCGGGGTGGCCACGCTGCTCGTGCCGCTGGCAACGATGCTAATCGTCGCTCCGATGCGCGCCGTGCATCCGCACCCGCAGGCCAAGCGCGCATTCGCCAGCGTCGCCAAGGCTGTCTGGCTGCCCGGCATCGGCATGTCGTGCGCCAGCCTGGGCTATGGCGCGATGACGGCATTTTCCGTGCTGTATTTCGCCCAGCAGGGTTGGCAGCCGGCCTGGTTGTCGTTCACCGCCTTCGCAGTGGCCCTGATCTTGGCGCGGCTTGCCTTCGGCGGCCTGCCGGACCGCATGGGCGGGGCTCGCGCCGCAATGATCTTTGTGGTGCTGCAAGCCCTTGGCATGGGTTTGATGGGGCTGTCGCCATCCGCCCTGCCCGGCTTCGTTGGAGCAGCATTGGCCGGTTTTGGTTATGCCTTTGTCTATCCGGGCCTCGGGATCGAGGCGGTCCGGCGCGCGCCGGTCGAAAGCCGCGGGCTGGCCATGGGTATTTATACCGCCTTCCTCGATCTCGCGCTGGGCATCCTCGCGCCGCTTCTCGGCCTCGTCGCCAACCTTTACGGGCTCGGATCGGTCTTCATCATCAGCTCGCTTCTGGCGCTCTGCACCGTGCCGATCGCGGCACAGCTGCGGTTCTCCGCACCTCAGACCTCACTCCATCTTAAAACGTCTGCCAACCAAGGAGATATCCAATGCTAGCAACAATGCTCTATGGGCCAGGGGATGTCCGCTATGAGGACGTGCCCGAACCTAGGATTGTTGAGCCGACCGATGCGATCATTCGTCTGTCGGCCACCTGCATATGCGGTTCGGATCTGTGGCCTTTCCGCGGCCTCAATGACACAACTTCGCCCCTGGCGATGGGGCATGAGTATTGCGGCATCGTCGAAGAGGTCGGCAGCGCCGTGCGCAGCGTCCGTAAGGGCCAGTTCGTCGTCGGCTCGTTCTGCCTGTCGGACAACACCTGCCCGCATTGCCGCTTCGGCTTCCAGTCGTCCTGCGAGAAGCGGGAGTTCATGACCGGAGCGCAGGCGCCGCTGGCGCGTGTGCCCCTGGCGGACGGCACGCTGGTCGCAACGGCGGAGATACCCTCCGACGACCTGATCCCCAGCCTGCTGGCGACGTCGGACGTGCTTGGCACAGGCTGGTACGCGGCCAGTGCCGCGCGGGTGCAACCTGGCTCGACGGTTGTGGTCGTCGGCGACGGCGCGGTTGGCCTGATGGCCGTGCTGTCGGCAAAGCAGATGGGGGCCGAGCGCATCATCGCGATGAGCCGTCACAAGACACGGCAGGATCTGGCGCTCGAATACGGCGCGACCGACATCATCTCGGAGCGTGGCGACGAGGGCGTGGCGCGGATCAAGGAATTGACCAAGGGTGTCGGCGCCGAATCAGTTCTGGAATGCGTCGGCACCAAGGAATCGATGATGCAGGCCTTGAACAGCACGCGGCCGGGCGGCTCGATCGGCTATGTGGGCGTCCCACACGGCGTCGAGTTCGACGGGCAGCAGTTGTTCTTCGCGCAGAAGAGCCTGCTTGGCGGCCCGGCCCCGGTGCGTCGCTTCCTGCCGGACCTGATGGACCTTGTGCTCGAGCGTCGGATCAACCCCGGCAAGGTGTTCGATCTGGAACTGCCGCTGGCCGATGTCGCCGAAGGCTACCGCGCGATGGACGAGCGCCGCGCGATCAAGACCCTGCTTCGGGCCTGACCTGGTTGCAGGACCCGTCCTGCAATGCTGTCAGCCGCCGTAGCAATGCCGCTACGGCGTGGCGCGCAGGTTGCGGCGGGCGCGGCGGCGGCTTGCGGCGCGGGCGGCTCCCGCCACCGGGCCGTTGATTTCTACCACGACGCCTTCGCGCGGCTTGGCGCTGGCAACCTTGTGCAGGCGCTCAAAGGGCAGCAGTTCCTTGACGCGGGCATTGAGAGCCGCGACCTCGGCTCGCAGATCCTCGCATTCCTGCCGCTGGACATCCAACTCCATCTGTACGGAGGCCTGCTGCAGGGAAAGCTGCGATAGATCGGCGTTCGCGGTCGAAAGGCTCATCTTGTCGCTTTCGCTCTCCTTCATGAGAGCAGCCAGCCTTTCGTCCGCGACCTGCTTTTCAGCAACGGCGTCGCCCCATTGAGCCTTGAGCTTGGCGGCCTCGGCTGAGGCCGCACTGCTCTCGTTCGAGGCCAGTTCCAGCCTCGATTGCAGGCTCTGGATCTCGGAACGCAAACCGCTTGTCTCCAGCTGGTTGCGGGCGAGTTCGGCCTGCGTGTCGGCTTCCATCATGGAAGCCGCTTCAGTCATTTCCGCCAGCTTGGTCTGCGCCTGCTCAAGGGATCTCTGCAACCGCAGTTCCTCCTTCTCGCTCTTGCCGAGTGCCGCCAGCAGTTCCGCAAGCCGCGCCACCTCGGTGGTGTGGATCGCCGAAAGCTCGTCCAGCCTGTGGCGCACTCCGGTTTCGCGCTTGCGCGCCGTGTCGACATCCATCGCCAGGCTGACATGCTTTTCGCGCAGCAGCTTGTTTTCGCGCGCCCGTCTGTTGGCCTCGACCGTCTTGGCCGTCAGCGCCTTGACGATGTCGCCAAACTCGGCCTCGCGCTTGGCGCTTGCATTGGCTGACTTCACGAGTTCCAGCCTTACCGCCGCAAGTGCCTCGCGAAGCGTCTCCCGGTCTTGGACCAGGCTTGCCTCGCGCTGCTTCAGGACCTCGAAGGCGGCTTCGCGCTCGCGCTGCTTCCTGGTCGCGTCGTGGAGCTGTTCGGACAACGCTCCCTGGTGCGCGGTCAGGTCGATGGTTGCCAGCTCCAGCTCGTTGGCGCGAAGAACGTCGCCGTGCAGGAGGTTCAGGTAGTCGCGGGTGAGATTGTGCGAATTCGATATATCCGAGAGTTTCGCGTTGATCTCGTCCAGATAGTCCTGCGCATTGTGAAAGAGCCCATCCACCGCGCTCAATGCGGCCAGCCGGCTTTGCGCATGCGGCGTTAGCCGCCGTGCGTTCTCGGCGGGCGTCGTGCCGTCGTCAGCCCGGGGACTGTCCTCAGGCTGCAAGCGCTCATTGTTTGCGGCAAGGTTCTCGTCGGGGACAGGGCCGTCTTGCGGCGGCGACAGATCGTCCAGTTTAAGACACTCGCCGACCGCATCCGCCAACTCGGCTTCAATCTTCTCAAATGCCTTGTCGGAATTCGCGGCACGCTTCATCAGACTCTTGAGGTTCATGACCTAACACCCTTCGCACTCACTCCAAATTCTATACTTAACGATTTGCTAATGTTCCCTTCTACATCCGCTTGTTCCGTTGGGGAAGCCCTTCCCGGCCAAGCTTGGGTAGTCATATGATGCCTCCGACCCAGCGAGAGGATTTTTTTCCCATTGCCGGACTTTGAAGGCGCGTCGCGCTGAGCACGGCCCAACAAGTGCGGGGCTTTTTTGCCCCAGCGTGTCGGAAAGGGTTGGCGCCATCCGTCTTTTGACAAACAAAGGAGAACGCCGTGCGAAAATTGATCATCACCGAATTCATCAGCGTCGACGGCATTGCCGAGGTCGAGAAGCTGCCCAAAGTGACCTGGAACGACGAAATGCAAAGGTTCAAGGAGGACGAGCTTGCCGACAGCGGCGCCATGCTCTTGGGGCGCACGACCTATGAGATCTTTGCCGGCTCATGGCCGAGTGAAACCGGCGATTTTGCCGACCGCTTCAACGCGTTGCCGAAATATGTCGCTTCGACCAGCCTGAAGGCGTTGGACTGGAAGCCGGCGGAATTGCTGGAAGGGTCATTGCCCGACGCAGTCAGAGCGCTGAAGCAAGGCAGTGGCGGCAACATCTATGTGCATGGCAGCCTCAGCGTCGCGCAGGAATTGCTGCGCCACGGCCTGGTCGACCGCGTCAGGCTGCTCAGCTACCCAGGCACTGTCGGTGAGGGCAAGAAGCTGTTTCCGTCCGATATGCCGGTGGCGCTGGAGCCGATCTCGGCCATGACATTCAGCAATGGCGTGGTGGCGCTGGAATATGCGGCCGGGAAAAAGTGATTAGCCAATCTCCCCACATGTGGGGAGATCAGCAGCTTCCCTCACCCAGCCTTCTTCCCTTGTTTCCCCTTGGCACGCGCCTCTACCACCCGCTCCACCTCGCGCTTCAGCTCGTCCTTGATCTCCTCCGTCTCGGCCATCAGCGCGTCGATCTTCATGAAATCGAGCACGCGGTATTTCGACACTGGCGGGCGGATCAAGATGTCAGGGGGGCGCTGGTTCAATTTGTGGGCGATGATCGACTGCATCATCAGTTGTGTGGCGCCATACATCAGGTCGACAGTGGTCGGGTGCTTGCGCTCGGCCTCGCTCGGCGCACCGACCACGTCGATGGCAATGATGATGTCGGCGGCGTTTTCGATCAGATCGAACGGCACCGGATTGTAGATGCCGCCGTCGATCAGCACGCGGTCGTCGCGCGTCACCGGGCGGAAGACGGCGGGAATGGCGGCCGAGGCGGCCAGGGCCGAATGCAGGTCGCCATCGTCGAAGACCGCCAGTTTGTGGCCGAAATAGTCGGTCGCCGTTACCTTGAGCGGGATTTTCAGTTCGGCGAAGGTTTCAGGGATCGCTTCGGGCAGGAATGCCTTCAGGATGCGCTCGATGTTGAACTGGCTGACGCGGATGCCGCCTTGCATCGCCTCGGCGATGGTGCCGGGCCGCGAGCGCCACATCCGCGCTGCCACCTCTGCGCGGCGGCCCAGGATCGAACGGGCATAGTCCTTGATCTCCTTGCCGCTCATGCCAGAGGCCATGCCGGCGCCCATGATGGCGCCGATCGAGGAGCCGGCGATGGCCACTGGCTTGATGCCGAGCTCGTCCAGCGCCTCGACGATGTGGATGTGGGCCAGGCCGCGGGCGCCGCCGCCGCCAAAGGCTATGCCGAAAGTGGGCGCCGTCATTTGGCCTCCAGCTTCGGGCCGATGCTCATGATCGCGGGGGCCGGGGTCAGCAGCTTCTTTGCCGCCGCCTTGACCTGGTCGAGCGTCACGCCGTTGATGAGCGCTGCACGGCGCTGCACGTAGTCGATGCCGAGATTGTCGAGCTGCAATTCCACCAGCGTCGATGCAATGGCGCTGGAAGAATCCAGATTGCTGATGGCGTAGGAGCCGACCATGTATTTCTTGGTCGCGTCCAGTTCGGCCTCGGTCGGGCCCTCCTCGGCCATCTTCTTGACCACGTCCTTGACGATGGCGAGCGTCTCGGCCGCGCGGTCCGAACGCGTCGCCGTGGTGATGATCAACGCATTGGAATGCTGGTGATCGACCAGGTTGGAATCGACGCTATAGGCAAGGCCACGCTTTTCGCGCACCTCGCCATAGAGGCGCGAGGTGAAGGTGCCGCCACCGAGAATCTGGTTCATCAGCACCGCCGGGAAGAAATCCGGTGCATCGCGTTTCACGCCGGGATAGGCAAACTGCAGTGAGGTCTGCGGCAGGTCGTAATCGACCTCCAGCTGCTGGCCGAGCTTCAGCTCGGTGTCGGCAACCGGCCGCAGCAGCTGCTTTTCCGGCAGATCGCCGAACACGTCATCGAGCTTTCGTTTCAGCGTCGCGGCGTCGATGTCGCCGACCACCGCGACATGCAGGCCATTGCGGGCGAAATTGGCCTTGTGGAAGGCAGCCAGATCCGCCGCGGTGATGGTGGCGATACTGTCTTTGGTGCCCTGGTCGGGCCGAGAATAGGGATGGTCGCCATAGATGGCGCGCAGCCATTTGGTCTGGGCGACGGTGTTGGGGTCACGCTCGCTGGCGATAATGCCGGACAGGATCTGGGAGCGGATGCGGTCGATCGGCGCCTGGTCGAAGCGCGGCCTGGTGACCGCCAGCCTGAGCAGGTCGAAGGCCGCATCTTTCTGCTCGGCCAGCATGCGCATCGAGCCATAGGTGCCGTCGCGCGCAGCGTCAAAGCCCATTTCGGCGCCGGCATCGTCAAGCCTGGTCTGGAAGGCCTCGCTGTCAAGATCGCCGGCGCCCTCGTCGAACAGGCCGGTCATCAGATAGACCAGCCCTTCCCGCCCCGCCGGATCCTGCGTCGAGCCGCCATCGAAGACGAAGCGAATGGCGATGATCGGAATGGAGTGATCCTCGACCAGCCACGCGTTGATGCCCTTTGACGAGGTCACCGGCTGGATGTCCATCGCGCGGGCCGCAAGCGCCGGCAGGATGAGGAAGAGGATCGAGAGGAACAAAGTGGTGAAGGCGCGGAGCGCAGGGTTCCCTTCTCCCCTTGTGGGAGAAGGTGGATCGGTGCGCAGCGCCGAGACGGATGAGGGGTGGGTGACGGATCGCCGTCCTTGCCAAGCTGGAACACCCCTCATCCGACCTCGCTTCGCGAGGCCACCTTCTCCCACAAGGGGAGAAGAGGGAGCCCGGTTCGGAGAAGGCACGACGCCAAGCAGGTTCGTCATCGAATCAATTCCCCGCCTGTTGCTGCGGCAAGAGATAGCCGGTGGTCGAACGGTCGAGCAGCAAATAGCGTGCGGCAACCGCCTTGATCTCATCGACGGTGACCTTGCGAATGCGGTCCGGCCATTCCTCGATATCCTTGACGTTGCCGCCGGTGGCGAGCTCGGCGCCGTAGAGATTGGCCATCTCGTCCTGCTTGTCGCGGGCGAAGATCATGGCCCTGATGTAGCGAGCCTTGGCCTTCTCCAGTTCGTCGGCGGTGACGCCGTCCTTGACGATGCGGGCGATCTCGGCGTCGACGGCCGCCTCGACGTCGCTCAGCTTGGAGTCACCGCGCGGTGCGCCGTAGACGGTGAAATTGGTGGCGTCGAGCATCGTGCCCTGGAAGAAGGCGCCGGCCCCCGATGCGATGCCTTGCTTGACCACGAGCTGCTGGTAAAGCCGGCTGCGACTGCCGCCGCCAAGGATCTCTCCCAACAGGTCGAGCGCCTCGGCCTCGCCGGGCTTTGCCGTGTGGTAGGACGGAACCACCCATTGCGTCGAAAAGCTCGGCACCGAAACGCGCGCATCGGTGAGCGTCACCGTGCGCTTGGTGTTCTGCTCGGGCTCGACCGGGCGGATGCGCGGCGGCAGGTCCGGGCCGCGCGCGACCTTGCCATAGGTCTTTTCGGCCAGCGCCTTCACCGCGTCCGGCTCGACATCGCCGGCAACGATCAGCACCGCATTGTTGGGCCGGTAGTACTTGTCGTAGAAGGCAACCGCATCGGTGCGGTTCAGCTGCTCCATCTCCTGCATCCAGCCGATCACCGGAATGCGGTAGGGCTGGTTCTGCCAAAGCGTCGCATCGACCTCTTCGTCGAGCACGGCCTCGGGGTTGCTGTCGATGCGCGAGCGGCGCTCTTCCAGGATCACGTCGCGCTCGGTCTTGATGACCTCGTCGGTCAAGATGAGGTTGCGCATGCGGTCGGCCTCGAAGTTCATCATCAGTTCGAGCGCCGAGGGTGTCACCGTCTCGTGGAAGGCAGTGTAGTCATAGGAAGTGAAGGCGTTGTTGGAGCCGCCTATGTCCGAAATGGCGCGGTCGAATTCGCCCGCGGCGTGGTTGGTCGTGGCCTTGAACATCAGATGTTCGAAGAAATGCGCGATGCCGGATTTGCCTGCCGGCTCGTCGGCGCTGCCGATCTTGTACCAGACCATATGGGTGACGATGGGGGCACGGTGATCGGGGATGACCACCACCTCCATGCCGTTGTCCAGCAGGAAGTTCGCCACCTTGCCGTCATCCGCGGCAAGTGCCGGGCCGGCAAACGCCAGCGCCGAGGTTAGCAGCGCCGCGCGCAGCCGTCTGGTGCTCAATGTCATCAAATGCTCCGGTTTCGGTTGCGCGACGATAGGCGTGGTTGCAGCGCGAGGCAAAGTGAATTGTGCGTCATTTTCGAGGCCGCAGTCGCGCTGCCCTCACCCGGCCTCGATGAACCGGATCACCGTCTCGCCGTAGTTGCGTTCATCGACCACCGAGAATTCGGGACCAACCTCGAAGGGCGCCGAGGCGGCTTCCTCGACCACGCAGAGTGCGCCGGGCAGCAGCCAGCCGCCCGCCTTGGCCGAACGCAGGGCGCGCTCGCCGAGGCCTTTACCATAGGGCGGATCGGCGAAGACCAGGCCAAAGGCCGCAAGCGTGCCGGCCTCGCCCAAGGCCGTCGCGTCGCGGCGAAAGATCTTGGTGCGGCCGGTGAGGCCAAAGGCTTCGACATTGGTGCGGATCAGGCCGCGCCCTTCCGCCGATTCTTCGATGAAGACGCCATAGGAAGCGCCGCGCGACAGCGCTTCGAGGCCGAGCGCACCGGTGCCGGCGAACAGGTCGAGCACGCGAGCGCCCTCGAGCTTGTCGGCGAAGCGGTGCGCCAGCACGTTGAAGACGGCCTCGCGGGCGCGGTCTGTGGTCGGGCGGATGGCATGGTCGCGCGGCGTCGCCAGCGGACGCCCGCGAAACTGGCCGCCGACGATTCTCATCTAAACGGCTCTCATCTGGTCCGGGGACCCTTGGGACCATTGCGCGGCCGCTCACCGCCGCGACCGCCATCCGGACGCTCTCCGCGCGGCTTGCCGAACGGCTTGGCGCCACCTGGTTTGCCGCTGGGCTTGCCATAGACCGGCTTGAACGAGGCCTTGCGCGCCTTGGCGTCGGCCACCTTGGCGGCATCGGCTTCCGCCCTGCCCTTGCCGATCGGACGCGCGCCCGGCGCCATCCAGACATTGGCCTTGCGCTGACCCGGCGGCTCGATCGGCCGCTGCTCGCGCTCGGGTTTTTTGCCGCCACGCGGTTTGTCGCCAAAGGCGCCGCGCGGTTTATCGCCAAAACCACCACGGGGTTTGTCGCCGAAATCGCCACGTGGCTTATCGCGAAACTCGCCACGCTCGGGCCGAGGGCCGCGGTCGCCAAAGCTCTTTGCCGGCGCAGCGTCCCTTTCGGGGCTGGTCGACAGTTTGCCCAGCGCTTCGTCGCGGCTGCCCTCGCGGCGCTTACGGTTCTTGATCAGACCGCCCTCGCCGATCGGCCGGCGGTCGCCCTCGCGGGTGACTTTCGGCCGATCCGGCTCAACTTCTCGCTCGCGCCGCACTGGATGGTTGGAAAACGGCTTGGTGATCTCGGCGTCGAAATTGGCGCCGGACTCCTCGATCAGGCGTTCGCCGAGTTGGTCGCGCAGGACGCGGCCCTTGATCTCCAGCACATGTCCTTCGGCAAGATCGTCGAGCTGGAACGGCCCGTAGGAGATGCGGATCAGCCGCGTCACGTCGAGGCCCAGCGAGCCAAGGATGTTCTTCACTTCGCGATTCTTGCCTTCGCGCAGGCCGATCGTCAGCCAGGCGTTGGTGCCTTGCTCACGGTCGAGCGTCGCCTCGATGGCCCCGTAGAAGACGCCGTCGACGGCAATGCCTTCGCGCAGGCCCGCGAGCATGCTTTCCTCGACCTTGCCGTGAACCCGCACGCGGTAGCGGCGCAGCCAGCCAGTGGCAGGCAGTTCGAGCACGCGCGACAGCCCGCCATCATTGGTGAGCAGCAGCAGGCCTTCGGTGTTGATGTCGAGGCGGCCGATCGTCATCAGCCGCGGCAATTCGGCCGGCAGCACGTCGAACACGGTCTTGCGTCCCTCGGGGTCGCGGTTGGTGGTGACGACCCCGGCCGGCTTGTGGAACAGGAACAGCCTTGTGCGTTCGATCGGCGGGATTTCCATGCCGTCGAGATGGATAATGTCACCGGGCATGACGTTGAAGGCCGGCGAGGTCAAAGTCTGGTTATTGACCTTGACGCGACCGGCCGCGATCAGATCCTCGGCATCGCGTCGCGAGGCGAGGCCGGCGCGCGCCAGCCGCTTGGCGATACGCTCGCCGGCTTCTTCAGCCTCCACGGCGCGCGGGCGCGGCTTGAAGCCGTTGCCAGATGCGCCTTGCGGCCGGTCGCCACCGAAATCGCGCTTGGGGCGATCCGCGAAGTTACGCTTGGGACGATCTCCGGCGTCGCGCTGTGCGCGATCGCCGAAATCGCGCTTTGGCCGGTCGAAACGCTTTTCGCCTTCGGCAGAAGCTGGCCGGTCACCGCGCGGTGCGTAGGGCTTGCGCGGGCCTTCGCGCTTCTCATAGGGCTTGCCTTCGGGGCGTGGCCCCTTGCTGAACGGCCGGTCGCCGCTCTTGAAGTCGCGCTTCGGCCGCCCGCCATCGGCCGCCATCGGCCGGTCGCCGCGTGGCGCATAAGGCTTGCGCGGACCTTCGCGCTTTTCGTAGGACTTGCCCTCCGGGCGCGGACCCTTGCTGAACGGCCGGTCGCCGCTTTTGAAGTCGCGCTTCGGCCGCTCGCCATCAGCCGCCATCGGCCGGTCACCGCGCGGTGCGTAAGGTTTGCGCGGACCTTCGCGCTTTTCGTAGGGCTTGCCTTCCGGGCGCGGACCCTTGCTGAACGGCCGGTCGCCGCTCTTGAAGTCGCGCTTCGGCCGCTCGCCCTCAGCCGCTGCCGGCCGGGCGCCGCGCGGCGCATAGGGTTTCTTGGCCCCGAAGGAAGGCTTGCCGCCTTTGCCGGCGGCGCCATCGCGGCGTGGCCCTGCGGCTCTCGGGCCGCTTCTGCCCGGGCCTTTGTGGCGCGGAGATTTTTTGTCGTTGTCGTCCATGTGGCCTTTGTCCGTTTGCGCTGCTACAGCGTGGCGCATCCTTTGGGCGCGCAACGAACGCTATAGCACTTTGATTTGGCGCATGATCATTTCCGAAAATCGGTTCCGATATTCGGGTTGACGCGCTCCATAACAGGATCACCGCTAAGTGGCGAGGAGATAATCGGAATGGAAACCGCGTGAAGCGGCCGGATTTCATGGCGCTGGCGCTGAAAGAGGCGCAAGCCGCCGCCTTGCGTGGCGAAGTTCCCGTCGGCGCCGTCATCGCCAGCGGCGATACGGTGGTGGCATCCGCCGGCAATCGCACCCGCGAACTCGCCGATCCGACGGCGCATGCCGAAATGCTGGCGATCCGCGAGGCTTGCCGAACGCTCTCCAGCGAGCGGCTGATAGGGCACGACCTCTATGTGACGCTGGAGCCCTGCGCCATGTGCGCCGGCGCCATTTCCTTCGCCAGGCTGCGCCGGCTCTATTTCGGCGCGGCCGACGAGAAGGGCGGCGCGGTGGTCAACGGCGTGCGCTTCTTCGCCTCACCGACCTGCCACCATACGCCCGATATCTATCCGGGCATGGCCGAGGCCGATGCGGCCTTGCTGCTGAAGGCATTCTTCAGGGAAAGACGTGAACCGTAGAGCCTGCAACTGCGAAGGCGACGCTTCCTACCAGGAGGGCAGCCAGTCGAACAGGCCACCGCTCTTGCTCTTGGCGGCGGCTTCCTTCTTGAGGCGGCGTTCCTTCTTGTATTCGTCCTCGCCGAGTTCACCCTGCGGCGCGGTGTCGGCCGCGGCGCGATAGGCCAGAGGCGGCTCGCTCAGATATTTGCGCGTGGTGGGATCGCCCTGCTTGCCCTCGGCCATGCGGCGCTGGATCTCGGCGGCGCGACCCTTGTCCGAATCCGCCGGCGACCAACGCGGCGGGTGACTGGAGCCCGATTCCGCCAAAGCCTTCTTTACCGACGCCGGATCGCTCTGCACGTCATCGACGATTTGCGACTGGTAAGCCGGATCGTCCTGGTGGGCCGTGGCGTCGGCACGCAGGCGGGCGCGGCGCTGCTCGGGCGATTCGGGCCAATCGGTGCTCGCCGTCTCGATGCTTTCCTGCGGCGCCGGCAGCGCTTCCTTCTGCCCCGGCGCCGGCTTCACCAACTCCGGGCGAGGCTGGTAGTTGATCTGTTCCTTGCGCTTCGGCGCGACCGCGAAAGCGCCGGACAGATCACCGACAAGCTGCTCGCCAGCCGTCTTGTCAGTGCCGTAGGTAGGCGAACCAATGCAGCCGGACAGAGCGAGGCCGGACGCGACAAGCGGCGCCAGCAGCGCAACGCGCACGGAAGTTCTGTCGGTCATGCCAAAAAGTCCCACTCTAGACAGCCTTTCGATCGTCACCGGCCAAAGGTCCGGTCCCCATCGACCACGCTCTTGCGACGGAAATCCGGCGACAATTTGTCTTCCGGAGTTTCGCGTGTTTACCTCAACCACTCGTTAAGGGCAACGCGCGGGCGGTTTTCGCCCACGCGGCGTGGCTTTTGTGCACGGCCTATGAACGCTCACAAACGTCCCAGCGCCTGCAGTTCATGCAGCACCGCGGCATCGCGCGCCGAAACGTCGGGGAATTCGGCGTCCTGCCCGACATCGGCCGTATAGCGCCAGGAGCGGGCGCATTTGACCAGGCCGCGGTCCTCGGCCTTTTCGACCACGACGGCGACACCTTTGACATCGTCGAGCGCAAAGGCGCCTTCCGGCGCCTTGCCATGGGCGATGACGAGATCGCTGGTGATCGCCATTTCGGCCATGTCGACATCGGCGATCGCGGCTTCGAGCGCGGCATCGTCGAGGGTCACGACGGGCACGGCTTCCAGCGATGAGCCGATGACCTTCTGCGCCCGTGCGATCTCAAGGGCCCCGGTGACGACACGGCGGACCTGCCGCACCTTGCGCCATTTCTCCGCCAGCGTCTCGTTCTTCCAGTTGGCTGGAATCTCAGGGAACTGGTCGAGATGCAACGAGACTGCATCGGGATAACGGTCGAGCCAGGCTTCTTCCGTGGTGAAGGGCAGCATCGGCGCCAGCCATTTCACCAGGCAGTCGAAGAGGTGGCGCACCACTTGCACCGAGGCCTTGCGCTTCACGCTGGAAGGCCCATCGCAATAGAGCGCGTCCTTCCTGATGTCGAAATAGAAGGCCGACAGCTCGACCACCATGAAGTCGAGCAAAGTGCGGGTGATGCGCTTGAACTCGAACGCGTCGTAGCCCGAGCGCACGACCTCATCCAGCTCGGCCAGCCGGTGCAGCATCAGCCGCTCCAGTTCCGGCATCTTTTCCAGCGGCACCTCCTCGCCATCGTCATGGGCGAGCGTGCCCAGCATCCAGCGGATGGTGTTGCGGAGCTTGCGGTAGGCGTCGATGTTGGTCTGCAGCACGTTCTTGCCGAGCCGCTGGTCTTCCCAATAGTCTGTCGTCACCACCCACAGCCGCAAAATATCGGCGCCAGACTGCTTGATGACGTCCTGCGGCACCACCGTGTTGCCGAGCGATTTCGACATCTTGCGCCCCTCCTCGTCCATGGTGAAGCCATGGGTGACGACGGTGTCGTAGGGCGCCCTGCCCGTGGTGCCGCAGCTCTCGAGCAGCGAGGAGTGGAACCAGCCGCGATGCTGATCGGAGCCTTCGAGATAGACGTCGGCCGGCCATTTGAGATCCGGCCGGTCCTCGAGCGTGAAGACATGCGTCGAGCCCGAATCGAACCAGACGTCGAGGATGTCCATGACCTGCTTCCATCTGGAAGCATCGTGGTTGCCGAGGAAACGCTCCTTGGCGCCTTCCGCGAACCAGGCGTCGGCGCCTTCCTGTTCGAAAGCGTCCATGATGCGCTGGTTGACCGCCTCGTCCTTCAGCACATTGCCGTCCTCGTCGGCAAAGACGGCGATGGGCACGCCCCAGGCGCGCTGGCGCGACAGCACCCAGTCCGGGCGCTCCTCGATCATGGCGCGGATGCGGTTCTGGCCGGCCGCCGGCACGAAACGGGTATCGTCGATGGCCTTCAGCGCCCGGCTACGCAACGTCGTACCGTCGCCAAGGTCCTTGTCCATATAGACGAACCATTGCGGCGTGTTGCGGAAGATGATCGGCTTCTTCGAACGCCAGGAGTGCGGATAGGAGTGCTTCAGACGGCCGCGCGCGAACAGCGCGTTGCGCTTGATCAGTTCGTCGATGACGGCCTGGTTGGCGTTGCCCTTCTTGCCGTTGTCGTCGATGACGCGCGCCGCCCCACCCTCGCGATCCGGACCGAAGCCCGGCGCGTCCTTGGTGAAGAAGCCGGCATCGTCGACCGGGAACGGGATCGCGGTGTCGATGCCGCGCGCCTGCAGGTCCGATGCGGCATCCGTCCAGGCGTCAAAATCCTCGCGGCCATGGCTGGGCGCGGTGTGGACGAAGCCGGTGCCGGCATCGTCGGTGACATGCTCGCCTGCGATCGTCGGCACCGGATATTCATAGCCGCCGCCAAGCCCTTTGAAGGGGTGCGAAAGCGTAAGGCTTTCAAGCTGTTCTGCCGAAATATTGTGAAGGCGATTCAAAGTGACCTTGGCCTTGGCCGCCGAGTCTTCGGCCAGCGCGTCGGCAAAGATCAGCTTTTCGCCCGGCTGCGGTCCAAAGGCGTTCTCAGCTGCGGTAACCTCGTAGAGCCCATAGGCAACCCGCGGCGAATAGCTGACGGCGCGATTGCCCGGGATGGTCCATGGGGTCGTCGTCCAGATGACGACATGAGCATCCCGCAATTCGGGTGACTTCTGCGACACCGGAAACTTCACCCAGATCGTGTCGCTCTCATAGTCCTGGTACTCGACCTCGGCTTCGGCCAGCGCGGTGCGTTCGACGACGCTCCACATCACCGGCTTGGATCCGCGGTAGAGCTGGCCCGACATGGCGAACTTCAACAGCTCGCCGGCGATGCGCGACTCGGCGTGGAAGGCCATCGTCGTATAGGGGTTCTTGAAGTCGCCGACGACGCCGAGCCGCTGGAACTCCGCGCCTTGTACGGTGATCCAGTGCGCGGCGAAGTCGCGGCATTCCTTGCGGAACTCATTGACCGGCACCTCGTCCTTGTTCTTGCCCTTGGCGCGGTACTGCTCTTCGATCTTCCATTCGATCGGCAGGCCGTGGCAGTCCCAGCCCGGCACATAGTTGGAGTCGTAGCCGCGCATCTGGAACGAGCGGGTGATGACGTCCTTGAGGATCTTGTTCAGCGCATGGCCGATATGGATGTTGCCGTTGGCGTAGGGCGGGCCATCGTGCAGCACGTATTTTTCGCGGCCGGCGGCCTCCTCGCGCAGCTTGCGATAAAGGTCCATGTCCTGCCAGCGCTTGACCAGCAGCGGCTCTTTCTCCGGCAAGCCGGCGCGCATCGGGAAATCCGTCTGCGGCAGGTAAAGCGTCTTGGAATAGTCGATCGTTTCAACAGTGTCTGTCATTGGTCTGCCATGTGCATTGCCCGGCGGCATCGAGGCTCGGGCGTTGAACTATCATGATTTGGAAAAAGCGCGAGGGGGCGCGCAGAAACTCCCGGCGGCTCCGGCGGCGCTCAGGCCACCCGGAACACCGGGCCTGTAATTCGTATCGCGATCGCGAAAAGGCGCGAAAAGCTGGTCATGCCCGGCTTTTAGCCGAAGCCACGGCAGGAATAAAGCGCGGAATCGCCTACATTGAAAAGTTGAAACGGTAGGTGGTCGAGACGCCGACCGTGAACTGGTCGCGCTCGCCGCGCTCCTTGACCAGGCTGGAATCGGCAGCCGGGCCCATCAGGCGCGCATATTCGCCGAACAGGCTGGCGGTCATCGGCTCCGTCACCTTCCAGGTGATGGCGGCGCCGAGGCCGGTGGATTTCAGGCCGCCGCCGGGATGGTATTCGCTGAGGCCCGAGGCTGCGGCCTCCTTGGCGTTGACGCCGTAGTAGGAGTCGAAATAGCCCGACGAGGCGAACGACACGCGCGGGCCGCCCGAAATCCGGACCGTCGGCGTGATATCGTAGAAGGCATCGGCGGCGATGTCGGCGACAAAGCCGTCATGGGCACGGATACCGTGACGCAGTTCGGCGCGGGCGCGCAACCAGTCCGTCGGGTAAAACTCGAAGAAACCGCCGACCTCGCCGCCCCAACGCACCGGGTCGAGGCCTTTCAGCTCGTCCTTGCTGCTGCGCGAAAACAGGAACTTTCCGGTCAGGCCTGCGCGGACGCCGCCATCGTCGACCAGCGCCAGCGAAATGTTGTCATTGCGCGAGGTGAAGCGGGCAGCGGGGCCGACCTTGCCCAGCGAGATGATCGGCGTGGCGCTGAGCAGAAGGCTGTTGGAGCCCTCGAATTTCGGTGCGACCATGCCGGTGGCGCCGAGCGTCAGGTACCAGTCGCCCGACAGCCAGCCGAAGGTGCCCTCGCCCGCATTGGCCACTGCCGGCGCACTCAGCATCACAGCCGCCAAAACCGCAGACATTTTCCTGACCGGACTCATGGTCACTCCACTAACACGATACAGCCGCGCCCCAGTCACAGCTTTGAAGGCCGCTTGGTAAAATTTGATTTAAATCCGAGATAGAGAAGCACGGTTTGGGTTCGCTCAGGGCCGCTTGCCATCGCTGGACGGGCACCGCCGCCAAGACTAACCTCAGCTATGGCAACATGCCAGGCGATCTTTGATGCAAAGTGACCTCTGAGGAGATGCGGCTATGACCCTGCACGGCGACACCCTGAAAGACGCGATCGGCCGGACACGAGACAAATGGGGGTGGTTCGTCGCGCTCGGCGTGCTGCTGCTCGTCTTCGGCGGCATTGCCTTCGGCAATCTGTTCATCGCCACCGTCGCCTCTGTCTACGTCGTCGGCTGGCTGATGCTGATGGCCGGCGTCATCGAGATCGTGCATGCCTTCGGCGTCAAGACCTGGGGTCGTTTCTTCTATTGGCTGCTCAGTGGCCTGCTCTATGCGGTTGCCGGCTTCTTCGCCTTCGACAATCCGCTGCTCGCATCGACGGTGCTGACCTTCCTGCTGGCGGTGGCGCTGGTCGCTTCAGGCGCGCTCAGGGCCTGGGTCGGCTACAGCCACCGGCCGGAAAACGGTTGGGGCTGGGTCGTCGCGGCCGGCCTGGTCAGCGTGCTGGCGGGCCTGACCATCGCCATGGGCTGGCCGGTCAACAGCCTTTGGGTGCTTGGCCTGTTCCTGGCCATCGACCTGATCTTCCAGGGCTGGAGCTTCATCGCTCTCGGACTGGCCTTGAAGAGGTAAGCGGGCGAAAGCTCAAAAAGCGATCGCGCTGTCCAGGTCTGAAAGTGGCCTGACGCCGGCCAGCAGCGCGCGTGCCTCCGTCTCGTCGCGCTTGATTTGCGCCACCAGCGCATCGAGCCCGTCGAACTTCACCTCGGGGCGCAAAAAGCCGAAGAACGAGACTTCGCAGATCTCGCCATAGAGATCGCCGGAAAAGTCGAAGACAAAGGTTTCGAGCAACGGCGCGCCATTGTCGTCGACGGTCGGGCGGCGGCCGAAGCTGGACACACCGTCATAAAGCGCGCCGTCGGCACGGCGGAAGCGGACGGCATAAATCCCTTCCTTCAGAGTCGCTTCTGGAGAAAGCCTCATGTTGGCTGTCGGATAGCCGAGCGTGCGGCCGAGCTGCTGGCCGCCGATGACTTCGGTTTCGACGGTGAAGCGGTAGCCGAGCAGGCCGGCGGCCTTGGCGACTTCGCCCTCGCATAACAATGCGCGGATGCGGCTCGACGACACCACCTCGGCGCCTTCGTCGCGAAAGGCGTCGACCAAAGTGACGCCGAAACCGTGGCGCTCGCCTGCCGCCATCAGAAAGGCCGGGCCGCCTTGCCGGTCCTTGCCGAAGTGGAAATCGAAGCCGGTGACGGAATGGGTGATGCCGAGGTTCGTCTCCAGCACATCGGTGACGAAAGTCTCGGCCGACAGGCCGGCAAAGGCGCGCGTGAACGGCTGTTCGACGAGCGCTGCAAAGCCCAGATGCGACAACAGCCGCGCCTTCATCGGCGGCGGCGTCAGCACGAACAGCGGCATGTCGGGCCTGAACACCTTGCGCGGATGCGGCTCGAAGCTCAGCACCAGCGCCGGCACGCCGCGCCGCCTGGCTTCGGCAAGCGCGCGGTCGAGCACGGCCTGGTGGCCGCGGTGGACGCCGTCGAAATTGCCGATCGCCACCACGCCACCACGCAAATGCGCAGGCAGCGGCGCGGTCGCGGAAATATGTTCGAAGGCTGCGCTCATGGAAGCGACCCTACCGCAGTCTCGGAATGACGGCGACCGGCCGGTAGCCGTGCTTTTGCAGAAAAGCCACAAGCCTGGCGGGGTCCGGCTGCATGGCATCGCCATAGTCGCGCGCATGAATGCCGCCAGACACGTAAAGCACGTCGATACCATTGTCGGCGGCGCCCTTGACGTCGGTCATCATGCCGTCGCCGATGGCCAGCACCTCGGAGCGCTCGACGTCGCGGCCGAGAAGCAAGGCGATCTCCCGCATCGCTGCATCATAAACCGGCGCATAGGGCTTTCCGGCAATCAGCGTGCGGCCGCCGAGCTGGGCATAGTCGCGAGCCAGGGCCCCGGCGCACCAGATCATGCGCTCGCCGCGCTCGACCACGATGTCGGGATTGGCGCAGATGAAAGGCAGGTTCCTGGCCCGCAAGCGGCGCAGCAGTTCGGCGTAATCCTCGGGTGTTTCCACCTCGTCGTCGAACAGGCCTGTGCAGACGACGCCGGAGGCCTCGAACTCCTCGACGAGCTCGATATCGAGACCGTCATAGAGGGTAAAATCGCGGTCGGCGCCGATGTGGAAGATTTTTCGCGGGCCTTCGGCGATGAGGTCGCGGGTTACATCGCCTGATGTGACGACACGGTCATAGGCGGCGGTGGGGACGCCGATCGCATTCATCTGCGCCACCACATCGGCATTGCGGCGCGGTGAATTGGTGATCAGGACAACCGGGAGCTTGGCCGCACGCGCGGCGGCAAGCGCCTCGGCGGCGGCCGGGAAATGCCATTCGCCATTGTGGATCACGCCCCAGACATCGCACAGGATGGCCGAGTAGGCTCCCGACAAATCCGCGAGCGAGCCGATGATGTCAGGCGAATCCGCCATGCCGTTTTCCTGATGTGACGATCGTTGCGAGAGCTGCAGCCGACGGTCCGCCGCAACCGGCCCCGCATTAACCGAAGCGTTTCATCCTGTCACCAGCTTTCGGCGTTTTCGACGCCGTCGAGCCATGGCTGATAGCGGCTGCAACACGAGCAAGCGTACTCCCCGAAGCTTCAGTCGATCGAAAAACGTCGCATCGCCGATGTCAGGGCCGAGTGGTTAACGAGCCTTGAAAAGATGGGCCGATCTTGGACGTATTCCAGCAACCTGAAATTTAACGATTTGTGGGCATTTTCGTGCCGATATTCGACATTTGGGTCCTGGCAGGGGTGCTGAAGGCATGATCCGCAGATTTCTGAGCGACAGACGCGGCAATTATGCCTTGATGACGGTTATCACCATGGTGCCCTTGATGGGCGCGCTGGCGATCGCCATCGACTATGCCGAGCTGATCCGCGAGCGCCAGGCCACGCTGAACGCACTCGATGCCGCAGGCATCGCCACCGCCCAGCAGATTGTTTCCGGCGCGGGCGACACGGCGGTCAAGGCCTATGCGAAGGATTTTTTCGAGGCCAATCTTGGCCACGTCCCAGTGGCCAACACGACTTTGACCGTGACGTTGCCCAACAACAACGCCGGCGGCGGCACGCTGAAACTTCAGGCGACGCTGACGTTCAAGCCATACTTTCTGCCGGTCGCGGCGTGGATGCTTGGCAAATCGTCCGGTGATACCGATGTGCACCTGACAGCCACCTCCGAAGTTCGTCTCAAGAACACACTCGAGGTTGCGCTGGTGCTCGACAATTCGGGATCGATGAGCTCGCTCGGCTCCGGCACCGGCGAAAAGCGCATCGACCTCTTGAAGGAGGCCGCCAAGCAGCTCGTCGACACGCTGGCGCTGCAAGCACAGCAGATGAAGCAGATTTCCAAGCCTGTGCAGTTCTCGCTGGTTCCGTTTTCGGCGTCGGTCAATGTCGGTCCCGACCACGACCAGGACAGCTGGATGGATCAGAAAGGCGTCTCGCCGATCCACCACGAGAATTTCGACTGGACGACGATGAGCAAACAAAACAATGCCAACAAATATGCCGAGAAGGTGAACGGCGTCTGGTACAAGCGCGGGGCGGACTGGGGGGATACGAAGGATGAGCCGCTGACCCGCTTCAGCCTCTATTCCGACATGACTGTGGAATCCGGCCGCGAAGATGTGACCCCCCCGAAACAATATGTCTGCGACGTCACCAAGAAGGACGGCACCTGCAAGTCTGGCCATTGGATCACTCCACCCCCGCAATACGTTTACACCACAAGCCGCTACGCGAGCTGGCAGGGCTGCGTGGAGGCAAGGCCGTATCCATACAATGACGACGACACGACCCCGACTACCGCCAACCCGGCCACGCTGTTCGTGCCGATGTTCGCACCGGACGAGGCCGGCACTCTTTGGCTCAATTTCGATCACGACACCGCCAACGATGTTATTGCTTGGGCCAACGTTCCGAAGTCCGACAATAACTGGTGGGCCGACTGGCCGACTGCTGTGAGCGCCAAGCAGCGGCAGTCGGACATGCGTAAATATTTTCTGGTCAAACCCTATAATTCGACTATGCCGCAAACAGGCGATGGCCCGAATGCCGCCTGCACGACCAATCCGATCACGCCGCTGAAGGACGTGACCATCGAAGCCCAGAAACAGGAACTGGACGATGCCATCGACGACATGGCGCCGACCGGCAACACCAACGTTCCGGAAGGCCTGGCCTGGGGTTGGCGCACGGTATCGAGCAATGCGCCCTTCACCGACGGCCGGGCGAACAGCGAAAAGGGCAACGACAAGGTGGTCATCGTGCTGACCGACGGCGCCAACACCTATACCGCCGTCAGCGACGGCAGCAGTTCCAACAACAGATCGACCTATGCCGCCTATGGCTACACCGGTCTGGTCAATACCGCATTGAGCAGTGTCACTCGCCTGTTCATGAACACGAGCGTGGACAGCGCCACCTACACCTCCACCAACTACACCGCCGCGCTCGACCAGCAGATGAAGACGCTTTGCGCCAATGCCAAGGCGAACAACATCCTGGTCATGACCGTCTCGCTCGACCTCGTCGACACCAAGGCGGACGAAAAGAAGGCCATGGCGGCGCTGAAGGAATGCTCGTCGGACTCGCGCTTCCGCAAGGACCCCCAAACGGGCCTGGCGGCAAAGCTCTACTGGAACGCCACCGGTGCGACGCTGTCGGACGATTTCAAGGAAATCGCGAACGAACTGTCCAACCTGCGTATCGTCGGCTGATCTGCAGATTTCCAAGGAAGGTGCCCGCCACTATGGCGGGCATTTTTGTGAGGCGACCTCATCACAGCCCCCATTTGGTTAGCGCTTGGTGAAGCGCTGGCAGCGCAATCGAGCGGTTTCCCAAACCCGTCCTTCAGCGTTTTGTGAAAGTGTGGCGGCATTGAAGAATCCGCAGGCGGGGCCGCTTACATCACATGCGCAAATTCTGGCGTGACTTCTGGCGCGACCGGCGCGGCAATTATGCTCTCGTGACCGTTCTGGCCATGGTGCCGCTGATGGGCGGCGTGGCGATGGCCGTCGACTTCAGCGGCATGGTCAGCGAGAAGCAGAGAGTGGTCAACGCGCTCGACGCCGCCAACTTCGCCACCGCGCGACGGCTGGTGGAGGGCGCCACCGACGACCAGTTGCGGGCCTATGCGCTCGACTTTTTCAAGGCAAATCTCAACGACGTCGACCCCGCCAACACGACGCTCGACGTCACGCTGCCCAGCAGCACGACCGGCGGCGGCATCGTCAAGCTTTGCGCCAGCCTGGTCTACAAGCCCTATTTCCTGCCGGCAGCGTCGATGTTGATCGGCAGGACGTCAGGCAACATCGATTACTCGGTGTGCTCGCAGGTGCGATTGAAGAACACGCTGGAAGTGGCCATGGTGCTCGACAATTCTGGCTCGATGTCGACACCCGGCACCGGCTCCGGACAAAAGCGCATCGACCTGCTCAAGCAGGCCGCAAAGCAGCTGGTCGACACGCTCGCCTCACAGGCGGCAATGATCAAGCAGATCGACAAGCCGGTCCAGTTCAGCCTGGTGCCGTTCGCCGCATCGGTCAATGTCGGCGCCAGCAACGACAACGCGTCATGGATCGATGCCTATGGGCTGTCGCCTGTCCACAACGAGAATTTCGACTGGTCGACGCTGAACGCCGCCGACAAATATGCCCAGAAGATCGGTGGCATCTGGTACAAGAAGGGCACCGGCTGGGGCGAGCAGGAAGGCCAGATGCTGACACGCTTCTCGCTCTACCGTGACATGAAGGTCGTCACCAGCCACGAGCGTATCGTCGGCAGCAAGCGCGTGGTCTGCGACGAATACCGGTCCAACCACACCTGCAAGCGCAGCCACGACGAATACGACTACAATGACACTTACGGCCCGTTCGCCAGCTGGCAAGGCTGTGTCGAGGTGCGACCCTACCCCTATAATGTCAACGACGCGCCGGCCTCCGGCGGCCCAAACAACACCGGCACCAGCGTCGGCGACCCCGCGACCATGTTCGTGCCGATGTTTGCGCCAGACGAGCCGGGCAACCACTGGTATGTGACGCAGGATCCGGACGAGGCAAAGCCGGCGACCTATGGAGCCGCCAACAGCTGGTGGAACGACGACCCGTCGAGCATCACCGGCAAGACCAGGCAGTCCAACATGGCCAAGTATTTCCAGCCACGGCCAATCAATGCGCCGGTGCTGTCGACAGGCGCCGGGCCTAACTACAGCTGCACCACGACGCCGGTCACGCCGCTGACCGACGTCACCGACGCCACCGGGCTGGCCAAGATCAAGGCCGCGATCGACCTGATGGCGCCCAACGGCAACACCAATGTGCCGGAAGGCATGGCCTGGGGCTGGCGCACCGTCTCCAGCACCGAGCCCTTCACTGAGGGACGGCCAGAGACCGAGCGCGGCAACGACAAGGTGGTCATCGTGCTTACCGACGGCGAGAACACCTATTCGACGGTGAGCTCCGACCCGGCCGGCAACAAGTCGACCTATGCCGGCTATGGCTATACCGGCGTCGGCTACAACGGCACCTCGGTCACCCGCCTGTTCGGCGGCACGTCGAGCGCCATAGGCCAGTTCAACTATTCGTCGAGCAACTACACCGCCGCACTCAACGAGCAGATGGCGACTTTGTGCAACAACGCCAAGGCCGCCAACATCATGGTGATGACGGTGGCGCTCGACATGTCGACGACCGACGCCGGCGACAAGAGTGCGATGGACGCGCTGAAGACGTGTTCGTCCGACTCGCGCTTCCGCAAGGATCCGACCGACCCGACCAAGCCTGCAAAACTGTTCTGGAATGCAACGGGCGCCACGCTGTCGGACAATTTCAAGGAAATCGCCAACGAACTGTCGAACCTGCGCGTGGTGAGTTGAGACGCGTTCGCCGGTTTTCGACTCTGGCGTAACGGTCGGCGCCGCCAAGCCCTTGCGCGCCAGTGTCCGGCGAGGCAAAGGTCAAGCGCTTCCCGGAGACATACTCGTGCCCGAAACCGCCAACCATCTCGCCTTCGCGCTGGTCTGCCTCGGCATGGTGCTGACGCCCGGGCCGAACATGATCTACCTGATCTCGCGTTCGCTGTCGCAAGGACCGCAGGCCGGGCTGATCTCGCTCGGCGGCGTGGCGGTCGGCTTTCTGTTCTACGTCGTATCGGCTGCGCTGGGCATCACCGCGCTGCTGCTTGCCGTGCCGTTCGCCTATGACGCGCTGCGCATCGCCGGCGCGCTCTATCTGTTATGGCTCGCCTGGCAGGCGGTGCGGCCCGGTGGACGCTCGCCGTTTCAGGTGCGCGAACTGCCGAAGGACAGGCCCCGCAAGCTGTTCGCCATGGGCCTGATGACCAATCTGCTCAACCCCAAGGTGGCGGTGCTCTATCTGTCGCTGCTGCCGCAGTTCATCTCGCTGGGCAAAGGCCACGTGCTGTCGCAGCTTCTGGTGCTCGGCGCCACGCAGATTTCGATCAGCCTGACCGTCAATGCCATCATCGCGGTGACGGCCGGTTCAATCGCCGCCTTCCTCGCCGGACGGCCGCTATGGATGGTCATCCAGCGCTGGATGATGGGCACGGTGCTCGCCGCGCTGGCGCTCAAAATGGCAACCGACGCACAACGCTGATCGGACGCAGAGCGCCGAGACTACATCGGCCGCCGTATCTGCTGGGCGCGCGCCGGCTCCACCACCTTGCGGTAGAGGTGCCAGGTGGCATGGCCAAGCACCGGCATGACCACGGCGAGCCCGGCAAACAGCGGGATCGAGCCGATCACCAGAAGCACGGCGACCAGGAGCCCCCACAGCAGCATCTCCAGCGGATTTGCCATCACCGCGCGCGCCGAGGTCTCGATGGCCGCTACCGCGCCGACGTCGCGGTCGAGCAGCAGCGGGAAGGCGACCACCGTCGTCGCCAGCACGATCACGGCAAAGATGAAACCGGCGGCATTGCCGACCAGGATCAGCGTCCAGCCCTTGCTGGTCGTCAGCACCTCGCTCAGAAATCCGGCGATCGAAGCCGGCGGCTGATCGCCGAACAGGCTGGTGTAGATCGACTGCGCGGTGAACATCCACAACAGGAACAGCACCAGCAGCATGGCGCCGATCACCGCGATCGACGGCAATGCCGGCGAGCGGCGCACGTCAAGCGCGTGACGCCAGGACGTGTCCATGCCGCGTTCGCGCCGGCGGCTGATCTCGTAGAGGCCGATCGCCGCGAACGGGCCGACCAGGGCGAAGCCCGACATCAGCGGATAGATGAGCTGGAAGGCGTTGGAGCCAGAGGTCCACCGCGTCAGGATCAGGCCGACGACGGGATAAATCAGGCAGAGGAACACGTAGTGCGACGGCTTGGCCCCGAAATCGTCGAGACCGAGCTTGAGCGCATCCCAGAGGTCGGCGGTGGTGATACGACGCACCGTGGGCTGCACATGCAGTCCGTGCGCGTCCGCCATGACATGAAAGCCGGCCATACCCTTCCTCCCGTGTGTCGGGGGCGGTCATCGCCTGGATGGCCGCCCGCAGCTGCCACTTCAAGAACGACGGCATCATAGCCGACATCGAGGGAAAAGTCGCCGCATCACGCGATTTTCATCGACACTGGGAAATCAGCGCGCGCTCCTATGCCGGCGCGTCGAAGACCGCTTCGACGTGATCGCGGTCCGCATCGACCACGAAGGCGGCATAGTAATGCGGGCCATAGTCAGGGCGCAGGTCCGGCGCGCCCGAGCGCGCTTCCAATCAACCTGGAGCAATCGGCACAATCTCCAACACTTCGATTTTTTCTGCGCGCCCTGCCCGGCAAAAGCCATGATCGCCGCTAAGTCAGGCAGACATGACACGGATCGGCACCACCAATCATCCGCTCACGCAAACCCGCTCTGGCGCAACGCGTGCAAAACCAAACAGGCGCTTGCTGCTGATCGGCCTTGCAGCCATGGCCGGGCTCGCGGCTTGCAGCACGGTCTCGGTGCCGACCGGGCAAGGCGCCGGTGTCTCGTCCTCCGCCACCGCGACGCTGGCCGGCATCCGCGCCTCGTCCGGGCTGCCGGCGCTGGCGCCGGACGCACAGCTCGAGCAGGCCGCTCTCCAGCAGGCAGGCTACATGGCCTCGCGCGAACGCATGAGCCACACGACAGGCTGGGGCAAGGATTTCGCGTCGCGGATGAAGGACAATGGCGTGCGGGGCGCCGCCGCCGAGAACATCGCCGAGGGCCGGTTCGACCAGCAGAAACTGTTCGACATCTGGATGCATTCGGCCGGCCACCGCCGCAACATGCTCGATCCGGATTTCAGCCGCTTCGGCCTTGCCTATGTGCGCGACGGGCGCGACGGCGCTATCCGTTACTGGAGCCTGGTGCTCGGAAAATAGGGCCAGCCGAGCGCTCAACGGTTGCGCGCGATGAGTTCGCCGATATCCCCGGCCGACAGCGGTTTGCTGAAATAGTTACCCTGCATTTCGTCGCAATTATTCTTGCGCAGGAAGGTGACCTGGTCCTCTGTCTCGACGCCTTCGGCAAGGACCCTCAGGTTCAGCTTTTGACCCAATGAGATGACGGCACTGGTAACCGCCTGATCGTTCTCGTCGGTCGCGAGGTCGTCGATAAAGGACTTGTCGATCTTCAGCCGCTGCACCGGAAAGGTCTTGAGCGCGCTGAGGCTGGAATAACCGGTTCCAAAATCGTCGATCGAGATCTGAACGCCGAGCTCTTGCAGTCCGTTCATCGTTGCAACCGCCAACTCGAAATCCTGCATGATCAGGCTTTCGGTCACTTCGAGCTCGAGATACCTGGCTTCCAGGCCGCTTTCCTTCAATGCGTTGACGACGCGGTCGATCAGGTTCTTCTCCCTGAACTGCCGCGCCGACACGTTGACGCAGACGGTGACGGGCGCCAGACCGGCGCGCTGCCAGGCTTTGTTTTGCCGGCAGGCTTCGTGCAGGATCCAGTCGCCGATCGGCACGATCAGCCCGGTCTCCTCGGCGGTCGGGATGAACATCATCGGCGACACCACGCCTCGCGCCGGGTGGTTCCAGCGGACCAGGGCTTCGACGGCCAGGATCTGACCCGACCGCAGATCGACCTGCGGCTGGTAGAGCAGCGCGAACTCCGAACGGGCGAGCGCGTTTCGCAATTCCTCCTGAAGCAGGAATTTTTCATGTGCGCTTGAGTTGAACTCGGGGGCATAGAACTGGAAATTGTCGCGACCGAATTCCTTGGCGCGATACATGGCGGCATCGGCATTGGCCAACAGCCTATCCGGGCTCGTCCCGTCCTTCGGGTAATTTGCGATGCCGATGCTGGCCGTTAAACGCAGGCGATGCTCGGCCACAGAAACGGGCTCGGCAAGCGCATCCCTGATCGTCTGCAGGGTTTCCGAGATGACATCGACATTGGCGGGTTGATCGAACAGGACGATGACGAATTCATCGCTGCCAAGCCGCACGACGGTGTCGGTCGCCTTCACGCATCCAACCAACCGGCTCGCAACAGTCTTCAGGAGTTCGTCGCCGGCATTGTGGCCCAACGTATCGTTCACCAGTTTGAAGTTGTCGAGATCGATGAAAACCACCGTCACCCAGCGATTGTAGCGCTGCGCGTAGAGAACGGCCTGGGAAAGCCGATCCTCCAGCAAGGCGCGATTGGGTAGCCCGGTCAGCGCGTCATGGTTGGCCATGAAGTGGATCTGGTCTTCAGCCCGTTTGCGCTCGATCGCTATACCGGCAATGTGGGTGGTGAATTCGATCAGGCGAGTCTCGGTCTCGGTCGGCTCGCGCACGCTCATCGAATACATGGCAAAGACGCCCAGCACGATGCCCTGATGCGACAGGATCGGCGTCGACCAGCACGAACGGTAGCCATAGGGCGCCGCGAGGTCGCGGTAATCCTCCCAGAGCGGATCCTGCAGGATGTCGGTGACGACAACCGGTTCGCGCCGGTAGGCGGCGGTTCCGCACGACCCTGTCTTGGGGCCGATGGCAGATCCATCGATGGCGCTCATATAGGCTTTGGCCAGGCTCGGCGCCGCACCGTGCCGCAAATGCATGCCATCCTTGTCGAGCAGCAGGACGGAGCCGAAAATCCCCTTCAACTGTGACTCGACCAAGTGCATGAGGCTGTCGAGCACGTTCTCGAGCGGGGCGCTCGTCGCAATCATCTCCAGGATGTTTGCCTGTCCGCTGCGCAGGACATCCGCCCGCTTGCGGGCCGTGATGTCGCGGGCGATGCCAACCAGACCGAAAATCTCGTTTTGAGCATTGCGCAACGGCACCTTGGTCGACGAGAACCATTTTACGGTGCCCGACGCATCGACGACAAACTCCTCCGCATCGATCAAAGGTTGTCCGCTTTCGAGCACCGACTGTTCGACTTGCCGAAACTTCTGCGCAACGTCCGGGGGATGGATATCGAAATCGGTCAAGCCGATCATGTCGGCGGTCTTGTCGCGGCCACTGTCATTCGCAAGTGCGCTGTTGACGACGATGAAGCGGCTTTGCGTATCCTTGACCCAGAGATAATTGGGCACCCAGTCTATCAGTGCCTGCAACGAGAGGCGTTCGTCGACAATCTGTCGATTGGCGATGAGATCGGTAATGTCCTCGTGCGTGGCCACCCAACTGCCGTCGGACATCGGCTGATTGTAAATCTGGATGGTCCGGCCGTCGGCGAGTTTGGCGGTCCAGGTCCTCGGCGCCTTGCCCGAATTGACCGATCTCGTCATCGCCAGATAGGCGTCTGTGGTCAGCGCTGCTGTGCCGGCGGCACTGCGGCGCTCAACGATTTCGCTCAGCGTCAGGCCAGGCCGCAACTGCTCGGGTGCGAGGCAGTAGATTTCCGCATAACGGCGATTGCTCAGGATCAGCCGCTCATCGCGGTCGAAAAAGCAGATGCCTTGCGAAACGTTCTCGATCACCGTCTCGAAGCGCAGCGCCTGTCCTTCAAGTGCGGTGATCGTCGCCCGCAGTTCATGCTCCAGCGACCCATAGGAAACGCCGGCCAGCTTTGCCAATGCGGCCAAGCCGACCGACTGGGCCGTTTCGGGGGATTTCCTGGATGATTTCGTAACCAAACAGACCTTCTCCCAGCTGGGTCTGAAAGAACGCAAAAATCATTTATGAGCCATGCGACAGTCTGTTGATAGTGTTACTTATGTACTAACGGCATATAAACCGAACCGAAATCAGAGGTGAAGGGTCCTGGTTACCTTAAATCCAAATGCCGTCGTCAGATCGCTATTGACGCTATAGAATCGACATTCTTCTATGTCTGGAGAATTTTGCGATCATCCCGAGAATCGCCGGACCTTACATATTCGCAGGGTGCGGCCGACAACATCATCTGATGTCGGCAAATCTCGACGCGCGTCTCAATCCATATGTGCCGCAGGCGTCGCGCCGGCGGCCGGGGCCGTCTTCGGCTTGCGCAACAGAAACACAAACGGGATGGCAATCAGCGTCATCATCATCAGTAGTTTGAAGTCGTTGACGTAGGAGATCATCATCGACTGGATGTTGACCATACGATCCATCTGCGAAAGCGCCATCGGGTCGCCACCTGCCGCCGCCGATGAGAGCGCCCACAGATTTGGGTTGAACGGGTTGATGAAGGCCGAAAGCTCGGTGTGATTGACCTGCGTGTTGCGCACCAGGAGAACCGTCACCACCGACACGCCGATCGAGGAACCCAGATTGCGCACCAGGCTGAAGAGGGCTGTGGCGTCGGTGCGAAAGCGCACGTCGAGGGTGGCGAAGGCCACCGTCGACAACGGCACGAACACCATGCCCATGCCGAGCCCCTGGATCACGCCGGAGCTGAGTATCAGCCAATTGTCCATCTGCGGCGTGAAGCCCGCCATCGTATAGAGAGATTGGGCGGTCAAGAGAAAGCCGATGACGACGAGAATCCTGGCGTCGATCCTGCTCATAAGCCGCCCGACAACGAGCATCGAAATCATCGTGCCGACACCGCGCGGCCCCAGGACGACACCGATGGTGACGGTCGGATAGCCGAAGATGGTCGACAGCATCGGCGGCAGCAGCGACATCGAGGCCAGGATGAGCACGCCCATGACGAAGATGAAGGCCAGCCCGGTGACGAAGTTGCGGTCGAGGAAGATTTTGGGGTCGATGAAAGGACGTTCCGCGGTCACCGTGTGAATGATGAACACCCAGAAGCCGGTGATCGAAAGAGCCAGCTCGATCCAGATTTCGACCGAGGAAAACCAGTCGACCTCGCCGCCGCGGTCGAGCAGCAGCTGCAGCGCGCCGACGCCGAGCGAGATCATGGCGAAACCGAAGAAATCGAAGCTGCGCACCCGCCGGGCAACGACCGGCAGATAGGCGGCCATCCCGAGAAAGGCGATGATGCCGACCGGCAAATTGATGAAGAACACCCAACGCCAGTTGAAATTCTCGGTCAGCCAGCCGCCGAGCGTCGGGCCCAGGATCGGCCCCAGCATGATGCCGGCGCCCCAGATGGCCATCGCCTGGCCGTGGCGTTCCCTGGGGTTGATGTCGAGCAGGAAGGTCTGCGACAGCGGCACGATGGCCGCGCCGAACACGCCCTGCATCAGCCGGAAGAAAACTATGCTCTCCAGGCTCCAGGCTATGCCGCACAGCATCGAGAACACGGTGAAACCGACTACCGCCGCCAGGAACAGTTCCTTGCGACCGAAGCGGTCGGCCAGCCAGCCGGTCACCGGTGTCATGATGGCGGCGGCAACGATGTAGGAGGTCAGCACCCAGTTGATGTTGTCGGGCGAGGCGCCGAGATCGCCGGTCATGGTCGGCAGCGCGACATTGGCAATGGTGGTGTCGAGCGCCTGCATGATGGTCGCCAGCATCAACGCCACGGTGATCAGGCCGCGATGCGGCACTTCCTTGAAAGGTTCTGGCGTACTCATGATGCGGAACTTCCGGCAGGTAACAAAAACGTGTACACTAGGCTTCCGGGCGGCGATGCCTTCTCTGGTGAAGAGACCCTCATCGCGGTGGGACGCGATCTATCGATGTGGGGGTTACATCGACCGAAAGTCTCAACACATCAGGCGCTTGCCGCCCGGAAATCCTAGGACCGAAGGGGCGGTGCCGAGATGGTCAGGTTACGGTCAGGCCACGATGCGGCCCGGTCCAACCCATCCTCGCACAACCCGCCATCGGACCAATCCTGTCATCTCATATCGCCTGAGCGAGCATTCCTGCGCGGCCGTGATCCTGCTGTTCGGGATCACGGTCCACTCACAGTCTATTGTGCCTCACCCGCGGTGGCGTGGCCGAAGATGGCCGGCAATCCGCGGGCAACGCCGGTGTCCACCGTAACCGAGGCGCTCATGCCGGTGCGCAGAGCCATTTTGGCGTCGGCATCGGTGAGTTCCAGGCGCACCGGAATGCGCTGGGTGACCTTGACCCAGTTGCCGGTCGCGTTCTGGGCGGGCAGCAGGGAGAACTCCGCGCCAGTGCCGGCGCCGATCGCCTTGACTGTCGCCTCGAAGGCGCGGCCCGGATAGGTGTCGACCACGATCTCGGCCTTCTGGCCGGTTTTCATATGGGTGAGCTGGGTTTCCTTGAAATTGGCATCGATCCAGGTGTCGCCGGTCTCGACCAGGGCAAACAAAGGCGTGCCGGAGCCGACATACTGACCGACCTTGAAGGAGGAGGCCTGGCTGATGACGCCGTCCGCCGGCGCCTTGACCGTGGTCTGCGCCAGATCGTAGGCGGCCTTGTCGCGCGCGGCGAGTGCCGCCATCACCGTCGGGTGCTTGTCGGTCTCGATATCGGGATTGCCGGCGAGAGCGGCCTTGGCGCTGACGATGCCCTGCTGGGCCACTGCCAGCTGTTGCCTCGCCTTGTCGAGATCGTTCTTGGCCTCGTCCAGCGAGGATTTGGCGTTGATGCCCTTCTGGGCAAGGTCGGCCGCGCGGTCATACTGCGACTGTGCATAGTCGACCTGGCTGGCGTCGGACTTCTCCTGCGCCATCGCCTGGCTGTAGGCCGCGCGCAACTGTTCGATGCCGACGCGTGCGACCGCAACCGCCGCATCGGCCTGGGCCAACGCGATCCGGTAGGGCTCGGGATCGACGGCAAACAGCACATCGCCCTGCTTGACCAACTGGTTGTCCGAAATGTCGACCTGAACGATGCGGCCGGCCGTATTCGAGGCGATCGACACCTTGGCCTGCTGCAAATTGGCGTTCTCGGTCTCCTGGTAGCGACCGCCAGTCACCCAGACATAGCCGCCGCCAATGGCCAGCGCCGCCGGCAGGACGACCATCAACAGCAAGCGACCGAGGCGGCGCGGCTTTTTCGGAGCCGGCGCCGGCTGTACCTGCGGAGTCACCGCGACAGGAGCGGCGGCCGGCTGTGCCGGCGCTTCGGCCTGTGCCGGCGCTTCCATTTCGAGCTCGGTCACATTCTCGTCTATCTTGGCTGCCGCGTTCATGCCGCTGCCCCTTCCGTACTCTTCAGAGACGACGTCTCGCCGTCGGCAAGGTTCTGCACGATGGTGTCCAGCGCCCGGATCAGCACGCGGCGATCCTCCGGTGAAACGCCGACCAGCGATTCCTCATAGACCTCACCGGCAAGGCTTTTGACGTCGGCATAGGCCGCATTCGCCTTGGCGGTCGGGAAGATCATGCGCACACGCCGGTCGGTCGCGTCAGGTCGGCGTTCGATCCAGCCGCCCTCCTCCATCCGGTCGACCAGACGCGAGACGCTGATCGGCTCGATTTCGAGCAGTTCGGCAAGCCGCGCCTGAGCCACGCCGGCCTCCTTGGCGACGCGAACCAGAAGCCGCCATTGCGCCGAGGACAGGCCAAGCCCGCTGGCGCGCGCCTCGAAGCGCTTGCGCATCAGGCGCTGCACGTCGTGGATCAAAAAGCCCAATCTATCTATGCCGTCGGAAACCATGAGCGGTATATATAATAAGCGTGCTTACTATTCAAGGTACCGCATTGCGCCAGAGCCGGCAAACAGGGATGGCAGCCATCCAAAAGCGATCGTGGCTAGCGACCCGGCACAATCAAAGCCGGTTGCGAATGACACTGGCGACATTTGTTCACACTGTCGAGTCATCAACGCCGACCGCCAAAAAACATCGGAAAATATTCAGAAACCGATCGGGATTTCAGCCTCCGAAACGCCGAAAGAGAGCGTGCTGGCGAAACGGCCGACTGACCCGGCTTGGCGCCAAGGCGCCCCCAAGCGGTTGCGCGAACATGAAAAAGTTCGCACTATTCAAGGAGAAGAAAATGAGCACGGCTCAAACAAAAGTCCTCATTGCCGGTGCCGGCCCCACCGGCCTGACGCTCGCGCTTTGGCTCACCCGGCTCGGCGTTCCGGTTCGCCTCTTCGACAAGGATGCCGGCCCCGGCGAGACATCGCGGGCGCTCGCCGTCCAGGCCCGCACGCTGGAATTCCATCGCCAGATTGGAATCGTCGAGGATGTGCTCGCCGCCGGCGTGAAGATCGAACAGCTGACCGTGCACACGCCGGCCGGCATTGCCGCGAGGCTGCCGCTTGCCGATTTCGGTCGCGGCATCAGCCCCTACCCCTTCGCCTTCGCACTGCCGCAAGATGTGCACGAGCGCATATTGATCGCGCATCTGGAGCGCGCCGGCGTGCAGGTCGAGCGCAACACGGAGCTTGTCGGTTTCGAGGACAAGGGCGGTTCTGTCGTCGCCACCCTCCGCAAGAACGACGCGGATGAGACGGTCAGCGCCGCCTATCTCGCGGGCTGCGACGGTGCCCGCAGCGCGGTGCGCCACGGGCTCGGCATCAGCTTTCCCGGCGGCACCTACGAGCAGGCCTTTTACGTCGTCGACGTCGACGGCCGTGGCGATGTCACCCGCAACGGCATGGACACCGTCATCAGCACTTACGGGTTTGCGATCGTCATGCCGGTACGGCAGTCGGGTTCGCTGCGCCTGATCGGCATCGTGCCGAAGGCGCATGAAGCCGACGAGACGATCAGCTTCGAGGCGATCCGCGCCGATATCGAGCGTGACACCGGGGTGGCGATCGACAAGGTCAACTGGTTCTCGACCTACCGCGTCCATCACCGAGTCGCCGACCGCTTTCGCGTCGGCCGTGTCTTCCTCGTCGGCGATGCCGGGCACATCCACAGCCCGGCCGGTGGCCAGGGCATGAACACCGGCATGGGCGATGCGGTGAACCTCGCCTGGAAACTCGCCGCCGTGGTGCAGGGCCGCGCCGATCCGCGCCTGCTCGACAGCTACGAGCCGGAGCGCATCGCCTTTGCCCGCAAGCTGATCGATAGCACCGACCAGGCATTTCGGGTCGCCACCAGCCGCTCGCGCCTGGTCGGCCTGTTCCGCCGCTATCTGATGCCGAAGATCCTGCGCATCGGGCTCGGCACGGCCTGGGGATCGCGAGCCTTCTTCGGGCTGATTTCGCAGACCTGCATTCAATACCGCGAAAGTGCGATCAGCAGCGGCAAGGCCGGCACGGTGAAGGGCGGCGACCGCCTGCCTTATGTCACGTCCGCGAGCGGCGACAATTTCGACCCGCTGCGCTCGCTCGACTGGCAGGTGCATGTCTATGGCGAGGCCAATGCCGAGTTCCGGGCGATGCTCGCCTCGACCGGCATTCCTATCCATATCTTCGCTTGGTCGGACATGGCTGCGAAAGCCGGCCTGCAGCGCGACGGCGCCTACCTGGTGAGGCCGGACGGCCATGTCGCGCTGGCCTCGCTCGTCCAGGAGGCAGCCGGCTTCCAGCGCTATCTCGCCGGACTTGCCATCAGGCCGAGGACTGCCGAGCGGGCGCCCTATCGGGTGGCGGGCACCATGCACAGCCTGGCCTGACGCTTCGGCACCGGCCTGAGCGGCCGGCGCTGATCAATCCGAACCCTGCCTCTTTGTTTCGCCATCGGCACTCGCCGTGTGCGCGTACCTGCGCGCCGCGGCCGACCTCCTCAAACCGAAAGGAATCGACTATGGACCCCTTCTTTGGAAAACTGCTCGTCCGCTTCAATGCCGGCTTTCTGATCCTTGCATCGGCCGGCGGGCTCACCACCGACCTTGCCGGCTCGTTCTTCGGCACCGGCGCCGAGGCTGCCCTGCTCGGCGATGCGCCGGGCGCCGGCATCGGCTTCATCGAGGCGCACGGCCTAGCCCTCATCATCGGGGTGACGTTGTGGCGCATCGCCTACGCCGGCACCTGGCACGCCTTCCTGGCTGCCGTGCACGCGCTGCTTGGAACCGTAAACCTCGCGTTCTGGCAGTTCTTCATCGCCGCCGACGTGCTCGTCGTCGGCTACGTCACAACTGCGGCGCACATCCTGTTCGTAGTTGCTCACCTGGCGGCATTGGCGGGCTCGGCACGGCTTGCCGCTTCATCCTCCCATTAGACTTAAATCCACATCAGGAGAAACGAAAATGCCTATGAATTCTCAGAAGAAAATCCGTTCCGTGGCTGCCGCGCTGGCGATAGCATTCAGCGGTGTCGAGATCGTTGGCGCCAGCGTACCGGCGCTGTCGCTGGTCGGCGAGGCGCAGGCCCGCGTCGGTGCGCCCTGGACACCGCGCAGCGCCGCCGGCGTTGCCCGCCGCGCCACCGCATGGCGCGTGTTGCGCCACACCACGGCATGGGTCGCCAGGCTGCCGGCAGGCTGCGTGCGGACAAAGGTCAACGGCTTCGACGTCTGGCGTTGCGGCGGCACCTATTACCGCGCCTATCAGGGCCGCTACATCGTGGTCGTGGTGGATTGACCGGGCTCGGTCTCGCCGAGGGCAAGTCTGACGCCTTCGGCGAGATGCTCCGCGTCGGCCTGGTTCTCGAACGGCACGCCGCGCAGTGCATAGTCGAGCGGCGAAAACGGATCGCCCTCCTCGATCAGGGCGATCTGCCGCCGTGCCTTCTCCATCTCGCCCAGCTGGGCATAGCAGGCCGCCAGCCGGGTCCGGATCCATGGCGCCGGACGCGTCGCCAGCTCCAGCGCTTCCGCCGCCTGCCGGTATTCGCCCATCATGTAGAGAGCCAGCGCGCGGTCGAACTGGTACCAGTGCGGGTGCAAGGGATCGATGCGAATGCCGCGCGCAAGCCATGTCATCGCTTCCAGCGGCCGGCCGCGCATGGTCAGCAGCATGCCCATCTGTTCGATGCAGTCGGCATCGTAAGGGTTGAGCTGCAGCGCGATGCGCATGTGGTGTTCGGCGGCTTCGTGCTCGCGCATATAAAGCCGGATCAGCGATTGCACACGATGCCCGGTCGGCTGGTCCGGCGACAGAGCCAGCCCCTTCTCGGACAGGTCGCGTGCATTGCTCAAGACCGCATCGCTGGCGCGTCCGAACTCGCCATCCAGCGCCCGCACCAGACCGAGATATGTGTAGGCCAGCCCGTAATTCGGATCCTTGGTGATCGCGGCCTCGAACAAGGCCTCGGCGCTGCGCTGGTCGGTCTGCGCGGGATCGCGCAACATCGCGAAACCGCGCAGCAGAAGCTCATAGGCGGCAAGGCTGGTCGCCGGCTTGCGTGACGCCTGCTCCAGACCGGCATTGGTGACGCGGGTGACCAGCCGGCTGACGATCTGCTCGACGATTTCGCGCTCGATCGCGAACAGGCCGTCGCCTTGCGACTGGAAGCGGTCGCCCCAGAGCTGGCGGGCGGTGGCGATGTCGACTAGGCTGACGGCGACGACGACATGCTCGCCCTGGCGGCGCAGCGACCCTTCGACCAGATAGTCCGCGCCGATGCGGGCGCGAATCTCAGGCCATTCGGAACGTCCGAAGGACGCGAAGGAAAAGCTGGAGTTGCGCGCTAGAACAGTAACCGTGCCGAAGCGCGCAACGCCATTGATGAGATCCTCGGCAAAACCGTCGACCATGGCTTCATCGGCCGGATCGCCGCTTTCATTGCGGAAGCGCACCACGGCCACCACCGGCTGGGCGCCGATCTCGGGCGCGGTCTGCGCCTCGGCGGCAAGCATATAGCCGCGCTTGGACACGGTGCGCACCATGTCGTCGCCCAGCACCTTACGGATCTCTCGCACCGACTGGGTGAGCGAATCCTCGGTGACGTAGACGCCCGGCCACACCACATCCATCAGCTCGGATTTCGGAACGACGCGGCCCATGTTGCGGGCAAGATGCGACAGCAGCGCATAGGCCTTGGGGCGCAGGAACAGCGGCTCGTTGACACGGCGCAGCGTGCCCATGGCGAGATCGAGCGTGAACCCGCCAAACCGGAAAAGCTGATCGGCAGCCGTCGCTGTCATCGGGAAACCCTCCCCCTGACACTGAAACGCGCCGCTTCGATTCCACAACGGCGCGGCTTGGTCGAAGCGCATTATTGCGCAGGGCGCAATTTCGATCAAACTGACCGCCGGCCAGAGAGATAAATGTCACCCCGCCAAATGTGAGGAGCCCATGAATCCGTCCGAGAAAGCGCTGTGGTTCGTCGAAAGCCATCTGCCGGAAGCGATCTCGCTTGAGGACATCGCAGAAAGCAGCGGCGTGTCGCGCTTTCACGTGACGCGCGCCTTTGGCGCCGCCACCGGCCGTTCGGTGATGGGCTATATGCGCGCGCGCAGGCTGACCGAAGCGGCGCGCAAACTGGCCGGCGGCGCGCCCGACATCCTCGCGGTCGCGCTCGATGCCGGCTACGCCTCGCATGAGGCCTTCACCCGCGCCTTCCGCGACCAGTTCGGCACTACGCCGGAACTGGTGCGCGCGCAGGGCAGCCTCAAAAACCTCGACCTCGTGGAGCCGATCCTGATGGACCAGTCCTTCCTTGCCTCACTGCCGCCGCCGCGCTTCGAGACCGGCCGGCCCTTTCTCATCGCCGGCCTCGGCGAGCGCTACAGCTGCGAAACCAGCGCCGCCATTCCGATGCAGTGGCAGCGCTTCGGCCCCTATATCGGCAACATTCCGGGCGAGACGGGTGATGTCGCCTATGGCGTCTGCGTCAACGGCGACGATGCCGGCAATTTCGATTACATCGCCGGGGTCGAAGTCCTGGATTTCTCCGACCTGCCGAAGGAGCTTTCCCGCGTGCGGGTGCCGGCGCAGAGATACGCCGTCTTCACCCATGCCGAGCACATCTCGACCATCCGCCGCACCGTCAACACAATCTGGAACAAATGGCTGCCGGCGTCCGGGCACGAAATAGCGGATGGCCCCGAATTCGAGCGCTACGGGCCGGAGTTCGATCCGCGCAGCGGCAATGGCGGGCTGGAGATCTGGATCCCCGTCAAGGCCTAGAACCGCTACAGCTCCAGATTCCAGTTCTGGCCGACCAGATCCTTGCCGAAGGCGTGGTGGCGCTCTTCGTCGACCAGTTTGAAGCCGGCATTTTCGTAGATGTGGCGGGCGGCGGTCAGGATGTCGTTGGTCCATAGGGTCAGCGTCTTGTAGCCCTTGGCGCGGGCGAAGCCGATGCACTCCTCGACCAGCCGCTTGCCGATGCCGAGGCCGCGCGCCGAAGGCTCGACATAGAGCAGGCGAAGCTTCGCCACATCGTCGGACTTGCGCACGACGAAGACCGAGCCGACCACCTCCCCTTGCCGCTCGGCGATCCAGCTGCGCTCCCATTTTGGATCGAAGGATTTGACGAAGGCGCCAAGGATTTCGGCGACCAGCGCTTCATAGGTTTCATCCCAGCCATATTCCTGCGCATAGAGCTGTCCCTGGCGACGGACGATCCAGCCGATGTCGCCGACCTGCAGTGGGCGCAGCATGTAGGGAACTTTGGCCTCCGGGCTCTCGCCCAGGAGTTGCTGCACCGTTTGCATGGCCTTGACCAGCCGGTCCTGTTCGGCAGCCGGGAGCCGCTCCAGCAAGGCCGCGACCTGGTCATGTGAATCCCGGTTCAGCGGTGCGAAGGCCTGCCGCCCGGCCGGCGTCAGCGTGATCGACGATTGCCGCGCGTCCGACGCAAGCGCCGTTCGCGAAATCAGCTGCAAGTGCTCGAACTTCTTTAGCAACCGGCTGACATAGCCGGCGTCGAGGCCAAGATCGCGAATGAGATCGGTAGCCGTCAGGCCATCGCGATGCGCCAGCTCATAGAGCAGCCGCGCCTCGGTCAGCGAGAAGGCGCTTTTCAGCAGGCCTTCGTCGAGCAGCCCGATCTGGCGGGTGTAGAAGCGGTTGAAAGCCCGCACCGCGTCGATGCGTTCCTTGCCGGGTTGATGATGGATCGTCATTGGCAGCCTCCTGCCCCTGACGATCAAACATTTATTTGACTTAGTCAAGTATCTGCATGTCGATGCGCCAGGACCTCACGCCTTGGTGTCTTTGACGAGAACGCTCCCTGTCAGGTGATAGCGCGGCGGCGTGCAACCAGTATGAACAGGCCAAGCAGTACGACGCTGGCGGCGGCACTGACGGCGGCGAATTCCGGTACCGGCCGAAAATCCTTGCCGTCGATGAGAAGCGATGCCGCGATCGGACCGATCGCGAGCCCGAAGAGCTGGGCTGCCGGTATCAGGAGCACCGCGGTGCGCGTCTCGTCGGCGGTGATCGCCAGACGGATCTGGTAGGGCACGATGAACAGAAGGATGAAGCCCATGACCAGGGCGGCGATCCAGAAAACCGTCAGGCCGGGACTACTGGCGAGCACCACCGCGCTGACGACCGCGACAATGCCGATCGCCGCTATGGCGAAGCGATAATCGATGCGCGCCTCGAAGACAGTTGCCGTCATCGCGCCCAGAACCTGCAGTGCGAGGCTGGCCGATACGATCAGGCCGACGGTGCGGCCGTCGATCCCGTATTGTGCGCCGAGCGGCTCGAGAAAAGCCCAGACCGAGCCGAAGAACATGAAGTAGCAGAAGACGCACAGCAGAGCGGTAATCGACGGCGCGGTCAGAACATTGCCGAACTGTTCCTCCTTGGGCAGGTCGGCATAGTCCGCCGGGACCAGGAAGGCGACCGCGACCGAAGCGATGCAGACGACGGCAAGGGCGATGAAGCCTCCGGCCGATCCGGCGGCCGGGATCACGTAAAGCGCCAGCAGCAGCGCGAGCGCGCATTGCGCCAGGGTCTGGATGGTAACGAAATAGCCGCCGATACGCTCGGCCCGGCGCGAGCGCGCGATCAGTTCGGTGGCGACCGCCACCAAGCCGCCTTCGGCGAGGCCGGCCATGGCGCGGGCGCCGATCAGGGAGTTCGGGCTGACCGCATAGGCGGTTGCCCAGTTCGCCAGCGCCAGCAGAACCAGAAGGATTGCACTCTTCCAGCGCATATTGCGCGCGGACTGCATCATCGCGACGACCGCCGAGCCGACGCCGATGGCAATCATTTCGGCCGTGGCGACCAGAGCGAGTTCATCGCCGCCGACATGTCCTTCGGTGTAGAGCGCGCCGAGCAGCACGGGCTGCAGCCCGAGGATGAGCAGGCCGACCGAACCTATCCATAGCGCCGAGGCCAGCTGCGCGGCGGTCGGGTTGCCGACCAGCCAGTCGCCGTTTCCGGCATCGACGTTACGAACAGAAGTCACGGGCGCCTCCCCACGTCCTTGCATGACGGCAAAAAAACTGACAATCTGTCAGTATTTAGAAGCTGATACTCGATCATATTTGTTTGTCAATCATTAGTGAGGCTCGGCATTCAGCAAGGCTGGGGATCGAATGGTCTTGGCGATCGAGAGGGTGGCGACATGAACGAAGCAGGGAGAACGGCGACCGAACCGAGGCGCAGGCCGAAGCAGGAGCGCAGCCGCGAGCGCATCGACGCCATCCTGTCGACGACCATGCGGCTGATCGGCGAAAAGGGCATTGACGCCGTCACAATGAAGGAAGTCGGCGCGCTGGCCGGCGGACCGATCGCCACCGTCTATCATTACTTCCCCAACAAGTCGGCGATCCTGGCGATGCTCTACGAACGGTTCTCCGAGGTGAGCCGCGCACGCCTTGCCGCGATCGTTGCAGACATCGGCGGACTGGGCGACGTCATCGCCGCCTCAGACAGGCTGCTCGACGATTACTATGAACGCGTCGCCGGCGACCCGGCCATCCAGGACTTGCAGAACGCCATCCAGGCCGACAAGGCGCTGCAAAATCTCGATATCGCCGAAACCCGGCGTCAGGCGAGGATGTTCTGCGACCATGTCGAGGCGTTTCTCGCGCCGGAGCGACACGAAGAGTTCGGGCGCATGGTTTTCCTGATCTTCCAGCTTGCCGGAGGAGTCGTGCGCATGGCGCTGACCCAGGATGAAGCGGAAAGCCGCCATACGATCGAGGACTACCGGTCGATCATCCATACGCAGTTGCGCCAATTTCTTTAGGCGAGGAGTACCGCCTACGCCACCCGACGCATGAGGCCTTCGAAGCCGTCGGCCAGGTGCGCAGCGCCAGCCGCAAACATTTTCACCAGATTCTTGGGACGGCCCGGCGTCTTGTTGGCATCAAGCAGCACCGCCTTGCCCTCATGCAGGACGAAATCGAATTTGCCATAGTCGAAGCCGAGTTCGCGTCGTCGCTCGCGGATCTCGTCGGGAACAGGGACAGGCTCACTGCGGATCGTCTCGGATGCCTTGACCAGACTGTTTGGCGAGATGTAGCGGGTGCAACGCTCGCTCTCTCCGCAAAACACCCAGAACCGCATTGCGAAGCCATCGGGTTCCCGTTCGGCAACGAACTTTTCCACCACCAGATCGTCATCGCCGAAGACTCCATCCGGGACGTCGCCAAGAGACCCGTAGAGCTCATAGGGCTGCAGCCCGCGCACGTCCGGAAAAGGTAGCTGCTTGCCCGCGCGTCTGGATCGCCGGTTGAGGAACGCCTCCGGAATGCCCTGATTGTTGAGATTGGTTTTCACGATCACGGGGCCCTGCCAGGGGTCGTCATGCTTCAGCAACGCGCCGCTGACCCTTCGCTTGGAGATGTCGGCCGTTGCAAGATTGAGGCAGAATGGAAAGCCACGTGCATAGTCGAGATAGTCGGTTGGCGTGACCGTCGCATCGACATGCAGGACCGCGATGTCGGCATCGTGCGTCCTGGCCGGACCTGGCTGGATCCGAACCGAATGGCCGCGCTTTTTCAGGTCTTCGAGAACATCGAAAAGCATGTACGGGCTCGATCTGCGCAGCAAGAGGTTGCGGCCGCTCTGGAACCGGTCGTGCTCATGCGTTACCACGACAATACGTGCCACAGCTGGCCTTTTGATTTTCTGCAATTTTCTATTAAGCGGCTGCGACCGCCAAAAGCCAGACCTCTCAGGCCCCAAAGGCAGCATGACAAATCATTGGGACAATTATCACCGCCACTGGCGGCTCCTGGACGCACCGCTTCGGCCGACACCGGAAATCGTTGAAATCTTCGAGCGTGAACTTGATCTGGCGGGAGCCGACGTCCTGCTCCTGGGGGTGACGCCGGAACTCGCCGTGCTCGGCAGATCGATGCTGGCAATCGACCAATCGGCGGCCATGATCTCGGGCCTGTGGGCTGGCGACAACGCCTCGCACTGGGCGATGGCCGGAAACTGGCTGGATCTGCCGGTTGCCGGGGCCAGTACCGAGGCCGTGATTGGCGACGGCTGCCTGTCCGCCGTCGCTTCGAAGGCGGCACGCAATCGCCTGCACGGCGAAATCGCCAGGGTCCTGAAGCCCAGCGGGCGTGCGGCGATCCGCGTTTTCGCAGCCCCGGAAACGCCCGAGGATCTGGCCAGCATTGAAGCCCAGGTGCTGGCCGGCAGGATCGGGAATTTCCACGCGCTCAAATGGCGGATCGCGATGGCGTGCACCACGGGCGGCCCGGATTTCGCCATCAAGGTGCGGGCAATCCGCGACACATTCGACGGCCTGTTCCCCGACCGCGAGGCCCTTGCCGCGCGGACGGGTTGGAGCATGGCGTCGATCAACACGATCGACGTCTATGCCGGCTCCGACACAAGCTACAGCTTCGCAACGCTGGCCGCGCTGGTCGACGAGGCGAGTGCGTGGTTCGGCGAAGTGCGCGTCGTGCCGAGCGGCGCCTATCCGCTGGCGGAGCGATGCCCTCTGCTGGTGCTTCGATCGCCGAGGCGTCGCTAGGCTTCCCGTCGGACCAAGGCAGGGCTCAATTTGAGGAAATTGAGCCCACCGCGCGCCTTGACTCTCGCAAGCCACGCGCCTATTTCAGCGCCACGTTAGCACTCGCCTTGGGTGAGTGCTAACTGATATCCGGCATCGCCGGATGGAGGAACTGTTCTCACCGTTCTCATTCGAGGAAGAAAAAATGGCAAAGTCGAAGTTCCGCCCGCTTCATGACCGCGTGGTCGTACGCCGGGTCGAATCCGAATCCAAGACCGCCGGCGGGATCATCATCCCGGATACGGCAAAGGAAAAGCCGCAGGAAGG
>NZ_JBSKBQ010000014.1:0-145659 GCF_053714375.1 Mesorhizobium sp. ArgA1
CCGCGCCGGAAACCACCTCGCTGCGCCCCTGCCGTCTCTCCAGGCGTCCAAAGCCTAATAACGCAACAGGCCCCTTGAGGGGGAGATGGCCGGCAGGCCAGAGGGGGTCGGACCGACCGGACTCGGCCTGATTTCGCAGATAGAGGCTAGCGCTTCACGCGATGCGACCCCCTCTGTCGCCTTCGGCGACATCTCCCCCTCAAGGGGGGAGATCGGCCACTCACCTACCCCACAAACCCAACCCGTTTATGCGATCCGTCGCAAAACGGCTTGTTGGCAGAGTGGCCGCAGCGGCACAGAAAGGTGCGGGTGGTGCGGTCGATCGTGTGGCCGGTGCCGGTGACGATCTCGGCATTGCCTTCGACCTTCAACGGCCCGTTGGTGGTTGGCGTTATGGTCAGCGGGCCATTTCGCGCCTCCAGCGTCGCCGGCGCCTCCTTCAGCGGCGGCTCGCCGGTGGCTGTGAAGCCGGCCTTGATGTGGCTGTTGTCGCAGAACGGCTTGTTCTGCGAGGCGCCGCAGCGGCAGAGCGTGGCGCGAAAGGAGGTCTCGCCACCGAGCACGATCTCGGCATGGACGGCCAACGGCCCGTTCTCGCGCAGCCGCACGGTGTTGACCACCGGCGGCTTCTCCTGCGGCCCGCCATCCTTCCTCAGATAGCCGATGGCGCCGGACGGACAGTTTTCGGCCAGCGTCACAACCTGCTCGACGCTAGCCGCCTCGGGGTGGATCCACTCGCCGGGCGCATTGGGCACGAAGACATGCGGGTTGCCGAGCACGCAATTGCGCGAATGGATGCAGCGCTTGCCGTTGAAGGAAACGTCGATCTTTTCGCCTTCGACCGTGCCTGCCATGGAGCTCTCCTCGTGGTGGGTGACAAGAGGCTAGGGCGGCGGCGGCAAGGGCGTCAAGCTCGGCGGAGCGGCTGATCAGAGGGGGTCGCCGCGCGTGGAGCGCTGGCCCTCTTCTACGGCAATGAGGCCGAGCCCGGTCGAACCGACCCCCTCTGTCGCCTGTCGGCGACATCTCCCCCTCGAGGGGGGAGACTAGTTCCTCACTCCACCAGATCGATCGTCTCCGTCGTCTTCTCCACGCAGATGAAACAGCAGGTATCGCACGGCTGGTCATTGTCCGGCCCGACCCCCGCCGAAATCGCGTCGTTGCCGTTGACCCAGGCGCCATAGCAGATGTTCTCGCCCTGATTGCACGAGATCGGCACCGATTTCTGCGAGTTCGGCTCGATCAGAAACACCTGCTCGTCGCCCGGCCATGACATCTTGCGGTCACGGCTGAACAGCTCCACCGCCACCGCCTGTTTGCGCAGGTTCTTGACGAAGAACGCCATGTCGGCGGCATGCGCCGGAGTGGCGAGGAGGAAGGCGGCAAGGGTGAGGCGGAGCATGGCGGTGGTTTCCGAATCGGAGAGGGGAACTAGAGCATGAGCGGAGAGACGGCGCGAGGCGGAGCGTAATCTCCCCCCTCGAGGCGGAGATGGCCGGCAGGCCAGAGGGGGTCGGTTCGTCCGGGCTCGACGTACTTTGCCGCAGAAGGGGGTTAGCGCTCCACGCGCGGCGACCCCCTCTGTCGCCTTCGGCGACATCTCCCCCTCAAGGGGGGAGATTAGTGCCCCACGACCACCTGCGGCGCGAATTTTCTCACCGCCTCGATAACGTCCTGGCCGCTCATGTCGAGCGAGGTGATCTCCATGTGCACGATGTTCCTGCCGAAGGGCAGGATCCGGTTCAGCGCATTGGCCGATGCGTATTTGATCTCGTCGGGCGGCTCGCCGGTCAGTTCGAAATTGACCATTCCCGAGCCCTTGCCGGGGGAGGAGAGGTGCACGCTCACCACCTGGTCCCATGGCACCAGCACGTCGCCGAGGCGGCGATCGCGGAAGCCGTTTTCGTCGAGCACCACCTTGACCCGGGTGTCGAAGGCGCCGCGCGCGCTGTAGCCGGCGAGCCCGAGGAAGCCCAGCGCCAGCAGCGCCACCAACAACACCCGCCCGCCGTCGGCGCCGCCGGCCAGCCCCTTCAGCGTGTAGAAGCCGAAGATCGCCGCCATCAGCAACGACCCGGCGACGGAACTGAACTTGTTGGTGGGACTGTTGCGGAGTTCTATCGGCGCGGACATTTCGGTGGTTTCCGAGTGTTGAGGATCAGGCGGAACGGTTCCTCCTTCCTTGCCTGAGTGAGAAGGAGAATCAGAGCCTCACCACCACATGCGGTGCGAATTTCTTTATGGCTTCGACCATGTCCTGGCCGACAAACCTCTCCGTGCTTTGAGCGTCATCGCGGCGAAAGAGCCCATCCCAAAGGAAGTCTATAAGGAAAAGAACCAGCTGTATTTCTACATGACACGCTATCTAATCGAGCGCTTGTCTTGGCTCTGTCGGGATCACCGTCCACTAGCTCCAGAAGGCGATGGACGAGTGGCGATCACTTTCTCCCGCCGGGGCGGGATGCAGTACGAAGAGTTTCGGGAATACCTTGAACGTTTGAAGGCCGACAAGTCGGGCGACGTTCGTATACACTGGCCAGTGATTGACATTGATGCCGTGACAGCAGCCGATCATAGCAAGAGCGCGAGCCTTCAGCTTGCCGATGCGATTGCCTCTGCGATGGCCGCTGGTTTTGAACCTGATCGGTATGGAAATTGTGAGCCGCGTTATGCCGAGACGCTTAAGCCTGTAACTTACAGCCGCAAGAAAAAGTATCTCAGCTACGGAATAAAGATGGTCCCGCATCACGAACAATGCAATTTGGATCAGCAGCAACTGAAGATGCTAGAAATCTGGAAATAAAAGCGGCAGCCCCCCGGCCCATAATTGCGATTTCTCGCCTGCAATCTCGCGACTGCTTTGGGGTGTTCCGGCGCATGGCTGCCTTACACCAATATGGCATTGTTCCCGGTATGTTTCAATAGAGGTTGAGAGAAAATCTATTTGAATCAATGGTTTATGACGTAAGTCATTGTTTATGAATCGGTTTTTTATCTGTCCGACGTCCACTTTTTCGTTTTGCCAGCGCTGAATTTCTAGACCGTATCGTGGTTGAAACAGCCTTCGGGTACAACCGCACTCAGATCATTAACGGTCTTCAACAAGTCAGCTGCTTGCTTCTGACCCAATTTGGCTAATGGCGCTCAGCGGAAGGCGGATCGCGGCGACCTCTGGCGAATAAACGTCCACCCAGCAGCTTCAGCGCCGAGCTGGCGGGGGCCCGCTGCCTCCGGCAGCTCCCCCCGCTTTCGAAGCCTGCCATCGATCCACTGGATCGATGTCTTGGCGCGCTATGCGCGCCAACCGACTTCTCAATCCCCCATCTTAAGCGCCTGGATAAACGCCTCCTGCGGGATATCCACCTTCCCGAACTGCCGCATCCGCTTCTTGCCCTCTTTCTGCTTGTCGAGCAGCTTGCGCTTGCGGCTCACGTCGCCGCCATAGCACTTGGCGGTAACGTCCTTGCGCAGCGCCGAGATGGTTTCGCGGGCGATGACCTTGCCGCCGATCGCAGCCTGAATCGGGATCTTGAAGAGGTGGTGCGGGATCAGCTCCTTCAGCTTCTCGCACATCTGGCGGCCGCGCTTTTCCGCCGCCGTGCGGTGGACCAGCATGGACAGCGCGTCGACCGGCTCCTCATTGACCAGGATCGACATCTTCACCAGGTCGCCCTCGCGGTAGTCGGTCAGGTGATAATCGAAGGAGGCGTAGCCCTTGGAGATCGACTTCAGCCGGTCGTAGAAATCGAAGACCACTTCGTTGAGCGGCAAATCATAGGTCAGCATGGCGCGCTTGCCGACATAGGAGAGGTCGGCCTGGATGCCGCGCCTGTCCTGGCAGAGCTTCAGGATGCCGCCGAGATAGTCGTCGGGGGTGAGGATGGTGGCGCGGATCCACGGCTCCTCGATGGCCGAAATCTTCACCACGTCCGGCATGTCGGCGGGGTTGTGCAGCTCTTTCATCGAGCCGTCATTGAGCAGCAGCCGGTAGACGACGGATGGGGCAGTGGCGATCAGGTCGAGGTTGAACTCGCGCTCCAGCCGCTCCTGGATGATTTCGAGGTGCAGCAGGCCAAGGAAGCCGCAGCGATAGCCGAAGCCGAGCGCGGCTGACGTTTCCATTTCATAGGAGAAGGAGGCGTCGTTGAGGCGCAGCTTGCCGACGGCGGCGCGCAGGTCCTCGAAATCCGCGGCGTCGACTGGGAACAGGCCGCAGAACACCACCGGCTGCGCCGGCTTGAAGCCGGGCAAGGCATGCGCCGTCTGGCGCTTGTCCTCGGTGATGGTGTCGCCGACGCGGGTGTCGGCCACTTCCTTGATCGAGCCGGTGAAGAAGCCGAACTCGCCGGGGCCGAGTTCGTCGACATTGATGCGGGCGGGCGTGAAGACGCCGGTGCGCTCGACCAGATATTTGGCGCCGGTGCCCATCATACGGATGGTCTGGCCCTTTTTCAGCACGCCGTCGATGATGCGGACCAGAACGATGACGCCGAGATAGGCATCGTACCAGCTGTCGACCAGCATGGCTTTCAGCGGGGCCGTGGCATCGCCCTCGCGCGGCGGCGGCAACTGGTGGACGATGGCCTCCAACACGTCCGGAATGCCGAGGCCGGTCTTGGCCGAGATCAGCACGGCGTTGGAGGCGTCGATGCCGATGACCTCCTCGACCTGCTCGCGGATGCGCTCGGGCTCGGCGGCCGGCAGGTCGACCTTGTTCAGCACCACGACGATCTCGTGGTTGTTGTCGATGGCCTGGTAGACATTGGCCAGCGTCTGCGCCTCGACGCCCTGGGAGGCGTCGACCACCAGCAGCGAACCCTCGCAGGCGGCCAGCGACCGCGACACTTCATAGGCGAAGTCGACGTGTCCGGGCGTGTCGATGAGGTTGAGGATGTAATCCTCGCCATTGTTGGCGCGGTATTTGAGCCGCACCGTCTGCGCCTTGATGGTGATGCCGCGCTCGCGCTCGATGTCCATCGAGTCCAGCACCTGCTCCTTCATGTCGCGCAGCTCCAGCCCGCCGGTCAGCTGGATCAGGCGGTCGGCAAGCGTCGATTTGCCATGGTCGATATGGGCGACGATGGAGAAATTGCGGATGTGGTCGAGGGGCGTGCTCATGGCGCGGCCTTTAGCAGGGGCGGGGTTGAGGGGCAAGCGGGGCGGGGATGGCCTTCCTTCCCCCCTTGTGGGGGAAGGTGGATCGGCGCGATAGCGCCGAGACGGATGAGGGGTGTTCCAGCGGAGTGAGACGTTGGTTATTCTGACGCTATGCCGCATCAGCCTGTCACTCCCGCCAAGCGCAGCTTTGCCCGTTCGCTTCGGCGTGACATGACCGAGGCGGAGAGCAGGCTCTGGCAAGAACTGCGAGATCGCAGGCTCGACCGGATAAAATTTCGGCGCCAGATGCCTGTCGGCAAATACATCGCCGATTTCGCTTGTCCCGAAGCGCGCCTTATCGTCGAGATCGATGGCAGTCAGCACGCAGACTCGGATTCCGACCTGGCTCGCGGATCTGAACTGAAAGCGAGAGGCTTTCGCGTTTTGCGCTTCTGGAACGATGATGTGCTGAAGGATTTGAATGCCGTCTGCGATACAATCATCGCCTATGTAAGGGACACAAACTTGCAGCCCTGGCGGTGACGGATGAGGGGTGTTCCAGGGAACGCCAACGCCTCACTCCGCTGGAACACCCCTCATCCGTCGCCTTCGGCGACACCTTCTCCCACAGGGGGGAGAAGGGAAGGCGCCGGCGCCCCCGCAATCACAAACCGGTGAGCGATGTAACGAAGCCTCCGGACACGGCGAAGTGAGTGATGACCGGCGCATCCCAGCGCCCCACGGAGCAAGCCATGTCCAGAAAACTTATCGCCTTGTCCGGCCTCCTTGCAGCATCGCTGTTGTCGTCGATGGGCACCGCCTTCGCCCAGCCGCTCACCGTGGTCGAATTGTTCACCAGCCAGGGCTGCTCGTCCTGCCCGCCGGCCAATGCCAATCTGATCAAGGTCAAGGACAAGCCGGGCGTGCTGGCGCTGTCGTTCAACGTCACCTACTGGGACTATCTCGGCTGGAAGGACACGTTCGGCCGCGAGGAGTTTACCCAGCGCCAGGTGCGCTATGAGCCGTCGCTTGGCCGCTCGGGCCCGTTCACGCCGCAGGTGGTGGTCAATGGCGGTGCCGACGCCGTGGGCGCTGCACCCGGCGAGATCGAGCAACTGATTTCCTCGAGCAGCGGCACCAAGGGTCCGTCGCTGTCGCTCGATAGCGGCAAGATCGCGATCGGCGCCGGTTCCGCTCCGGGCGGCAAGGCCGATGTCTGGCTGGTTCGCTACAACAAGGGCGTCATCGAGGTGCCGGTGGCGCGCGGCGAAAACACCGGCCACACGCTGCCGCATGCCAATGTCGTGCACTCGCTGACAAAGCTCGGCAGCTGGAACGGCGAGGCGGCGACGCTGAAGCTGCCGGCGCCAAGCGCCGGGCTCAGCACCGCGGTGCTGGTGCAGACGCCGGGCGGCGGGCCGATCCTGGCCGCGGCCGCCGACTGATTTTCCCCACGCAACGCCGCAGACGGCTGCGCATCACCGGCCCGCATATGCGCGCCACAACCCCTGAGAAGGAATACCAGCATGACCAAGACCCTTACCGCGCTCGCCTTTGCGCTTTCGATGACGGCTTTTGCCGCAGGCGCCCGCGCCGAGGATACGACCAATGCCATGAAGCCGGCCGATGCGATGGCTACCGAGGCGATGAAGCCTGCAACGGACGCCATGAAGCCTGCGGATGCGATGGCGCCAGACCCGATGGCCACCGAGGCGATGAAGCCGGCAACGGACGCCATGAAGCCCGCGACCGACGCGATGAAGCCCGCCGATGCGATGGCGCCGGCCGACGCCATGAAGCCTGCGGACGCCATGAAGCCCGCGGACGCGATGGCGCCCGCGCAATAAGGCATGAGCACTGGTCCGGCTGCCTGGCGGCCGGGCCACGCACGGCAATTTGAGAAACCCGACACGACAATCTGTCGTATAGTCGGAAACACCATCAAGGGAGATCAGACATGACCGGCATGGAAAAGACGAGAACGCCGATCTTCGCCAAAAGCGCTCTTGCGGCGCTCATCGTTGCCGGGGCGGCGGCCGCCTTTTGGCAGAGCCCGGCCCAATCGGCCGAGGACGCGGTGGTGATCCCGCCGCCGGCAATGGACGAAAAGGCCGCCAGCGGCAGCGAGAAGGCCGTTTTCGCCGGTGGCTGTTTCTGGGGCGTGCAGGGCGTGTTCCAGCACGTCAAGGGCGTGACCAAGGCCGTCTCCGGCTACACCGGCGGTGCCAAGGACGATGCCGTCTACGAAACGGTGGGCAGCGGCCGCACCGGCCATGCCGAATCGGTCGAGATCACTTACGATCCGTCCAAGGTGACCTACGGCCAGCTGCTGCAGGTCTATTTCTCGGTCGCGCACAACCCGACGCAGCTGAACTACCAGGGCCCAGACTCGGGCACCCAGTACCGCTCGACCATCTTTGCCGAGAATGGCGAACAGCAGAAGATCGCCCAGAGCTACATCGCCCAGCTCGACCAGGCCAAGGTGTTTTCGAAACCCATCGTCACCACGCTGGAGACGGGGAAAACCTTCTATCCGGCCGAGGAATATCACCAGGACTTCCTGACGCTGAACCCGACCTACCCCTACATCGTCTACAACGACCTGCCCAAGGTGGCGAATTTGAAGTCGCTGTTCCCGGCGCTGTACAGCGACAAGCCGGTCCTGGTCCTGGCGGCGAGCAAGAGCTGAGGATTGGGCTTGGGGGGCACGGGTCGCGACGCTCCCCAACCTTCGTCATCCTAGGGCGAAGCAAGGAGCGAAGCGACGCAGCGCAGACCCTAGGATCCATGCCGCGCCCGCCGTGCAGTGCTCCAGCGGTGCAAAAAACCGGGCGGCTACCAGCCTGTCCCACGGAAGAGCTCAAACCATTCGGGATTGGCCTTTTCGATCAGGTCGATCTTCCACTGTCTTGGCCACCGCTTCAGTGACTTCTCGCGCTGGATGGCATCGGTGATGTCGAAGAATTCCTCGTACCAGACCAGCCGCTGTACGCCGTAGCGGCTGGTGAAGCCTGCACCCTGGCCGGATTTGTGCTCTGGCATTCGGCGGCCAAGGTCATTGGTGACGCCGATGTAAATCGTGCCGCGTTTCTGGCTTGCGGTCATGTAGACATAGCCGGTCATGGCTCAGGGTAACAAGGGTCGGTGCGCGCACAAGCGCCATTCTTGTCCGCTGCGTTCCAGGGCAAACGTCACGGCATGGATCCTAGGGTCTGCGCTGCGTCGCTTCGCTCCTTGCTTCGCCCTAGGATGACGAAGTCGCGAGGGCTTTTGCCAACCTCTTCGCCAACGCCCTTACCCCTCAATCATACGTCAGATCCGTCGCCTTGCCGCCAAACACGCGATACGCGTAGAACGAATAGAAGATGATGATCGGCAGGACGACAACGACGCCGGCCAGGATTATGGCGAGGCTTTCGGTCGCCGAGGCCGCCTGCCAGATGGTCAGACGATCTGGCACCACGAACGGGTAGAACGACCAGGCGAGCCCGGCAAAGCCGAGTGCGAAGATGGTGGCGAGCGTCAGGAACGGCCTGAGCGCATGGCGGTCGTCTTGCTTAGGCAGATGGAAGGTCTGCCGCCACAGCCACAGGAACAGCAGCGCCGACAGGATCGGCAGCGGCGACAGATAGAGCATTTCGGGCCAGTCGAACCATTTGGCGAAGATGCGCGGGCTGGCAAAGGGCGTGGCGAGCGACACCGCGGCCATGCCGAGCGCGGTCAGCACAAGCGCCGTGCGCAGCCAGGCCACCGCCTTCTTCTGCAATTCGCCTTCGGTCTTGTAGATCACCCAGGCGGCGCCCATCGCTGCATAGGCGGCCGACAGGCAGAGCGCCACCAGCGCGCCGAAGGCGATGCCGCCAAGGCCGACATCGAGGCCGAGCACGTACACGCCGAGCATATAGCCTTGCGCCAGCGAGGCGATGATTGAACCGAGGAAGAAGATGCGGTTCCAGCGATGCTTCTTGCCGGCCGGCACCTTGGCGCGGAAATCGAAGGCGACGCCGCGCAGGATGAGGCCGACCAAAAGCACGAAGACCGGCAGATAGAGCGCGGTGAGGATGACGCCATGCGCCATCGGGAAGGCGACCAAAAGCAGGCCGACAGCCAGCACCAGCCAGGTCTCGTTGGCGTCCCAGAACGGGCCGATGGCGGCGATCATCGTGTCCTGCTCGGCGTCCTCGGCAACCGAGAACAGGATGCCGATGCCGAGATCGAACCCGTCGAGAATGACATAGATCAGGATGGCAAGGCCCATCAGGCCAGCGAAGATGAGCGGCAGCGCGGTTGGCCAGTCGAAGCTCATGGGTCTGTCGTCCCTCTCATCAACGGTTCTGCCCTTCGCTATGGCTCCGGGCGTTCGTCATTCGAAAAGCCAAATCGTTGGCTTTTCGTCCGCTGCGCGGACCATTTCTCACTCCCCTGCAGCCGGTTGCGACATGGCCGTCTTCATCACGCCCGGCAGCGGCGAGGTGTCGCCATCCTTGGCCGCCTTCAGCGCCAGGTGCACCAGCACGCCGAGATAGGCGATCAGCAAAAGCACATAGAGGATGAGATAGACGGCAAGCGTCAGCGCGACATGGCTACCGGCGACCGGGCCGACGGCGTCGGCGGTCTTCAACACGCCCGTCACTAGCCAGGGCTGGCGGCCGATCTCGGTCGTGTACCAGCCGGCGAGCGTCGCCAGCCAGCCGGACAGCGCCATCGGCACCATCAGCATGGCCAGCGGCTTCGGCAGGCTGTGGCGGCGCTTGAGGAAGAAGGTCGCCGACCAGGAGACGATCAGCATCAAGATGCCGGTGCCGACCATGATGCGAAAGCCCCAGAACAACGGAAGGACCGGCGGATGCAGGCCGGGATAGTCGTTCAGCCCCGGCACGATGCCGCTGGTCGAGTGCCGCAGCACAACACTGGCGCCATCGGGAATGGCGACCTCGAACCTGTTTTCCTTCGTCGCCTCATCCGGCCAGGCGAACAGAACCAGCGGCACATTGGGGCCGGTGTTCCAGTTGGCCTCCATGGCGGCGATTTTCTGCGGCTGATGCTCCAGCGTGTTCAGCCCGTGCTGGTCACCGGCAAAGATCTGGATCGGGATCAGGATGGCGCCGGTGAAGACGCCGGTGCGCAGCGCCTTCCACATCGATTCCGAACGGTCGCCGCTGAGATAGCGCAGCGCCGACAGGCCGGCGATCAGGAACGAGACGGTCAGCCCCGAGGCAATCAGCATGTGCACGAGGCGGTAAGGCATGGACGGGTTGAAGACGATCGCCCACCAGTCGACGGGATGCGCCTTGCCGTCGATCATTTCGAAGCCGGCCGGCGTCTGCATCCAGGAATTGAGCGCGATGATCCAGAAGGCGGACAGCGTGGTGCCGCCGGCAACCAGCACGGTGGCCAGCGTGTGGACGCGGTTCGACACGCGGCGGAACCCGAACAGCATGATGCCGAGGAAGGCCGCCTCAAGGAAGAAGGCGGTGAGGATCTCGTAGGCGAGCAGCGGCCCGGCGATGTTGCCGACCGTTTCCATATAGCCCGGCCAGTTGGTGCCGAACTGAAAGCTCATGGTGACGCCCGAGACGACGCCCATGGCGAAGGATAGCGCAAACACCTTCACCCAGGTGAAGTAGGCGCGCATCCAGGCGGAATCGTTGGTGGCGTTGTAGCGGAGCTTGAAGAACAGCAGCACCCAGCCAAGCGCAATCGTGATCGTCGGAAACAGGATGTGGAACGAAATGTTCGCCCCGAACTGCATACGTGACAGGATGAGCGGGTCCATTGCGGGCTCCGGCTGCTGTTTGTGGTTGAACAATAGGGCGGAAGCCCAGCCCGGTCAAAGCGGCGTGGCGCCACGCGGGGCGCGTTGTCGCAGCAGATCGGGCCAAACCGTCAGCGCTCCCGGCTACATCTTGGCGAAACGACGAAAAGGGAACGTTTGTCCACATTTGTCAGCAGCGGCATTGACTTCCGGCCGTCCGCACCGACATTCAGCGCAATAAAAATCCCTTTCAAGCAGTCGTTCCCCGCCTCATGTCTTCCACCAATTCGCCCTCCATCATTTCGATTTCCGGCGTCACCAAGACCTACGCCACCGGCTTCAAGGCGCTGAAGGAAATCAACCTCGGCATCGAACGCGGCGAGATCTTCGCGCTGCTGGGGCCGAACGGCGCCGGCAAGACGACGCTGATCTCGATCGTCTGCGGTATCGTCAACCGCTCGTCAGGCACGGTGACTGTCGACGGCCATGACATCACCAGAGACTACCGCGCCGCGCGCAGCCTGATCGGGCTGGTGCCGCAGGAATTGACCATAGACGCCTTCGAGAGTGTCTGGGCGACGGTCAATTACAGCCGCGGCCTGTTCGGCAAGGCGCCCAATCCGGGCTTCGTCGAAAAAGTGCTGCGCGACCTCTCACTGTGGGACAAGAAGGACGCCAAGGCGATCACGCTGTCGGGCGGCATGAAGCGCCGGCTAATGATCGCCAAGGCGCTGTCACACGAGCCGCGCGTGCTGTTCCTCGACGAGCCGACGGCCGGCGTCGATGTCGAACTGCGCCAGGACATGTGGGCGATGGTGCGCCGGCTGCGCGACGACGGCGTCACCATCATCCTCACCACGCATTACATCGAAGAGGCCGAGGCGATGGCCGACCGCGTCGGCGTCATCAACCGCGGCGAGATCATCCTGGTCGAGGGCAAGGCCGAGCTGATGCGCAAGCTTGGCCGCAAACGCCTGATCGTGGAATTGCGTAACACCCTCACCGCTATTCCAAACGCCTTCTCGCACTATGCGCTGGAACTCTCGCCGGATGGCACACAGCTGACCTACACCTATGACAATCAGAGCGAACGCCCCGGCGTCGCTTCGCTGCTGCGCGAGCTCGAGGCGGCCGGCATTCAGTTCCGCGACATGGACACGCAAAACTCTTCGCTAGAGGAGATCTTCGTCAATCTGCTGAGGCAAGAGCCATGAATATTCGCGCGGTCTGGGCGATCTACCGGGTCGAGATGGCGCGTGCGTTCCGCACCGTGCTGCAGAGCATCGTCTCGCCGGTGATTTCGACATCGCTCTATTTCGTCGTCTTCGGCTCGGCCATCGGTTCGCGCATCACCGAGATCGACGGCATCAGCTACGGCGCCTTCATCGTGCCCGGCCTGATCATGCTGTCGCTGTTGACGCAGTCGATCTCCAACGCCTCCTTCGCCATCTATTTCCCGAAATTCGTCGGCTCGATCTACGAGCTTTTGTCGGCGCCGGTGTCTTATCTGGAGATCGTCATCGCCTATGTCGGCGGCGCCGCGACCAAGTCGATCATCCTCGGCCTGATCATTCTGGCGACGGCCTCGCTGTTCGTGCCGCTGCATATCCAGCATCCGTTCTGGATGCTCGCCTTCCTGGTGCTGACAGCGGTGACCTTCAGCCTGTTCGGCTTCATCATCGGCATCTGGGCGAAAAGCTTCGAGCAGCTGCAGCTGGTGCCGCTTTTGATCATCACGCCGCTGACCTTCCTTGGCGGCAGCTTCTATTCGATCAACATGCTGCCCGAGGCCTGGCGCACGGTGACGCTGTTCAATCCGGTCGTCTACCTGATCAGCGGCTTCCGCTGGAGCTTTTACGGCAAGTCGGACGTCTCGGTCGGCGTCAGCCTCGGCATGACTGTGGTGTTCCTGGCCATCTGCATCGCCATCGTCGCCTGGATATTCAGGACCGGCTACCGGCTGCGCAACTGACCCCTCCGCCCTGGCAATCGCGTATGGGCCGGTCAAATCTACGTTTTGCCGAGGGCAGATCGGCCGGGCGGGCCGCCACGGATCTTGCTAGACCGCCTTGATCAGGCGCAGCAGGCCCAGCATTTCAACCAGCGTGCCCTTGCGGAAGGCGATGTAGGTCGGCTCCTCGACGCCGTGGAAGCGGCGCTTGAACGCCGCCTGGCCCTTGAGGTTGAACTTGCTGCGGTTGACCCAGGGCGAGTCATAGGCGCGCTCGAAGGCGTTGCGCCAGAAGCTCGATTCGGTAAATTCATTGGCCCCGACGTCGAGCATCGGCGACAGGCCGAGCGTGACGACGGAAATGCCCTCGCCGCGAAAGCGGTCGACGGCGAATTTGGTCAGCCCGATCTCGGCATGCGGCGAGGCATCGATGTGCTTGCGCTTGAACGAGGTGGTGTAGCCGATCACCTTGCCGTCCCTGAACAGCGGATCGAAATCGAGCAAGGCGACAAGCTCGCCCTCCGGGCTGTAGAGCACGAAACGGCGCATATCGATGCCGAGATGATCGGAAAAGGGGCGGTTGAGGAAGGCCATCTCCCAGCGCTTGACGATGCGGTCGGCCCGCCAGTTCTGCGACAGGCGCTGAACCTCGTCGAGGTAGACCGCTCCCTCGCCAAAGGAAAACCCCTTCTTCAACAGCCAGCGTTCGGAATAGCGCACGGTTTCGTTGCGCTTGCCGGAAAAGTTGTGCGCCGGAAGCTCCAGCCGCGTGTCGATGCCGAGGCGGTTGACCTGGTAGCCAAGCCCGGACAGCACGCGCGCCGTCGGCTGGCCGATCTGCACGAACCATGGGCTGTCGGCGGCTTCGACAAAGCGTCTGATATAGTCGGCCCGGTCGGACGGATGGGCCACCGGATCGCCGAGCGCGAAATGGTGCTTCATCTTGGTGCCGAAGGCGATGTAGCCATCGGTGTCGCCGAAATAAGAGAGTTTCTGCTGCACGGCGGTCGAATAGGCCAGCGAGAAGTCGCCGTGCCGGCGGACCATCACCAGCCGCTCGACATGCGACAAATCCTGGCGCGGCACCTTGGCTGCGGCGCCCTCCAGCAGTCTGTCGAGAAAGATACGCAAGGAGGGCATGGTCGAGCTTCCGCGTGCCGATGATAAACAGAGGCCTGCCCCCGAGGCCTCGAATCAGTCGCATTGACGCGACCTCATTATCGATCATATCGCCCCTGTGCCATACAGGACGTGCCATACAGGACGGGTCCCCATGGCGCAGCTAAAAGGGAATCTCGACCGAATGGCGGCAACGACAAGCGAAACGATGCCCATCGTCCCTAGGTCGAAAGGATCCGACGAGACGGTGATCGTCATCGGTGCCGGAGCAGCAGGACTGGCAGCGGCCGACGCGCTTGCAACGTGCCGGCTAGGCCAAGGGCCGGCTTCGCGGCCTCAGGCCGATTTTGGCTCCAGCCGGCGGAAACCGACGGCTTCAATCAGCATGTCCTCCTCGACCATGCCGGCATTGTGCAGTGCCAGCACAGTCAGCGCGAGTTCGCGCGCCTCGGTCGAATCGGGATGCAGGTCGCGCCTGCTACAGGCCTCGTCGAACACACGTTGCAGCTTGGCAATATCATCGGGCCTGAGCAGGCCCCGGTCATAAACAGACTTCGGCATGGCAGCCTCCTCCAGAAGACCTAGGGCGCCGTGTTTAAATGTCCAATCTTTCCCGAGGCTTGAGCGGAGCAGTCGCCTGGATTCGGGTAAATCCGGCTCGAGCGTTGGCAATCAGACCACGATCCGGCTGCCACCCACCCGGCCATCTCTCGCCGCCGGCCGGGCATGTTCCGCTGCAGTTCGCTTGACGTGCCGGCGCGCTTGCGGAACAAGGGCTGCCACAAACGGCAGCGAGGGACAAAGTGAGCTTCTGGGGACTGGCGCAGCTTGTCATTTCAACGGTGATCTTCCTGCTGGCGGCAACCGCGGCCAAGCAATGGGGGCTGGCGCCGAGCCTTGGCAAGATCCTGGTGACGCTGGCGCTGTATACGCTGGGCAATCTGATCATGCTGCGGCTGGTCCGCGAGTTCGGCATGTCGGTGTCGTTCAGCCTGTCGGCGGTGATCCAGCTGGTGTCGGTCAATGTCGTGGCGCTGGTGTTCTTCGGCGAACGCGTCAATACCTTGCAGGCGACCGGCATCGTCCTGGCCATCGCCGCCGTGGCGCTGATCACGCTCGGGCCCTATCTGCAGGGACGGCTATAGTACAATGAAGACCGCCCTCCGCATCCTCGCCAACTGGATCGAATTTCCGGTGCTGCTTGCCGGGCTGATCATCGCCGGCGGGCTTTGGGGGCTCGAGGAGCTGATGGAGGTGGCGCGCGACACCACCCCGCATGCTTTCGATACCGAAATCCTGCTCGCCTTCCGCCAGGCCGGCCATCCCGACGTTCCGCTCGGCCCGCTCTGGTTGCACGGCGCGATGCGCGACATAACCAGCCTCGGCAGCTCGGCGGTGCTGGTACTGATCGTGGCGGCGGTGATCGTCTACCTCCTGCTGATCCGCAAGGCAGGGACGGCGCTGTTCGTCCTGGCGGCGGTGGCCAGCGGCCAGGCACTGTCCAGCCTGTTGAAAGCCGACGTCGACCGGCCGCGCCCGGACCTCGTCTCGCACCTCGTCACAGAGACGTCGCTGTCGTTTCCAAGCGGCCATGCCATGGTCTCGGCAGTGACCTATCTGACGCTCGGCTCGCTGGCGGCGGGCTTTCTGCCGGGACGCACGACCAAGATCTTCGTGCTCTGCCTTGCGGTTCTGACGACGCTGCTGGTCGGCGTCAGCCGCGTCTATCTCGGCGTCCACTGGCCTTCCGACGTGCTCGCCGGCTGGTGCGCGGGCTTCGCCTGGGCGATGCTGTGCTGGCTGGCGGCGCGACTTCTGCAGCGGCGGCATGCGGTGACCGATAGTGGCGGCGACCTGAAAGACTGATGGCGCGGGGTGACAATCAGATCAGCCGGTCGATCAATCCGTTAGCGCAGCATGCTTATCCCGTTTCCCGCCATCCGACTCCACAGACAGATCATGTTTCATATATGCTTCATGATGGTTGAAACATCATAATGATTATATTATACGTGAAACCGCAGACTCAGACGGGGGGTTCCGGTCGATGATCACTGCCGCGCAGATGCGCGCCGCGAGGGCGCTGGCCGGCATCGATCAGAAGACGCTCGCCGAGCGCGCCGGGGTTTCGCTTCCGACTATCCAACGCATGGAAGCGAGCGACGGCGTGGTCAGGGGCGTGGTCGATACGCTGATGAAGGTCATCCAGGCTCTCGACGAGGCCGGGGTGGAGCTGATCGGCGAGAACCAGACCAGCGAGCGCGGCGGCAGAGGCGTGCGCCTCAAGCCGGTCGCGGCGCCGAACCCGCAAGGCTGAGCCGGCATACAGTCGCGACGGCGACCGCCGACAGTCCTGCCGACGATCCCGCCGCCTTCACGCAAGCGGAAGGCAGTCCATGGATCAGATCCGTCAGGCAGTCGAGCAACCGGCCCATCACCTGGCGAAGCCGACATTTTCGGAGCTGTTCACGCCGAAACTGGTGACGGTCTGGCGCGAAGGTTACCGCCTGCCGGAATTCAAGGCCGACGTCATGTCCGGCCTGACGGTTGCCATTGTCGCGCTGCCGCTGTCGATGGCGATCGCCATCGCTTCGGGTGTGACGCCGGAGCGCGGCCTCTACACCTCGATCATCGGCGGCTTCATCATTTCGGCGCTCGGCGGCAGCCGGTTCCAGATCGGCGGCCCGGCCGGCGCCTTCATCGTGCTGGTGGCGGCTACGGTGGCGCGCGTCGACGTCGACGGTCTGCTGCTGGCGACGATGATGGCGGGCGTCTTCCTGCTTGCCATCGGCTACCTCCGCCTCGGGACCTATATCAAGTTCATCCCCTATCCGGTGACGGTCGCCTTCACTGCCGGCATTGCGGTCATCATCTTTTCCGGCCAGATCGCCGAACTGTTCGGATTGACCTTGCCCGGGAAGGAGCCGGGACCTTTCGTGCCCAAGCTGATCGCGCTTGGCGAAGCGGCTGGCACGATCAACGTTGCGGCGACTTGCGTGGCGGCACTGACCATCATCACCATCGCCTTCCTGAAGCGCTGGCGGCCGAAATGGCCGGCGATGCTGATCGCCATCGCACTGGCCTCGCTCGTCGCGGCGCTGCTGGCGCTGCCGGCCGAAACGATCGGCACGCGCTTCGGCGGCATCCCGCGCAGCCTGCAAGTCCCGGCCTTGCCGCCGATCAGCCTGGACAGGATGATCGACGTGCTGCCGGACGCCATCGCCTTTGCCCTGCTCGGCGCGATCGAATCGCTGCTGTCGGCAGTGGTCGCCGACGGCATGACCGGACGCCGGCACCGTTCCAACTGCGAACTGGTGGCGCAAGGTTTTGCCAACATCGCCTCTGCCATGTTCGGTGGCATCTGCGCCACCGGCACCATTGCCCGCACGGCGACGAATGTGCGGGCCGGCGCGCACGGGCCGGTCTCGGGCATGGTTCACTCGGCGATCCTGCTGGCGCTGATGCTGGTGGCGGCGCCGCTTGCCAGCTACATCCCGCTTGCCGCCCTTGCCGGCGTACTGGCGGTGGTCTGCTGGAACATGTTCGAGAAGCAAGCCTTTCTCACATTGCTGCGCGCTTCGCGCGGCGACGCGCTGGTGCTGGTGGCGACTTTCCTGATCGTCGTGTTCCGGGACCTGACTGAAGGCATCGTCGTCGGCTTCGCGCTGGGCTCGATCCTGTTTATCGACCGCATGGCCAAGTCGATTGCCGTCGAGGCGGATCAATCGCTGGTACCGGAGGACGTCGCCGACACCGCTGGCACATACGATTCCAGCGAAGCCAGCGATGCCGACACCGTCGTCTATCGGATCTCCGGCGCCTTCTTCTTCGGCGCCGCCTCGACCGTCGGCACGGTGCTCGACCGCATCGCCGACCAGCGCAAGAACTTCATCCTCGATTGCTCGGCGGTGCCGTTCTTGGATTCTACCGCGGCCAATGTCATCGAGGGCGCGGCGCACAAGGCGAAGCGCGCCGGCGTCCGCTTCATCATCGCCGGCGCCTCGCCGCAGACGCGGCGCATGCTCATCACCCACGGCGTCAAGCGGCCGCTGGTGACCTTTGCCGCTTCGATCCGGGACGCGCGGGCGCAGCTCAAAGCGGCACCCGCTGGCTGAGCCGGCAAGTGTGCGGCCTCAGTCGAGACTCATCGCCGCGATCTCACCTTCGTTCATCAGCGGCACATAGATCACCGACGCGCCGTCGGTGCCGATATCGGCGCTGCCCGGCCTGAACTGCACGACTGCTTCCGGCGTGCCGCCGACCTTGTAGCGATAGAGCGTGCCGGTCAAGTAGGCGGTGGCGTAGATGCTGTCGCCGATGGCGACGACACCGTCGAGGTCGGCGAAGTTTTGTGCCCTCGGCAGCGGCGTGATCGCCTTGCTGGCGAGGTCGACAGACAGCAACCCGCCGGGCTCGGCGGTGCTGAAATCGGCCTTGATGCCCTTGCCCCAGGACGCCACGATCAGCCGATCGCCATCGGCGAAGACGCCATTGGGCGAGGCGAGCTTCGCATCCTTCACGAACAGTTCAGGCTTGTCGCCGTCGATGCGGTAGATCGCATCGGCAAGCATGTCGGTGACATACACCTTGCCCGAACTGTCCGACGTCACGTCGTTGAGGAAAACGGCGCCGGGCACATCGATGGTCGAGACGAGGTTGCCGCTGGTCAGATCGACGACCCGCATCTTGGTGATGTCGGCGACGTAGAGCTTGCCGCCGGAGATCGCCGAGCCCTTCGGTGCATCCATGCCGTCGGTCCAGTGCTGGGCGACGACCTTGCCGTCCGCAGACAGCAGCGAGAGATAGCCGTTGCCGTCGGCTGCACCGGGATTGCCGACGATGTTGGAAACGATGATGCGGTTGTTGGTGGCGTCGAACAGCGCCGATTCCGGCTGCTGGAAGCCGGAAGCGCGCCAGACTTCACCGGCCTGTGCGGTCGGTGCGAGCGTGATCCCGAAGGTGGCGACACAAATCGAGGTGATGAGGGTTTTCATGGCCAGGTCTCCTGTGATGACGAGCGGAGAGCTAGAGATTTTGATACTTTTCTGGAAGGCGGATTGCCGCTAGTATCGAAACCCGATACCAAATCATGCGAAATAGGCGCATCCCATGAACGGACTGATCTTCGAGGCGCTGAAGCGGACGCTGAAGGCCAAGGGCGTCACCTATCGCGACCTTGCCGAGCGTATGGACGTTTCCGAGCCGACCGTGAAGCGCATCTTCCACGAGCGCAACTGCAAGCTCGACCGGCTGGTGGAGATCTGTGCTGCCGCCGGCGTCGAGCTGGAAAACGTGCTCGGCTCGATGAACAGGGGACCGGGGCCGGTCAACCGCATCGCGCCGGAGATCGAGCGCAAGCTTGCCGGGCGGCCGGCGCTGCTGTTCATCTTCGTCATGCTGTCGGAGAAGTTCACCCCTGAGGGCGTAATGCGCTCGCAAGGGCTGAGCGAAGCCTCGATGTTCCTCTATCTGCGCGATCTCGAAGCGCTCGGCCTGATTGCGCTTGGCAGCGGGCTGTCGGCCCGGCTGCTGGTCGACACACCCATCCAGTGGAATTTCGAAGGACCGCTCAGGCCATTGTTCGAGATGACCAACAAGAATTTCATCGGCTGGGCGATCACCCATCTGGAGCGGGAAGCGACCTTTGTCTCGTTCTCCAGGCGCATGCGGCCGGAGACGGCGGAGATGGTCAAGCGCGAGGCCGAGGAACTGGCCGAGCGCGTCAAGCTGCTCGCCCACCACGACCAGCACACGACGCCAGAAGACGGGCTGACCGGCTACAAATGGACGTTTGCCTTTGGTGCAACGCCGTTCCCGGCAATCATGCCGATCGGCCCGCATCCCAGGGATGCCGGTGCGTCCGACCGGCCCGCCGTTCCTGCAAAGGGCCGCCGTCCATTGCCGGCCTGATACGGCCAAGCCTCCGCCCTGTCCTGCTTCGGTTTTCACCCAGATCTTTTGTCCGGACGTTTTTGCTCCTTGCAGCCGCGTTTCAAAAATGAAACCGACATTCGTGATAGAGTTCGCGCATTGATTTGCCAGAACGCATCACACGTCCCCCCGAATCGAAGTGATCCCATGCCGACCGCGCCAACACTTGAACTTCGCCGCTATTCGCGTCTGAAAAATTTGCGGGATCGCGCAGAACGCCAGGGAGCTGCATTGCAGTTCTGGGCGCGTACGGCATCTCTTGCCGCGATCTCCTGCTTCTTTTCATTGATCAGCCGCTGGGATGCCTCGTTGCTCTTCGTGCTGGCGGGCCTCGTGCTGTTCCAGCTCGTCGGCCTGATCCAGTTTCTCTTCGCGCGCCGTCGCACCACGGCGCGATGGTGGATCGGTTACCTCGTCGGTACGCTGGACATCTTTCTGTTGACCGTCCTGCTGGTAACGCCCAACCCGTTTTCCCAGGAGATCGCGCCGGCCGCGATGCAATTGCGCGAGGGCAGCTTCAAATTCCTGCTGATTTTCGTATGCCTCGGCGCGCTGACCCTTTCGACACGGTTGGCGCTCTATCTCGGCGCGCTCGCGGCCTTGACGTGGACGATCGGCGTGGGATGGGTGATTTTTCGTCCGGGAACCGTCATTCCGGCGACGAACCTCTATTCGCTGCCGATGACAGAGCGACTGAACCTCTATCTCAACCCCAATTTCGTCGACACATTCGCGCAGGCGACCAACGTGTTGGTTGTGCTGATTATCGGTGCGATCATGGCGCTGGTCGTCTCTCGTTCCCGGCATCTGTCGGAAGACTATGTCAAGGCAGAGCGCGCCCGCGCCAATCTCGCCCGGCATTTTTCGCCCAATGTCGTCGACCAGCTCGCCACGGATGACGAGCCCTTCGGCCCGGTCCGCCGGCAGGATATCGCGGTGCTGTTCGCCGACATCGTCGGCTTCACACACTATTCCGAGGATCATCCGGCCGAAGCGGTGTTCGAACTTCTGCGCCAGTTCCACCGTCGCATGGAGCAGGTCGTTTTCGACCACCATGGCACCGTCGATAACTATATCGGCGATTGCATCATGGCGACATTCGGAGTTCCGCAAGCCAGCCATGACGATGCGACCCGGGCCATCCAGTGCGCCGAAGCGATGATCGCCGCTCTCGAAGACTGGAATGTTCAGCGGGTGTCCAGGGGATACCCGCAGCTGGACGTTCGGATCGGTGCACAATATGGCGCAGTCGTCATCGGCGCGGTCGGCAGCGAGCGCAATCTGTCCTTCGCGGTGGTGGGCGACACGGTCAACGTCGCCAGCCGTTTGCAGGCGCTTTGCCGCGAGCTTCAGGCGAATATTTGCTTTGGGTCACGACTGATCGAGGCCGCGAAAGCGGAATCGCCCACGACACAGTTGAATGCGCGCGATCATGGACCGGTGAGCATCCGCGGCCGGGACGAACCGGTCCATGTCTGGGTCGAACACAGAGCCGAAAACCAGGGCGCTGTTGCGGTTTCGGCCGCCATGTGAAACGCCTGCGCCTGGGCCAGACAGCGGCAGGGCGCCATGGGGCATGTCTTGCCCCATGGCCGAAAGCCATCACGTGTCTGAGGCGATTGCGCTAGCCTTCGCGGCCGCGGCGTCTGTGCTTGCCTTGTCCTCCCAGGTCACCGCCCGGTAGTCGAAACCGTATTCCAGTGTCGGCTTGACGATCCGGAAGAAGGGCGAAAGGTCGAAGTCGCGCGGCGTGTAGAGCGAATGATGGCGTATGTGCAGGATTTCCCGTCGCGAATAGTTCGACTGCGCCGAGGCGCGGCCGGGCGCGCGGGTGATCTCGGGCAGGATCGGATAGCGAATCTCGCCATAAGCTTCGGCGATCAGCGTCGAGCAGATGGCGCGCGTTGGATCGCCCGAGCCGAAAGCCAGCATGCGGCGGCGCCAGCGTACCGGAACGGGCAGCGTCGGCATGAAAAAGCGCAGCATGTCGAAAATGTTCTTGAGATCGTATTTCAGGCCGAGCTTGCCGATCATGAAAGCGACGACATGGTCGCGATCCTCCGGCGCCAGCCCGCTCGCCCGGCAGATGCGGGTGTTATAGGTGTGGTAGCGCGACAGCGGCACGGCGACACAGCCTTCGCCGAGCGTCACTTCGATCAGGCGGGGACGTTCCGATCCGTCCGGCGGTTTGGGCAACGCATCACCGACATAGAAGGCCGCATGCGACCAGGTTGATTGCGTCAGGTACTTGATCACCGCCGAGATCTTCTGGTTGCCCTCGACAAGCAGGATGTCGCCGGATTCGAGCGTGCGCCGCAGCGTCTCGGCATCGGATGGCGTGTAGGGCTCATAGCCCGATGATTCATCCTGCAGCCGGCCGGCAAGCCAGCGGCCAAGCCGGTCGAGAAGCGTGTCGCGAGGCGCGGTCATGGTAGAGCGTGACTAGCACGAGCCGGCGGGGGAGGGCTAGCGTCAGCCGACGGTCGCGTCTTCGAGGGGCGCTGGGCCGGCCAGATCATCGCGCGCATTGCGGGCGAGTTTCTTTGTCGAGCGCTTGGGGCTGTCGCCGAACAGTTCGGCAGCCCCGGCGAGACAGGCCTTCTTCAGGCTCTTTTCCGAGCGCTTCAACAGCTTGCCGAGAAGCTTGGTGTCCTGCGCATCGCCAAGCGGCTCCCCGTCGGCTTCGAGCAGCGCGCGCATGACGAAGACATCGTGCAGTTCGCCGAGTTTTTCGCCCAGTTCGTCGACCGCCTTGCGCCGCACCTTGATCGGCGTCGGCCACAGCCGGCCGAGCAGCGACAGATGCATCGAATGGGTTTTTGCCGCCTTGCGCAGATCGTGGAAATCCTCTGCTTCGCCACGCGATCCCGCCCTGTCCAACGCCTTCCTGGCGCGGCGCAAGGTCTTGCGGGCGCCGTCGGCAAGCACGTCGGCGGCATGTTCGGGCAAATCTGGGAGCAGCAGCCGCTCTATCCGCACCAGGCCTTCCTCGCAGGCGGCGGTCGCCGCGCCGATTGCCGCGTCCAGGCCGGCGCCGGCATGCATTTCATGCTGGCGGGTGACAAGCCGGTCGCGCACGCTGTCGAGGCCGCCGCCGGCAACTTGCTCAGGGAAGGCCGCTGCCAGCCGGTCGATGGTCTCGACCAGCGCGGTCGCTTCGCGCGGACCCGCCAGCAGGGCCGCCACCTGGCGGTAGCACTGGTTTTCGGTCTGGCAAAACGTTTCGTTGCCGGAATGGACAAGGCGCAGCAAGGCACGCGCGCTCTTCAGCCGCTTGCGGCATTTGTGCAGCGCCTGCTCCGGCCGGTCGTGTGCGACGGCCAGATGGGCAAGCGCCCTGGCGATCTCCTCGCCAAGGATGCGCCTGACCTCGCCGGTCAGCGGCAGGCGCGGGTCGATGCGAAAACTCATGCGGCGATCTCCGGAATCCCCCCAAGGGCGAGCGACGCGTTGTAAAACCTTTGCTCGCCGGTCACTTCGCGGCCGAGCCAATCAGGCAGCATTTCGTCAGGTACATCCTCCGGCGTCTCGAGCTCGGCCACCACAAGGCCGGCAAGAATCCCGCCGAAAACATCGACTTCGTACAGATAGCCGCGATGCCTAACATGGTGCCGTGTCTTCTCGATGACATGTCCGATGGCGAAGGCCTGCATCTCCTCGGCATCGGCCAGCGGGATCGTATACTCGTATTCGTCGCGCTCGCGGGCGCGGCTGCCGAATTTGAGCGTCAGTTTCGCCGAGCTACCGTCGCTGATGCGCACGCGCACGGTGCGGCCAGGCGCTGCGGCAAGATAGAACTGGCGAATGCGGATATCCGCCTCGGCCAGATTACGCCACGCGGCGCTGGAGACCAGGAACTTGCGTTCGACTTCCTTGCCCATGGCCGCGCACTAAAGCGCCTGCGGCTCGACATGGCAAGCCAGCACAGAGAATCAGTTTGACTTTAATCAATCGATTGATTAACAGATCGGCATGATCAAAGCCGCGCCGAATAAAACGCCCCGCCAGGAGACATCGCCCGCTGAGCAGACCCGCGCCGCACTTGTGCTGGCCGCGCTCAAACTGTTCGGACGGCAGGGCTTCGACGGCACCTCGACGCGCGAGATCGCGGCGGAGGCGAAGGCCAACATAGGCTCCATCGCCTATCATTTCGGCAGCAAGGAAGGGCTGCGCGCGGCTGCCGCCGACCACATTGTCGAGACCATCCAGGCAATTGCCGGACCAGCGATCGGAACTGCGCCGGCCCCCTCCACCCCCGAGGCCGCCAGGGCGCAGCTGGTCGCAGCGCTGGAGCGCATGGTGGGGTTCGTTGTCGCGAGTCCCGAGGCCGGCGAAATCGTACAATTCGTACTTCGCGAGCTCTCGCATCCCACGGCCGCGCTCGACCGCATCTATGCCGGCGTGTTCGAGCCGACGCATCGGCGGCTCTGCCAGGTCTGGGAACAGGCGACCGGCGAGCCGGCCGAGAGCGAGGCCACCAAGCTCACCGTTTTCACCCTGATCGGCCAGGTCATCTATTTCCGCATCGGCCGCGAGGCGGTGCTGCGCCGGATGGGCTGGCGCGAAATCGGCGCCGCGGAAGCCGCCAAGGTGGTGGCGGTCGCCACCAACAATCTCGAGGCCATGCTCGGCGCGCGCAAGGCCGCCGCCCGCAAGGAGGGCAAGCGATGAGTTTTCTCTGTTCCCTGCCGCTCGCGACCCAGCTGTTCGGCGCCTGCGCGCCGGCAGCGCCGCTGGCCGTTGGTTATGTCGAGGGCGATTATGTGCTTCTGGCGCCGATCGAGGTGGCACAGGTCGAGACCGTGACGGTCAAGCGTGGCGATCGCGTTGTAACAAACACGCCGGTGGTGACGCTGGAAAGCGCCGACGCCAAAATCGCCGTCGCCCAGGCCGAGGCAGCTCTCGCCCAGGCGCAGGCGCAGCTTGCCGATCTGCAGGTCGGCAAAAGACCGGAAGAAATCGCTGTGTTGAAGGCCGAGGTCGACATGGCCCGCGCGCAAGCCACCGACGCCATGCGCCGTTATGACCGCGCCTCCGATCTGTTCAAGCGCGGCACCGGCACGCAGGCCGACTACGACACCGCGTCGGCGACGCTGGAGACGGCAAATGCGCAGGTCGGCCAGGCGGAGGCAAATCTCGCCGTCGGCGGCCTGCCGGCGCGGCCCGAAACCATCAAGGCGGCGGACAATCAGGTCAAGCAGGCGCAGTCGGCGCTGGAACAGGCACAATGGCGGCTGTCGAAGCGGGTGCTGGCGGCGCCCTCGTCCGGTCGCGTCAACGATGTCATCCGCAACCCCGGCGACACTGCCGGGCCGACCGCGCCCGTCATCTCGATGCTGCCGGATGGCGCGGTGAAGCTCAGCGTCTATATCCCGGAAAGCGCCTTTTCATCGATCAACGTCGGCACGCTGCTTTCCGTCCATTGCGACGGCTGCGGCGAGGGTGTGAAGGCGCGTGTCAGCTACGTTTCGCCCGATCCCGAATTCACCCCGCCGGTGATCTATTCGCTGGAGAACCGGCAGAAGCTGGTCTACCTCGTCGAGGCGCGGCCCGAGGGCGAGGCGCAAGCGCTGCAGCCGGGACAGATCGTCGATGTCGAACTGGCGGCCGCGGCAAAATGAACGCCATCGACGTTCATGGCCTGGTCAAGCGTTTCGGCGACAAGACCGTCGTCGACCATGTAACGATGACGGTAGCCGAAGGCGAGATCGTCGGTTTCCTCGGGCCGAACGGCTCCGGCAAGACGACGACCATCCGCATCATGTGCGGCCTGCTGACGCCCGATGAGGGCGAAGGCACGGTGCTGGGTTTCAACATCCGCACCGAGTCGCTCCGCATCAAGCGCGAAGTCGGCTACATGACGCAGAAATTCTCGTTCTACGAGGATCTGACGATCGGCGAGAACCTCGAATTCGTGGCGCGGCTTTACCGGCTGAAGCCGGTCGAGGAGCATGTCGCCCGCACATTGGAGGATCTCGGCCTCTCGACCCGCCGCAATCAGCTCGCCGGCACGCTGTCGGGCGGCTGGAAGCAGCGCCTGGCGCTGGCCGCCTGCATCATGCACAAACCGAAGCTGCTGCTGCTCGACGAGCCGACCGCCGGCGTCGACCCGAAGGCGCGGCGCGAGTTCTGGGACGAAATCCATCGCCTCGCCAGCGGCGGACTGACCGTTCTGGTCTCCACCCACTACATGGACGAGGCCGAGCGCTGCCACCGCATCTCTTACATCTCCTACGGCAAGATGCTGACCACCGGCACCGTTGCCGAAGTGGTGGAGAATGCCGGGCTGACCACTTTCGTGCTGCAGGGACCGCAGCTCGACCAGGTGGCGCAAGCGCTGCAAGGGCGCCACGGCGTCGACCAGGTGGCGCCGTTCGGCGCCACGCTGCATGTCGTCGGCTCCGATGCGGCGGCGCTGAAAAAGGCGCTCGCCGATGTCGAGAAGGATCACAAGGGCGTCACCGTGCAGCCCGGCGAGACCAGCCTGGAAGATGTGTTCATCCAGTTCATGTCCGGCTCGAAGGACAATATGGCATGAACGCGGTCTTCTCCTTCGCCCGGCTGGGGGCACTGCTGATCAAGGAATTCATCCAGATGCGGCGCGACCGCATCACCTTCGCCATGATGCTGGGCGTGCCGCTGATCCAGCTGGTGCTGTTCGGCTACGCCATCAACAACGATCCGAAGAGCCTGCCCGCGGCCCTGGTGGCGATGAGCAGCGACCCCTATACGCGCGCCATGGTGTCTGCGCTGCAGACGACGGGCTATTACCGCTTCGACCATGTCGCGCAAAGTGCGGCGGAGGCCGAGTTCCTGATGTCGCGCGGCGACGTCGCCTTCGTCGTAACCATTCCCGCCGATTTTGGCCGCCGGGTGGAGCGTGGCGACAAGCCGCAAATCCTGATCGAGGCCGATGCCACCGACCCGGCGGTGGCGAGTGGCGCCATCTCGACGCTTGGCACCGTCGCCGGCCAGGCACTGCTCAGGGCGCAAGGCATGCAGGAGGCCGCGGCGGAAACCGCGCGTGGCCAGCTCGATGTCGTCGTGCACCGGCGCTACAACCCGGAAGGCGTCTCGCAATACAACATCGTGCCCGGCCTGCTCGGCGTCATCCTGCAGATGACCATGGTGATGATGACCTCGATCGCACTGACTCGCGAAACCGAGCGCGGCACCATGGAAAACCTGCTCGCCATGCCGTCCAGCCCGCTCGAAATCATGATGGGCAAGGTGCTGCCCTATCTGGTGGTCGGCGGCGTGCAGGTGCTGGTGGTGCTGGCGGCGTCGAAGCTTCTGTTCGCCATCCCCTTCACCGGGTCGATAACGTTGCTGCTCAGCGCCGTGCTGGTGTTCGTGCTGGCGCTGGTGCTGCTCGGCTACACGATCTCGACCATCGCCCGCACGCAGATGCAGGCCTTGCAGCTGACCTTCTTCTTCTTCCTGCCGTCGATTCTTTTGTCCGGCTTCATGTTCCCCTATCGCGGCATGCCGGGCTGGGCGCAGGCGTTCGGCGAGATTTTCCCCCTGACGCATTTTCTGCGTATCACCCGGGCGGTGATGCTGAAGGGCGCCGAACTGCCGGCGGTGGCGGGCGAGATCACCTGGCTGGTCGCGTTCGTGGCCTTGTTTGCCGGCGTCGCGCTGGTGCGGTTCAGGCGCACGCTGGATTAGCTCGGTTCACGATTTGGCGGGATCGAAGGGGAGACGAGCATCGCCTCGGCGCTCAGCATCAAGCGACAGTTCAATCATCCTCGATGGCAAGATCGGTGCCAACGATGCGCCCGTATCTGCGAACTGCGCGGTTCATCGACGGCATTTTTTGCTGGATGATCCCGAGACACCGGCGACGGTCGCTGGAGAGGTCGGTCGTTTCATTTCAACGTGACCAGGTCTATACTCCACGGGGGACAGGCCAGATCGATGGACCGCAAGCTTTCCGCCATTCTCGCTGCCGATGTTGTGGGCTATTCCGCCCAGATGGAACGCGACGAGGCCGGCACGTTCGAGCGCCTTCGTGCTCAACGCAAGGAACTGTTCGAGCCTGAGATTGCCCGCCAGCACGGCCACATCTTCAAGCTGATGGGCGATGGACTGCTGGCCGAATTCGGCAGCGTCGTGGACGCGGTCGAATGTGCCGTGTCGTTGCAGCACGCCCTGGCGGAACACAACGCCGCCGTTTCCGAGGATCATCGGATTCGCGTCAGGATCGGGATCAATCTCGGCGAAGTGATTGTGGAGGGCGAGGACCGATATGGCGAGGGCGTCAACGTCGCTGCCAGGCTCCAACAACTAGCGGAGCCTGGCGGCATCTGTGTCTCGGCAAAGGTCGCAAAAGAGGTTGAGAAGAAGTTGGCTTTCGGCTTTGAGCCGATGGGCCAACAGAAGCTGAAGAACATCGCCGAACCGGTGCAGGCGTATCGGGTGCTGCTCGATCCCACGGTGGCGGGAAAGCCCATGGCGGTCAATCGACACCGACGTTTCAGCCGCAATCTGGCCGTCGCTATTGCGGTCCTTGTTGTCGCAGTCGGCCTTGCAGCAGCGTGGTGGCGACCGTGGGAGCCTCCGATTCGGCCCACCGCTGTTACGGACAATGCGAAAGCAGACACCCGGCCATCCCTCGTCGTGCTTCCATTTGACAATCTCAGCGACGACAAGGCGCAAGGTTATCTGGCTGACGGTTTCACCGAGGACCTGACCACAGAACTTGCACGTGTGCCCGGTCTGTTCGTCGTATCGCGAAACGCGGCTTCCACCTACAAGGGCAAGGAGACTAAACCCGCTGAGGTCGCCGCAGCGCTTGGTGTCCGGTACATCCTGGAGGGCTCGATACGTCGAGTCGGCGACGACATGCGTATCAACGCGCAACTGATCGACGGCTCGACCACCGGTCACCTCTGGGCGGAACGTTTCGACGGCCAGTGGACAGATGTGTTTACGCTGCAGGACAAGGTCGTCGTCAGCATCGCAGGCGCGCTCAAGCTCCGTCTCGTCAGCGCCCAAGGCAAGGCAGATGTCGCGGGCGGCACGCGCAATCCTGCGGCGTACGAAGCTTACCTCCAGGGTACGGAAATCTACAATCGTCGCAATACTCCAGACGAGTTTGCGCAGGCAGTGAGGCTTTTCCAGCAGGCGCTGGAACTCGATCCGAATTTCGGCGCGGCGGCAGCCTCACTCGCATGGGCCTATTGGGAGATGGACGGGCCGCGGGTCAAAGCTTTGGCCTCTTCGGATATCATTGCGCTGTACAACGTCTACAAGTACCTGGGGGAGGCAGCCAAGCATCCTTCGCCGTCCTACTATCAACTCGTCGCCAGTTTGATGGTTCGCGAGCACCGGTCCGACGAGGCAGTCGCGGTTATGTTCAAGGCAGTGGCGCTCGACCCGAGCGATCCCCTGAACTATGTCGGGCTGGCAGAAGCCCTAAACTTCAATGGCAGGCCGAACGAGGCGCGCGACTACCTCATCGCGGCCAATCGTGTCGACCCAGGCGGCAATGACCATCGGCACTACCTGGCTGGGCTGGCTGAATTTGGCCAGGGTCGTTTCGAAGAAGCTGTCGACTACCTTGAAAGGATCGATCTCCAATCGCCCGATCCATGGCCGAAATTCTACGGCCTGCAGGTGTTGGTTTCGGCCTACGCACATCTCGGGCGCAGCGATCAGGTTGCGGCCTATAGTGACAGGCTAAAGAACGTCATGTTGGAACGAAAGGATGGGGGGGCAAATCAGCTGGTCACGCAGAGGTATTTTGTGTTCAAGAACCCAGCTGACATCGGGCGCCTGCTGGACGGCCTGGACAAGGCCGGATTGCCGGAGTTGCCGGAAGAGGTCGATGTGGACGCGAAGGACCGGCTTACCGGTTCGGAGATCAGGTCGCTCATCCTCGGTCGTGACCTGAGCGGGGGAGGCGCATGGATAGATAAAGGAACCAGCTGGGTGCAGGGGAACTTCCTGTGCGACGCCATTCCGAAAGTTCAGACAACCTGCGGCGCGATCTTCCGCAATCCTACCGGGACGCCGGAGCGACGCAACGAGTATACGGCAGTCTTCCGTTTCGATCGTTTTGAGTTTTCGACCGTCAAATGAGACCACCCCCGACCTGCCGGCGGTGGTGGGTGAGATCGCCTGGCTGGTTGCGTTCGTGGCTTTGTTTGCCGGCGTCGCATTGGTGCGGTTCAGGCGCACACTCGATTAGTTCTCACGGGTTGAGCGATCTCGGACCGCTTACGAAAGCGCTTCCCCTGACATAAAATCGCAGCGGGCGGTCCGCATCCTTGGTGATGCCGATCCGAATGCCATGGCCGATATCGCCGGGCTCGTGCTCGTCGGCTGCCAGCCATAGCGGGCCTTGCCGGCACAGATCGAGGCCGTCCAGCGAACGGTCGATCCGCAAGGCCTGGGCGAGCCGGCCCGGTCCCCGCGCCAGGTCGCGCAGGCGCTCGACGCCCCGGTTCTGCTGCATAAGTGGGATGCCTTCGAGCGGTTCGAGCGCCCGGATCAGGACGCCGGTTCCGGTCCCCGGCCCCTCGCTCGAGACGTTGAGCATCCAGGAGACGCCATAGGCGAGATAGACGTAGGCATGTCCGGGCCCGAGGAACAGCGAGCGATTGCGCGGCGTTATCCCGCGATAGCCGTGGCCGGCGGCATCGCCGACGACATAGGCCTCGGTCTCGACGATGCGGCCGCTGGCGATGCCTTCCGGCAGCTCCCGCACTACGAGCTTGCCGATGAGGTAGCGGGCGAGAGCGGCGGTATCGTTAGGCAGGTCGGCGCGGGAAAGCGGTTCGCGCATCCGGCCCTTCGCCTAGGCCGCGGCCATGATCGCGGCATAGGTGCTGAAATCGACATTGCCGCCTGACAGCACCACGGCGACGCATTTGCCCGCCAGTTCGATCTCGCCGGATGAAAGTGCGGCCAGCGCCACGCAGCCGCCTGGCTCGACCACCAGCTTGAGATGCGCCATCGCGTCGCGCATCGCCTGTGCGGCCGCCTTGTCGGAGACGGCGATGGCGCCGGCGAGGTTCTTGCGGTTGATCTCGAAGGTGATGGCGCCGGGCTCGGCGGTCAGGATCGCGTCGCAGATCGAGCTGTGGCCCGGCTCGTTGGAAACTCTTTTTCCCTCGATCAGCGAGCGGCGCGTGTCGTCGAAATGCTCGGGCTCCACCGCCCAGACGGCCGTGGCCGGAGAGGCATCCTTGACGGCGATCGAAATGCCGCTCGACAGGCCGCCGCCGCCACAGGGGATGGCGACCGCGTCGAGGCTGACGCCGAGCGCCTTGGCCTGACGCATCAGTTCGAGGCCGATGGTGCCCTGACCGGAGATGATGGCCGGATCGTCGAAGGGCGGCACCAGCACCATGCCCTTGTCCATATAGGGGCGCACCACGGTCATGCGGTCGTCGCGAAAGCGGTCGAACGGCACCACTTCGGCGCCCATTTTGCGGACATTGGCGATCTTCATCGCCGGCGCGTCGGCGGGCATGGCGATGACGGCCTTGACGCCGAACATGGCGGCGGACGCGGCGACGCCTTGAGCATGGTTTCCGGACGAAAAGGCGACGACGCCGCGGCTGCGTTCTTCCTCGCTCAGCGTCGACAATTTGTTGTAGGCGCCGCGGAACTTGAACGAGCCGGTGCGCTGCAGCGTCTCCGGCTTGAAAAGGATGCGGCCGCCGAAGCGCTTGTTGAGTTCTAGCGACTCGATCAAGGGCGTTTCAACGATCAGGCCGGAGAGCCGCGCGGCGGCAGCGTGGATGTCGGCAATGCCGGGAAGCGTGGTCATGGCGAAGTCCTGAGAGGGATGAGATCGGCGCATGGTGCACGCAAAGGCAGGCCGCGCACCAATGAAAAAATGTGACCGTTACAAAGTTTGGCGGGCATGTCTTGCGAGGAGAAGGGTCACACTGGCCCACCTCTCCCGCCTTTATCCGCGGGGCCGTATCGGCTAAGGGCGGGGGAACAGAATTCCGGACCGCCAGAAATGACCGCCAAACCAAAACCCCTGTTCCTCGGTATCGACACCGGCGGCACCTATACCGATGCCGTGCTGTGGTCCGAGCAAGGCGGGCCGAAAGGCATGGTGCTGGCCAAGGCCAAGGCGCTGACCACGAGGCACGACCTTGCCGTCGGCATTTCAGGCGCGGTCGATGCGGTGCTGGAAAAATCGGCCACTAACCCGGCTTCGATCAAACTTGTGTCGATGTCGACGACGCTCGCCACCAATGCGCTGGTCGAGGGCCAGGGCGGCCGCGTGGCGCTGATCATGATCGGATTCACCGAGGCCGATCTTGCCCGCGATGGGCTGAAGACCGCGCTCGGCACCGATCCGGTGGTGTTTTGCCCCGGCGGCCACGATGTCCACGGCAACGCGGCCAAGCTCGATCTGTCGGGATTGGAAGCGGCACTCCCCGAGCTTGGCGCTTCGGTGTCGGGCTTTGCCGTCTGTGCCTATTTCGCCACCCGCAACCCGGCGCATGAGCTTGCGGCGCGCGACCTCATCCGCGATAAGACCGGCCTGCCTGTCACCGCCAGCCACGAATTGTCGGCCAAGCTCGGCGGCCCGCGCCGCGCGCTCACCACTTTGCTCAACGCCCGGCTGATCTCGATGATCGACCGGCTGGTGGCGGCGACCGAAGGCTTTCTCGACGCGCGCAAGATCGTGGCGCCGCTGATGGTGGTGCGTGGCGACGGCGCGTTGGTCTCGGCCGCCTTTGCCCGCCAGCGGCCGATCGAGACCATCCTGTCCGGTCCGGCCGCCAGCCTCGTCGGCGCCCGCCACATGACCGGGCTCGACAACGCCATGGTTTCCGACATTGGCGGCACCACCACGGATGTCGCAGTGCTCGACGGCGGCCGTCCGCGGCTCGATCCGGAAGGGGCCACCGTTGGCGGCTTCCGCACCATGGTCGAGGCGGTGGCCATGCGCACGTTCGGGCTCGGCGGCGATTCCGAAGTGGCGCTGGAAGATGGCGCTCTCAACCCGAAAATCCTGCTCGGCCCGCGCCGCCTGGTGCCGCTGGCGCTGGCCGGCATGATGCATGGCGTTGCCGTGATATCGGAACTCGAACGCCAGCTCCGCGCGCCCAATCCCGGCCGCATGGATGGCCGCTTCGCGCTGCGTACCGGCGTGCCGGACAGGCTCGCCGCCGGCCTGACCGCGCCCGAGGCCAAACTCTACGAGCAGATCGGTGCCGTGCCGCTCGCCATCGACAGGTTGCTAACGTCGAACGCCCAGAACGCCACACTGAACCGCCTGGTGTCGCGCGGGCTGGTGCATATCTCGGGCTTTACGCCATCCGATGCCGCCCATGTGCTGGGCAGGCAGGCCAACTGGGATCAGGCTGCGGCTCGGCTCGGCGCCGAACTCTTCGCCCGCAAGCGCGACGGCCGTGGACAGAACATCGCCGCCTCTCCCGAGGTGATTTCGGAACGCGTGCTGCTGACCCTGACGCGCTGGTCGGCCGAATACATTCTGGAAACCGCCTTCGCCGAGGACGGGCTGGACGGCGCCGCCACCGTCGCCCATGCGCTGGTGCAGCGCGCCGTCGATGCCCATCCCGGCATCGCGCGCTTAACCGTCGCGCTCGACCGCCCGGTCATCGGCCTGGGCGCCTCGGCGCCGCTGCACTATGCCGGCTTGGCCGAACTGGTCGGCAATGAGTGCGTCGTGCCGGAGGATACCGACGTCGCCAACGCGCTCGGCGCCGTCGTCGGCCAGGTCCGCGTTTCCGCTGAAGCCCGCGTCAGCCAGCCCAAGGAAGGCCTGTTTCGCCTGGCGTCGGGGCAGACCGTGCGCGATTTCACCGACGAGGTGAAGGCAATCGCGGCGGCGGAGGCCGATGTACGGGCCATCGTTGCGGAACGCGCGAAGGATGCCGGCACGGACAATGCGGAGATCGAGGTCGCGACAGAGTTTCGCGTCTCCACAGTGGAGGCTCAGCGCATGTTCATCGAGGCGCATGTGGTCGCGGTGGCGTCGGGACGGCCGAGGATTGCGGTTTGAAAGCCTTTTCCTTCTCCCCGTAGAACGGGGAGAAGGAAGCATTCACCCTAAGCTGAATTGACCCTTCACCCCTGACATGCCAAAGGCCGCAAAGCCTTTCATCTGGAGAAGCCCTGATGACCGATTGCGTCGAGATCGCCGGATTGCGGATTGCCCGCGAACTCAATGACTTTGTTGCCGGCGAAGCGCTGCCGGGCACCGGCATTGCGGCCGACGCCTTCTGGACCGGCTTCTCGGCCATCGTCCATGATTTCGGGCCGAAGAACCGGGCGCTGCTGGCCAGGCGCGACGCCATGCAGGCGAAGCTCGACGCCTGGTACCGCGCCAATGGCACGCCGATCGATATGGAGGCTTACAAAGCCTTCCTCAAGGAAATTGGCTATCTCGTGCCGGAAGGACCGGCCTTCTCCGTCTCGACCGACAAAGTCGACCCCGAAATAGCCGTTGTCGCCGGGCCGCAGCTGGTCGTGCCGGTGATGAACGCGCGCTATGCGCTTAACGCCGCCAATGCGCGCTGGGGTTCGCTCTACGATGCGCTCTATGGCACCGATGCCATTGCCGAGACCGGCGGCGCCGAAAAGGGCAAAAGCTTCAACCCCGTGCGCGGCGCCAAGGTCGTTGCCTGGGCAAAGAGCTTTCTCGACGACTCCGTGCCGCTCACCTCCGGAAAATGGGCCGGGGTGAACGGGCTTACAGTCCAGGGCAGCATCTTGCGGCTAAGCGCCGGCGCCGGCGGCACCACGCTGGCCAACCCGAAACAGTTTGCCGGCTATCGCGGCGATACCGCCAACCCTGAGGCCATCCTGCTGGTCCAGAACGGTCTGCATATCGAAATCCTGATCGACCGCGCCAACCAGATCGGCCGTACCGATCCGGCCGGCATTGCCGACGTCATCCTGGAATCGGCGCTGACCACCATTCAGGACTGTGAGGATTCGGTCGCGGCGGTGGATGCCGAAGACAAGGTCGTCATCTACCGCAACTGGCTCGGCCTGATGAAGGGCGACCTTTCGGAAGAGATCAGCAAGGGCGGCAAGTCTTTTGTCCGCAAGCTGAACCCCGACCGGGCCTGGACCGCGCCCGATGGCGGCGCGCTGAGCCTGCCTGGCCGCTCGCTGATGCTGGTCAGAAACGTCGGCCACCTGATGACCAATCCGGCCATCCTCGACCGCGACGGCAATGAGGTGCCGGAAGGCATCATGGACGCGGCGATGACGGCGTTGATCGCGCTGCACGATGTCGGCCCGAACGGACGGCGGATGAACTCCCGCGCCGGGTCGATGTATGTGGTGAAGCCGAAGATGCATGGTCCGGAAGAGGTCGCCTTCGCCGTCGAGATTTTCGACCGCGTTGAAGCGTTGCTCGGCATGGCCAAAAACACCATCAAGATGGGCATCATGGACGAGGAGCGGCGCACCACCGTCAACCTCAAGGAGGCGATCCGCGCGGCGAAGGAACGCGTGGTGTTCATCAACACCGGCTTCCTCGACCGCACCGGCGACGAGATCCACACCTCGATGGAAGCCGGGCCGATGATCCGCAAGGGCGACATGAAGCAGGCCGCCTGGATTTCCGCCTATGAGGCGTGGAATGTCGATACGGGCTTGGAATGCGGGCTGGCCGGCCACGCCCAGATCGGCAAGGGCATGTGGGCGATGCCGGATCTGATGGCGGCAATGCTGGAACAGAAGATCGCCCATCCCAAGGCCGGCGCCAACACCGCCTGGGTGCCGTCGCCAACCGCGGCGACGTTGCACGCCACGCACTATCACAAGGTCGATGTCCATGCCGTGCAGGCGGCGTTGAAGAGCCGGCCGAAGGCCAGGCTCGACGACATACTGTCCGTGCCGGTCGCGGTGCGGCCGAATTGGACGCCGGACGAAATCCAGCGCGAGCTCGACAACAATGCGCAAGGCATTCTGGGCTATGTCGTGCGCTGGATCGACCAGGGCGTCGGCTGCTCGAAAGTGCCTGACATCAACGATGTCGGCCTGATGGAGGACCGCGCCACGCTGCGCATCTCCTCGCAGCACATCGCCAACTGGCTGCACCACAAGGTTTGCTCCGAGATTCAGGTGATGGATTCGCTGCGCCGCATGGCGGCGACCGTCGACCTGCAGAATGTCGGCGACCCGCTCTACCGCGCGATGGCCGCCGATTTCGACAATTCCATCGCCTTTCAGGCCGCCTGCGACCTGGTCTTCAAGGGCCGGGAGCAGCCGAACGGCTACACCGAACCGGTGCTGCACGCGCGGCGGCTGGAGCTGAAGGCGAAGCAGGACCACTGATCTCCGCCCTTGTGGGTGAGATCATCTACGCTGCCTGCGCCACCCGCTCCGACATCATGCGGTAGGAAATCGCCTCGGCCAGGTGAATGCGGCCGACCGTCTCGCTGGCGTCGAGGTCGGCGAGCGTTCTCGCCACTTTCAGCACCCGGTGGTAGGCCCGCGCCGAAAAGCCGAGCTTCTCGCTGGCGTCCTTCAGCAGCGACAGGCCGGCGGCGTCCGGCACGGCAATGTCTTCGATGATTGCTGGCGAGCAATGCGCGTTGGTGGTGGCGCTGGTGACGCCGAGACGCTCGAAGCGTTCGCGCTGGATGGTGCGGGCGCGGGCTACGCGCAGCGCAACGGAAGCGCTCTTTTCCGCGCGGTCGGGCCGGATGAGGTCGGCGGCCGAGACTGCCGGCACTTCGATCCTGAGGTCGATGCGGTCGAGCAGCGGGCCTGAGATGCGCGCCTGGTAGTCGGTGCGGCAGCGCTCGCCGCGCAGGCAGCGATAGCCGGGTTCGCCGGCCATGCCGCAGCGGCACGGATTCATCGCCGCCACCAGCTGGATGCGCGCCGGATAGGTGACGCGGTGGTTGGCGCGCGCGATCATGCAGTCGCCGGTCTCCAGCGGCTGGCGCAGCGCGTCCAGCGTCTGCGGTGAAAACTCGGGGAATTCGTCGAGGAACAGCACGCCGTGATGGGCGAGCGAGACCTCGCCCGGCCGCACCCGCAAGCCGCCGCCGACCATTGCCGCCATCGAGGCCGAATGGTGTGGGGCGCGGAACGGCCGCCGGTCGGTCAGCTTGCCTTCGCCGAGCTCGCCGGCCACCGAGGCGATCATCGAGACTTCGAGCAATTCCTTCGGCGCCAGCGGCGGCAGGATCGACGGCAGCCTTTGCGCCAGCATCGATTTTCCCGAGCCAGGCGGGCCGACCATCAATAGGTTGTGGCCGCCGGCCGCGGCCACTTCCAGCGCCCGCTTGGCGCTCTCCTGGCCCTTGATGTCGCAGAGGTCCGGCAGGTCGCGCGCCGAGACATGGATACCGGGTTCGGGTCGCGACAGCACCTGCGTGCCGCGAAAATGATTGGCGATGGCAATCAGGCTGCGCGGCGCCAATATGTCGAAATCCTTGCCCGCCCAAGCCGCTTCCGGCCCGCAGCCGAACGGGCAGATCAGCCCCTTTCCCTCGGCATTGGCGCCGATCGCAGCCGGCAGCGCGCCGGCGACCGCGGCAATGGTACCGTCGAGCGACAATTCGCCCAGCACGACATAGGAGGCCAGCATGTCGCCCGGAATGGCGCCGAGTGCGGCCATCAGGCCAAGCGCGATCGGCAGATCGTAATGGCTGCCTTCCTTGGGCAAATCGGCAGGCGCAAGGTTGACGGTCACCTTCTTCGACGGCATCGACAGGCCCGACGCATGGAGCGCCGCCTGCACGCGCTCGCGGCTTTCGGCCACCGCCTTGTCGGCCAGGCCGACGATCTGCATGCCGACCTTGCCCGGCGCGATCATCACCTGGACATCGACCGGAACGGCCTCGATGCCCTGGAAAGCAACCGTGCGAACCCGCGCCACCATTTTGATCTGCCCCCGGTTACCGGCTCGCTCGGGCCTTTGTGGTCAGGCCGCGCGCGACGTCGGCCCAAGACAACCATAGATTTCAGGCCAAGGCAAGAACATTACGGGAACATACGGTCCACCGTGCTTCCGGCACCATAGATGCCGACGCAAGCTTCCGCCCGAGACAGAATTGACTGCAAAGGCGGCGTGATTGGTGTCACCGATCCGACTCGCATACTATGGTATGGTTGGGATCGGGGGATATCCGCAGCGCGTTCAAGCGCAAAAGCGAGGACAACAGGATGCCGACCTTAAGCAATGGCAGTGTGCTCACTGTATGGGAAGAACCTGACAATCCCAACCCGAGCCCCGACGCGGTGCTTTTCAGCATCACGGAAACCGATGGCGACGTGATCGGACCGATAGGGGCAAAGCCGGATTTCCCGTTCGGCGGCATCGACGTGGCTTCGGTCGATGTCTTCGACGGCTTCTTCACCATCACCAGTTTCACCAATGAGGGCCGGACCGAGACCTGGACGACGGTGGAAGCGCAGGTCTTCGACAATGAAGGCAATCTTCTCCGCACCTTGTCCGACCAGGCGGCCTACCTGTCGGCCCGGATCGTCTCGGTCAACGCCGACAGCCCCGACACCATCACCGTGACATGGATCGGGGCGAACGAATATTTTGGCGGCGAAAACACCCAATACGGCCAGCACCAGATCATCCTGGACGGCGGCGCGCTTCAGCCCGACACCTTCGTCAACCATGCGCCGACGGCCGCCGATCTGGATGTCTCGGTTTCGCAGGGGCAATCTCTCGATGACATCAAGTTCAGCGCGGCGGATGCCGACTACGATCTCTTGAGCTTCGTCGTCGTCGATGGGCCGGACCACGGCGCCCTTGAGCAGAGCACGCGGTTCGACGGCAATTACTATCCGTTCCACCAAGGTCACGTAGGCACCAGCCTGCACTATCATGCCGACTTTCTGAACGGCAATCTGTTCGACTATACGCCCGAGGCCGGCTTCGTCGGCACCGACAGCTTTAAAGTTTACGCCACGGACGGCCAGGGCAACAGCAATGTGGTGACGATTACGGTCACGGTCACGCCACCGGCCGAGTCCATCGCGCTGGACGACGCCACGAACACTGTGAGCTATGCAGGCAACGACAGTGCCGTGCTCGTCGCCGCGCTGGACGGCGGCGATCGGGTCACCGGCACCGCCTTCAACGATATGCTCGACGGCGGCGCAGGCCACGACCAGCTGTTCGGCGGCGCTGGTTCCGACACCCTGATCGGCGGCGCGGGCACCGATTGGTTGAAGGGCGGCGCCGGCAATGACGTCATAAGCGGCGGCGCGGGCACGGACGGCCTCCGCGGCGATGAAGGCGACGATAACCTCGACGGCGGCGCCGGTTCCGACGACCTGCGGGGCGGCGCTGGCGATGACATCCTCAATGGCGGTGCCGGCAGCGACCGGTTGGCCGGCGGCGAGGGCAGGGATGTCTTCGCGTTCGACACCTTTGGACTGGCGAACCGCGACTGGATCGAGGACTTCAATGCGCACGATGATGTGATCCGGCTCGACAGCTCCGTATTTGTCGGGCTGCAGGCCGGCCCGCTCTTCGCTTCGGCTTTCGCGGTCGGTAGCGCAGCCATCGATGACAGCGACCACATCCTTTACAACGACGTGACCGGCGATCTGCTGTTCGATGTGGACGGGGTGGGAGGCTCGGCGGCCGTCAAGTTCGCCGCCATCGACCCCGGCACCTTGCTCACCGCGGACGACTTCATCCTGGTCTAAACTCAAGCAACTGGCGACCGCCAACGACCGAGATTGGTGGAAGACGGACGGTCCCAAATTCCGTCGAAACGGGTAGAATGGGCCGCAGCTGACATTCGTGCCGCTTCTCCAGAGTGCGGGATATGCCCGACGATCGCATCGTAGCGTTCCGCGTAACCTTCATACGAAGCGATCGTCTGGCGGCTCTGCGCCAGCCGTGCTGGTTGCAGCCGCGTTGTGCCCTGTAGAGGGCGACGGAGTTCCTCCGGCAATCCGAGGCTGTTGCCGTCTAAGCGGTGACGAAGGCATCGACGGCACCTGAAAGGGATCGATCGATTGCGATTTGGGGTGGAAGCCACTCCATGACAGGATATCGGAAAGGCCAAGGCATGGCGATCCGGTGCAAAGAGCCGCTTTCCAGAAAAATCTCATTTACAAGGTCTATGAACCGCCCGCGGTCTCGTTCAATTCGTTTCAAAGTTTGCGAACGAATGTAATCCCGGGGAATTCGTTGCTCCTTCAGCGCTAAGACAGCCTCCGCGATGGATCGAGGATCGGGTGGAACTGTACGCGAATAGTCGTCATCCAGATAAAGGTCTCGGCCACCATGGTTCGGCGTCGTGACCACGGGAAGCCCCGCGAGAAGATATTCTGTGCTGGCGAACATTGGTCCCTCCACCTCAGAGAGACAAATTCCCACGGCTGCACGATTTAGATGCGTGTTCACCTGAGCCGGTGCCAATCGGACAGGCTTGCCGGTGCCGTCAAACTCGTTGATAAAGACGTGATGCGGCGCGAGCTCCCTGTGCCGATTTATTCTTGCTCTTTCCGACGCCATCCTAGAGGACCCGCTTGAATCTCGATAAAAGACAAATGCGCAACGCTGGATGCCAAGCGACAAGTCATGGCGCTTCCACGGAGCCAGTTGCGCATTGTAGATCGCATCAAATTCTACAGGGACGTCATCGAGAGGCCTGAATATGTGTTCGGAGGTTGTTGACGTCTTGTTGTGCAGGACGGCGGCCTCGCCGGACTGGTTCAACAGATCAGCCTCGGCCTGAGTGTTGGACAGGAAGATTAGCGAGTGATGGGGGTTCTTGAGTCTATGCAGAACGGCATAGGTCCGGATGGTTTTGACGCTAGCACTGTTTTCGATGGACCAAGTTGGCGAGATGAGAAACCAGGCGCGGTGGCTGGCTGGAAGGAAAGGCATATGACTTGCTAATCCGAGGGGCGTACCGGACATTCCCGAATAGGATATGAACGGATCGTCCGACAGCAAACTTGCCTGAAGAGCAGGTTGCGACTTCGCGGAAGGGTGCCCTTTTCTGAGGTTGTGGCCATGACGCAGCATGGCTCTGACAATCTCGAATTTGGTAGGAGGGCGATACCCGTGCTGTAGGGTCAACATGCGGCAATTGCGATCTTGAGTGCGGGAGAAAAACTCGCTTCGACAGAGAGAAATTTGGCAAAGAAAACATCGCCATTTGATCGACGGAATATCTCAGGCGATCAAATCTGGTGTACGGAGACGCGCCTCTTGAAAGAAAACATCGTCCCAAGCGGGGCTGGTTCTCACATCGCACTACCAACCGTATCCGTTTGCGTAGGCTGTTTCAATCAAGAGGCATTCATCGACACTGCGATCCGATCCGTAGCGGCGCAGACGTACACTGCGTTCGAGTGCGTGGTGGTCGATGATTTTTCGACCGACGGTTCCCGCCGAAGGATTGAAGAGTGTCTGTCCCAGCTTGGCGACAGTCGTTTCCGCTTTCTGCCCCGACTGCAAAATGGCGGGCAGTTGGCAACAATGATGACCGGGCTTGACGCGACAGCCGGACCTCTGATCTCCTTTCTTGACGGTGACGATGCTTGGCATCCTGACTTCATAGAATGCCATGCGAGAGCGCATCTCAGCCACACCCGTATCGCGGCGATGTCAAGCTCCGATGAGGTGTTGATAGATACGGCCGGCAACCTGCTTGCGGGCGGTCATCCCGTATTCCACCTGAATGACCCGCGATCGATGCCGAAAATGAGCGGCTACCTGCATGTCGATACCGAAGCTGACCCAACATTATTATTTATTGATCGGGGTACCGTGGGTTGGTTTTGGTCAACCACATCGGGGATGATGTTTCGTCGAGCTCCGCTTGAAATCATGCGTCCATCTGATCCGGACGAAATAAGGATATGTGCCGATGGTTATGTGGCTCGTGCCGCCCATATGATCGGCGGAACCGTGAGGATTGGGCGGGCTCTTGGCAGTTATCGGCTTCACGGCGGCAATGGCTGGGCGGACGGGCGCGTCCTGGGTACCGGAGTAGGCCTCGGCAGGATGTCGCCTGATAATGAAATAGCGATACGGCGGGCACTGGCCAATCGTTGGTGCGAAGTGGCGCCGGGACTGGAGCATTTAATCTCCCGCCACTCAATGCGCAGGACCTTGGTCGACCTGATTGGACTGTCTGCGGCTTTTGCATTGCTGGAAAAGAACTCCGATGCGGGTTTTCTGCTGAAAGACTGGGCAACACCACAGCGAAAATTGCAGACCAGACTTATCGGTCTCCTTCCTCCGAAACTGAGGCCTCGGCGCTTCCGGGACAGAGTTTGATGTGATGAGCCGATTGCTCGGCAGTCTTACTCGATAAAGAGCATCTTTCGATGCTTCTCTGGAAAGTCCTCCGTAGCAACGCACACTACGCGCCCGACTTCCGCCGCTTTTCCTCCACCGCATCCCAGAACAGGCTCGCAATGTCGGCGCCGCCAAAGCGCTGCACTTCGCGCACGCCGGTGGGCGAGGTCACGTTGATCTCGGTCATGTAGTCGCCGATCACGTCTATGCCGACGAGGATGAAGCCGCGTTCCCTGAGCGACGGCCCGATGCGCTCGCAGATTTCGCGCTCGCGTTTCGTCAGCTCGGTCTTTTCGGCGCGGCCGCCGACATGCATGTTGGAGCGCGAATCGTGGTCGGCCGGCACCCGGTTGATGGCGCCGACCGCCTCGCCGTCGATCAGGATGATGCGCTTGTCGCCCTTGCGCACGTCCTTGAGATAACGCTGCACGATATAAGGTTCGCGCGACAGCTGGGCGAACATTTCGAGCAGCGAGGCAAGGTTGCGGTCGTCCTCCTTGAGATGGAAGATGCCAGCGCCGCCATTGCCGTAGAGCGGCTTGACGATGATGTCGCCGAACGCCTTGCGGAAGGCCGCGACCTCCTGCGGGTCCTTGGTGATCAGCGTTTCCGGCATCAGGTCGGGGAATTCGGTGACGAAGATCTTTTCCGGGCTGTTGCGCACCCAGGCCGGGTCGTTGACGACCAGTGTCTTCGGGTGGATGCGCTCGAGCATGTGCGTGGTGGTGATGTAGTTCATGTCGAAGGGCGGGTCCTGGCGCAGCAGGATCACGTCCATTTCCGACAGGTCGGTGCGCACCTTGTCGCCCAGCGTATAATGGCTGCCCTTCTCGTCGCGGAGCTTCATCTCCTCGATGCGGGCAAACACCTTGCCGCCCAGCATCGACAGCCGGTCGGGCGTGTAGTGGAACAATTGGTGGCCGCGCCGCTGTGCCTCCAGCGACAGCGCAAACGACGTGTCGCCGGCGATCGAGACGGTGGAGACATGGTCCATCTGGACGGCGATTTTCAGCTTCATGGCGGTCTCCGGCGCGATTGGAGCGAGTTCGGGTCGATGCGTCGACGAGAGCGATATACGGAACTCGGCGCCGTCTGCCAATCACGCTTGCTTGGCTCAGGCTTAATGCGTGTCGTCAGCGGCAAGTCGGCCGGGACGGCTCAGCCGATCGCGGAGGGATCGTCGGTGACCTTCGGACTCGGCAGGTGCCGACGCTCATCAGTTCGACTCTCAGCCAATTTCCTTTGCGTGAGTATTGGCTAATATATACTTGCGCCGGGGGAGCCATGAATGAGAGTCAATGTCGTCTACGCACATCCACTCGCCGACAGTTACCAGGCATCGCTTCACAAACGCGTCGTGCGGACACTCAAAGCCAGGGGCGACGAGGTCGTCGACTTCGACCTCTACGAAATGAAGTTCAATCCGGTGATGCAACCAGAAGAGCGGCGTGGCCACTTTGATCCTTCTAAAATACCGACGGATTTGCGAGTCTACATCGAAGCCTTGCAATGGGCCGAGGCGTGCGTGTTCTGCTTTCCAACATGGTGGTCAGGCATGCCCGCCATGCTGAAGGGCTATTTCGATCGCGTTTGGCGACCCGGTGTCGCGTATCACGTGCCGGCGGACGGCGGCGTCATCAGACCGGCACTTCTGAACATCCGCCGAATGGGAGTGGTGACGACGTGCGGATCGCCCTGGTGGTATACGGAAATGTATATGCAAAATCCTGGAAGGAAGGTGCTGCTGCGTGGCCTGAAGACCATGTGTGGAGGCAACGTGAAGCATCTGTACATGACGAGATATTCCGTCGAGGGCATATCCAACGAAAAGAGGGAAATGTTCGCGCGAAAGGTGGAGCGGCGGTTCGAGAAATTCTGATGAGCCGAGGCTGCGCCGTGGTGTTGGACAAGAGGCAAGTGGAACCCTGAACAAGGAGGGCCGGGCAGGAGAGCTGGAAACCAATGCCGAATTCGGCAGGCGGCGCGACTTTGCCTTCGGCCACCCTGTGCGCCGGTCTGGCGTCAGATACGATCCTTGCAGGACGTGAGAGCGGCAACATCGTCGGGTTCTCCGTAGGCTGACACGATCGAGGTGGCGCGGTTTATGCGCCCGGCGGGCGACATCCGGCCAATCGCGACATTGTGAGAGGGATCAGCCCGCCGCCGGATCGGTCCCGTTCGGATCATTTGGAGACAAGGCGAGGCAGCGCGTCATCGTTTTCTTAAGCCTTGCCGTGCAAGGTAAGTGCCGCTTCGCCCGGCCACGCCACGCCCGCGCCTCGATGGAACAACGACCATGAACGCCGTCACCGCCATCCGCACCGCCTCGGTCAAAGCGCTCGAACTCACCATCCTGATGCCGTGCCTCAATGAGGCCGAGACGCTGGCCGTCTGCATCGGCAAGGCAAAGGCATTTCTCGACAAGGCGAAAATCTCCGGCGAGGTGCTGATCGCCGACAATGGCAGCAGCGACGGCTCGCAGGACATCGCCACCGCCATCGGCGCCCGCGTCGTGCCGGTGGCGCAGAAGGGTTATGGCGCCGCCCTGCTCGGCGGCATCGCTGTAGCCAAGGGCCGTTTCATCATCATGGGCGATGCGGACGACAGCTATGATTTCGGCGCGCTCGAGGCCTTCGTCGCCCGCCTGCGCGACGGCGCCGACCTGGTCATGGGAAACCGCTTCCAGGGTGGCATCGAGCCCGGCGCCATGCCGCCGCTGCACCGCTATCTCGGCAATCCGGTGCTGAGCTTTGTCGGCCGGCTGTTCTTCCGCATCAAGACCGGGGATTTCCATTGCGGCTTGCGCGGTTTCAATGCCGAGAGCATACGCAAGCTCGACCTGCAGACCACCGGCATGGAATTCGCCTCGGAGATGGTGGTGCGCGGCGCGCTTGCCGGCCTGCGCATCGAGGAAGTGCCGACCACGCTGAAGCCCGACGGCCGCAGCCGGCCGCCGCATCTGCGGACCTGGCGCGACGGCTGGCGGCATCTGAAATTCCTGCTGGTCTACAATCCGCGCTGGATGTTCTTCATCCCAGGCACGCTATTGTGCGGCGTCGGCGCACTGTTTGCCGCGCTGCTGGTGTTCGGGCCGCTGCGCGTGATCGACAATCTGTCGCTCGACCTCAACACCTTCGTCGCCGCCTGCTTCATGATCGTCACCGGCGTCCAGCTCGTCACCTTCGGCGCCATTTCGCGCTACTATGCCGAGATCACCGGCATCCTGCCGCCAAGCCGCCGTTCCGGCTGGCTGGCAAAAACCATCAGCACCGACCGTCTTGCCGCCAATGCCGGCATCTGCTTTGCCGGCGGCGCGCTGTTCGTGGGCTACGCCGTGGCGCGCTGGGCGCATCTCGGCTTCGGTCCGCTCAATGATTCCGAAATCCCGCGCATCGTCGTGCTCGGCCTCAGCCTGATCGTGATTTCGTTCCAGGCCTTCTTCTCGGCGTTTCTTCTCGGCGTCCTGGAGATACCGGTCAAGCGGATGAAAGCAGGCCAGCCCAGCCGATCGGATGACGCCCTGGCGCCGGCGGAAGAATGAACGGGTTTGCGCGAAAATTCGCCGCCATACGGCTTATCCGGTTCGCCGTGGTCGGCATTGGCGCGGCGCTTCTGTTCTTCGTGCTGTCGTGGGCCCTGGTTTCGGCCGGCTTGCCGCCATTTGTCGGGAGCGTCATCGCCTATGGGCTGGCGTTCGTGGTGGCGTATTCGGCACAGCGCGGCTGGACGTTCGAGGGACAGCACGCCCATGGCCGTGCGTTGCCACGCTATCTCGTCACGCAGTTGGTCTGCGCAGTGTTTGCCGGTCTGTCGGCCCATGTCGCGGTGTCGGTATTTTCCGCCTCACCGCTGGTGATGTCAGCCATCATAACGGTCGCCGCCGGCGCAGCCAGCTACGTGCTTTCATCGGTCTGGGTGTTTCGCGACGATCAAAGAGCCGCGTGAAGGCGCCCGGCCGCAGCCGCGGCTCTACCGAAGCGATGCGACGAAGTGCAGTCCCCTGTCAAACAGCAGGTTCGCCGGAAACGGATACAGCGACAGGTTCTCGCGCCATGCCCGGGCTTTGAGCCCGACCTGATCGAAAATCGCGTCCCATTCCCGTCTGGACAGATAGTTGTAGGGCAGCCGCACGTCGTGCCCCTTGTTTCCCACCCAGTCCATGAACCTGAGTGTGCTATAGGCGAAGGGTCCATCACGCAGATGGTCCTTGATGACAACGCCTTTGCGGGCGACCCTTGCGGCTTCAGCGACAAGTCGGCTGGGATCGTCCGTGTGGTGGAGGACGTCGACTATGGTCACCCAGTCGAACGACCCGGAAGCAGCCGGGATCGTAGTGCCGTCGAAAATCTCTACGGGGATGGCTGTTTGCGGTCGCAGAAAAACATCGATCCCGCGAAACGTCAGTCCGGGTTTCCTGTCCATCACCGCCTTGGCGAGCGAGCCATCGCCGCAGCCGAGATCGAGAACAGTGCCGTCGGCGCCCAGCATGTCGCTGATATGTTCGGAAAGGACCCGGATGCGGCGTTGAAACACTGCCCGATTATGGGCTGCGTTCAGGATCTTCTTTTCGACAGCCATAACACTCATGCCAGGATCCAGGTCCGAGTTGCCTACTCATATTTGTTCCGGGAACGTATCTGTGAATGGCAAACAAAGCGTTTCGCAACCTCTGACAAGGGCGGTTTAAGGTTTGCGCAGTGAGTTGGCGCTAGGTTTCCTCTTGCGAAAGAGAGCAACCAAAGGCCGCGCCCCGTGACTTCTGTCGATGCTGTGATGCCCATCAAGGCCCGCCCATCATGGCGCAATGACCTCGCGCTTGCGCTCATCGCCGCGCTGCTGTCGGTTGTCGTCAGCGCGTGCACCGGATTCCGCGAACTGACCAATGCCGGCGGCGACAATGACAGTCTGCTGCGTCTGGTCGAGGTTCGCGACTTGCTGGCCGGACAGGGCTGGTTCGATCTGCATCAGTACAGGATGGGGCTTGAAGGCGGCTTCGTGATGCACTGGTCGCGGCTGGTCGATGCGCCGCTCGCCGCCATCGTCCTTGCCGCTCACGCGCTGACCGGCAGTATGGCCATGGCCGAGGCCATCGCGCAGGTGCTGTGGCCAGCGCTGCTGTTCTTCCTGGCCGTGTTCTTCACCGCCCGCGCGGCCCGCGGTTTCGCTGGCCCGGGCGCCGTACTGCCGGCGATCGTCGTTGGTGGGGCGGCGCTGCATTTCATTGGCATCTTTTCGCCGGGTGCGCTCGATCATCACAATGTCCAGCTGACGCTGACCATGGCCAGCCTCAGCCTGTTGCTCGAGGCGCCGGCGCGCCGTTGGGCGGCGTTGTTTTCGGGCCTATGCGCGGCGCTGACGCTCGCCGTCGGCATGGAAACCGTGCCCTATGTCGCCACCATCGGCGTGTGCATCTCCTTGCTGTTTGTCGTCGACCCGGGGGGCGAGGCAGGGATCGCCAGGGATTTCGGTCTCGGATTCGCCGGGGTTTCAGCGCTCGTCTTCGTCACCACCATCCCGCCATCGGCCTGGAGGCAGGCGCAATGCGATGCCTTCTCCACCGTGCAATTCGTGGTGGCGGCGATCGCTGGACTGGGCCTTGCTGCCATCACCTCGTTCAAAGCATCCAGCGGCACCGTCAGCCGTCGCCTGATTTCGCTCGGTCTTCTTGCGCTGGGGCTCGGCGGCGTTGTCGTTGCGCTGTTCCCGCAATGCCTGGCCGCGCCCTATGCGAACGTTGATCCGCGTTTCAAGGAGTTCCTGCTCGACCACATCGACGAAGCGCAGTCGATGTTTAACCTCATGGTCAACGAGCCGGCCTCGGTGGCGGCGCGATACGCCACGCCGCTGGTGGCGCTCGTGCTGATGGCGCTTCGCCTGCGCGGGTCATGGCGCCGCCAGGACAGCCTCGTTGGCGCCTTGCTGGTCGCCGCCTTCATCGTCAGCGCCTGGCAGGTCCGCGGTTCGACCTTCTCGATCGCCTTTGCCGTCATCCCGCTGTCGGCCTGGATCGCAACCTGGCGCGAGCGGGCGAGAATCACCCCCTCGCGCAGCGTGTCGCTGCGCATGGCCGCAGCCTGGCTGGTGTCGGTGAATGTCGTCTGGACCGCCGCCGCCGCCGCGACCTCGGCAGCCTTGGAGGCCAAGGTCACCGCTGCGGCCAAGGACGCCGACGCCGATGCGCCTTGCGAGCGCAAGGCTTCCTTCGACGCCTTATCCAGGCTGCCGGACACCACGGTGCTCGCCATTTCCAATCTTGGCTCGCCCATCCTGGCCTATTCCGGACACCGCGCGTTTTCCGGTCCCTATCATCGCAACATCGCCGGCTACTTGCTTGCGCTCGATGCTTTTCTCGGATCGGCGGACCAAGCGAAGACAATCGTGGCGGAGCACGATGTCGGCCTGGTTGCGCTCTGCCGCGGCAGCGCGGAAACCAAGATGCTCACCGCCAAGGCACCGCAAGGCTTCCTCGCCGGGCTGGTGCGCGACAGCGTGCCGGACTGGCTCGAACCCATCGCCGAAACGCGCGGAAACCCGGTCGAACTCTACCGCGTCCGCTAAAGCATCATTCGTCAGCGAAAAATCGATTTCGCGATACGGTTCCTAAACGCTTTGCTGCCAGTCTCAGCGCAAATTTCGGACGTCAAAAACAGGGATACCGATGCAAACGATGTTTGGCACCGGGCAGGCAAGCAGGGAAAACACGGATCTGGCGTTCACCGACACGCTGACCGGGCTTGGCAACCATCGCCGCTTCTTCGACAAGGTCGACCGCCTGATCAGCGACCGCGCCGACGATCCCGCGCCTTTCACCGTCGGCATTCTCGACCTCGACGGCTTCAAGCCGATCAACGATCTGTTCGGCCACAAGGCCGGCGACGACATATTGATCCAGGTGGCCATGCGGCTGCGCGCCTCGATGGACAGCCATTCCACGGTCTGCCGCATCGGCGCCGACGAATTCGCCTTCCTCTATCCGATGGTGTTCTCCGAGGAAGCCGCGGCCGAGAAGGCGCGCATGATGATCGAGATCCTGTCGGCGCCCTACGATGTCGGCGAACGCACCGCCAGGCTCTCGGCCTCGGTCGGCTGCTCGTTGTTCTATTCCGGCGACGAAACCACGGAAATCCTCGTCCACAAGGCCGAAACGGCGCTCTACCACGCCAAGCGTTCGGGCCGCGGCCGCGTCGTCGTCTACACACGCGAGATGGAAGAGGCGGCCAAGCGCGTCACCCGCATCGAACAGGCGCTGCGCCGTGCCGTCTCGGCCGGCGAGGTCGAGCCGCATTTCCAGCCCATCGTCGATCTCAACACCCGCCGTACCATCGGCTTCGAGACGCTGGCGCGCTGGACCGATCGCGACCTCGGCGTCGTCCCGCCGACCGTGTTCATTCCCATCGCCGAAGAGCGCGGCATCATCGGTCCACTGTCGCAGCTGGTGCTGCGCAAGGCGACCGAAGCGGCGCGCAGCTGGCCGAAGGACCTGTTCCTGTCCTTCAACCTGTCGCCCTCGCAGCTCGTCGACCAGAACACCGGCCTGCACATACTGTCGATCCTCGACCGCACCGGCTTCGATCCGCGCCGGCTGGAGATCGAGATCACCGAAACCGGCCTGATGAACGATCCGGCATCGGCCGAGAAGATCGTCGAGGATCTGCGCCGTGTCGGCATCCGCGTCTCGCTCGACGATTTCGGCACCGGTCAGTCCTCGCTCGGCCGCCTGCGCGAATTCCATTTCGACAAGCTCAAGATCGACCGCGCCTTCGTGTCTTCCATCCTTGACGACCGTCCGTCGGAACACATCATCCGCGCCATTCTCGCAATGTGCGAAGGGCTCGGCATGGATGTCGTCGCCGAGGGCATCGAGGAGGAGGCCCAGGCCGACCGCCTCGTCCAGTTCGGTTGCGCCGGCGGGCAAGGCTATCTCTTCGGCAAGCCGGTCGATGCCGACGCCACGCTCGGCTACCTCCGCGATTCCTATCGCGGCGCCCTCTACGCCAAGGCGATCTGAGCGGCGGTCTGCCGCAATCTCCAATCCGGGGATGACAGCGCAGTGTGGCGCCTTGTCGTTTTGTCTGACATAAGCCCGCAGACCCGACGTTTCACCCTTGCCCGCCGAACTTCTCTGGCTAGGATGCGCGCCGGTTGTGGTCGGAGAAAAAAGATATGATGCCATCGGCGGATTTTGCCGACCTCAGGGGCGCCTCGGTGCTGATCACCGGCGGCGGTTCCGGAATTGGTGCGGCATTGACCGAGGGTTTCGTTCGCCAGGGCGCCAATGTCGCCTTCATCGACATCGCCGATGGCCCAAGCGCGATGCTTGCCGACCGCGTCGAACAGGAACTTGGCCGGCGGCCGCTCTACCTCAGGACCGATCTGCGCGATGTCGAGGCGCTGCGTGCCTCCGCTGCCAAGGCGGCTGAGGCGCATGGCGACATCACCGTGCTGGTCAACAATGCCGCCTGGGACGAACGCCACGATGTCGCTGACGTCACCGTTGAGTTCTGGGACAACAACCTCGCCGTCAATCTGCGACCGCATTTCTTCACTGCCCAGGCGGTGGCGCCGGGCATGAAGCGGGCCGGCGGCGGCTCGATCATCAACTTCACCTCGACCTCCTATCTCATCAACCACCCCGATATGCCGGCCTACACCACCGCCAAGGCCGGCATACTCGGTCTGACCAAGGGGCTTGCCGGCAAGCTCGGCGTCGACGGCATCCGCGTGAACGCGATTGCGCCGGGCTGGGTGATCACCGAACGGCAGAAGGAACTCTGGGTCACCGAACAGGGCCTTGCCGCCCATGTCGCCAAGCAGTGCATCAAGCAGGTCATGCAGCCCGACGATATTGTCGGCACCGTGCTGTTCCTGGCCTCGGATGCCTCACGTATGCTGACGGCGCAAATGCTGATCGTCGATGGGGGGTTCCTGTGAGCCCGGCAAGCCAAAGTCCGGCCAACAAGGCGCCGGCCGTCGCCGCCGTCGACTGGGGCACGACCCGCATGCGGGTCTGGCTGATCGACGAGGCGGGTGGGGTGCTTGCCGAAAGACGCGGCGATGACGGCCTGATCACCGCGCAGCAAAAGGGCTTTTCAACCATCCTCGAGGGCCACCTGGGGGCACTGGGCGCGCCGCAGGGGCTGCCGGTCATCATCTGCGGCATGGCCGGCTCGCGCCAGGGCTGGGTGGAGGCGCCTTACGTCACCGTGCCGGCGCCGATCGGCGCCATCCTCGCGGGCGCCGCGCGCATCCCTGGCCAGAGCCGCGACATCCGCATCGTGCCCGGCCTTGCGCAGCGACTGGCCGACGCGCCGGACGTGATGCGCGGCGAGGAAACGCAGCTTGCCGGCGCCGGTTTGCCGGCTAAGGGACGCCATCTCGTCTGCATGCCCGGCACCCACTCGAAATGGGTTCTGGTCGAGGATGGCGCGGTCGATGGTTTCTGCACCTGGCCGACCGGCGAGCTGTTTTCGGTGCTGGCCGCACATTCGATCCTGCGCCACTCGCTGGGCGAGAACCCGAAGCCGGTCGCGGCGGACAATCCGTTCTTCCAGGACTGGTGCCGCGAGGCGCTGGCCGAGGGCGGTGATGTCACCTCGCGGCTGTTTTCGATCCGCGCCGCCGGCCTGCTGCAGGACCTCAAGGCGGACGATGCCGCCGCCTGCCTGTCCGGGCTGCTGATCGGGGGCGAGATCGCCTCGGCCGGCCGCCGTTACGGCGAAAGCGCCACCGCAATCGTGCTGGTCGCCTCCGGTTCGCTTGCGGCTCTCTATCGGCAGGCGCTCGACCTTGCGGGACTTGCCGTCAGGACGGTCGATGCCGACGAGGCGGTGCGTGCCGGCCTCATCGAGGCGGCACGCGAAAATGGCATGATCGCCAAATGAATATGACCCACCAGAGTGGAGTGACCGCGTGACCCAGACCGCACCTTTCCCGAAGCTCAAGCGTGGTCTCGTCGCCATTCTGCGTGGTCTGAAGCCTGGCGAGGCTGTCTCCATCGGCCAGGCGCTGTTCGATGCCGGCATCGAAGCCATCGAGGTGCCGCTCAATTCGCCGGAGCCGTTTGTGTCGATCGCCAGCATTGTCGCGGCATTGCCCAAAACGGCGCTGGTCGGCGCCGGCACGGTGCTGACGGCGGCCGATGTCGACGCCTTGGCAAAGGCCGGCGGCAGACTGCTGGTCAGCCCCAACATCGATGCCGAGGTCATGGCCCGCGCCATGCACCATGGCATGGTGACGATGCCCGGTGTGTTCACGCCCACCGAAGCTTTTCTGGCGATACGGCTTGGCGCCTCGGCGCTGAAATTCTTCCCGGCAAGCGTGCTTGGGGCCGGCGGCATTTCGGCGACGCGCGCCGTGCTGCCGAGCGACACCGTGGTAGGCGCCGTCGGCGGCGTTTCGGACAAGGACTTTGCCGGCTACAAGTCGGCCGGGGTGACCGCGTTCGGCCTCGGCTCAAGCCTCTTCAAGCCGGGCATGAGCGTTGACGAGGTGGCCACGCGCGCCCGGGCGGCGGTGACGGCCTGGGATGCGGCCTTCGGCGGAGAGGCGTGATGGAAAACGTTTCGGTTTTCTCGAGCCATGTCTGCGAACTCGGCGAAGGTCCGAGCTACGATCCCGCCACCGATACGCTGTTCTGGTTCGACATCGTCAACGGGCTTCTGCTGGAGCAGGGTGTCACCTCAGGCGCGCTGAAGGTCCATGAGCTCGGCCAGATGGCCAGCGCCATCGCTGTCATCGATGACAAGCGCCAGCTTATCGCCACCGAGACCGGCCTGCATGTCCGCGATGTTTCGACCGGCAAGCTGACATTGCATACAGCCATCGAAGCCGACAACGCGCTGACGCGCTCCAACGATTCGCGCGTCCACCCTTGCGGCGCCTTCTGGGTCGGCACCATGGGCAAGGGTGAGCAGAAGGGCGCCGGGTCGATCTACTGGTTCTTCAAGGGCGAGCTGCGCACGCTCTACACCGGCATCACCGTATCGAACTCCGTCTGTTTTTCCGAAGATGGGACGATCGCCTATTACACCGACACCGCGACCGGCCTGTTGATGCGCGTCGCCTGCGACCCGGCGACGGGCCTGCCGGCCGGCGAGTCCAAAGTGTTCGTCGACCACCGTTCATCCAAGGGCTATGTCGACGGCTCGGTTGTCGACCGCGACGGCGTGCTGTGGAACGCCGTCTGGGGCGGCAAGGCGGTCAAGGCCTATGCGCCTGACGGCACGCTACTGCGTGAAATACCGATGCCGGCGGGGCAGTCCTCGTGCCCGGCCTTTATCGGCGCCAAAGCTGACCGGCTGGCGGTGACCTCGGCCTGGAAGGGCAAGGACGACAAGCAACGCAAACTCGATCCGCAGGCAGGCATGACCTTCCTGCTCGACATCCCTGTCAACGGCCGCTTCGAGCCGCGCGTGCTGATCGCCTGACGGCTCGGGTTGTCGCGCAGGCGTCCGGCGCTGGTCGGTTTCGCGCAAGCTGATTGCGGTGGCCATGCGATGGTGGAAGCATCACCAGGAAGTCCTGATCCATGCCAAGCCCGACCTTGTACCTCGTTCACGAGCCGGAAAAGGCCTGTCTCGACCGGCTGGTCGCCGACGGCTTTCCGGCCGAACGTGCGCTCGAAATCTCGTCCTATCTGGCGCAATCGACCGATCTCGCCCCGGAATTCGATGACCTCGCCGCTGCTTGCGCACGGCGCGGCCTCACCTTCATGCCCGTTGAGCTCGACGATGCGGCGGCAGCGCTGGCGAAGGCCGATCCGCAGACGACCATTGTGTGGACGCTGACCGATGGCATTGCCTATTTCCGCGGTGCTGCGGCGCCCGCACTCGCCAGGCTGAACGGGCTCAGAACCATCGGCGCCGACGATGCGCTGTTCGCGCTCTGCCAGGACAAGTTCCGTTCCGGCGCCGTGCTCGGTGCGCTCGGCCTGCCGGTGCCGCAGGCGGGTCTCGCCCGCGATGGCCACTGGCTGGCCGAGCCGCCGCCGTCAGCCGCGGGCTGGTTCGTCAAGCCGAACCGACTCGGCTCCAAGGTCGGCATCTGGCCGGATTCGCACTGCAAGGGCCTGCCCCATGCGCTGGAACTCAGCCGGCGTGTCTACGCGGCCTACCGTGACGATGTCGTCGTCCAGCCCTATGTCGCCGGCCGAAATGTGCGCGCCAGCTTTTTGGGCCTTGAGCCGGGAACCGGCCCGGAGGCGCTCGGTATCGCTTTCGTCGACTCCGGCGGCGATTTCCAGACCATGGCCGACTCGATGGCGCTGTATGGCGACACCGGCGAGGCCGCCAGGGCGGCGGGAGAGTACAAGGAGCCGCTGCTGGAGCCGGTCGCCGACAACCAGCCCGGCGCCGCCGCAACCATCCGCCGCATCGCCGAGCGGCTGGTCAGTGGGCTTGGCCTGCGCGACGTATTCTCCATCGATTTCAGGGTCAAGGCCGACGATCACGTCCAACTCATCGAGTTCGAGGTCTGCCCCGGCCTGCCCTGCTTCGATTTCCGCGCCTATTGTCGGCAGCAATGGGGCATGACGCTGGCCGATGCGATGGCCGCAACTGCGGCCAATCGGCTGAGCGGCTAAACCCCTTCGACGAGTACGATTTCGCCGTCGGCCACTTTCTGGCGGATGGCGACGGCGCGCTGGTATTCCGGCGAGTGGTAGCAATCATGCGCCACGCCAAGCGATTCGAATTCGATGATGACGTTGCGGGCGCGCCCGGGGCCTTCGGCCTTTTCGTGCTCGCCGCCGCGCGCCAGGAATTTCGCGCCGAAGCGCTCGAAGGCCAGCTTCGACGCCGCGACATAGTCCTTGTAGCCTTCGGCGTCGCGCACATCGACGCGCGCGATCCAGTATCCCTTGGGCATCTGTTTTCTCCTCGCTTCCTTCTTTGACGCAATCCCGGACGGGAAAACCGCTTCACACTTTTCCTGGAATTGCTCTATGCCGAGCGCATCTCTTCCAGTATGGCCTCCGCCGCCGCGCGCCTGTCGCTTGCCGCGACGATCGGCCGGCCGACGACCAGATGGCTGGAGCCGTTGCGGATCGCCTGAGCGGGCGTCACCACGCGCTTCTGGTCGCCATGGTCGCTGCCCTTGGGGCGGATGCCGGGGGTCACCACCGCCAGGTCGGGTCCGACGATGCGGCGCACCGCTTCCGCCTCCTCGGCAGAGCAGACGACGCCGCCCATGCCGGCATGCAGCGCCTGTTCGGCACGCCTCAGCACCAGCGTGTGCGGGTCGTATTCATAGCCGGCGTCGATCACGTCCTGCTCGTCCATTGAGGTCAGCACGCTGACCGCCAGCAGGCAGAGATCGCTGCCCTGGGCGGCCTCCACCGCGGCCCGCATTGCCTTGGGATAGGCGTGGATGGTAAGCATGGTCATGCCCATGCGCATAATGTTCTCGACACCCTTGGCCACCGTGTGGTCGATGTCGAGCAGCTTCATGTCGAGAAAGATCTTGGTCCCGCCGCTGGCCAACTCGCGGGCAAAGTCGAGCCCGCCGGCGAAGGCCAGCTGATAGCCGATCTTGTAGAAGGAGACGACGCCGTCGAGCGCGCGCACCGCCTCTTCGGCCTCTTTCACCGTCGGCACATCGAGGCCGACGATCAGCCGGTCCCTCATGGTCTCGGCCTGGATTGCCTTGGCGATCAAGGTTCGACCCTGGTCGACAGCATGCGCGAGGTTTCGATCAGCGTGCGGCATAGGTGCTCCATCGATCTGTGCAGTCGTTCATCACGGAAGTTGCCGTCACTGTCGAAGGCATTGCCGCCTTCGGGCACCGAGCACTCCGGCGTCACCACCTCCATCTGGCAGCGTACCAACACGGCGCGCAGATGGTTGATGCAGCGTATCCCGGCGAAATGTCCGTTGGAAGACGAGCACAGGCCCGCGACCTTGCCGGCAAGCGGCCTGACCGACCGGCCGCCATCGGCGCGCACCCGGCTTACCCAGTCGATCGTGTTCTTGAGCAGTGGCGGGATCGAGCCATTATATTCCGGCGTCGCAATCAGCAGCCCGTCATGGGCTGCGATCAGCCGACCAAGCTTCACGGCATTGTCGGGGACGCCTTTTTCCTTTTCGAGATCTTCGTCCAGGATCGGCAGCGGATAGTCGGCCAGCGAAATGCGGGTCACCTCGGCGCCCCGCATGGCCAGCTCCTTCTGCGCCACATCGGCGGTTCTGCCGCTGAAGGCGCCGCTGCGCACCGAGCCGGCAAAAACGAGGATTTTCGGGATCACTGCCATTGGCCAACCTTGTCCCGGGACAGGTACAGCCAAGGATCACTCAAATCAATGCGCCTCGCGCCGGTAGATCCACAGCTGCGTTGGCGGGATGTTGCGAATGATGAAATCGAAATGCTTGACGGTGTAGTTGCCGCGGCCGGGCGGGATCGGCGACAGCGGCCCGTAGGTCAGCTGTACGATCGGCCGCCCCACCGGGATGCGGTCGAGCAGGCTTTCGATATAGGTGATGCGCTGGGCAACCGGGAAATTGAGCAGCGGCACGCCGGAGACGACGGAATCGAACACCATCCCGCTCTTCTCGCCAAGCGTGGCGTTGAGATTGAAGGCGTCGCCCTCGATGACGTTGACGCCGGGATAGAGCTGCCGCAGGTGGCGCACGAAATCGGTGGAATATTCGACCGCGTAGAGGTTTTCGGGCTTCACGCCCAAGGCGAGAATTTGGCGGGTGATGACGCCTGTGCCGGGGCCGACCTCGAGAACCGGCAGGCCGGACTTCGGATTGACGATGGAAGCCATCTTGCGGGCGGTGATGGAACTTGTCGGCACGATCGATCCGACGGTCTTCGGCTTGTCGATCCAGCCTTTAAAGAATTTCAGTTCGTCGTCGAACTTTTCCGCCAGCGCTTTCCGCAATCCCGGACCACGTGCCATGCAAGTTCTCCTCAACCACCCCCCTGCACGCTACTTAGCAGCTAACAGGTCCAAGGCAAGGCGCGATCTGGCATAAGATGTTGATGACGTTCGGGAAGCGCCAAACGCAAGTCGCCCAAAAGTGCCCGGCGGTTTTGGGATAGCGACTTGCGTCAGGAAAAGATCAGCGCTCGCCGAATGACTCGAAAAAGTCCTTCATGCGAGCGAAAAAGCCGCTCGACTGGGGCGAATTGTCTTTTGAGGACAGCTGTTCGAACTCCTCCAACAGCTCGCGCTGGCGCCGCGACAGGTTCTGCGGCGTCTCGACTGCGGTCTGGATATAGAGGTCGCCGACATTGGGCTGGCGCAGCACCGGCATGCCCTTGCCCTTGAGGCGGAACTGGCGGCCGTTCTGGGTGCCCTCGGTGACTTTCACCTTGGTCTGGCTGCCGTCCAGCGTGGTCACCTCGAAGGAGCCGCCAAGGGCGGCCGTCGTCATCGAGATCGGAACCTTGCAGTAGAGGTCGGCGCCGTCGCGCTGGAAGAATTCATGCGGTTTGACCGCCAGGAAAATATAAAGGTCGCCGGACGGGCCGCCGCGCAAGCCGGCCTCGCCCTCGTTGGCAAGCCGGATGCGGGTGCCGTCCTCGATGCCGGCCGGGATGTTGACCGACAGCGAGCGCTCCTCGGTGACGCGGCCCTGCCCGGCGCATTTCGGGCATGGGTCCTTGATCGTCTGGCCGCGGCCCTGGCATTGCGGGCAGGTGCGCTCGATCGAGAAGAAGCCTTGCGTGGCGCGGACCTTGCCGTGGCCATGGCACATCGAGCAGGTCACCGGCTGGGTACCGGGCTTGGCGCCGGTGCCGGAGCATTCCGTGCATGAGATCGAGGCCGGCACGCGGATCTGCGCGGTCTTGCCGGTAAAGGCCTCTTCAAGAGAAATTTCCATGTTGTAGCGCAGATCGGCGCCGCGCTCGCGGCCGCCCGACGAACGGCGCTGCCGCCCGCCCATCATGTCGCCGAAAATATCCTCGAAAATGTCGGCAAAGCCGCCGGCGCCGAAGCCGTGCGCGCCGCCATTCATGCCCTGTTCGAAGGCGGCATGACCGAAACGGTCATAGGCCGCGCGCTTCTGCGGGTCCTTCAGCGTCTCGTAGGCTTCGTTGATTTCCTTGAACTTGTGCTCGCAGGCATGGTCGCCTGGATTGCGGTCGGGATGGAACTGCATGGCGAGCTTGCGGAAAGCGCTCTTGAGCTCCTTCTCGTCGGCGCCCTTTTGTACGCCCAGCGTCTCGTAGAAATCAGCTTTCATCTTTTCCCGCAGTCCGGATGCTCAACGTCTTGATGCATGTTGCGTCGTTTGCCGGCACGTTGCCTCGATTTAGGAGCGGTGCTGCCCGGATGCTAGGGGCCGGCGCGGACTTGTTCGTGTTTTTCAGCGACTTTTTCGGCAGGACCCGCACTTTTTTCAGCGAGGGTTGCAAAAAAGCCCGGCTTTGCGCCGGGCTTTCAGCTTTATCTTGCCGTCAACCGGTTCAGGCCGACTTCTTCTTGTCGTCGTCTTCGTCGATTTCTTCGAAATCGGCGTCGACCACGTCGCTATCCTTGGCGGCGTCCGCCTTGGCGTCGGCTTCCGCCGCTTCCTTCTGCGAGGCCTCGTACATGGCCTGGCCGAGCTTCATCGAAGCTTCGGCAAGCGCCTGCGACTTGGCCTCGATGTCGGCGGCGTCATCGCCTTCGGCAGCAGCCTTCAGCGCCGCGATCGCATCCGATATCGCCGTGCGCTCGGTTTCCGAAACCTTGTCGCCATATTCCTTCAGCGACTTCTCGGACGAATGCACCAGCGCCTCGGCCTGGTTGCGGGCCTCGACCACGGCGCGACGCTTCTTGTCGGCGTCGGCATTGGCCTCGGCGTCCTTGACCATCTTCTCGATGTCGGCGTCCGAAAGACCACCCGAAGCCTGGATGCGGATCTGGTGCTCCTTGCCGGTGCCCTTGTCCTTGGCCGAGACGTTGACGATGCCGTTGGCGTCGATGTCGAAGGTGACCTCGATCTGCGGCACGCCGCGCGGCGCAGGCGGAATGCCGACCAGGTCGAACTGGCCGAGCGCCTTGTTGTCGGCGGCCATTTCGCGCTCGCCCTGGAAGACGCGGATGGTCACGGCCGACTGCGAATCTTCAGCGGTCGAGAACACCTGGCTTTTCTTGGTCGGGATCGTCGTGTTGCGCTCGATCAGTCGGGTGAACACGCCGCCCAGCGTCTCGATGCCGAGCGACAGCGGGGTCACGTCGAGCAGCAGCACGTCCTTGACGTCGCCCTGCAGCACGCCGGCCTGGATGGCGGCGCCGAGCGCGACGACCTCATCGGGGTTGACGCCCTTGTGCGGCTCCTTGCCGAAGAACTGCTTCACGATTTCCTGGATCTTGGGCATGCGGGTCATGCCGCCGACCAGGACCACCTCGTCGATCTCGCCAGCCTTCAGGCCGGCATCCTTGAGCGCCGCCTTGCAGGGGTCGATGGTGCGCTGGACGAGGTCGTCGACCAGCTGCTCGAACTTGGCGCGCGTCAGCTTCAGCGTCAGGTGCTTCGGGCCGGTCGCGTCGGCGGTGATGAAGGGCAGATTGATTTCGGTCTGCGTCGTCGACGACAGCTCGATCTTGGCCTTTTCAGCCGCCTCCTTGAGGCGCTGCAAAGCGAGCTTGTCGTTCTTCAGGTCGATGCCCTGTTCCTTCTTGAACTCGGCCGCCAGGTATTCGACCAGGCGCATGTCGAAATCCTCGCCGCCGAGGAAGGTGTCGCCATTGGTCGACTTGACCTCGAACACGCCGTCGCCGATTTCGAGCACCGAAATGTCGAACGTGCCGCCGCCAAGGTCATAGACGGCAATGGTCTTGCCATCCTTCTTGTCGAGGCCGTAGGCGAGCGCGGCTGCCGTCGGCTCGTTGATGATGCGCAGCACTTCGAGGCCGGCGATCTTGCCGGCATCCTTGGTGGCCTGGCGCTGGGCGTCGTTGAAATAGGCCGGAACGGTGATGACCGCCTTCTCGACCTTCTCGCCGAGATAGGCTTCCGCCGTTTCCTTCATCTTCTGCAGGATCATGGCCGAGATCTGGCTGGGCGACTGCTTCTTGCCGCCGGCCTCGACCCAGGCATCGCCATTGTCGCCCTTGACGATCTTGTAGGGGACAAGCTTCTTGTCCTTCTCCGTCACCGGATCGTCATAGCGGCGGCCGATCAGGCGCTTGACCGCGAAGATGGTGTTTTCTGGATTGGTGACCGCCTGGCGCTTGGCCGGCTGGCCGACGAGACGTTCGCCGTCGCCACTGATGGCGACGATGGAAGGCGTCGTGCGCGCGCCTTCCGCATTCTCAATCACCTTGGGTTCCTTGCCATCCATGATGGCGATGCAGGAGTTGGTGGTGCCGAGATCGATACCGATTACTTTTGCCATTTTTCTAGTCTCTCCGCTAAGCAGGCTCTCAGGACCCGTAAGGCGTTCCGACGAAAGCCCCTGTTCACAAGAAATCCCGTTTGGCGACCGGTGTTCCGCCGCCGCAGGGCTGGCGCGTATATAAGAACAGGCGGCATCGGGCGCAAGCATTCTGCGCACGGCGTCCACTATGCGCCAAATCGACCCCTTATAGGGGCGGAAGCGGCCGAGCGGACAGCATTGTGGACGAAAACGCCGCTTCTCATCGTTTTTGCCGCGGTTATAGTGCCATATCGTTTGGGGACCTGGATGATGCGTTGGATTTTTGGGCGATTGCTCGCTCTTTTTGCCGTTGCCAGCCTGTCATGGGCCGCTTGCCCGCCGGCCCAGGCAGTCGAGTTCCAGACCATCACCATCAAGGTCGGCTATGGCGCAGGCGGCGGCTATGACCAGACATCCAGGCTGATTGCCCGTCATCTCGGCCGGTTTCTGCCCGGAAATCCCAGCATCATTGTCCAGAATGTGCCAGGCGGCGGCAGCCTGAAGCTCACCAAGATGCTTGTCGGCAGCGAACCGGCCGACGGCAGCGTCATCGCCTCGGTCAGCGAGGCAATGTTCTATGCTCCGATCCTCGATCCCGAGAATGCCAGTTTCGACCCGCTCGCCCTGCAGTGGATCGGTTCGCTGGTCGACGACCCGGCCTATTGCCTGACCAGCAAGCAATCCGGCATTGATACGATGGAAAAGTTCCTGCAGGAGGATTTCCTGATCGGCGCGACAGGCAAGAACAGCACCACCTACATCTTCGCCGCACTGGCCAAGAATGGCATGAAGGCCAGATACAAGATCGTCACTGGCTTCGACGGCACCGCCGACATCGAACTGGCCATGCAGCGCGGCGAGATCGCCGGCATGTGCGGAGTATCGAGCTCCCTGCTCAGGAGTGATCGCGCCGCGATCAACATCATCGGCAGGTTCGGGCAGGGCGGTTCCGGCGCGACGCCGAGCATTTCGGCAACCATCGCCGACCCGACGGCACGTCAGGCGGCCGACCTTATCGAATCGGCGTTGCACATTCACCATCCGCTCGTCGCCCCGCCCGGCGTGCCGAAAGAGACCGTCGACGCGCTGCGCAAGGCCTATTCCGCGATGGTCGTGGACGCCGATTTTCTCGCCGATGCCACGAAGCTTGGCGACCTCACCCTCAATCCGACATCCGGCGAAGCGATCAGCCAGTTGGTCGCGCAACAGCTGAAAGCTGCGCCTGCGGTCTTCGCCGCCGCCCGGGAACTCGTGAAATAGGCCTCCGGTGGACCTGATCCTTACCGCCATTGCGGAGATGGCGCAGCCATTCCGCATGCTCATGCTGGTCACCGGCGTGTTCGCCGGCCTCGTTGTCGGTGTCGTGCCGGGCATTGGCGGCCTGTTCGCCATGGCCCTGCTGATTCCGATGACCTACAATATGGACCCCTATGCCGCCTTCGCGCTGCTGCTCGGCATGGGCTCTGTAACCACCACATCGGACACCATTCCGGCGATCCTGTTCGGCGTTCCGGGCACGGTTGGTGCCGCGGCGACCGTGCTCGACGGCCACGCCATGGCCAAGAAGGGCGAAGCGGCGCGGGCCTTCGGCGCCTCCTATTCGGCCTCGATGATCGGCGGCGTGTTCGGCGCGCTGGTGCTGGCCGCGGCAATTCCGGTCATGCGCCCGCTGGTGCTCTACCTCAAGACGCCCGATTTCTTCGCCATTTGCGCCTTCGGCCTTTCGATCGTCGCCATTCTCGCCGGCAGCCAGCCGTTGAAGGGGCTGGCGGCGGCGATGCTCGGCATGCTCGCCTCCTTCATCGGCATCGACAGCATTGCCGGGGTCGAGCGCTGGAGTTTCGGCCAGGTCTACCTCTGGGACGGCTTGCCGATTTCGCTGGTCTTCCTCGGCCTGTTCGGGCTGCCCGAACTTGCCTCGCTGCTGCTGCGCGGCTCCATCCAGGGCAATGCCGAGCGGCCGACCTATGCCGGCATGTGGCAAGGCATCAGGGATACGCTGCGCGAATGGCCATTGGTGCTCCGCTGCAGCGCTATCGGCTCGCTGCTCGGCGCCGTGCCCGGAATCGGCATCGCCGTGCTCGACTGGATCGCCTACGGCCATGCCTCGCGCCGGCCGGGTCCGGGTCCGAAATTCGGCCAGGGCAATGTACGTGGCGTCATTGCACCGGAAAGCGCCAACAACGCCAAGGAAGGCGGCTCGCTGATCCCGACCATCGCCTTCGGCGTGCCGGGATCGGCTTCGATGAGCATCCTGCTCGGCGCCTTTGTCATCCACGGCCTTGTCCCCGGCCCCGACATGCTCGGCAAGAACGCGGCGATCACCGTTTCGATGGTGCTGTCGGTCGCCGTCGCCAACATCGTCGGCGCCGTCACCTGCCTGCTGTTGACCAGGCAGCTGGCGCGTATCGCGCAAGTATCGGCAGCGATCCTGGTGCCGCTGGTGGTCACCTTTATCGTCGTCGGCGCCTACCAGACCAATATGAGCGCTTTCGACTTCCTGCTGGTGATGCTGGTCGGCGCTGTCGGCATGGCGATGAAGGAGCTCAACTGGCCGCGCTCGGCCTTTTCGCTCGGCTTTGTGCTCGGCCCCAGTCTCGAAAACTACTTCTTCCTCGCCTACCAGATTTCCGGTTGGGCCTGGCTGAAACAGCCTCTGGTGCTCATCCTGCTTGGCCTCGCCATTGCCGGCGTGGTCCGGCAGACCGTGTCCTGGATCAAGGCCCGCGGCGATGCCGGCGCCTTGCCACCGGCGCTGCCCGATATCGCTGCCAGCGGCGCATTGACGCTGCTTGGCGCGGCGGCCCTGGCCACCGCACTCCTCGATTTCCCCTTCGAAGCCGCCGTCTTCCCGGCCATCACGGCCGGCCTTCTGACGCTGTTTTCTCTTCTGACAACCATCCAGACCGGGCTGCGCTGGCGAAAGCCAATCCCTGCCGGCGGAGCCGATATGACGTCGGCCGGCGAATGGCAGCCTTCCGATGGGCCGGCGATGAAGGGCAATCTCGCCGTGCTTGGCCTCTGCCTGGCGCTCGCCTTTCTGGTCCTGCTGGCGGGCCATCTCGCCGCCACCTTCGTCTTTGTGGCCGGCGGCATCTGGATGCTGGGATCGCGGTCGCCGAAAATGGCGCTGGCTGTTGCCGCGGGCACGACGCTTTGCATTTATGCGGTGTTCGATCTCCTGGCGTCGCAGCCCTGGCCGACGCCCTGGCTGGCCGGTCCTTTCAAAGCCTTCTGAGGAACAACCGCCGCTCATGCAGGTGGCGAAGCGGCGAGCCTTAACCTGTTGAAGCAAAAACGCTACGGTTTGGCGGCGGCCGGCGACAGCGTTTCGACAAGGCGGCGGCGCAGCAGTTTGCCATTGTCGCTGTAGGGCAGTGACGTTACCAGCCTGACCTCGCGCGGCCGCCGGTCGGGCGAGATGTTGGCGCGCAGGAAGGCCTCGAATTCGGCAACGCTTCCCTGGTCGGAGACGATGAAGGCGGCGATCTCCTGGCCCATCGTCGCATCGGGAAAGCCGGCGACCGCGACATCCCGGACCTTGGGATGGGCGCGGATCAGCTTTTCCAGTTCCTGCGGCGCGACATTGACGCCGCCGCGCACGATCATGTCGGCCTCGCGGTCAACGATGGTCAGGAACCCTTCCTCGTCGAGGAAGCCGATGTCGCCGGGAATGCCCCAGCCGTCGCCCATCACCTTAGGGTCGACAAACGGCTTGTTACCGGCCGACACCACCGCCGAAACCATGGTCGACGTCCAGGCCTTGATCAGTCCGCTCTCGCCCGTGTCGAGCACGCGCCCGTCCGCATCGAGAATTTCGACGCGCACATCGGCAAACGGACGCCCGGCGGTGCTGGGCTTGGCCAGCACGTCGGCGCCGGACAGCGTGGTGATGCCGCCGGTCAGGCTCGACGCATAATTGATGCGATATCCCGGCGAAAGGTTGCGATAGGCCGCCAGCTTGTCTTCGACGGTTGCAGGTCCGCCGATGCTGAAAAGCACCGCCAGGTCCGGCAGCAACCGGGTCGAGCGTTCGCCCACTTCGCGCACCAGCCGCGTAATCACCGGCGGCGGCAATGCCGATCCGCTGGCCTGGAACGACAGCAGACCCTCGATCAGCTCCGACGGCGTGAACAGCGGCGGAAAGAAATTGATCGTCCCGCCATGGCGCAGATAGCTGAACACCTGATGGCGCGTCGCCGAATAGGACATCACCATCGGGGTCAGCAGGCGCATGACCGTTCCATTCAGCCCACGCCGGTGCGACGTCACGCGTCCGGCAAGCGCCTCATGCGATTGCAGATAGCCTTTTGGGTCACCGGTCGTGCCCGACGAGAACATCAGGAAGGCCGGGTTGCTGTCGTCGCCGCCGTCTCCAGCAAAGGGCGCTGGCGAGGTGTGCTTCCAGTCGTCCTGGAAAAGTACGCCCGGATAGACATCGTCACCCGGCGGGCTGCGGCTTTCCAGAATCAGCGTCAGGACGAAGTCGCGCGCAAACTGCGCCCGCTGGCTGCGCGGCGCGCGAAAGTCGGCAATCGAAACCGTGGCGCCGAGCTTCCAGCAGGCCAGGATCGACAGCACCACGTCGATGTTGCCGATCATGGCCAGGCCGACGCGATCGCCGGAGCGAATGCCGAGGGCGCTGAAATTGGCGGCGAGATGGTCGATCTGGGTCAGCGCCTGCGCATAGGTGATCTGGTCGCGGCCACTGACCATTGCAACACGGTCGCCATGGCCGGCGAAGGCGGCCAGTACGTCGCGGCCAAAACCCATCTAGCGGACCGGCATTGCGGCCGGCGCGCGCGTGGCGTCGAGGAAGGCGATGATGGTGGCGTCGATCGCATCCATGTTGGCGGCGCGGAACTTGTCATGCGTGCCCGGCATGACGACCGTCTCCACCCGCGTGTTCTCGCTCGCCCAGTCTTTGTACTGCTCGACCGTGGTGGCGCTCCATTCCGAGCTGGCGATGACCAGCATGTCGCACGGGTAGGACGACGGCAGGAAACCCGCGGCTGCCCGCACCAACATGCTCTTGAAGGCTTTCTGCCTGGTGTGGCGCCCGAGCCTGGACTGCCCAAGCCCGACCGCCGCCAGGCCGTCGCGCAAGAGCCGCCAGTAGACGACCTTACGGGTGATCTGACGCCGCCTTTGCGCGGTCATTCGATTGTCCGCCATCGGCTTGAGCCAGGCCGAACCCAGCGGCGGCGGATCGATCAGAAGCAAGGCCGGCCGCTCGCCGGTCGCCTCGTATGTCAGCCGCCCGACTTCGATCGCCAACAGCCCGCCAAGGCAGATGCCGCCGATGACGTGCGGGTGCTGGCCGGTGGCCGAGCTCAAGCCGTCGAAATAATTGGCGCTGATTTCCTCGACGCTTTCATACGGCGTCTCGCCGGGCTCGAGCCCCATGCCGCGAACGGCGATGATGGAATAGCGCTGCTTCAGCGCCTTGCCGAAGCGATTCGCAAACAGCGCCGAACCGGAAATGCCATGGATCATGGCGATCGGCTCCTGGCCGTGGCTGCCGGAAACCTGGACCGCCAGCCGCCGCGCCGGATGCTCGGGCAATTGCAACGAGATCAGCCTGCCGAATTCGCGCGGCGTCGGCGCTTCGAGCAGCACCGAGGTCTGCAGCTTCCCGCCGAACCGGCTTTGCACCGCAAGAACAAGGGTTTCCGCGGCCAGCGAATCGCCGCCGAGATCGAAGAAATTGTCGTCGAGGCCGACTGCGGCCAGCTGCAGCTCTTGCGCAAAGATGCCGGCGATCGCCTGCGCCGGCCCGCTGCCCAGCGCGGTTCGGTCTGCCCGGACGGCGTTATGCATGTTCATCGGCAAGCCCTTGAACCGATGGAATTGCCGTCTCCGGCAACAGGGCATCCTCCTGAATGCCTGTCCGCTTTTAACCCACAGCCTATGCGTTGAACAAGTAGCCTAGCCCTGCGTAATACCGGCGGGCGCGGGTCCGAAGGCCCGCGCGCACAGCGCCTGCAGCTTTGGAAAGACATGGCTACCGCCGGCAATCACCTGCGTGCCGTGGCTGAGCACCGTCCTGGGGTCCGGCCTCAGCACCGTACCGCCGGCCTCTTCCACCAACAGCATGCCGGCCAGGCAGTCCCACGCATTCATGTGCTCCTCGACATAGCCGAGCAGCCGCCCGGATGCCGCATAGGCCAGCATCAGCGCGCCCGAAGCATTGCGGAAGAAGACGCCGCCTTCAGCCATGATCAAGCCGACGAGCACCGCGACATGTCTGGTCTCGGCGCGGTTCGACAGCCCGGTTCCGACCGATCCCTCGCTCAAGCCGGCGGTGCTGGCCTTGATCGGCCGGCCATTGACGAAGGCGCCGCCGCCGCGGCGGCCGTGGAAGGTCTCGCCGGTCGACGGCTCGTGGATGACGCCGACGACGGCCTCGCCGTCCCTGGCGCAGGCGATGACCACGCACCAGGCCGGAATGCCACGCACGAAGTTGGCGGTGCCATCGATGGGGTCGATGACCCAGACATGGCCGGTCGATCCGGCTACCGCTTCATGTTCTTCGCCGACGATGCCGTCCTGCGGATAGGCGGCGGCGATCGCGGCGCGGATGAACAGCTCCACCTCGCGGTCGCCATCCGAAACCAGGTCCTGATGGCCCTTGCTCTCGACAGTCAGGTTTTCGAGGTCGCGAAAATATTTCAGCCCGAGCTCGCCGGCGCGACACGCCAGATCGATGGCGAAATGCATGCGCTGGTCGAGATCATGGGTCACGGCAGGGCTCTTGGCTGAGGAAGGCGTCTGCCCTTACCAGACGCGCATCTCAGGCAAAAGCGTCACGCGGCCTGCGACAGCGATTTATGCGCCTCGGCCAGGATCTCGAACGAGCGCACGCGGGCTGCATGGTCGAAAATCTGCGCCGTCACCATCAGTTCGTCGGCGCCGGTGCGGCGCACGAAGGCGTCGATGCCTTGCCGGACGGTTTCGGGCGAGCCGACAACGGCGCAGGACAGTGTCTGCGAAAGCATGGATTTCGCCATCGGCTCCAGCGTCTGGTCATAGCCCTCGACTGGCGGCGGCAAACGGCCCGGCCGCCCGGTGCGCAGATTGACGAAGGCCTGCTGCAGCGAGGTGAACAGCAGTTTTGCCTCGGCATCGGAGGGTGCTGCAAAGACGTTGAGGCCGAGCATGACATAGGGCTTGTCCAGCTGTTCCGAGGGCTGGAAGCGCGAGCGGTAGATCTCAAGCGCATGGTCGAGCTCGGCCGGGGCGAAATGCGAGGCAAAGGCGTAGGGCAGGCCAAGCATGGCGGCGAGCTGCGCGCCGTAGAGGCTTGAGCCGAGGATCCACACCGGTACCTTTTGGCCTTCGCCGGGCACGGCGTGGATGCGCTGGCCCTCTTCGGCCGGCTGGAAATAGCCCATCAGCTCGACGACATCCTGGGGAAAATTATCTGACGCCTCGAGATTGCGGCGCAGTGCGCGCGCCGTGCCCATGTCGGTGCCGGGCGCGCGGCCGAGGCCGAGATCGATGCGGTCGGGGTGCAGTGCCGCCAGCGTGCCGAACTGCTCGGCAATGACCAGCGGCGCGTGGTTGGGCAGCATGATGCCGCCGGCGCCGACGCGGATGGTCTTGGTGCCGCCGGCGACATGGGCGATGACGACGGCGGTCGCCGCACTGGCGATGCCCGCCATGTTGTGATGCTCGGCCAGCCAGTAGCGCTTGTAGCCCAGACGCTCGGCATGGCGGGCAAGGTCGAGCGAATTGGCCAGCGATTGCGAGGCGTTGCTGCCTTCGACGATCGGCGACAGGTCGAGTACGGAAAGAGCGGTCATGGGCCTCAAGCCTTTACGATGTTCAGCTGCCTGACCTTGGTTTCGAAGGCGGCGCGGTCGGGGATGATGATGTCGAGCTGGCTTTCCAGAATGTCGGCAAATTGGGTGGCCGTTTCGATCTCGCGGTGCTCAGTGCGGCCGCCCAGGTGATGTGTCGACAGGCGGTTGTTGCGCAGCGCATAGCGCCGGTCGGGCATGGCTCGCGCCGCAACGACAGAGGACAGAAAGTGCGAACTCGGATTGGTCGACAAATAGTAGTTGGCGACAGCATAGTCGACCTCATAGGCCGGCTGCATGTCGAAGCGGTAGAGTGAGTGCCACTCGCCGCCGACATTGGCCTGAACCCGGAAATTGTCGGATGTCTCGATGATGCGGAATGCTTCGTGCGGGGTCTGTTGTTCGAGGCCCGGCTCAAGCAACAGCGGTGCAGTCATCGTCAGCCCGCCAAAGCCGACATCGGCAATGTAGGTGCGGCCGTCGAGCTCGATGCGCAGCAGCATGTGGCTGCGCGCGGTGATGGCATCGTCGGGCAAGCCCCGCAGAACCCGCGCGGCGAGGCCGCTGACCTCGAAGCCCAGCGCGTCCAGCGCATGCATGAAAATCAGATTGTGTTCGAAGCAGTAGCCGCCACGGCGGCGCACGAAAATCTTGTCCTGCAGCGAAGCAGGATCGAGCTTCACCGCGATGCCCAGCAACGGATCCATGTTCTCGAACGCGATGGCTTGCGGGTGGAGGAGGTGCAGCGCCTTCAACGTATCCAGCGACGCATCCCGCGAACCGGCATAGCCGATGCGGTGGAAATAAGCGTCGAGGTCGAAGGAGGCATCGGTCATGGCAGGGTCCGGCTTGACCGGCTCGATATAGGCACTCGATCGAAAGACGACAAACAAGACACGACAGGCAGGCGCGACGAGCGATGTACTTGTCTTATGTCTTGCCGTTCTCCTCGACCGCTTCGTCCTCCACCACGACCGTCGTCTGCTGTGCGGCGAGGAAATTGCCGACATGGCTGAGGCCTTCGAAATGATCGCAGAACACCTTGACGACGACCAGCAGCGGCACCGCCATCAGCGCACCGACAAAGCCCCACAGCCAGGACCAGAAGGCGATTGCAATGAAGATCGCCACCGCGTTGATCTCCAGCCGCCGGCCGACCACCATCGGCGTCACGAACTGGCCCTCGACAATGTCGCACAACAGCACGAAGGCCGGCGCCAAAAGGGCGTAGGAGATCGAGTCAAAGCTGATCAGCGCAATGACGCTGACCAGTACGATGGTGATCAACGCGCCGACATAGGGCAGGAAATTGAGCAGCGCCGCCATCGTTCCCCAGACCAGCGGGTTGGGCATGCCGAGCCCCCACAGGCCGAGACCGATCACTGTGCCGAGGCCGGTATTGATGACGGCAACGGTCAGCAGATAGTGCGAGATTTCGCGCTCGACGTCATAGACGACACGCAGCGCCCGCTTCTTTTCGCTGAGCCTGGCGAAGGACTGGATGATCTTTTCATAAAACATCGTGCCGGACGCCAGCAGAAACAGCGATAACACGAAGATGATGGTGATGCTGGTGGCGGCCGACAGGATGTTGTCCGCGGCCGACGACAGCATGCCGGACTGCGCCACCGCAACCTTCTGCACATCGGCTTCCTGCGAGGTCTGGGTCAGCCCTTCCAGCTCATGCGCAATCTGCATGATCTTCTCGAACGGGCGACGGAACTGCGCCAGCCGCTCGCTCAGCTGCTGGCCGATGGCCGATGTGTTGTTGATGAGGTCGATGACCGGACCACTGAGCAGATAGCCGGCGGTGGCAAAGATACAGACAGAAAGCACCACCAGCAGCGTCGCCGACACCACTTCGGGCACGCCGTGCTTGCGCAGGAAGCGCACGATCGGCGTCAGCGTCAACGTCAGCAGGAAGGCGAGTATGACCGGCATGAAGAAGGCGCGGGCAAAATAAAGCGCGTAGATCGCCATGAACAAGAAGATGCCGATAAGCAGCGTCCGCATCAGGTGCGTATCCGCGCGTGCAACAGCGCGCGGATCTTCGCCGTCGACAGCACCAGCGCCCGAAGCGGCGGGTTCGGCTTTCATAGGGTTCCCTCGCCGGGCAAGCCGCAATTGGCGCAGCCCGTCAACGGAAACGTGCCGGTGGCGTCAAAGTTCCTTTGCCGGCGCGCCTCGCTATTTTTGGGTTTCTACGGGACTGGCTGCCTCAAGCGGCCGGCGCAACGGCGGCGGCCTTCGCCGTCTCCTTGCGCACGATCGGTGCCACCTTGGTGCCGTAAAGCTCGATCGCCTTCATGATCTTGGCGTGCGGCATGGTGCCGATCGCCATCTGCAGCAGGAAGCGGTCGTTGTTGAAGATCCTGTGCTGGGCGACGATCTTTTCCGCCACCTGCTCGGGGTTGCCGACGAACAGCGCGCCGTTGGGACCGCGCGACTGGTCGAAATGCGCCCGCGAAGTTGGGCCCCAGCCGCGCTCGCGGCCGATGCGGTTCATCACTTCGGCCTGCGGACCGTAGAAATCATCGGCCGCCTGTTCGGTCGTCTCGGCAATGAAGCCGTGCACATTGATGCTGGTGGCAAGCCCGGTGGGGTCGGTCCCGGCCCGCTTGGCGGCCTCGCGGTAGATGTCGAAGAGCGGCGCGAACCGTGCCGGCTCGCCGCCGATGATGGCCAGCGCCAGCGGCAGGCCGAGCACGCCTGCGCGGGCGGCCGATTGCGGCGTTCCGCCAATGGCGATCCAGATCGGCAATTTCTCCTGCAACGGGCGCGGATAGACGCCGCGGTCATTGATCGCCGCGCGCAGATTGCCGGACCACGTGACCTTGACGCTGTCACGGATGGCCAGGAGAAGGTCAAGCTTCTCGGCGAACAATTCGTCATAGTCTTCGAGATTGTAGCCGAACAGCGGGAAGGATTCGATGAACGAGCCGCGCCCGGCCATGATCTCGGCCCGGCCGCCCGACAGGAGGTCGAGCGTCGCGAACTGCTGGAAGACGCGCACCGGATCGTCGGAGGACAGCACAGTGACCGCGCTGGTCAGCTTGATGCGCTTGGTGCGTTCGGCGGCGGCCGCCAGCGCCACCACCGGCGCGGACGCGGCATAGTCCGGGCGGTGATGCTCGCCGAGGCCGAAGACGTCGAGGCCGACCTGGTCGGCTAGCTCGATCTCTTCGACCAGGTTGCGCAGCCGCTCGTGCGGCCCGACGGCGCCGGCGCCGGGCTCGGGGCTGACGTCCGCAAAGGTATAGAGGCCGAGTTCCATGATCTGTCATCCAATGGTTGGGTTTTGCGGCTAGAGGTAGCGACCAAGCCGCTCCGCCGCCAGAGGGGCGGATGGTGAACAGTGCATGTCGGTTTCAGCCAGCTCCTGTCGGCTTTGGTCGGCAGAAGCGCGTCTCTTGGCTGCAACAGCATAGAATTTCATGGCTGGCATACCGTTTTGGCGCTTGAACTCTCGGTTTTCGCGCGTATGTAAGCGTCGCGAATTGACTTCAGGGAAGTGGACTTGGCTATCTACAGGGAAAAAGACATTTTCGAGCGGCGCAATGCCGCGAACGAGGCAAAGAAGGCGCTTCTGGAGCGCTTCAAGTCAAAGCCGGCGGCGGATGATCCTGCGGTTCTGGCCAAACAGGCCGAACGCAAGGCGATTCTGGCGGCTCGCGAAATACGCGAGGCCGAAAAGGCCAGGCTGAAGCAGGAAAAGCTGGCACGCGAGGCGGTCGAGAAGGCCGAGCGCGAGGCCGCAGCCGAAGCGGCGCGTATTGCGGCCGAAGAGGCAGCGCAGGCTGAAGCGAAGATCAAGGAAGCCGAAGAAAACGAGCGCATCGCCCGTTTGCTGGCCGATGAAGCCGAACGCAAAGCCAAGCGCGACGCACGCTATGCGGCGCGCAAGCAGCGCACCGGCAGGACGCCTCCGGGCTTCTCCGCCCGCTAAACCGCTTCGATCGGAACGATCGAACATCAGGGCCGCCTTCAGCGGCCCTGAACGCGTCTGTGCGCGCAAACAAAGAGTGTCAGGCGGCGAGCTTCAGCCCCATAATGCCGCAGACGATGAGCGCAATGCAGCCGAGCCGGATCGCGGTTGCCGGTTCGCCCAGCAGCCAGATGCCGAGCAGCGCTGTGCCGACCGTGCCGATGCCGGTCCACACAGCATAGGCCGTGCCGACGGGCAGCGTCTTCAGCGCCAGGCCGAGCAGGCCCAGGCTGACGATCATCGAGGCGACGGTAAGCACCGTCGGCAGCGGCTTCGAGAAGCCGTCAGTGTATTTGAGGCCGATCGCCCAGCCGATCTCGAACAGGCCGGCGAAAAACAGAAAAATCCACGACATCGGGATGCACTCCGTTCCACGAGGATGGCGGGTCGTCCCGGCCGGTTTTTGGGGGAAGGCGCGAAGTCGTCCTCGCCGCCTCGGTACAGGCGGATTCGCCTGCCCGATCAACAAAAACACCGGCAGCATTGTTCATGCCGCCGGTGTCAAAATCTGCGCCGAAACGGTTTGCCCGGACTTCAATGGTCCAAGGCGGGCTTACTTGTCCTTGAGCCTTATGGCCTTGACGGGCGGCGCCTTGAGCGCCGGAGCAGCGGCAGGCTTCTTGGCGTCCTTCTTCGGCTTGCGGGCTTCCTTGCCTGCCTTCATCGCACCTTTAGCCATGATTCGGTCCTCCAATTGGTGGGACACCAAGTGAAACAAGAGAAACGCCGGACTGCAAGGGGTCTGGCGTCTGTCGCCGGCGCCAGCAGCCTGCTTTCAACCGGTTTCTAATTTGCTCGTAAACCATGCCGGTCCATGCCATGGTTGTCTTCGCACTGCAGCATCGGCCATGCCTTCGCCCGGCGATGATCAGGCAGTCCGGTCAGGACGACAATGCGAATCCGCATCGGCAGCGAGATGAGTTTCGATTTTCCGCAGGAAACGCCGCTGATCGCGATGCTCAACGTCCACTATTCCCGAGCCTCCGATCTCGAGCGCCCGGACTTCCTCACCTCCAACCCGGCCGTTCCGATCCAGAGCTACCGCGACAGTTTCGGCAACTGGTGCAACCGCTTCGTCGCCCCGCCCGGCCGCTTCACCTTCGGCACCGATTCGGTGATCCGCGACCCCGGCACCTTCGAGATGGGCGACCTGATGGCCTGGCAGCACGAGGTGCGCGACCTGCCGTCGGATACGCTGCTGTTTCTATTGCCCAGCCGCTTTTGCGAGAGCGATCTGCTGGCCAACGAAGCATGGCGGCTGTTTGGGCACACGCCGCTCGGCATTGCGCGCGTCCAGGCGGTCTGCGACTTCGTCCACAATCACATCGTCTTCAACTACGGCAATGCGCGGCCGACGCGTACCGCCGCCGAGGCCTATCGAGAGCAAAGCGGCGTCTGCCGCGATTTTGCCCATCTAGCCGTCGCCTTCTGCCGCGCGCTCAACATCCCCACCCGCTACTGCACCGGCTACATCAGCGATATCGGCCTGCCCAAACCCTGGGCGAGCATGGATTTCGCCGCATGGATGGAGGTCTATCTCGGCGGTCGCTGGCATGTCTTCGATCCGCGCAACAATTCCCCGCGCATCGGCCGCATCCTGATCGCCTCGGGCCGCGATGCCGCCGACGTGCCGCTGACCCATATCTTCGGTCCGGGCACGCTGGCCGGGTTCAAGGTGTGGACGGACGAGATCATCGAATAGGGCGTCTTTTCCGCGAGCGAGCTTCAAGAACCTGAACGACCGAGCGATTGGTGCGTTGTGATGCCTGTGGAGCTTCGGCTGCAGGGCCGTTACATTGGGTGGCTTGGAGGGCAAGACAGCATGGCAGCGCATGGCGGGTCGAAGACGGTCATCTACGCGGCGCTCGCCGGCAATCTCGCCATTGCACTGACCAAATTCGTCGCCGCCTTCTTCACCGGGAGCTCGGCGATGCTGTCGGAAGGTGTCCACTCGCTGGTCGACACCGGCAATGGCGGGCTGCTGCTCTACGGCATGCACCGCGCCGCCCGCCCGCCGGACCGCACGCACCCGCTCGGCCATGGCCGCGAACTGTATTTCTGGAGTTTCATTGTCGCCCTGCTGGTCTTTGCGCTCGGCGCCGGCGTGTCCTTCTACGAAGGCGTCGTCCACATCATGTCGCCCGAACCGGTCGCCAATCCCAGGATCAACTATATCGTGCTTGGGCTCTCGATGCTGTTCGAGGGCAGCTCGTGGTATGTGGCGCTGAAGGAGTTCCGCCGGGAGAAGGGCAAGCAGGGCTGGCTGCAGGCCGTGCAATCGAGCAAGGATCCGAGCGTCTACACGATCCTGTTCGAGGACAGCGCCGCCCTCCTCGGTCTCGTCGTCGCCTTTGCCGGTATCCTGGCGGCGGAACTCCTCGATATGCCCGAGCTCGACGGTGCCGCCTCGATCGGCATCGCGGTGATCCTCGGCGCCACCGCCATCTTCCTCGCTCGTGAAAGCAAGGGCCTGCTCATCGGCGAGCCGGCCTCGGCCGAAGTCCAGGCCAAGGTGCTGGCCATCGCCCAGCGGGATCCGGCGGTGCAACGCGCCAACGGCGTTCTCACCGTCCATCTCGGCCCGCAAGAGATCGTCGCCGGCCTCAGCATCGAGTTCGAGGACCATCTGACGGCGCCCGAGATCGAAGCCTGCGTCGAGCGCCTGGAGGCACTGCTGAAGAAAGACATGCCGGAGATCACCAGGCTGTTCGTCAAGCCGCAGACGACGGGAACCTGGGAACACCGGCGCAAGGCGGTCGAAGCTGCATCGAACTAGTGCTGGACCAGAAGTCCACCGTTGCCTCATCGCCTGGTCCCGCTAAGATCAGTCGACGGATTTCGGAGGAGCAGCCATGAGAATCGATGGTGGGTGTCATTGCGGCGCCATTACTTATGAAGCAGAGGTCGACCCGGAAAAGACCTCCATCTGTCATTGCACCGACTGCCAGCAACTGACCGGCACTGCCTTTCGTGTCACCGTTCCCGCGCCTGAGGATCACTACAGGATCACCAAGGGCACGCCGAAGGTCTATATCAAGACAGGATCCAGCGGCGCCAAGCGCGCCCAGGCCTTTTGCGGCGAGTGCGGTTCGCACCTTTACGCGACGTCGGTTGGCGACGGCCCCAAGGTTTATGGGATAAGGGCGGGGACCGCGCGGCAACGCGAGGATCTGGTTCCGACACAACAGAAATGGCACCGGTCGGCCCTGCACTGGCTTCCGGAATTCGAGGGCATAGGCATCGTAGAGGAGCAATAGCACCTGCCTGTCTGTCTAACGCGACCAAACCAGACGATTATGTGCTAGGCTCGCGGCCCATCAGACCGCTTGGCGGGTGAAAGCGATGCTGGAACCAGACAAGATTTTTGCCGGCTCGATTCCGGAAAATTACGACCGCTATATGGTGCCGTTGATTTTCGAGCCGTTCGCCGCCGATATGGCACGGCGGGCAGCGTCTTTGTCGCCCGGCGCCGTCCTGGAAGTCGCCGCCGGCACCGGGGTCGTCACCCGCGCATTGGCGCCAAAACTGTCTCCTGGCGCAAGCTATGTCGTGACCGATCTCAACCAGCCAATGCTCGACTTTGCCGCTTCGCGGCAAGCTCCCGACAGTCGCATTCAATGGCGTCAGGCGGATGCGCTGGCGTTGCCGTTTGAAGATGCGACCTTCGATCTCGTTTGCTGCCAGTTCGGCGCGATGTTCTTTCCCGACCGCACCGCCGGCTATCGCGAAGCAAAGCGGGTCCTGAAGCCCGGAGGCCATTTCCTGTTCAACGTATGGGATCGCATCGAGGAGAATGTGTTTGCCAATGATGTGACGAACGCTCTTGCGGAGATCTTTCCGAACGATCCGCCGCGCTTTCTCGCCCGCACCCCGCACGGCTACCATGACACGGCCCTGATCTGCAGCGAGCTGGAAGACGCAGGTTTCTCCCGTGTGGCGATCGAGACGAGAGCCGAGCAAAGCCGTGCATCGTCCCCGCGGCTTCCGGCGGTTGCCTATTGCCAGGGGACGGTTCTTCGCACCGAGATCGAGGCCAGGGACGCAGGACAACTGCAAGCCGCAACCGACCATGCCGCAGCCGTGATTGCAGCCAGACATGGCAGCGGCGAGGTTGCGGCCAAAATTCAGGCGCACGTAATCGTGGCTACGGTCTAGAGCAGGCTCTAGAGCAATTCCAGGATAAGTGTGTAGCGGTTTTCCCGGGAAAAGCGCGTAGCGCTTTCCCTTGAGGAATTGCGCAAAAACAAGGAGGTAGAGCGGGTCAGCGATTCCGTGAAACGCTGACCCGCTCTAATCGTCGCCTTCGACGACACGTAGCCTGAGCTGGCCCGTCTTGGAATCCGCCACCCGCACCCCGGGTTCGGCCTTGGCGGGTCCACCGCCACGCACTTCAGCCTCGCCTTCGCCAAACTCCAGCGCCTCGATCTTCTGGCCGCGCCTGGTCACTTTCGATGTCGACACCAATATCTCGTCAATGTCCTTGGCCGACTGGCCAAAGTGCGTCTGCAGCCGCCGCACGCGTTCGTCGACGCGCGCGACGTCTTCCATCAGCCGGATGACCTCGCCCTGGATAAGATGCGCCTGTTCGCGCATGCGGGCATCCTTGAGGATCGCCTGGATGACCTGAATCGACAGCATCAGCAACGACGGCGAAACGATGATGACCCGCGCGCGGTGCGCCTTCTGGATGAGGGCGTCGAAATTCTCGTGGATTTCGGCGAACACCGATTCCGACGGCACGAACATGAAGGCGGTGTCCTGCGTCTCGCCCTGGATCAAATATTTCTCCGAGATATCGCGGACATGGATCTCGATGTCGCGGCGGAAGGCTTGGGCGGCGACCCTTTGCAGTTCGGCGCCATCGGCGGCGCGAATGGCATTCCAGGCTTCCAGCGGAAACTTGGCGTCGATGGCGAGGGAGGGCGCGCCGTTGGGCATCCGCACCAGGCAGTCGGGCCGGCTGCCATTCGACAGCGTCGCCTGGAATTCATAAGCGCCCATCGGCAGGCCGTCGGCGACAATCGCTTCCATGCGCGACTGACCGAAGGCGCCGCGCGTCTGCTTGTTGGACAGGATCGCCTGCAACTGCACGACCTGGCCGGCCAGCGACTGGATGTTGCCCTGTGCGGTGTCGATGACGGCCAGCCTTTCCTGCAGTTTCGCCAGGCTTTCATGCGTCGATTTGGTCTGCTCTGTCATGGTCTGGCCGAGGCGGCCGGTCATGGCGTCCAGCCGCTGGCCGATCGACTGGTTGAGTTCGGCCTGCCTTGCGCCGAACACATCGGCGATGGCCCCCATGCGGCCCTGCATCTCGGCCTGGCTTTGCAATATGCCGGCCATCCGCGCCTCGGCGTCGCGGGCGTGGTCTGCGGCCTCAGCGGCAGCGATGGTCCGCGCCCTGGCCGACCGCCACAGGGCGACGACCAGCGCCAGAAAAAGGCCGAGAAACACGATCGCGCCGAGCGCCAGCGCATGGCCGAGCGTGATGGTCGTGGCGCCGAGCCGGGCGACGGGTTCGGAAAGGATGGTGCTCAGGTCGTTCATCCCTACAGCATAGCCGATTCGCCGCCCTGGCACAGATCAAAACGTGAACGGGCGCCAACCGCACCGGTTGACGCTTTTCCTGCGACGTTTTAGGTGAGACGCCATGTCGATCAAGCCGCTCATCATCCTTCCCGATCCCATCCTGCGCCAGGTTTCCAAACCGCTCGAACGCGTCGATGCGCCTTTGCGCAAACTCGCCGACGATATGCTGGCTACGATGTATGAAGCGCCCGGCATCGGGCTGGCCGCAATCCAGATCGGCGAGCCGCTGCGCATGCTGGTCATCGACCTCGCCAAGGAAGACGAGGCGCCGGCGCCGCATGTCTTCATCAATCCCGAAGTCCTCGAAAGCGCCGACGCGCGCTCGGTCTACGAGGAAGGATGCCTGTCGATCCCGGACTACTACGCCGAGGTCGAGCGCCCGGCTTCGGTGCGGGTGAAATATCTCGACCGCGATGGCAAGCTGCAGGAGATCGAGGCCGAAGGCCTGATGGCGACCTGCCTGCAGCACGAGATCGACCACCTCAACGGCGTGCTGTTCATCGACCACATCTCGAAGCTGAAGCGCGACATGGTGGTGAAGAAGTTCAAGAAGCTCGCCAAGGACAAGGCGCCGGGCAAGCTGGTGGGATAGGGCATGGCCCTTCGCGTCATCTTCATGGGCACGCCGGAGTTTTCGGTGCCGGTGCTGCGTGCGGTCGCCGAGGCCGGCCATGAGATAGCCGCCGTCTACACCCAGCCGCCGCGCGCTGCAGGCCGCCGCGGGATGGAGCTGACGCCGTCGCCGGTGCAGCGCGAGGCCGAGCGACTGGGCATCGATGTGCGCACGCCGACGTCGCTGAAAGGCGAGGCTGAGCAGGCTGCATTCGCCGCCTTGCAGGCGGATGTCGCCGTGGTCGTCGCCTATGGCCTGCTGTTGCCGAAGCCCGTTCTCGAGGCACCGCGGCTTGGCTGCCTTAACGGCCACGCCTCGCTTTTGCCGCGCTGGCGGGGCGCCGCTCCCATCCAGCGCGCCATCATGGCTGGCGACGTGGAAACCGGCATGATGGTGATGCGCATGGAAGAAGGCCTCGACACGGGTCCGGTGGGATTGGTTGAAAAATGCGCCATCGGACCCGATATGACGGCCGGCGACCTGCACGATCAGCTGATGCACATTGCTGCCACACTGATGGTGGAAGCGTTGTCCCGAATTGAGACGGCAACGCTGGCATTCACCTTGCAAGCTGTGGATGGGGTGACCTACGCCCGAAAAATCGACAAATCGGAGACCCGCGTGGACTGGACGCGGCCGGCTGTCGAGGTCCACAATCACCTTCGTGGCCTGTCGCCCTTTCCCGGGGCTTGGTCCGAGATTGAAATTGGCGGCCGTGCGGAACGGCTGAAACTGCTTCGCTCGACGCTTTCTGAAGGCATGGGCGAGTCGGGAGGAATTCTCGATGATCGGCTGACGGTCGCCTGCGGGACAGGCGCCATCAGGCTGGTCGAAGTTCAACGGGCGGGCGGAAGGCCCGCTGCCGCGCAGGAGTTTTTGCGCGGGGCCAAGATCGAAAAAGGAATGAAATTCTCATGAGCATGATGTCGATACGCGCGGCAACGCCGCGGGATCGCGAGGCTATACGCCTCGTCGAGGAACACGCATTCGGCCAGCAGGCGGAGGCCGGTCTGGTCGACGCGCTGGTCACCGGCGGCGACGCCGTTGTCGAGCTGGTGGCGGAAGAAGACGGCCAGGTGGTCGGCCACATCCTGTTTTCCAGGCTGTTTGTCCAGAACGGCGGCAAGCAGTTTGCAGCCGTGGCGCTGGCGCCCTTGGCGGTGGAACCTTCGTTCCATGGCTCCGGCATTGGCGGTGCGCTGATTCGCGAGGCGCATATCCGCCTCAGGGATGCCGGCGAGACGCTCGCCGTGGTGCTGGGCGATCCGGCCTATTACGGCCGCTTCGGCTACAGCCATGTGCGCGCCGAAAACTTCGAGAGCGAATACCAGGGTGAGGCGCTGCAGGCGCTGGCCTGGGGCGACGCACCCGAAAAAGGCAGACTGGTCTACGCCCAGGCCTTTACCGCACTCGCCGCCTGAACGGCGGATGTCGATCGCTTATGCCGCGTTTTCGTCTCGATATCGAATATGACGGCAGCCTCTTCGCCGGCTGGCAACACCAGGCGGATCAGCCATCGGTGCAGCAGGCGATAGAGCAGGCGATCGAGAAATTCAGCGGCGAGGCGGTGCGGTTGCGCGCCGCCGGCCGCACCGACGCCGGCGTGCATGCGACCGCGCAGGTAGCGCATGTCGACCTCAACAAGGCGTGGCCAACCGACAAGGTGCGCGACGCCATCAACGCGCATCTGCAGGCGGCGGGCGCGCACGTCGCCATCTTGCAGGCGAGGGTTGTCTCAGACGAGTTCGACGCCCGTTTCTCGGCCACCGGACGGCACTATCTCTACCGCATCCTCAACCGGCGCGCGCCGGCTGCGATGGAAAAGGGCAAGGTCTGGTGGGTGCCGAAGCGGCTCGATGCGGACGCCATGCACGAAGCGGCGAAAGTCCTGCTCGGCCGACACGATTTTACCACCTTCCGCTCGACGCAATGCCAAGCCAACAGTCCGGTGCGCACTTTGGAGCAGCTTGATGTGAGTCGCCAGGGCGACCTGATCGATATCAGGGCCTCGGCCCGCTCGTTTCTGCACAACCAGGTGCGCTCCATGGTCGGCTCGCTGAAACGCGTTGGCGATGGCGGCTGGACCGCTGCCGATCTCAAGGCAGCGCTCGATGCGCAGGACCGCGCCGCCTGCGGCCAGGTGGCGCCGCCGGATGGGCTGTTTCTCGTCGGTGTCGATTACCCCGATGGGTCCTAAGCCGGCGCGGCGGTCGGTAAAGTGATGCCGAGCAGCGCCACCAGGCCGAACAAGACGGCCAGAGACACCACCAACATGCCTGCGAACACGGCGCTGCCGACAGCCGCGCCCTTGCCGATCGCGGCGTTGGTCATCCGCCAGGTGAGTACCAGCGACAGCACCACCAGAACCAGCCACACCAATTCGGCAACTGGGTTGCCGGGCGGCAGGAAAAGCCGGATCAACGCCGATGGCAGCAGCATCCAGGCGGTGATGGCCGACGCCCAGTTGCTGGCGACGACGTAGTGGACGAAGCGGTCGCCGATGCCGGCTCGCGACGCGACCAGGGCAAGCGCAACCAGCGGCAGCAGCCACGAACCGAGGTCGACGGTTGCCAGGCGGATCAACATGCCCAGACGCCCAGCGAACGCATTGGGGTCGCCGATCTCGTTGGCCGTGCCGACCCAGCCGACGATCATCGCCGGCGCGGCGACGACGATGGCGAAGAAGGAATTCCAGAAGCCGTCGGCCGACAGGTCGAGCAGCCGCAATCCGTCGGTCTTGCCGAGCATCAGCCGCCAGGCGCCGGTAAGCGATGAAGAGGTCTCGTCAACCGAAAGCATGATCAGCCCTGCTCGAACCAGTCTTCGATGAAGCGCTGGTAGATCTGGGTCAGCGTTTCGAGGTCGGCCAGTGCGACGCGTTCATCGACCATATGCATGGTCTTGCCGACCAGTCCGAACTCGACCACCGGGCAATAATCCTTGATGAAGCGGGCGTCCGATGTGCCGCCGGAGGTGGAGAGCGCCGGTTCCCTGCCGACCGCGGCCTTGATCGAGCCGCGCAGCGTGTCGATCAGCTTGTCGTCGCGTGTCAGGAAGACATGGCTCGGCCGGTCGCGCCAGACCAGCTCATAGTCGACAGGGCTCTTCTTGCCGGTCCGGTATTTCTTGCGCTTGGCCGCCTGGTCGAGGCGGTTGTGGATCTCGGCCTGCACCGTCTCGGCCGTCCAGCTGTCGTTGAAGCGGATGTTGAAGGTGGCTGTCGCCTTGGCCGGAATGACATTGGTCGCCGGATTGCCGACATCGATCGAGGTCACCTCCAGATTGGTCGGCTGGAAATCCTTCGTGCCCTTGTCGAAGACGGGGTGGAGCAAGGCCTCGACCAGACTCATCAGGCCGCGCACCGGATTGTCGGCAAGCAAGGGATAGGCGACATGGCCTTGGCGGCCATTGACGGTGACGCTGCCCGACATCGAGCCACGCCGGCCGATCTTGATCATGTCGCCGAGCGCGTCCGGGTTGGTCGGCTCGCCGACGATCGAGGCGTCCCATTTCTCGCCTTTGGCCGCCGCCCAGTCGAGCAGTTTTGTCGTGCCGTTGATGGCCGGGCCCTCTTCGTCACCGGTGATCAGCAGCGAAACCGAGCCCTTCGGGCCGCCCTTGTTCTCCACGTGGCGCGCCACCGCGGCGATGAAACAGGCGATGCCGCCCTTCATGTCGACGGCGCCGCGGCCGAACATCTCGCCCTTGGCGATTTCGGCGGCGAAGGGCGGGTGTGTCCACGACGCCTCGTCGCCCACCGGCACCACGTCGGTATGGCCGGCAAACATCAGATGCGGCCCATTGCCGGAGCGGCGCGCGTAAAGGTTCTCGATATCGGGCGTGCCGTCTTCGGAAAACACCGGGCGTTCGACGGAAAAGCCAAGCGGCTTCAGCATGCCTTCCAGCGCAGCCAGCGCACCGCCCTCGGCGGGTGTTACGGAAGCGCAGCGTATGAGGGTCGCGAGGTTTGCGGCGGGATCGGTCGGCAGGTTCATGGGCAAAGCGATAATCGAAAGCGAAAGGCCTGTCACGGCCAGAGATGATGACCGGTCCTACCGCCGACATTATGGTTTTCATGTCGTATAATGCAGGGCCAACACGGGATTGTCGCATGGCCAATGCCGAAAACACCATCGTCATTGCCGGCGCCGGCAGCATCGGCTGCTATGTCGGCGGCTGCCTGGCGCTGGCCGGACGCAAGGTGGTGTTTTTGGCGCGGCCGCGCATCGCGGAGGCGTTGCTGGGCGGTGGGCTGCGCGTCACCGACCTCGACGGCCGCGACCGATCCATCAAGCCGATGTACGTCACTGCCGATCCGGCCGCCGCCCTGGCCAACGCCGACGTGGTGCTGGTGACGGTCAAGAACGGCGCCACCGAGGAGATGGCGGCGCTCATTGCCGCACACGCTCGCGGCAATGTCGTGGTGGTCAGCCTGCAGAACGGCGTCGGCAATGCCGAGCGGCTGCGCGCCGGGCTGGGCCTTCGGCCGGTGCTGGCCGGCATGGTTCCGTTCAATGTCGTCCAGTCGGCCGAAGGTAACGTGCCGCTTCACGTGCATCGCGCCAGCGATGGCAAGGTGCTGATCGAGGACGGTATGGCCGGCCTTGCCGGCCTTCTCGATGTCGAAGGACTTGCCATCGAAACCCATGCCGACATCAAGGCGGTGCAGTGGGGCAAGTTGCTGATCAACCTCAACAATGCGCTCGTCGCGCTGTCCGGCCTGCCGCTGGCTAGCGAGCTTGCCGACCGCCGCTGGCGGCTGATCCTTGCCGGTCAGATCGATGAGGCGCTTGCGGCGATGAAGGCATCACACATCGCCCCGGCGCGGATCGGCGGCCTGCGTCCCGGCCTGCTGCCGAAACTGCTCCGGCTGCCGGACTGGCTGTTCCGGCTGGTGGCCCGGCGCATGCTCGCCATCGACCCGCAGGCGCGCTCGTCCATGTGGGACGACCTCCAGCGCTGCCGGCCAACCGAAATCGGCGAGCTTCAGGGAACGGTTCTGAGCCTCGCCGAAAAGGCCGGCACGGCGGCGCCTTTGCTCAAGCGGGTCACCGCGCTGGTGCGGCAGGCGGAGTGGGAAAAGCGCGGATCGCCCGGCCTGACGCCGGAAGCCGTCACCGGATAGGCTACTCGCCGTGAGCGTCAGGCCTTAGCCCGGAAAAGCAGGCGCGCCGGCACCGTCTCACGGCTTTGGTGCGCGCCTCGGAGCCGGCACTTTGCTCGCCGGGCCTGGCGCCGGCAGTGGCTGCGCCGCCGGATGGTTTTCGATCAGCGTGATCTTCTGCCAGATCTTGCGCGACAGGTTGGACGCCAGGTTCTCGACGTCGTTGACGCCGTCGATGACCACATCGTCATTGACCGATTGCGCGAACAGCGCCGCGATCTTGCCGGTGATCGACAGCATTTCCGAGCAATAGTCGAGGTAGCGCGCCAGGTCCGCGGCATTGGTGATGCGCGCCGGCGAATGCGCGGTCGGCTTGAAATTGGCAGACAGTGCGGCCGGATCCTTGGTCAGCTGATGCATGTCGATGACATGGATCAGCGACCTCAGCCCGTGCAACTGGCGAAACACCCGCTTGCGCTTGATGCGCTCCTCGGTGCGGATCAGCGCCAGCAGGCCGAGCACGGCAAGGATGATCATGTTGATCGTGGCTTCGATGCCCTGCACCGACTGCACCGCGTCGTCTGCCTGCGAGATATGGATGAGCGGCAGGATGGTGCCGACGAACAGGAAGATCAGCGCGCCGGCGGCGACGGCGGCGACGATGGCGCCGCGCAGCCACCAGATCGGCGCCTCGAGCGCCTGCGCCGCCTTGGCCAGGTCGCGCGACAGCGACACCAGTTCGGCGGCAACGCCGCGCAGGCCGGCCTCGGGAAAACGCTCGGCGACGCGTCCTTCCAGCCGCTCGGCGGTGTCGATGATCAGTTTCGGATCAAGCGTGCGGTAGCGCATGGCAAGATATCCGGTCGCCCTCAGGGTTGTGCGGGAGAATTGGTGTGCCGGCCGTAGCGATTGGGCCCGGGATCGCTGCTGAAACAAGCCAGAATGAGAAGAAGAATCGGGCCTATGATGAGGGAGATCAACGCGTAGTAGGTCGGCTTGCCGAAATCATGGAAGCGCTTTGCCGTCACCGCGAAGCTTGACCAGGTCGAAATCAGCAGCACGGTCCAGAACACAATTGCCCACACCTGGCTATTTGCGGTGCCGGGCTCCAGTCTGGCAAACTGGTAGAGGGGGAAAAACTGGGCAAGCAGCAAAAGCAGGCCGGCCAGCGCATACGCACTGGGGCTGACGCGGCCTGAGGTTTTGAAGAAAAGCCAAATGAGGTCTGTTTTTTCAGGCAAGCGGATCCGGTCCATATTGATTGGCGCCTCGAGTGCCTTCGAGGATGCCGCATTCTACGAGGAACCAGATCGCACCAATTAAAGGCACAAACAGGATCAGGGACCACCAACCCGACTTGTTGCGATCATGCCAACGCTTGGCATAAACCGCGAGGGCGAAATAGATCGACGCCAGCGAAACGATGATTCCGATAATACCGATTTCGGCGCCACCGCCGAGATCCATGCGTGTGCCCAGGATCGAATCCAGGATCAAGGCGATGATGCCGATCACGAAAAAAACACCGATCGCCGCCCAGAACTTGGCGCGATTGATGCGGCCGTCAAAGCTGGTCAGAAGGTATTTCCAGTCCATGTCACCCCTCCATGCTGAATCGGCGCGACGGAATGTCGCGCCGGCGGAAGGTGCGTCCGTTTGCAAAAAAGATCAATCGCGCAGCAATTCGTTGATCGAGGTCTTGGAGCGGGTCTTGGCGTCGACGCGCTTGACGATGACGGCGCAGTAGAGGCCGGGGCCCGGCTCGTTGTTCGGAAAGGCCTTGCCCGGCATCGAGCCGGCGACGACGACGGAATTGGCCGGCACTTCGCCGTAAAACACCTCGCCCGTGGCGCGGTCGACGATCTTGGTCGACTGGCCGATGAAGACGCCCATGCCGAGCACCGAGCCCTCGCGCACGATGCAGCCTTCGACCACTTCCGAGCGTGCGCCGATGAAGCAATTGTCCTCGATGATGGTCGGGCCGGCCTGCATCGGCTCCAGCACGCCGCCAATACCGACGCCGCCCGACAGGTGCACGTTCTTGCCGATCTGGGCGCAGGAGCCGACCGAGGCCCAGGTGTCGACCATGGTGCCGCTATCGACATAGGCGCCGACATTGACGAAGGATGGCATCAGCACCGCGCCCGGCGCGACATAGGCCGAGCGGCGCACTATCGACGACGGTACGGCGCGGAAGCCGGCCTTCTCGAAATCGACAGCGCTCCAGCCGTCGAACTTCGATTGCACTTTGTCCCACCACACCGCCTGGCCGGGACCACCCTTGATGATCTCCATCGGATAGAGGCGGAACGACAAGAGCACGGCCTTCTTCAGCCACTGGTTGACATGCCACTTGCCGTCGGCCTGGCGTTCGGCGACGCGCACCGTGCCGCGGTCGAGCAGGTCGAGCGAGGACTGGATGGCGTCGCGCGTTTCGCCGCGGGTCGCGGTCGAAATCGTGTCACGCTCCTCGAAGGCCTTCTCGATGGTCTTTTCGAGGCTTGCCAGATCAGGCTTCGACATGAATTTCGCTCCGTTACCACGCTGTTAAGGCCATCGCCTTAACCTTGTTTTGAAAATCGCGCGGACCCTATGTTAAGGCGTAGTGGGGGTCAATCGCGCGTGCGCCATGGGACGGCGCAACTGAACTGTTGGGACGGGTAAAGCATATGACTCCTATGGAAAAGGCGGGGTGGACGCCGCTGCCGCATTCGGACGAGGATCTGGAGCGCTCGAAAAGCGTGCCCGATACGCCGCAGACGCGCGCCGACACCTACCGTCTCGCCTGGAACGATCCCGATTTCATGACGCGTCGTGAATTGCGCGCGGTGCGCTTGCAGCTGGAACTCTTGAAGCCCGAAATGATCCTGGCCGAACGCGGCATCCGCTCGACGGTGATCCTGTTCGGCGGCGCACGCATTCCCGAACCCGGCGGCGAGGCCTGGGCGGCCAAGAACGAGACGCAGAAGAAGAACCTCGAGCAAAACAGCAAATATTACGAGGAGGCGCGCAAGTTCGCCCGCCTCTGCTCGCAGCAGTCGGCAACGTCCTATTACCGCGAATTCGTCGTCGTCACCGGCGGCGGGCCAGGCGTCATGGAAGCGGGCAATCGCGGCGCCGACGATGTCGGCGCACCGTCGATCGGCCTCAACATTGTCCTGCCGCACGAGCAGGCGCCGAACGCCTATGTGACGCCGGAACTGTGCTTCAACTTCCACTATTTCGCCATCCGCAAGATGCACTTCGTCATGCGCGCCAAGGCCGTCGCTGTGTTTCCGGGCGGCTTCGGCACCATGGACGAGTTTTTCGAGACGCTGACGCTGATCCAGACCGGGCGCATGGAGCGCGTCCCGGTGATCCTGTTCGGCAAGGCGTTCTGGAAAAGGGCGATCGATCTCGATTTCCTGGCGGAACAGGGCACCATCACGCCCGGTGACCAGGACATAATCGACTTCGTCGACACCGCCGACGAGGCCTGGGGTATCGTCAGCCGCTTCTACAACCTGTAAGAGCGGGGCCGTCCGCGGCCGGCGGATCGCCTCAGGCTGTAACTTCGACGATCGCGGTCAGGAATGTGGCGAGATCGTCGGTGACGAAATCGACGTCGTCCTCATTGGCCGGGTCGCGTTCCCAGATCTCGGCGAAGGTCGGCTCGAAATTGCGCGGCACCACCAGCACCGTGGTCATGCCAAGCGATTTCGGCACCGCCAGATTGCGGGCGAGATCCTCGAACATCACTGCATTGTGGCCGGTGACGGCGTGCAGTTCGGCAAACTTCTCGTAGGTCTGGCGCGACGGCTTCGGCGTCAGCCCGGCGGCGACGATGTCGAATATGTCGTCGAAATGGTCGAGTATGCCGAGTTGGCGCGCGGTCCGTTCGGCATGCTTGCGATCGCCATTGGTAAAGATGAATTTGCGCCCGGGAAGCTGGCGGATAGCGGTGCCGAGCACCGGATCGGGCACCAGCCACGAATAGTCGATGTCGTGCACCTTTTCGAGGAAGTCGTCGGGGTCGATGCCGTGGCGCGTCATCAGCCCGTTCAGCGTCGTACCGTATTCGAGATAGAGTTCCTTCTGCAGCTTGCGGGCCTCGTCGCGCGGCAGCGTCAGCAATTCTCCGACATAGGCCGTCATCTTGACGTCGATCTGTGAAAACAGATTCGAATGGTGCGGATAAAGCGTGTTGTCGAGGTCGAACACCCAGTCGGTGACATGGGCGAAGCGGGCTGGATCGGGCGACGTGGTCATGGCGTCCTTATGGCACGAAATATCTGCCGTTCGAACCACTTTCTGATGTCAGGCTTATCCACAACCTGGATGCATCTAGAGTTGTAAAAATGGGCTCTCCATTCAAATTTTAGCCATCCCCGAAAGGTGGCCTTCAGGGCTTGCTGGCACAGAGATGGTTCAGTGGGAGCCAGCGATGAGTCGCATAGTTTTGAAGTCCGCCGCCGTTGCGTTCGGCTCGGTAGCCGTCTCGCTTTTGCTGACGCTGATTATCGTTCCCGCCATGGGTTTTCCGGTCAGTCGCACCATTTGGCTGACATCGACCGTGTGCCCGCTGGCGCTCGCCTGGATCGCCTGCGCCAGCTCCTTCTGGCAGAGCGACAGGTTGAAAGGCGCGCACCGCGACCTTGCCCGTGCGCATGCCCAGCTCGCCGCCGCGCACCGGCGCCTGTCGGAGAAGGCGAGCCGCGACGACATGACCGGGATGCTTAACCGCGAGAGCTTCTTTGCCGCGCTCGACGGTTCGCGGCGCAAATCCGATCGCGGCGCGCTGTTGATCATCGACGCCGACCATTTCAAGGCGATCAACGACAGTTTTGGCCATTTGACCGGCGACGACGCGTTGCTGCTGATCGCCAGCGCCATCGAGCGCGGCGTGCGCAGCGGCGACGTGCTTGGCCGCATCGGCGGCGAGGAATTCGGCGCCTTCCTGGTCGGCGCCACCGGCGCGGAGGCCAGGCGCGTCGCCGAGCGCATCCGCAGGGAAGTCGAGCTGATCCGCTTCCGCCCGGTCGACGAGCGGACGGTGCCGCTGACCGTCAGCATTGGCGGCATTACTTGCGACGAGGACGCCAATGTTTCGGAACTGATGCGCGCCGCCGACCTCCGGCTTTATGAGGCCAAGCACCGTGGCCGCAATCTGTCGATCCTGGACCGGGACATTTCCGAGGCCGCCTGAGGCTCCCGCCCATGCTTGCCAAGGATTTGCTGACATTGTTGCAGCGCAACCGCGCCGTTTACCCGGTTGTAAGCCGTTTACCGATAGGACTGGCACGGAAATGGCCTGTCTGGCCGGCACGTGTGCCGTTCAGGGAACGCCATGCGTGGATCGAAGCCCCCATCGAGAGACGTGTCATGAGCTTCTTCATCAAGAAAATATCGCGCCGCGCCATCGTGCAGGCGCTGATTGCCATGCCGGCGTTGCAGCTGTTCCGCAAGCTGCCTGACGGCGACCGCCCCCATGCCGACCCTGACGAGATCGTCGAGGTCAATGGCTGGATCCTGAAGCGGAGCGACCTGGCATGATCTTCGACAGCTATGAGGCGTATCGCGCCTCGGAGTTCAAGCCGAAGGTCTGCATTCTCGGCTCCGGGCCTGCCGGCACCACCATTGCCAGGAAGCTTGGCGCCGCCGGCATCCCGGTCGTGGTGCTGGAAGCCGGCTCGCGCGAATTCAGCGACGAGTCGCAGGATTTCTACCGCGGCACCACCGTCGGCGATCCCTATTTCGACCTCGACATCACCCGGTTGCGGTTCATGGGCGGGTCGTCGAACCACTGGGCCGGCTGGTGCCGGGTGCTCGACAAGCAGGACTTCGAGCCCAAGGCGTGGGCGCCGGACACGGGCTGGCCGATCAGCCGCGCCGACATCGAGCCTTATCTGCTCGAGGTGCATGACATACTCGAGCTTCCGGACTTCCGGCCAGATGTGCCGATTTCGGACGACATACGCTGGATACAGCTGATCAAGAGCCCGGCCGTGCGCTTTGGCGAGAAATTTGCCGATGAGCTCGACAAGAGCAAGACCATCGCCGTCGTGCTCAACACCTATGCCACCGAACTTGCAGGCGACGGCAAGCGGGTGACTGGCGCCAGGCTGTGGTCGAACGGCCAGGATGCCGGCGCCTTCAGCGCCGATTATTTCATCGTCTGCACCGGCGGGCTGGAGAACTCACGACTGCTTCTATGGTCGAACCAGCGCTCGAACGGGGGCGTGGTGCCGAACGCCACGGCGCTTGGCCGTTACTGGATGGAACACCCGACCTTCGAGGGCGGCAATGCCATCCTGGCCGATTACAGCGAATTCGAGGTCGACGCCGTCAACGAGGCCTTCTTCTCGCCGACGCTTGCCGCCATGGAGCGGCTGCAGATCATGAATTTCGGCATACGCCTGATCGAGACGCCCTACGCCGGGGTCAAGAGCCTGATTGCCGACCTCGCCTGCACCGCGCCCGACGCTGCCGAGTGGGTAGCCTACCAGCTCAGCCAGAATCTGCGCTGTGCCGCCCAGCTCTATGTCGCCTGGGAACAGGCGCCGCTGGCTTCGAATCACATCGAATTGTCGAAGACCGATGTCGACCATGCCGGCGTGCCGCGCATCGAGTTGCACTGGAAGAAGTCACCGCTGGAGCGCCGCACCATTCTTGAGGGGCTCAAACTGTTCGGCAGGACGTTGATCGAGAAGAACCTCGGCCGCGTCCGCATCATGGACTGGCTTGCCAATGGTCAGGACTACCCGACCGACGAGGAACTGGCCGGCCACCACCATATGGGTGGCACGCGCATGGGCACGGATGTGACCAAGAGCGTGGTCGACGCCAACTGCAAGGTGCACGGCATGGACAATCTCTATGTCGGCGGCTCGTCGGTGTTCTGCACCTCCGGCCAATGCAACCCGACGACGACGATCACCGCGCTGGCCTGCCGGCTTGGCGAACATCTGAGCAAGGTCGTCACAGTGTGACGCAGTCCCGGTTTGACCCAGTCACCACCATCTGATCGCCAAAAGCGGACGGTGCCGGCAGGATTGCTGCCGGCACCGCCCTGGCGCGCCTTTGGGTGGATTCAGGTCTGGACCAGAGCGTGATTCCGAAACCGGTTTTCGGAAGGGTCCGCTCGGTGGAAGGTAAGCCTCATCCCGATTCGTCGGGATGGAACAGCCTCTAAAGGCCGTACACGGCGACGCGCACCAGCACAGCCGCGGCAGCCAGCGCCACCACCATGATGCCGAGGCCGATGGGCGAGCCCCAGCCATACCATTTCATCGCCATCTCGGCGTATTTGTACTCTTCCTCGTGGGAGAGCGGCGCGCGTTGTTGAATTAAGCTCATTTTTCACTCCTTGTCGGCGGCAGGCCCTTGCTATGTCCGGACCGCAGCTGCATATTGATGCAATGGTCTAAGTGTTAGACAGATTGATAGTTAGATGATCGAAATAAATTCGTCAAGCCGGAATCGCGAGGACATGACGACGGCCATCGGCCTGGCCATCATGCAGTGGCAGGACGCCACACAGGCCTATGACGAAGCGGTGGGGGAAAGGCTCGGGCTGAACATGGCCGAACGCCATTGCATCGGGCTGCTCTATGGCGGTCCGCAATCGGCCGGCGCCGTTGCGATAGCGACCGGCCTGACGCCCGCTGCCGTGACCGCGCTGACCGACCGGCTGGAAGCGCGCGGGCTTTTGACGCGCACGCGCAGTCTCGAGGACAGGCGCAAGGTGGTGATCGAGGCGACCGAGGCGACACGCGAACTGTCGGCGCGTTACTACGGTGCCATCGCGCGGGAAGGAGAAAAGGTGATCGCCACTTTCAATGACGCCGAGCTCGCGACCATATCGCGCTTCGTCAACGCCGCCCTCGACCTGCAGCGCGCTCAGCTTGCGCGGCTGAAGGCCGAGGGGCCGGACGCCCCTGGGCGATAGAAGCGCTGCTGTGCTTGCGGCGTTCAGCTGATGTCGGCAGGACTATTTCGGCTGGACCCCATAAACAACCAGAAATGCTTCCACCGAGGCATCCGCGTGCCGTTCCAGTTCGGCCTTGGAGCGCCGGTTGCTTCCAGTGAACATGGCTTCATTCATGGGGATCCAAAGAAGCATCCCAAAAAGATGGCTGGCCGCCAGATAGGGATCGCTGGTTTGTATCAGTCCTCGACTGGTGAGCTTTTGAAAGCACGATGCCGTCGAGGCAAGCATGCGTTCAAAACCTTTCTCGTACCAACTGCGCCCAAGCTGCGGCATTCGATCCGCATTGGCGATAATCAAGCGCCGCAGCTTCAACAACTCTTCATCCATGAGAACCGCTATCAGACGTCGGGCAAGCTGCTGCAACCCGCCTTCCATAAATTTCGCCTCGGAAAGCAGCGTCGTCACGGACTCGATGATGTCGTTGACCTGGCCAGCGGTTGACAGAACGACTTCGCCGAACAGGGTCTCCTTGTCGGTGAAATGCTTGTAGACGGTCTGCTTGGAAGCCCCTGCCCTGGTGGCGATTTCCTCCATGCTGGTTCCATCATAACCCTTGCCGATGAACGCTGCAGTGGCCGCCTGGATGATTTCACGGTCCTTGCGTGCCGATCTGGTTTCACCGTCAATCTCCATGGGCGCTCTCCTGACCAGTACTAGACGGTACCGTTCCCGTATGATAACCACAATCCCAGTACTAGACTGGCTAGTACCCGCCAACAAAGCAGGGCTTAAACTGATGAGCAAAATGATCTTCGTCAACCTACCGGTTCGCGATCTGCAGGCAGCGACAAACTTCTATCTCGCGATCGGGGGCACGCTAAACCCGCAGTTCTCGAGCGACCAGGCCAGCTCGATCATGTTCTCCGACTCGATTGGGGTCATGTTGCTGACGCACCAGCACTACAGCCAGTTCACAGCTCGGCAGATCGGCGACGCCAGGCGTGACAGCCAGATGCTGATCGCGCTCACCACTGGCAGCAAGGACGAGGTCAATGCCACAATCGATAAGGGTGTGGCGGCAGGCGGCCGCGCTGATCCCAATCCCGCGCAGGATCTCGGTTTCATGTTCAACCGCCACATCGAAGACCCAGACGGCAACGTGTGGGAGTTCCTGTGGATGAACCCCGCCGCCATGCAATAGCCTGTCGGGAACAAAAGCCTAAAGTACGTCGCGTTGAAGCGGATTCATGCGACGCGCTTTAGGCCTTTGTTCTATGCATGTCGTGTTTCCAAGATCACTTTTCGGCGACACGCATTAGACGGTCGCCGGGTCGAGCGCGGCCTGACCCTTGCGACGCGCCACGATCGCCTTGAAATCGGCGGTGCGGAACGCATCGCGCAGCACGTCGAACGACGGCAGCACGAAATAGGCGCGCTGGAACTTGTCGATCTCGTAGCCGGTGCGCATCACCGTCTCCAGGTCGAAGGGCACGTGATGCGCGTCCTTGCTGTCGACGGCAAACTGCAATTCGGTGAAGGACGACATCAGCCCGGCGCCGAACGCCTTCAAGGGCTGGCCCTTCTCTTGCATCAGTCCGTATTCGGCGGTGTACCAGTAAAGGCGGGTGATCATCTCGTCGCCGCCCAGCGCGATCACGCTCTCGGCCTTCTCGCCATACATCTGCATGAAGTCGGCGAACACCGGCTGCGTCAGGATGGGCACATGGCCGAAGAAGTCGTGGAACATGTCCGGTTCGACGATGTAGTCGAGCTCGTCCTTGGTGCGCAGCCAGTTGGTCACCGGAAAGCGCCGGTTGGCGAGATGGTCGAAGAAGGGCGCAGCCGGAATGAGGCCGGGAACGGCGACGATCTCCCAGCCGGTCAGCTTGCGCAGCCTGTCTGAGACCGCGTCGAAATCCGGGATCTTGTCGAGCAGGCCGAGCGTGGCGACGCCATCGAGATAGGAATGGTGGGCCAGTTTCTGCGTCAGCTTGGTCTGGCGGTCGCACAGCGTGCGCCACACCGCCTGCTCCTCGGCGCTGTAATCATAGCCTTGCGCCACGGTGAAATCGGAACGGCAAACCGAATAGTCGCCGCGCAACCCTTGCGCCGCGCAATCGCGGGCATATTCGGCAACGCTCATCGTCGTCATGGCTCTTCTCCCTGCAAATCATCAACGGCTGACGTGCCTGGAGGCTAACCCGGTTTTCCGAGGCAAATCGGTTTTGATGATGGCTCAGGCAGATATTTCGAGATAACATCCCCTCAATAACTGTCTCAGAGGAGTGAAAATGCCTCAGTTCGATGATTTCGAGATCAAGATGCTGGAAGTGCTGCAGCGTGACGGGCGCAAGCCCGTCTCCGAACTGGCGCAGGAAATCGGCCTGTCGACGACGCCGTGCGCGCGCCGCTTCGAGGCGCTGCAGGAGGCCGGCATCATCAAGGGGTTCGCCGCCGTGCTCAGCCGCCGCGCCGTCGGCCTGATGGTCGAGGTGTTCATCGAGGTGCGGCTGGTCAGCCACAGCGATGGTTCGCCCGAAACCTTCATCGCCGCCGTGCAGCGCATGGACGAAGTCTCGTCCTGCTGGACGATGACCGGCGACCACGATTTCCTGCTGCATGTCATGGTGCCATCGGTCGACGAACTCAACGCCTTCGTCATGCACCGGCTGATGCGGCTTTCGGGTGTGCGCGACGTCCACACCCAGTTGGTGCTGCAGAATATCAAGGGCCCGGGCCATGTGCCGCTCGCCCATCTCAGGCGGTAAGGCTCGGCATCGCCATTTCTGCGGAAAAGCTGCACGCAAACTGCTGAACGGAGCCCAATTCCAGGTCTGAAACACCGGCTACGCCATGCGGACCGACTTGCAGAGGTCCGTCATGAACATCGTCCTGATCAATCCGCCGCACACCGCCATCGGCAGCCGCGTGCCTGACGACCATCTGCCGCCGCTCGGCCTGCTTGCAATCGGCGGGCCGCTCATCGACGCCGGCCATCAGGTGCGGCTGGTCGATGCGGAATTCGGCCCGATGCCGTTGGACACACTGGTGCGCGATGCCTTGAGCGGCCAGCCTGATAGCATCCTGATCGGCCATTCCGGCTCGACCTCGGCACATCCGACGGCACTCGCCATTGCCCGCATGGTCAAGACGCGCGAGCCGGCGACGCTGGTGATCTATGGCGGCGTGTTCCCGACCTATCATTGGCGCGACATACTGGCGGCAACGGATGTTTTCGACTTCATCGTGCGCGGCGAGGGCGAGGCAACCATTGTCGCTCTCATCGAGGCGCTGGATAATCGCCGCCCGCTGGCGGATATCGCCGGCATCGCTTATCGCGACGATCTCGGCCGTCCCTTTGCAACGCGGCCAGCCGACACCATCGTCACTCTCGACGACTACCGCGTCGGCTGGGAGCTGATCGATCACCGCCGCTACAGTTATTGGGGCGGCAAGCGCGCAGTGGTCATGCAGTTTTCGCGCGGCTGCCCGCATCTGTGCAATTATTGCGGCCAGCGCGGCTTCTGGACCCGTTGGCGGCATCGCGATCCAGTCAAATTCGCTAAGGAGATTGCCTGGCTGCACCGCGAGCACGGCGTCGAACTGATCAACCTCGCCGACGAGAACCCGACGGTGTCGAAGAAAGCGTGGCGCGCCTTTCTCGACGCCATGATCGCCGAGGATGTGCCGGTGCTGATCGTCGGCTCGACCCGCGCCGACGACATTGTGCGCGACGCCGACATTTTGCACCTCTACCGAAAGGCGGGCGTCATCCGCTGGCTGCTCGGCATGGAAAACACCGACGAACAGACGCTTCAATTGATCCGCAAGGGCGGCAGCACCTCATCCGACCGCGAGGCGATCAGGCTGTTGCGCCAGCATGGCATCCTGTCTATGGCGACCTGGGTGGCCGGCTTCGAGGACGAGACTTTTCGCGATTTGTGGCGCGGTTTCCGCCAGCTGCTTGCCTATGACCCCGACCAGATCCAGGCACTTTACGTCACCCCGCACCGCTGGACGCCGTTCTTCCGCATCGCCCGGGATCGCAAGGTGATCCAGACCGACGCCCGGTTGTGGGACTACAAGCACCAGGTGCTGCAGATGACCCGACTGAAACCGTGGATGTTGTTCCTCTCCGTCAAGCTGATCGAGGTCGCGGTGCAGTCCCGGCCCAAGGCATTGGCGCGCATTCTCTTCCATCCCGATCCCGAACAGCGCCATTCGATGCGCTGGTACACGCAGATGGGCCGCCGCGTCTGGTTCCGCGAGGTCTGGGGCTTTCTGGCCCTGGATCGCCGCCTCGAGGACGGCCCGACGCTGGCCGAATTTTGGGGCGCGCCGCAGGACCAGGAAGAGGAATCGATGGTCGTCATGCGGCCGACTCGCAAGGCGGCGGTAACGGCCGCCGCGATCTCGCCCGGCGCCTGACGGGTTCAGTTGCAGTCACAAATATACGTTGCGTATGTATATTGACATACGCAACGTATGAACCCATCTTGGACATACGGGGCGTATGTAAACGACCACGGCAGGCCGAGATCGTTGAGAGCCTGCCATGTCCAGATGGAGTAGAAATGACCAAACGTGACGCGATATTCCCTGCCGGTCGGCAGGCTCTCTACGAGATCAACCGCTATTCGGCGGCGATCCGCTCGGGCGACTTCCTGTTCGTCTCGGGCCAGGTCGGCAGCCGCGAGGACGGCTCGCCTGAGCCGGTGTTTGAAAAGCAGGTCCAGCTTGCCTTCGACAATCTGGCCGCGGTGCTGAAAGCTGCGGGCTGCACGTTCGACGACATTGTCGACGTGACGAGCTTCCACACAGATCCGGCCGCGCAGTGGGGCGCCATTGACGCCGTCCGGCTGAAGGTGTTTGGCGAACCGCCCTATACCAACTGGACGGCGGTCGGCGTCAATTGGTTAGCCGGCTTCGACTTCGAGATAAAGGTCATCGCCCGCTTGCCCCAGCCGGCCTGATCGAGGGGCGGCGGGCGGCCGGGTTCACGGCACGATCAGCGTGCCGGCGCCGTGTTCGGTGAACAGTTCCAGGAGCACCGCATGCGGCGTCTTGCCGTTGAGGATGACGACGCCTTCGACGCCGCGTTCGATCGCTTCGATGCAGGTCTCGACCTTGGGAATCATGCCGCCCGACACCGTGCCGTCCTTGATCAGCGCCTTGGCTTCGGCCACCGTCAGTTCATCGATCAGCTTCTTGTTCTTGTCGAGCACGCCGGGCACATCGGTCAGGAACAAAAGGCGCGTCGCCTGGCAGGCCCCGGCAATGGCGCCGGCAAAAGTGTCGGCATTGATGTTGTAGGTGTGGCCGTCGCGGCCGGGCGCCACCGGCGCCAGCACCGGGATCATTTCCGAGCGCGCCAAAAGGTCGAGCAGCGTGCGGTCGACTTCGACCGGTTCGCCGACGAAGCCGAGATCGAGCACCCGCTCGATGTTGGAGTCAGGGTCGATCATGGTCTTGCGCGCCTTTTCGGCGAACACCATGTTGCCGTCCTTGCCGCACAGGCCGATCGCCCATTCACCCTCGGCGTTGATCAGCGCCACGATCTCCTTGTTGATCGAGCCGGCGAGCACCATCTCGACGATCTCGACCGTCTTCTGGTCGGTGACGCGCAGGCCGCCTTCGAACTTCGATTCGATGCCCATCTTGGAGAGCATGGCGCCGATCTGCGGGCCGCCGCCATGGACGACGATCGGGTTGACGCCGGATTGTTTCAACAGCGCGATGTCGCGGGCGAAGGCCTTGCCCAGTTCGATATCGCCCATGGCATGGCCGCCATACTTCACGACCACCGTCTTGTTTTCGTAGCGCTGCATATAGGGCAACGCCCGCGAAAGCAGCGCGGCCTGCATCTCGGCGGTGGCGGTGATCTCCGTCATCGGTAGGTTCCCGGCTTTTTGGAAGGACGGCGGCGTCTTAGCGGGAATTGGCGCGAGGGGCAAATGGTTCGACGCGACTTGGGCCCAGAGCGATCGAATTATTCCTCGATCCGTAGCCCGCCTGCGGTGATCAGCTCAAAGACATTCTCGATATCCGCCGAAGCCCAACCATAGTCATGCGGAAGCCCGAAATTGACTTCGTCGAGCGTGATTGAGCCGCGCTCCCGATACCGATCGATCAGGACCAGGATCGCGTTTCGAATGTGTTCTGGCAGGCCGGGATACTCGCTCATCCGCGCAAAGATTGGTCGGCATGGCCGGTTGTCAAGGCACTAACCTATTTGAGCACCTTCAGCGGCGCCCGCCGTGTCAACCACCCCGAAATCTTTTCCATCTGTGCGGCGAGCGACAAAAGCGTCTCTTCGTCGCCGGGGCGGCCGACGACCTGGATGCCGAGCGGCAGGCCGGCAGCGGTGACATGGACAGGCAGCGCGATCGACGGCTGTCCCGTGACATTCTGGATCGCCGGCCAGTGGGTGAACCACAGGCTCTTGTCCATCAGCTGCCCGAACAGCGGCTTCAGTTTCAGCAGCACGACAGGTGATTTCCTTGGCAACCGACTGACGATTACTGGAGGGGAGGCGCAGACATCGATTGCGTAGACAACAACATTTCCGCCTTTGCAAATAAATCGCAATCGCCTAGCTTGTCGGCATGACGCCGCAGGACATCTCCACCCTGATTGTCCGGACCTCGATGAAGGATCGGGCTGCGTTTGATCTGCTTTACCGACAAACCAGCGCGAAACTTTTCGGCGTTTGCCTTCGTGTATTGAGGGACCGGGGAGATGCGGAAGAAGCGCTGCAAGAGGTCTTCGTCAAAGTGTGGACGAAGGCGGATCGTTTCGCGGTTTCTGATCTCAGCCCAATCTCCTGGCTGGTGGCCATAGCCCGCAATCATGCGATTGATCGCATCCGATCACGGCGCAAGCCTGCTGCCGATATCGATGCCGCGCTTGACGTGGCTGACCCGGGTCCGGGGCCTGAGGCTATGGTTGTTGCGGGCGGTGAATCCGAGCGCATCTACCAGTGCCTCGACGAGTTGGAACAAGACAGGGCGCAGGCCGTCCGGGGCGCTTATTTGAACGGCGAAAGTTACGCCGAACTGGCGGAGCGCCACAAGGTTCCGCTCAACACGATGCGGACATGGCTGCGGCGCAGCCTGTTGAAACTTAGAGAATGTCTGGAAAGATGACGCTCGCAGAAGAAAATGGACCGGAACGTGGAGGCGACGACCTGCTCGCAGCCGAATACGTTCTCGGTGTGCTGCCGGCGGACGAACGCCAGATAGCCTCGGGACGCATCGACGCGGAGACCGGCTTTGCCCGTCTGGTCGATTCCTGGGAGGTTCACCTTTCGCCGATGGCCGCCGCCTATGCTGAGGTAGAGCCGCCGGCCACGATCAAGCCGGCTATCGATCGCCGGCTGTTCTCCTCCACCGCAGCGTCGACTGCCGCGGCGCCGAGCGGCAGCCTTTGGGCGAGCCTTGCCTTCTGGCGCGGTCTCACCGCGGCGGCTCTCGGGGCGCTGGTGCTCTACGCTGCCGTGCCACTCTTCAGGGCTCCGCCGGTCACCGAGCCGCAGGAGCGCCTTGTCGCCTCGCTGGCCGCCGATGGCAGCGATGTCAAATACCTCGTCGTCTATGACGCCGCACGCCGCGATGTCGGCCTGTCGCTGGTGTCGGGCGAACGCGCCGCCGGCAAGGACTTCGAACTGTGGATGATTGAAGGCAAGAATGCGCCGGTCTCGATGGGTGTCATTCCGGCCGGCCAGACCACGCACATCCCCGTTGCACCGGCCGTGCAGCAGAAGCTGGCGCAAGGCGCCGTGCTCGCCGTCAGCGTCGAGCCCACTGGCGGTTCGCCGACCGGACAGCCGACCGGACCGGTCGTTGCCGCGGGCGATCTGAAGGGTATCTGATAGTTCTCAATAGAGAATTGCTTAGTGAAGAACGGCAGAAGTTTATCTTCCGCCGTTTTGGCGTTCAGATGCGCTGTCTTGAATCAAGAGATCGATCGTCAAAGATTTAATTCACCGACAAAATAAATAACAATTTTTCCCGACGCGCGGAAACTCAAGCGGTTCTGTTCCGTATCTCCATATGTTCCCGAGAGAGGAACAATAACCCGAGGAGTCCGAACACTATGCGTAAACTCGCCACCCTTTTGCTCGCCGGTACCATTGCCGTATCCGCCCTCGCCACTGCTGCCTATGCCGAGAATCCGATGGTTGGCGGCGCCGCCATGTTCGCCGACAAGAACATCGTCGAGAACGCCGTCAATTCGAAGGACCACACGACGCTGGTCGCGGCCGTCAAGGCTGCCGGTCTGGTCGAGACGCTGCAGGGCGCCGGTCCGTTCACCGTCTTCGCGCCGACCAACGACGCCTTTGCCGCCCTTCCGGCCGGTACGGTCGAGACGCTGCTCAAGCCCGAGAACAAGGACATGCTCACCAAGATCCTGACCTGCCACGTCATCGGCGCCAAGGCGATGGGCGTTGATGTCGCCGCGATGGCCAAGGCCGACGGCGGCACCCACAAGGTCAAGACGGTCGGCGGCTGTGAGCTGTCGCTCAAGGCTGATGGCGGCAAGGTCACCGTCACCGACGAGAACGGCAATGTCGCCAATGTGACGATCGCCGATGTCGAGCAGTCCAACGGCGTCATCCATGTCGTCGACAAGGTTCTGCTGCCGAAGATGTAACAAAGCGCCTGCCGCCGGCGAACAGTTGGTCAAGGCTCCCTGCAGATTGCGCGGCTCGCGCCCCCGTGGGCCGCGCAAACGACCGAGCGCTCCATCCCGTCCGCAGCAAGTGCGGAACTGGTGTGGAGCGTTCGTTTGCAGAGGCCACCGTCACCGGCTTTTGATTTTGCTGTGGCGGCCAAATTTGGCAAAACAATCTGCAGGAGGATTCTGTCATGAACCGTCGAGATTTGCTTTTGAGCGGCGCCGCCATCGCTGCCGTCGCCGGCGCGGCGGCAACGCTGCGCATGGGCGGGCTTCAACCCGCCAGGGCTGCCGAAACCTTCGAGGTCACCAAGACCGACGCCGAATGGCACGCCATCCTGTCCGACGAAGCCTTCAACGTGTTACGCAAGGAAGGCACCGAATACCCCGGCACCAGCCCGCTGCTCAACGAACACCGCAAGGGCATTTTCGCCTGCGCCGGCTGCGACCTGCCGGTCTATCCCTCGGAGACCAAGTTCGATTCCGGCACCGGCTGGCCGAGCTTCTGGCAGGAGATTGCCAACGGCATCGGCAAAACCGAGGACCGCTCGCTGGGCATGACCCGCACCGAGGTCCACTGCCGCCGCTGCGGCGGCCATCTCGGCCATGTCTTCGATGACGGCCCAGCGCCGACCGGCCTGCGCCACTGCATCAACGGCGTCGCGCTGAAATTCAAGCCGGCGACTGCCTGACCGTCCAGCGTCTCTTGGCGATGTGGAGAATTTGGGAGGCGGCGTGAAACCGCCTCCTATCTCTTGAAATGGGGCGAAAACACTTAATTTCAAGAATTGGCAGACGGCTTTTTATGCGTAGATTCCGCAGCCCTTATCGAGAGGGCCAGTACCTATGCAACGAGAGCAAGAACACGCTCGCCAGGGCGAGCGCAAATCGACCGGTCGCGGAGATGCCGACCGGTCGCAAATCTCCCACCCTGTGGTGATAGCCGGAGGCGGCCCGACAGGGCTGATGCTGGCCGGCGAGCTTTCCTTGGCCGGTGTCGATGCCGCCATCGTCGAGCGGCGCGCTGGACAAGAGGTCGAAGGGTTGCGCTCCGGCGGTCTGCACGCACGAACCATCGAGTTATTCGACCAGCGCGGCATTGCTGACCGGTTTCTGGCGCAAGGGCGAACTGCCCAGGTCGCGGGTTTTGCCGGCGTTTCCCTCGATATCAGCGACTTTCCCACCCGCCACAATTACGGGCTCGCTTTGTGGCAGAAGCATATAGAGCGCATCCTCGCCGACTGGGTGGAGGAGCTTGGCGTCACGATCTACCGTCGCTGCGAGGTGACGGCTTTCGCGCAGGACGGGAGTGGCGTCGACGTCGCGCTCAGCGATGGCCGCTCGCTTCGCACCGATTACCTCGTCGGCTGCGACGGCGGCAGAAGCCTCGTGCGCAAGGCATCGGGCATAGAGTTCCCGGGTTCGAATCCGACGACCAGCAACCTGATTGGCGAGGTCGAAATAACGGAGGAACCGAACTGGGGCATCCACCGCGATGCAACAGGCATTCACGGCCTCAGCAAGCTGGACGACGGGACCGTGCGGGTGATGGTGACCGAACGCGAGGTCGGGGCTGTCGCGCCACCCACGCTGCGCGATCTGAGCGACGCGCTCATTGCCGTCTTCGGCACCGATTATGGCGTCCACAATCCGGCATCGCTTTCCCGTTTCACCGATATGGTCCGGCAGGCAGCGTCATACCGCAAGGGTCGGGTGCTGCTGGCGGGCGACGCCGCCCATGTGCATCCGCCAGACGGCGGACAGGGCATGCAGCTTGGCGTGCAGGACGCGGTGAACCTCGGATGGAAGCTCGCCCAGGTGGTCAGGAAAACAGCGCCGGAAAGCCTGCTCGATACCTATCAGGCAGAGCGTCATCCGGTTGCCGCCAGGGCGTTGCAAAACACCATGGCGGCGGTCGTGCTGCGTCGTGAAGACGAACGTATAAAGGCGCTGCGAGACATGGTGTCCGGGCTTCTTGCCATGGAGGAGCCGCGCAAGCGTTTTGCCGGCATGATGTCCGGCCTGGACATCCACTACGACCTTGGCGAAGGCCACGAACTGCTGGGACGTCGCATGCCGGATCTCGACCTCGTCACCGATGCCGGCCGGCAACGGGTCTTTGGGCTGCTGCACGAGGCGCGACCTCTGCTGCTCAACTTCGGCCAGCCGGGCGCTTTCGACATCGGCCCATGGGCGGACCGGGTTCGGTCGGTCGACGCCAGCTACAATGGTGCATGGGAGCTTCCGGTGCTGGGTGCGGTCGAAGCTCCCGGCGCCGTGCTGGTCCGGCCCGACGGCCATGTGGCCTGGGTTGGCGACGGGGGATCGGCTGGACTGGCCGACGCGTTGACCAGATGGTTCGGCCCACCGGCCATGACACAGAGCAATTGAAAGCGATTGATGCTTAAGCATGACCCCGGAAATCGGGGGTGATTTCCGGGGTCATGTATGAGGGCGCCAGGCGGGGGAGTCCGGCGCGCTCAATGGCCTCCGCCGCCACCGCCCGCAGGCGGCGCCGGCTTGGCGATGACGAGGGTGAACAGAGCCATCGTCGCGAACAGCACGGTCAGCATGGTGAAGACGTCCATGAACGACAGCAGCGACGCCTGCTGCTGGACCATGCCAGACAGTTTGGAAATCGCCGCCTTGGTGGCGTCGAGGCCGGGGGTCTGCTGGAAGTCGAGCGTCATGTTCTGCAGCTTCTGCTGCGCCGCCGCGCTGCCCCATTCGACATGTTCGGCCAGCCTTGCATAGTGGAAGGCGTTGCGGTCGATCAGCACCGTGTTGATGATGGCAAGGCCGACCGCGCCGCCGAGGTTGCGGGTCAGGTTGAACAGGCCCGAGGCGTTCTTCAGCCGGTCCGGCGGCAAGGTGCCGAGCGCGATGTTGTTGATCGGCACCATGCACAGCATCATCGAGGAGCCGCGCAGGATCTGCGGGATCAGCAGTTCATAGAAATCCCAGTCTGCCGTCAGATGCGTCATCCACCAGGTGCCGGCGGCAAAGCCGAGCAGCCCGATCATCATCATGATGCGCAAATCCATCTTGCTCGACAGGATGCCGGAAATCGGCGCGGTGACGAACATCGCCAGGCCGCTGACGAACAGCGCCTCGCCGATCATCAAGGAATCGTAGCCGCGGATGCGCCCGAGGAACACCGGATAGAGATAGGTCAGGCCGTAGAGGCCGATGCCGATGACGAAGGAGAACATCGAACCGAAGGCGAAATTGACGTTGGTGAAGGCCCTGAGATCGACGATAGGCTCCTCGGCGGTAAAGGCGCGCCAGAAGAACAGCACCGCACCGACCACCATGATGATCGCGCAGATGAACACCGCCTGTTCCTGCAGCCAGTCATGGTTGGGACCTTCCTCGAGCACATATTCCATACAGCCGAGGAACGCCGCCATGCCGGCAAGGCCCCACCAGTCGAACTTGCTGAACAGGCCGAGATTGGGCTTGTCGAAATCGATCAGCGACCAGGTCGTGGCCGTCACCAGAATGCCGGGCACGACATTGATCAGGAACAGCCAGTGCCATGACAGGGCGTGGCTGATATAGCCGCCGACGGTCGGGCCAATGGTCGGCGCGAGCGTCGCCACGAGGCCGATCATCGGCGACACCATGGCGCGGCGCGACGGCGGGAAGATGGTGAAGGCGGCCGCGAAGACGCTCGGGATCATGCCGCCGCCGATAAAGCCCTGAATGGCGCGGTAGACGATCATCTGGTCGATGTTGGTTGCGGTTGCCGCCAGCGCGCTGGCCGCCGTGAAGCCGGCCGCGGCGCCTGCAAACAGCACGCGCGTCGACAGCATCCGGCTGAGGAAGCCGGACAACGGGATCATCACCACCTCGGCGATCAGATAGGCGGTCTGCACCCACGGGATCTCATCGGAGCTGGCGCTGAGGCCGGCTTGAATCTCGGCCAGCGAGGCCGAGACGATCTGGATGTCGAGGATCGCCATGAACATGCCGAACACCATCGCCAGGAAGGCGATGAGGCGGCGCGTCGAGATCGTTGTCGGCACCGCCGGCATGGCAGGCGCCGGCGCCGCTCCTGCTGTTATGGTTGCGGTTGCCATGGTGTTATCCCCTTGCGGCCGCTCAGTTCGCCGCGGCCGGAGCCGTACGGCTGTCGACGGCGACGACGACACTCAGGCCGGCGCGCAGCCTGCCTGCCTTCAACACATCGGCCGGCACTTCGATGCGGACCGGGACGCGCTGCACCACCTTGGTGAAGTTACCGGTGGCGTTTTCCGGCGGCAGCAGCGAGAACACCGCGCCCGAAGCCGGCGCCAGCGACGACACCGTACCTTCGAAATCATGGCCGTCGGTGGCGTCGACCGAGATCCGGACCTTCTCGCCGGGCACCAGCTTGGCCAGTTGCGTCTCCTTGAAGTTGGCGACGATATAGAGCTTGTCCATCGGCACCACCACGGCGAGCTTTTGGCCGGGGCTGACGAGATCGCCCTGCTCGACCGAGCGGTTGCCGACGACGCCGTCATAAGGCGCCTTGAGCACGGTGAAGGACAGATCGCGCGCTGCCTTGTCGCGGCTCAGCTGCAGCGAGGCGAGCGTGCTGGCCGATTCAGCGCGCTGCGCCTCGTACACGCCGATATTGGCCTGCGCCGCGGCGATCTGCGCATCGGCGCCGACAAGGGCTGCATTGGCCTGGTCGAGAGCGGTCTGGGCGTCGTCGAGCTGCGCCTGGGTACCGACACGGGTCTTGACCAGCTGCGTGGCGCGCTGCTGGGCACGGGCGGCGTTGGCGGCGGCTGCCTGGTCGGCGACCTTCTGCGCCTGTGCCTGTTGCAACGAAGCCTGCGCGGCCTTGGTCTGCGCGTCGATGCGGTCGAGCGTCCTTGCCAGCGTGGCGATCTGCGCCTCTGCCTGGGCAACGGCTATTCTGTAGTCGCCGTCATCGATGGTCAGCAGTGGGTCGCCGGCCTTGACCTGCTGGTTCTCCGAGACCTTGACCTGGTCGACATAGCCGGAAATCTTCGGCGAAACGAACGACATGTCGGCCTGGACATAGGCGTCGTCGGTGGAGATCAGGAACCGGCCGTCGGTCCAGTAGTTGTAGCCATACCAGGCGCCGGCGCCGAGCAGAGCTAGGCCGATGATCGGCAGCATAAGGGAGCGTGCCGACCGCTTCTTTTTAGCCGGCGTCTCGGCCAGAACTTCGGCGGCAGGCTTGGGGGGCGCTTCCGGGGCTTCGATGACCGGCGAGACCTTGGCGGTGGGAAAGGGCCGGACTTCGGCGGTCGTGTTTGGCGTGTTCGAGGACATGATATCTCGCTACTGTCGCTATATAAGGAAATCGTGTTATACTGAACCGTTCGGTTCGATGTGGACGTTGACATAGCGCTAAAAGGAGCCCATATCAAGAGCAATCGAACCGATCGGTTCGAATTATTTTGCGAGGTGTGACTTTGATGGCCGATACGCTACCCGATGCTGACATTGACCTGTGCGATGCGCTGGACAGTGCGCGTCGCGGCCGCCCGGCAGCGGGCCAGGATCCGGTCAAGCGCAGCCAGATCATCGAGGGCGCGCGTCGCGTCTTCATCGACAAGGGCTTCGAGGCGGCGTCGATGAACGACATCACCCGCGAGGCCGGCGTCTCGAAGGGCACGATCTATGTGTACTTCGCCAACAAGGAAGAGCTGTTCGAGGCGCTGATCGAAGAAGAGCGCGGCACCATCTTCAAGAACATGTACGACATGCTCGACCGCGCCGACGACCTGCGCCAGACGCTGGTGAAGTTCGGCAAGGTGCTGTCGATGAAGATCACCTCGGCCAAGGTGATCCAGGCGCAGCGGACGGTCATCGGCGCCTCCGACAGGATACCCGACATGGGCGCCCGCTTTTACGAACGCGGCCCCAAACGCGGTCACGACAAGGTGGCGGAGTTCCTCAATGCCGCCGTCGAACGCGGCCTGCTCAAGATCGACGATGTCGATCTTGCCGCCTATCAATTCACCGAGCTGTGCCTGGCCGGCCTGTTCCGCCAGTGCATCTTCGCCTACCGCACCAAGGCGCCCAGCCAGGATGAAATCGACCACATCGTCCGGTCGGGCGTCAGCCTGTTCCTGAAGTACTACGGCACCGAAAGGCTTGCCGAGGAAGAAAGCCACCAGATGATCGCCCTGGAGGCGAAGGCCAAGGCCTAGCTGGCTCGCTCAGCCGCCATTGGCGGCCAGCACGATCGCCGCGCGTAATTCCTCAAGACCTTCGCCCTTTTCGGACGATGTGGCGAGCACGAACGGAAACGCCGCCGGCCGCTTCTGGATCTTTTGCAGCGTCTCTTCGATCAGCCGTGGCACGCCCGCGGCCTTGATCTTGTCGGTCTTTGTCAGCACGATCTGGTAGGACACCGCCGCCTTGTCGAGCAACGACAGCACCTCGTCGTCCTTGGCCTTGATGCCGTGGCGGGCATCGATCAGCACATAGACCCGCTTCAGCGTCACGCGGCCCTTTAGATAGTCGAAGACCAGCTTGGTCCAGTCGTCGACCTTCTCCTTGGGCGCGCTGGCATAGCCGTAGCCCGGCATGTCGACCAACGCCATTGGCGGCAGGTCCGCGCCTTCGCCGGAAAACCCGCCCGGCACGAAATAGTTGAGCTCCTGCGTGCGCCCCGGCGTGTTGGAGGTGCGTGCCAGCCCGTTATGGCCGACCAGCGCATTGATCAGCGATGACTTGCCGACGTTGGAGCGGCCGGCAAAGGCGATTTCCGGCGGCCCTTCCGGCGGCAAAAACTTCATCGCCGGCACGCCGCGGATGAAGATCCAACCCTTGGTGAACAGCTCGACGCCGATAACGGTGTTGCCCAACGCGTTCAAACCGCTGCCTCCAGCCTGGAAATATCGGCGCCCCGGATGGCATTGAGGTTGCGGCCGATCTTGTCCACCGGCCAATTCCACCACGCCACGGAAAGCAGTCGCCGCACGGTCCTGTCGTCGAAGCGCATCTTCACCACCTTTGCCGCATTGCCGGCGACGATCGCATAGGCCGGAACGTCATGCGTCACCACCGATTTCGCCGCCACGATGGCGCCATGGCCGATCGACACGCCGGGCATGATCACTGCATCCATGCCGATCCATACATCATTGCCCACCATCGTGTCGCCACGCACTTCCTGCGACCAGGTTTTCGGATCGAAGCCGTATTCCCAGCCATGGCCGAAAATGTTGAACGGATAGGTCGAGAAGCCGGACATTGCATGGTTGGCGCCGTTCATGATGAAGCGCGCGCCCTCGGCGATGGCGCAGAACTTGCCGATGATGAGCTTGTCGCCGATGAAGGGGTAGTGATGCAGCACGCATCGCTCGGCGAATTTGTCCGGTCCGTCCGGATCGTCATAGTAGGTGAAGTCGCCGATCTCGATATTCGGCGCAGTGACCAGCGGCTTCAGGAAGCCGACCCGGGTGTGCATCGGGATCGGGTGCTTGATGTCTGGGTTGGGTCCGTCCATGGCGAGGTCCGTCGAAGAGTGGCAGCCGGGCGCAGGCGAAACCTGCCGCGTCGTTCAAAATAGCCTGATCCGCCCTATAGCACCAATCGCCCGGTGCGCGAGCCTTCGCTGTCAGCCTTGCTCGATGGAGCGAAGCGGCGGTTCCCGATCGGATCGGAACCGCGGGGATCCGGAGCGGTTCAGCCGCTAAAACGAAACCGGGGCCCTGCGAAGGACTAAGCAGGACCCCGGTCGTGTCGAAGGCGGCTTCCGCAACACATGGCACCTCGTCATGAGGCGGGATGGCAAGCCGAGAAAGCCGCCACGGACTTGCCGTCATCCCCTTTTCCGGAAGCCGTTACTTCGGCAACAGCACTTTGTTGACGACGTGAATGACGCCGTTTGACTGGTTGACGTCGGCGATCGTCACCTTGGCGGCGCTGCCGGACTCGTCGACGATGTAGAGCGATCCGCCCTTGACCTCGGCGGTCAGCGTGTCACCGGAAACGGTCTTCATCTCATACTTGCCGCCCATCGCCTTGGCCTTGGTCATCATTTCCTCGGCCGAGATCTTGCCGGCAACGACATGCGCCGTCAGGATCTTGGTCAGCTTGTCCTTGTTCTCCGGCTTCACCAGCGTGGCGACGGTGCCGGCGGGCAGCTTCTTAAAGGCGGAATCGGTCGGCGCGAAGACGGTGAAGGGACCGGCGCTCTGCAGCGTGTCGACAAGACCGGCGGCCTTGACGGCTGCCACCAGCGTCTTGTGGATCGGCGAGTTGACGGCATTCTCGACGATGTTTTTCGTGGTCGACATCGCGGCACCGCCGACGGCGGGGTTGGCGAATGTGTAGACGGTCGTGGCGGCAAGGCTGGAAGCAGCGAGGACGGCCGAGATGCAGAGAGCTTTGAGGATGGACTGTACCATTGGAGAACCCTTCTGATGGAGGCAAAGGTTAATTCGATTGCCGCAAGAGTTACGCCAGGGAATCAGGATAGTTTCGGTTGCACTGAAAAAAAGAATAACAAAAACAATTGGTTATATGAGATTTCCTGCGGCCACGGCAGCTATCCTCGTGACAGCGTCACGAGGCTATCCGGCCGCGGCAGCAACCGTGTTCAAGCACCATGCTGGTTATGTGAATAACGCCATTCCAATCGTCCTCCGGGAATGGCAACGCAAGCAGTAACGACCCGGAGCACGCCGAAGTTTCGCCGCTCACCGAACCGTGATGCCTCGCGCCCCCGGAATGTTCATCTGCCCGCGAGCGCAACAAAAAAGCCCCGCTGGCGGGGCTTTTCAGGTCTTCGAAAAGGTAGGCGTCGGCTATTCCGCCGGCGACGGTTTCTTTCGGAACATCCCCGCCAGATTGTCCCACAACTCGATCTTGGCGCCCTGGCGCTTCATAATCGCGCCCTGCTGCAGGATCGACAGTGTGTTGTTCCAGGCCCAGTAGATGACGAGACCGGCGGGGAAGCTGCCCATCATGAAGGTGAAGATCACCGGCATCCAGGTGAAGATCTGGGCCTGCGTCGGGTCCGGCGGTGTCGGGTTCATGCGCATCTGCAGGAACATGGTGATGCCCATCACCACAGCCCATACGCCCAGATGCGGCAGGAATGCCGGCGGCGCGAAGGGCAGCAGGCCGAACAGGTTGAAGATCGAGGTCGGATCGGGCGCGGCCAGATCGTGGATCCAGCCGAAGAACGGCGCGTGGCGCATCTCGATGGTGATGTAGAGCACCTTGTAGAGCGAGAAGAACACCGGGATCTGCAGCGCCACGGGCCAGCAGCCGGCGAGCGGATTGATCTTTTCGGTCTTGTACAGCTCCATCATCGCCTGTTGCTGCTTCATCTTGTCGTCCGCGTATTTCTCGCGGATCTCGAGCATCTTGGGCTGAACCTTCTTCATGTTCGCCATCGACGCATACGACTTGTTGGCGAGCGGGAAAAACAGCGCCTTGACGACGACTGTGGTGGCGAGGATGGCCAAGCCGAAATTGCCAAAGAATTTGTAGAGCGTGTCGATCAGCCAGAACATCGGCTTGGTGATGAAGCGGAAATAGCCCCAATCGATCAGCCGGTCGAACAGCCTGATCTGGCGGTCCTGGGCGTAGGCATTGATCTTGCTAACTTCCTTGGCGCCGGCGAAGATTTCGGTCTCCACCGTCGCCGACTGGCCGGCGGCAACGGTGATCGGATCGGTGAGGAAGTCCGACTGGTAGCGCGGGCGGCCATTGTCGTAATAGGCATAGTGCGGCTGGAACGGCTGCTTCTCGGTCGGCACCAGGGTAACCGCCCAGTACTTGTCGGTGATGCCAAGCCAGCCATCGGTCGACTTGCCCGGCGTGTAGAGCTTGTTCTTTTCGATGTCGGCGTATTTGTGCTCCTGCAGGCCTTCCGTGCCGGTGACGCCGATCAGGCCTTCATGCAGCACATAGGAGCTGGCAACCGCCGGCTTGTCGAAACGGATGACGCGGCCGTAATTCGACAGCGTGACGGGAGCCGATCCCGAATTCTCCACGGCGTCGGAAACGGTGAACATGTAGTCGTTGTCGACCGAAACCGTGCGTTTGAAGGTCAGGCCCTTGTCGTTGGTGAAGGTCAGCGTCACCGGCGTCGTCGGCGTCAGCGTCGCATTGCCGTCGACGCTCCAGACGGTTTCCGGGCCCGGCACCGCGCCGGTCGTGTCGCTGCCGACGAAGCCGATCTCGGCATAATAGCCGGTGGGCAGCGCCTGCGGGTTGAGCAGCTGGATCTGCGGCGAGGTCTTGTCGACGGTTTCGGTGTAGTGCTTGAGCTTGAGGTCGTCGAGGCGGGCGCCGGTGAGGTTGATCGAGCCCGATAGGCTCGGCGTGTCGATGTTGACGCGGGCCGTCTTGGCCACTTCCTGGGCGCGGCTTTCCGGCGTCGTGACGTAAGTGCCGGGCGCGTTCGGAATGGCGCCGGGCGCCGCGGGCGCCGTCGTGCCGCCGGGATTTGCGGCCTCGGCCGCCTTCTTCTGCTCAGCTGCCCGCTGCTCTTCGATGCGCGTGGCTTCGGCTTGCCGCTCGCTGCGCGGCAGCACGTAGAAATACTGCCACAGCCCGAGGATCAGCACCGACAAGACGATGGTGATGTAGAAGTTCCGGTTGTTTTCCATCGAAAGCCCTTGGCCTATCGTGTTCCGCGCAGTCGGCGGGAGAGCTCGGCCTTCAACTGGCCGAACGGAATGGTAAGCACGTCTTCACGCCCGACGATGACATAGTCATTGCCGGGCGCCATGTCACTTGCGGCATGGGTGCGCACGGCTTCTTTCAGCCGCCGCCTGACGCGGTTACGCACGACAGCATTGCCGACTTTCTTGGTGACGGTGAAGCCGACGCGCGGCGACAAGCCGTCATTGCGGTCGAGAACTTCAACGAGAAAAAGCCGCCCACGCCGCTTTTCACCGCGGCGGACGGCCAGGAATTCCGCACGTTTCAGAAGCCGCTTGGGGTTTGGTCCCACTGGCTTGCCGGTTGCGGGCAACGATCTCGTCTTCCGTTCAGGCGCTGAGCCGCTTGCGGCCGCGGTTGCGGCGAGCTGCGACGACGCCGCGACCACCCTTGGTGGCCATGCGAGCACGGAAACCGTGCCGGCGTTTGCGGACGAGTTTGGACGGTTGGTAGGTACGCTTCATTTGTTTTAATACCGCGGGGTGCGGCCCTTCTTGATTCTGTCACTGTGTAACAGGAGCTTTGCCGGGCCGGCTTTGGCGCGATCGAAACCGCGCCGGGACGAATGGCCCGAGCGTGAGCGGCTTATAGAAAGAAGGGTTTTGGGAGTCAATCCAGTGCGAACGACCAGTTCGTCACGGCGTGAACGAACAGTTCGTCACGGCGCGAACGATCAGTTCGATGCGTCTTTATTGCTGGTACCATCGTCCATCGAAGGATGAAATTGGCAAAAAAGCCGCAATCGCCTAATCTCAACCGATCAAGCGTTTGTGAAGACAGGCCTTAATGAGCGAACTTGCCTCAGCGGATGAAGGGAGCGGCCCGGCGAATGCCGATGCCGGCCCGGCGTCCGTTCGCCCCGTCCCAAGCCGCTCGGTATCCTTGGCGCGCGGCCTGTCGACCAAGCTGCTCTTGCTCACCATCGTCTTCGTGCTTTTGGCCGAAGTCCTCATTTTCCTGCCCTGGATCGCCAGCTATCGCCTGGCCTGGCTGAAGGAAAGGCTGAGCACTGCGGCCGCCGTGTCGATCGTGCTGGTGCAGGGCGAGCCCAATTCGCTCTCCCGCACCGCCCAGAACGACGTGCTGATGGCGATTGGCGCCAAGGCGATCGCGGTGCGCGACGGCGGCGTCTCGCGCCTTCTGGTGGTGGCCGAAATGCCGCCGCAGGTCGACGAGCATATCGACATCGCCAATGTCGGCATGATCAAGGGCATGACCGGGGCGCTGGATACGCTGTTCTTCGGCGGCAAGCGCATGCTCAGGGTCTTTGGCCCGGTCGGCGACAGCGACAAGGAATTCGAGCTGATCATGCCCGATTATTCCCTGCGCAACGCCATGCTGCGCTATTCGCGCAACGTCGCCTTCGTCTCGCTGCTGATCTCGCTGTTCACCGCAATGCTGGTCTACGCGGCGATCGACCTGATCATGATCGGCCCGATCCGCACCATGACGCGCTCGATGCTGTCCTTCTCCGAGGCGCCCGACGATCCCTCGCGTATCATCCACCCGGCCGCCCGCGCCGACGAAATCGGCGTCGCCGAACGTGAACTGTCGCAGATGCAGGAGCGGCTGCAAAAGATGCTGGCCGAACAGAAGCATCTCGCCGATCTTGGCCTCGCCGTCTCCAAGATCAACCACGACATGCGCAACATCCTGGCCTCGGCGCAGCTGATGTCGGACCGCCTGCGCCTGGTCAAGGACCCGACCGTGCAGGCCTTCGCGCCAAAGCTGTTGCGCGCGCTCGACCGGGCCGTGTCCTATTCCGAAGGCGTGCTGGCCTATGGCCGCACCCAGGAGCCGGCGCCCTCGCGCCGCCGCTTGCGGCTGCGTCAGCTGGTCGACGACGTCCACGGCCTGCTCGACATCGAGGACGGCATCGAATTCGTCAACGCCGTCGAGCTCGCTTTCGAGGTCGATGCCGATTCCGACCAGCTGTTTCGCGTGCTCACCAATCTGTGCCGCAACGCCGTGCAGGCGATGGCGGCTGATGCCGAGAGCGCGCTGGTGCGCCGGCTCGCCGTGTCGGCCGAGCGCATGGGCAGCGTCAGCCGCATCATCGTCACCGACACCGGTCCCGGCCTGCCGCCCAAGGCGCGCGAAAACCTGTTCGCGGCGTTTCGCGGTTCGGCCCGCAGCGGCGGCACCGGCCTTGGCCTGGCCATCGCTCACGAACTGATCCGCGCCCATGGCGGCACGGTGGAGCTGGTCGAATCAATCGGCGGCCGCACCACCTTCGCCGTCACCATCCCCGACCAGCCCGTCCGCCTCGACCAGGCTCGCAGCGGCCTGCGCCGCCCCGCCTGAGCCGAATCCCGCATAGCTCTATCTGCCTGCGACAAAACTTTTGCCGGATCGGCTTGCTTTTCGGAAATTCAGTCGTTAGGGAACACGTCTCGTCGCGGCCGGTCGCCAGGACCGGATCGCGGGGCTATGCAAAGCATGGCCTGTTGCGCGCCCGTAGCTCAGCTGGATAGAGCACCAGACTACGAATCTGGGGGTCAGGAGTTCGAATCTCTTCGGGCGCGCCAATATTTAGTTGATTCACGCCTCCCATTCTGGGAAATCAGTTTCCAGAGAGTTCTCTTGGCCGTCGGCGTTGTTGTTGACGACTCGGCGTTTGGGCGACGCCCTATGCTGCTCAAAGCGGCATCGCCTAATCAAGCTCGACAAGACGGTGGCGGAAAACTGCGCCAATTCTCTGCCTCCCCATCGACCCGATCCAGCCTATATCGCCCTTGCCGCCTGTTCCAGACTCGCCGGCGCGATCAGGCGGTGGAACGGCGCGATCACCGCCAGGTACGTCCGCCCCACCCAGTTATGGCAATGCACAACGGTCACCACGACTAGCTCCCGGTCGCCCGCCGCGCCCGCGCGCAGCAGGATAGCAAGTCGGAAGTCGAGATGCCGGTCGTCCTCGCCCATCACCAACTCCCCCGCGCTCTTCGACAGCACTGGAAAGAAGCCGATCACCGGTCCCCGCGCCGCCGCGGCAACACCGACCGCGCGAGACGATTTGACGCCGACTGTCGCCATCACCACATCGCGCACCCGCGTCAGCGCGCGAATCCACCACGCCTGCCGCTCGAACCCAGCGCGCGCCAGCACTTCGAGGTCGTCGTTTGCCCCCGCCGGCAACTGAATCGCGTACGCATCCAGCAGGTCCGCGCCCATATAAAGCGGCGCCAGCACGCTGTCGGACGGCACGGGTACCGCATGGGCTTTGATTATACCGCCAGGTTTTTCCAACGCGTCATCAGCCGCAGGGGTGACGGCAAACAAGTTGCCCGATCCACCGCGTCTTCCCGTGTGGGCGTCCCTGCGCTACGCGAGGTATCATTTCGCGCATCCTGCTGCTATTATTTTCGTAGCAGAGAATTACATCGATCGCTACGAAAAGTATAGCATGAAATTTCCCAAACCTGGCCAGCCCGTACGGGGGTCACAAACCGGACACCCAACTATGGCGCTTCTCGATCTGTTGGGGCGGCGCATGAGTTTGCGCGTTTTGTGGGAGCTTGCTCATGCCGGAGAACCTCTAACGTTTCGGGAACTGCAAGCGGTCGCGGAAACAAATCCGAGCCTCCTGAACACACGCCTCAAGGAATTGCGGGCTGCTGCCATCGTAGTCCATCACCCTGGCGGCTATGGCTTGAGCGAAGAAGGGAAGGCGCTGGTCCGCCTCATCATGCCGCTCGACGAATGGGCCGCCGCGTGGGGTGCAAGGTTCCCGTATCGTGCGGGATGAACTTTTGCCAATTATTCTGGACGTCGCTTCATGCCGTCCGACCCGCACGGAGGTGAACAGCGAGCGGCAATTGGCGTTCTGGGAACGGGGCGCTACGCTTTAAGGCCGCATTACGGTCGTTTGTCTCTTGTCGTTCTTGCCGCTATGGCCAAGTCAAAACGTTGCAACTGGCTGGTCAGTCCAAGGATTGCGCCGCGTGTCATCTCGGGGTCCGGGTGACGATCGGCCGTTACGATCATCCGAACTCGCCCAGCCTCGGCGTGGAGCTCGACCACCATGTCGTAGGGATACGACTCGACGCCAGGGACGAAGTCGATGTCGAAGCGAATGCGCAGTCGCCGGTGGCGCACCATCTCGACGAATCGGCCGCTCACCCGCGCCGTCGTCGACATGTTGGCATTCGCAAGGTAGGCGACTTGGTCGGCGCCCACCGCGGTCATCACGTGTTCGAACGCACCACCGACCCGCAGCTCGAGGGCCAGCACCTCGACGTGCATTCCCTCAGGCGCGTACCACTCCTCGAGCCCTTCTTTCGTGGTCCACAGCGCCCAGACGTCCTCGATCGCTGCGTCGTAGACCCGCTCGAACCTGATGGTGCCCGTCTCCGGCTCGCTGGCGTGTGCCATCACTTCTTCCCCTCGCGTTGCCGCACGCTGCTCCGTTGCGCCAGGGCTGCGTCGAAGCGATCGAGCCGGCTTTCCCAAAGCTTGCGATAGCTCCGAACCCAGTCGTCGATCGCCCGGAACGGCTCAGGTCGGAGCGAATAGAGACGCCGCGCCCCATCAGGCCTCATCGCGACGAAGCCAGCTTCGCCGAGGATTCGCAGGTGCCGTGAAACGCCGGACTGATCGATGTCGACGGCGCGAACCAAGTCACCAACGGCCTGCTCGCCGCCTGCCAGCGCTTCGACGATGCGAAGCCGCGTGGGGTCGGCCAATGTCTGGAACACGCTTTGTTGCATCATTATGCATATGTATTAGTATGCATATTCCGGGTCAAGCCGCGGCCGAGGTCTCCGCCTGACATCCGGTTTGAGCGGAGTAGATTGATGAACCTCGGGTATCTTCTGCGAGGTCCAAGGCAAAGAAGCCGCCGTCGCCTTCCGCAATTAAGCGCCTGCTCAGTGGCTTGACGGTCCGTCGGTTGCTCCGCCAAGCAGCCTGACGTTGAGCCGGCCGCCGGTGAACAGCATGTCGTCCAGGGCCTCGGCGAGATCCTTGGAGGTCACGACCTCTCCGTCGCCCCGCATAATGCTCGTTTGCGCGCAACGACGCATAAGCTCCTTGATGAAGGCCGCGCTGACGCCTTTCGTCCGCGCCACGGCCTCGGCCATGATCTTGTTGGAAAGTTTCAGTCCGCCGCCATAAAGGTGCACCAGCTTTTCGCGGCAGTCGTCGTCTGGCAACGGCACCTCGATGGCTTGGTCGATACGGCCCGGCCGCCCTGTCAGCGCAACTTCAAGCTGTTCCGGCCGGTTGGTGGTCAGGACGAACAGGATGTCGGCATTGTCCTTTAGTCCGTCCATTTCGTTGAGCAGCGTGTTGAGGAGGGATTCTTCGCACGGACCACCCATGTTCTCGCGGTCGCGGGCAATCAGATCCACGTCCTCGATCACCACGGTGGACGGCTGCAGCAGGCGTGCCAAGGTCATGTATTGCGACAATATACCCATCTGACCGGCCGTTATGATGAGCGTGGTATGGCCGGGGAGATTGGCAGCGAGGTAGCGAATGGTGTGTGTCTTGCCGGTGCCTGGGGGGCCGTAGAGCAAGATGCCCTTGCGCGTCGATTGTCCAAGCCGCCTCAGCGCGTCCCGGCTCTCGATGAACCGGATCACGTTGCGGTCGAGAAGCTTCAGGGTCTGTTCCGGCAGAATGATCGCTTCGCGCGGCACCGGCGGCAAGCGATGAACCATCACACCTTTGGACCGGCCCTGATAATCCCCTTCCGTTTCGAGGGAAAGAACCTTGCCGCGGTAAGATCGCGCAGCATTGATGGCCGCCTCAAGTTGCGAGAAGCAACGGTCCACAAGGGCAACGCCATCTTCGCCGGCCGGTACGGCGATCTCCACGCAGGTCCCGGACTCGCGACCGTACTCGCGGTGGAAGGACAGCACGACTGCATAGTGCAGGCCACCGTCCCGGTTGAGCCACAAACCGTTGTTGAGACACTTTATCGGCTCGATTTCGCCGATATCGACGTCCTGATATTGCGCAGCCGAGATGGTAACGGCGAACTGTCCTTCCTTCGTCAGCGCGGCATAAGTCAGCGTCTCGTAGCGATGCTGCTCGTAGAGGCCGAAGAAGCGAATGGGCGCGGCTGAGAACAGCTTGTTGAGCGCCACCTGCACGTCGGCTCGCATGTGGCCGGGAAACTGGCGGGAGGTCGCGATGATCTCGTCATGCGCCAGTCCGCCAAAATGCCAGGCAATCGCCTCGTGGGCATATTTGAACTTTTTGTCGCGCGGAGCTTGTGCGGAATGGCCGGCTATGGCCGCGCTTTCTGTTTCGCTGGGAGCGGCGGTGATGCGAAGCGGGTGGCCGGCCGCATTGATGCGCTGCTGCGCCGTATCCAGCATCGCCTTCGCAACCGCAAATGGGTAGCTGCCGCACACGGCCTTTCCCTCCTGCGACACGGTCGCGGCGAAGGTCTCGGCCTCCGCAGCCGATCGATCGAAGACCGAACGGACGAGATCGACGACAAACTCCCACGGGGTCTGATCGTCATTGTGAACGACAAGCTGCAAGATTGCTTCGGCGGGTGTATTGCGCAATGGAACGGCTCGCTTTCGGATTGCTGCAAAGCCACACTATCTTCGCCACGTTGCATGAATTGTTAACGACCCGCCGCCCCTGATGCGATAGATGGTCAGCTCGCTGCCGCTTGTTCAGGCTTGCCGCGAAGCTGGTTCGATATAGGCGTCGAGGTATGCTACCTGCGCCTTGGGGCGGCGGCCTGCAAGCAAGATCTTTCCATGAATCCATTGGAACAGATGCAGCCGGCTACCGTTTTGCTTTCTTTCGCCCATCTGAAAGGAGGTTCAGATGCCCACCCCCGCCGAACTCGAAGCCAAGTTCTGGAAATCGTTGAAATCCGACATGACGATGATGATCGGCCTCGATGGATCGAAGGTTATACCGCGGCCGATGACCGCTCAAATTGAGAATCAAAACGGACCCATCTGGTTTTTCACGGCTACCGATACCGAACTTGTCCAGGGCCTGAAAGATGGCGCCAGCGCAACGGCTACCTTCACATCCAAGGGTCACGATCTGTTCGCCACGGTGCAAGGGAAGCTTTTTCTGAACAACAACCCGGTAGTCATCGACCGGCTCTGGAATCGCTTTGTTGCGGCCTGGTTCGAAGGCGGGAAGGACGACCCGAAGCTGGCATTGCTCCGTTTCGACCCGAAGGACGCAGAGATTTGGCTCGATAGCTCAAGCGTGACGGCGGGCATCAAAATGCTGCTCGGGTTCGATCCGAAAGAGGAATACAAGGACAAGGTCGCCAAGGTGTCCCTCTAAGGCGACGCAAATCTGGCGAGGGCCGTTGAGCGATGGACGCCAAGTCCTCGTTGATCGATACCGAAGCGGCCAATCGTGCGTTGGCCACGTCGGAAACCAGCAAGGCCGCCATAAGGGCAGAGGATGGGGGCCGTGGTCGCGATGCGGCCTGGCCATCACAGATTCCTGCACGCGGCTGGAAGGACATCTTCTGGCGACTCTGGGAAGAGTTCAACAAGGACCGGGTCTTGCTGGTCGCGGCCGGTGCTACTTTCTATCTGCTGCTGGCGCTGTTTCCAGCGCTGGCCGCCTTTATCTCGATCTACGGCTTCGTCGCCGATCCCGTTACAGTCGCGGACCATGTCGCCTATCTCGGCGGATTGCTGCCGTCAGGGGGATTGGATATCATTCGCGGACAGTTGCAGGCTTTGGCCAGTCAGAAACCGGGGGCTCTCGGAACAGGTTTCTTCATCGGTCTCGGCATCGCACTGTGGAGTGCCAACAGCGGAATGAAGGCGCTCTTCGATGCGATGAACATCGCCTATGAGGAAAGCGAGAAGCGCAGCTTCATCACGCTGAACCTGATGTCGATCCTGTTCACGCTTGGCGCCTTGGTGATCGGCATCGTGCTGTTGCTGACCGTTGGCGTTGTCCCGGCACTGTTGCGCTTCTTCTACCTTGACGCCTGGACGGAGACCCTGGTTGCGGTGTCTCGCTGGCCGATCCTGACAGGCTTCATGCTTACAGGTATTTCCCTGCTCTACCGTTTCGGGCCGAGCCGCGAACATGCCAAGTGGCGATGGTTGAGCTGGGGAGCCTTTATCGCGACGGTTGTGTGGATCGCAGCATCGTGGCTGTTCTCGTTCTACCTGCAGCATTTTGCCAACTACAATGCCACCTATGGTTCGCTGGGCGCTGTCGTCGGCTTGATGATGTGGACATGGATTTCCGTCATCATCCTCATCGCCGGCGCCGCAATCAATGCCGAGATGGAACACCAGACTGCAATCGACTCGACCACGGGTCCCGCTCTGCCAATGGGAGAGCGTGGCGCGGTGGTTGCGGACACTCTGGGCAAAACGGCTGACTAACTGACTGGATCGCTTATCCGGCAACGAACCGGGACAGTGCGCGAGAGCACGTGGAGATCGACGCCTGCTTTCGCCCTTCCCGATCAGGCACCGGACTGCCCAATCGGCCTCGCCCCAGCCAGATAGCGCTCATTGTCGAACGGCTCGGCCTGGGTGCTGTCCGGGCTCCACATATGGCGGTCTTTCTCCGTCAGATTGCCGAGATAGACATGCAGCGCGCCGGAGCGTGCGGCGCCCGTGTTGGCGACAGCATGCACAATGTCCGGGGTCATGTGCACGACGGCGGGTGCGGCAATGTCCTGCCGTTCCGGTGTATCGATCTCTGAGCCGTCGACGGGATAGATAAAGTTGGTCTCGCTGCCCTTGTAGATACCGATCAGCGCGTCCATCCGATGGTTGTGTGCGGGATACTGCAGGCCGGGCGACAGGGTGATGTGGTAGATCGTCAAGTCAGGGCTCGCATGCAGCAGTACCTCGTCCTCTTCTTCTTCATGTGCAAGCACGCCCGATGCGTGAAAACGATCGGTGTGCTCGCGCAACACCGCCCTGACCCGATCGAAGGCATCGGGACCTTCGGCTGCGTTGACGATATCGGCGGTTACGGCGTAGAGAGGCGAATTGGCGGCAAGAGACATGTCAGTTATCCCCCTTAAGAAGCTTAATACCAATAACTGAGATGCTCAGGCTAGCGAATGCCGGAACCAGCGTCAACCGCATGGCCCCAGGAAGACCTGACATGATCGCCCCGAAATCCGCCTCCCCATCGACCGCCGACATATTGCGCAGCGAGGAGGCCTACGAGCAGTTGAAGAGCGACATTGTCGCCTGCGTCCTGCGCCCGGGCGAAAGCCTCACCGAAAAGCAGATCGGCGATCGCTACCAGATCCGGAAGGCGACGATCCGCTCCGCACTCGCCCGGCTGGCGCAGGAAGGGCTGATCAAGAGCGAGCCCAGGCGCGGCTATGTCGTGGCGCCGCTCAGCCTGCGCGACGTCAACGAGATTTTCGATGTCCGCAGCCTGATCGAGCCGGAAGTGTTCAGGGCGGCCGCGGCCAATCTCACCGAGCGCGGACTCGAGGACATCAGGCTGGCGGCGCGAAAGGTGCTGAAGCCGGAGACGCTGCGCAGCCATGTCGCGTTTCTTGCCGCCGACCGCGCTTTTCGCCTGGCGCTGGCCGAGCTTTCGGGCAATCTGCGCCTGGCCCGCCTGCTCGACCAGATCCTCGACCAGTCGGAGCGCGTCCTCCATCTCGGCTTCAAATCGCGCGACCTCACCGACGTGATCATCGGCCAGCAGAAGGAGCTCGTCCTTGCCTGTGAGGTGGCCGAGGTCTCGGCCATCGCCAAGCTTGCCCGTTCGCAATGCCTGCTGCTCAAGAAACAGGTGCTCGAAGCGTTGCTCGCCGGCTCCAAACTGCAGGACGCCAACCTCCAGAGCTTTGCCTGAAGCGACTGGCCGTCCGCGCTCATTCGCTGCTGACGCGGATCTCCGCATCGGCAAGGCAATAGGGCGCATAGCGGAAATCTCTGATCTGGCTGACCTTTCCGTCCTGCCAGTCGACCAGCATGAAGCCGCGCACGGCATCGTCCCCTGTCTGCGGGTTGCGGATCAGGATGGCCGGCCTGCCGTCGACGAAGCCGAGCGACAGCGCCCAGTCGCCGACGCGGTCGTAATTGCCGAAATAGTTGGAAACCTGCGCCTTGCCGCGCATGCGGGTGCGGTTGACGACTTCGAGCTGAATGTCCTCGGCGATCAGCGCGCGCACGGCATCGAAGTCGCGCGCGTTGAACAGATCGACATAGCGGCGCAGGCGCTGCTCGTCGTCGGCGTCGAGTTTTGGGGCGGGCGCTTGTTCGTCCTGTGCCGCCAGCAGCCGCAGCTGCGCGCGCCCGCGATGCAGCGCCGCCTTGGTTGCCGCCAGCGTCGCGCCTGACACTTCGCAGGTCTCGTGCAGGCTGAGGCCAAGCACGTCGACCAGGATCACGGCGCTGCGCTGCGCCGTCGCCAGCTGCATGAAGCTGCGCAGGCTGGCGGCGGCGGCGAGCCTGGCATCGGCGCTTACGGAGGGGTCTTCGATCGTCGTCATGTCGGTCTCGCTCATGCGCGCCTGCTCCCGCTGGCGCCGGCGCAGATGATCCTGTGCGGCATTGTGGGCGATGCGGAACAGCCATTGCTCGGGCCGCTCGACAGAGGCGTCGCCGTCAATGGCCTGCAGCGCCTTGATCAGTGTCTCCTGGACGATGTCCTCGCCATCGATCACCGAGCCGGTCATGCGGGCGCAGTAGCGGTGCAGCTTCGGCCGCAAGGAGCCAAGCATCGCCTCCAGGGCCACGCGGTCGAGTTTTGCTGTGTTCATCCTGTCCATTCCCGAAACGCCGGTCTTTGCAATCAGGCCGGCACGACCTCGCCGGCCAGCATACGGTAATTGCCGACGATCTTTGCCGGCGATCTGGCAAGCGGCGTCGAGCGTCGCGCGGCATGATCGGCGCTGAACGCCTTGAAGGCGGCGAGCCCGGTCAGGCCGTCGCCGTCCTGGCTGACAAGATGGACGAACTCGCCATTCTCCAGTTCCAGCACGAGGTAGCGCACGGATTGCGGCTTGGTCTCGTCGAGCGCCTCGAACACCTTTGCAACCAGCATACGGTTCTCGGCGATGCTTTCATCCTTCACGCCGTAGCGGATGAGATTGTAGCCCATGTGTCGTCTCCTGTTTTTCAAGTCTGCATGGAGAAGACGATCCGGATGGTCAAAAAGATTCACCGCCCCGGCGAATCTTTTTGACCATCCGGATCGTCTTTTGCCTGTGGACGGCTGCGCGGCAGTCATCGAGGAACAGGGAGAGACCATCATGCACATCCAGTTTGCCGAATTGCCTGTCATTGACCAGGACCGCGCCAAGGCGTTCTACACCGAACACCTTGCCTGCCAGGTCGCTTCCGACCAAGCGATGGGCGATAGCGGCTGGCGCTGGATCGAGCTGACATTTCCGGGCGCCGTCACCAACCTGCATTTCGTCAGGCGGGTCGACGATGCCCCAAGCGCGGAGCCGGTGCTGGTTCTGGTCGACTGGAACGTCGAAGCGACCATCGCGAGTTTGAAGTCGCGCGGCGTCGAGATCGTCACCGAGCCACAGGAGGCGCCCTGGCAAAGGGGCCGCACGGTCGCCGAGTTCCGCGACAGCGAGGGCAACCGCATGGTGGTTGCCAGCCGATAATCTGGCGGCGGCATGCCCTTACATCGTGTCGTCGGATCTCGAGTCAACCACGCCCGCCGCGACGCGCCCGAAGTCGCTACGCAAGGGAGTCATCCGCGTTGTTAACCCCCAAGCTGCTGCAGCTTACGACAGGCACGCATCCTGCCTTCTCGGCAGTTTTGGCGACATCTCTCCTTGTTGCCATCCCTGCATCGTCCAACGGCTTCCGGTTTGGCAGGCGCGGTCGTTTCCGCTGAACGATTGGCAGAAGGCTCGTTGATAGGCGGCGAGGCTTGCGGCTTACGACTGACTTTCTTTGGCAGGATTTTTTTGCGTGGCGGCGCGGGCGCCTCGAGCTTGGCAATTCGGCTCTTTGCAATTTGGATGAATGTACCATTCGGAAATGCCGCCAGATAAGCACGATACATCGAGACATCGGATGTATCCTTGATCGATTTCCAAAATTCGAGTTCTGTCTCCGTATTGATGTCCGGCTGATGGAGTTCTGATGAAGAGGGGTTCGATGCGGCATCTGGGTTGAATGAGAACCCCGGCTCCACCAAGGACGAGTTGCTCCAGGGAACCTGCCTCCCAGAAGTCGCGTTCATAACGTCCAACCGGACGCGACGCATAAGAATTTCAATGTCGATTGAAGGGGTCTTCAAGCGCTTCACGAGAGAGTCTGCAAAAGGGCTATGATTGGCGGCTCCATCGAGAGCGACATTGCCGGGCTGTGTTGCAAAGCCGATAAAGACTCCCCTGCCAGCATCCAAGGCTCCCAGCCCCTTTCCTATTGCAAGGCCGCGACTCTGACTCTGCCCACTTAATTGCTTAACGAAAGGATTGTCCCGACAGGCATCGAGAAGGACGATGGCTGTATTTTCCTCTGCCGTCATGGCTGCGATAATATCCTGCAAGCGCTCAGCCTCTAGAGCCAAGTCCGCGGGTCGTTGAAGGGCGGCATCAACTGGCAAGAGGTAGTTTTCTCCGTTCGCTTGGAGCCCGTGTCCTGCGTAGTAAAAAAGGGAGACGTCCCCCGGTTGCAAGTTTCGCCTGAATTTCCCAATAAGGTTCCTAAACGTAGACGCGTCAGCATCCAGGCCAAGGGTGACCTCAAATCCCATCTCCTCCAACACTCGAGCGATCGCATTCGCATCATTCACCCCGTTGGTGAGCGATGGCGCATAGCGGTAGGCAGAGTTGCCGATAACAAGTGCATATCTGTGGCTGCGTTGACCGATTTCGACCTCAGATGATGCGGGTATCGACAAGCCTGCCAGAAAAAGAAGGCACGCGCACAGCAAGCAAATCTTGGACATTGCGACGTTCCCGAGCAATGAAGAACATTAGCATCGCTTAAAGCGCGTGGGTACCCGCCGTATGGGACGGTCTTGCTTAGGCAAGCATCCAAACTTGCCGTCAGCGGCTCGTTGTGGGTCTCCGGGCATCGTGACACTTTTTCGGGTATCGACTTCGAGGAATAATCAATCGCTGGAATGATGCCGCGGATGAAGTGGTCGCGACTTCGCGAGCTTGCGGCAACACCGTTCGGTCGTTCAGACCACCGCACCATTGCCGCCGCCGCGCTCGGCCCAGCCAACCACCGGAAAGAACTTTAGGCCGCGCTGCATCAGCCACGAGCGTTTCTCGCCGGCGGCAAAGCCGACATACGCCTCGGCCCAGCGGCGCGGCCAAAGATCTTCCGGGCGATCGAAGGCGGCGGTGCCCAGCCAGTCCTCGAGCGCCAGATCATAGGAATCGCGAATGCGCATGCGCCGCTGTTCAGGCGAATCGCCGAGGAAAATGCCGCCGAAGGACCAGAACGCCTGGCCGCCAAGCGACTGCTCCGGTTCCTGGTCGACGATGATGATTTTCTTGCCGGCCTCGGCCAGCTCGGCCGCGGCAACCAGCCCGGCGAGGCCGGCGCCGACAATGATCACATCCGCATCGTCAGCCATCCTTTTGCTCCCCCGGGCTTTGATAAAGTGGTCAGACGGTTTCCCAGCCGTCCTTGCCGCCGGCGCGGAAGATGGCGTCGATGACCTTCTGGTTGAGCACGGATTCCTCCAGCGTGAAGACACGCTCCTTGCCCCCCTCGGCCGCCTTGGCAAAGGTCTCGACCTCGCGCCGGTATTGCTGCGTGCCGGGAAAGCGGAACACCTGTGCCTCGGTGTGGTTCTGGTTGTGCAGTTCGATGCGGTGGTGGTCGTAGAGCCCGGCATTGAACGGCGAAAACACCTCGATGAAGCCCTTCTCGCCGTGGAACACCATCACCTGCCGCGCGGCCATTTGCGTCGACAGGTAGAAGGACAGTTCGAAATCGCCGAAATCGGCGCGGATCGAGGAGTAGATGTCGGTGCCGAATTTCTTGTCGCGCTCGATCGTCGCCTGCACTCGGCTAGGCTCCTTGCCGGTCGAAAACCGTGTCGACACTGTCGGGTAGACGCCGATATCGGGCAGCGCGCCGCCGCCGAGATCGAGCTGGTTGCGCATGTTTGTCGGGTCGACATTGTAATAGGAGAACGCGCCTTGCACATGGCGCAGCCGGCCGATGGCGCCGTCGGCGATGAGGTCGCGCACCTTGATCCATTGCGGATGGTAGATGACCATGAAGGCTTCGCAGACCAGCACCTTCTTCTGGTCACGCAGCTTGATCAGCGGGGCGATGTCCTTGGCGTCGAGCGCCAACGGCTTTTCCACCAGCACATGCTTGCCCGCTTCGATGGCCTTGGCGGTCCATTCGACATGCTGCGAGGTCGGCAGTGGGATGTAGACGCCGTCGACCTCTTTCGAAGCGAGCAGTTCCTCATAGGAGCCGAAGGCATGGCGGGCACCGAAACGTTCGCCTAAAGCCTTGGCCTTCGACAGGTCGCGGCTGGCGATGGCCGACAGAACGCCATTCTCGGCCTCGACGATTGCCGGCAACAATTGCTCGCGGCCGATCTTGGCCGTCGACAAAACACCCCATCGGAACATCTGGCTTCTCCTATCGATTTTACAGTCGAGGAGGTTTGCCCGAATTTGGGGGAAAAGCCAATTGATGATGGCGCCAGTTCCTCGCCCTCGCAAAGCGGGCGAGGAAAAGCCGCTCAGCCCTTCTTCCCCGTCAGCGTCATGTCGAAATCGACGATGTTGGAATAGATCGGCGTGCCGACATCCATGCCGTAGCGGGAGCGCAGCACCTTGCCGGTGACATGGAATTTGATCGTGCCGCCCTTCAGCCCGCCGAGCTCGGCGGTGAACTTTTCCGCAAACGTCTTGCCGCGCGCCGTCAGCCGGCCGCTGACCAGCGCCGTGGTGTCGCTGGTGCGCGTCACGCTGGTCGAGCGGAACTGTATTTCCGGATTGTTGGCGGCGTCGAACACCGCGTCGGAGCGCAGGAAGGCGTCGATGCGGCTCTGCCCGGTGCCGACGCTTTCGGGATAGATGGTGAAATTGACCTGGGAACGTCCGACATCGCGGTTGTCGATGCGGATCGAGCCCTTGAACCGACCAAAGGCGCCGTTCAGCCCGCCGCCACCGACCTTGCCGATGGAGAAGTGGATGCTGGAACTGGCCGGGTTCACCGTGTAACTGCCGGCGGCGTCGTTAAGGTCCACCGCCGCCAAGACTGGCATGGCAAGGCAAACGGCGACAGCCGCCAATCCGAAGATGCGCGCATACATGGGTTTTGTCCTTCTCGGGCAGGCAAAGTCCTGCGCCTTTCCTCCATGAACGAATACGCGGCGCGCCCTATTCCACATCGCCATCTGACGAAGGCGTGATCATGCGCGTCAGCACGCTGTCGCGCAGCCAGAAATGGTGGCGCAGCGCCGCCAGCGCATGCAGCGCGACCAGCGCAATGCCGGCATAGGCGAGGTACCAGTGGGTTGCCGCCCAGAAGCTTTCCGCCGCGTCGGACAGGCCGAGCGGCAGATTCGGCATCACGAACAGCTTGAACGGCATGCTGGGTATCTCCAGCATCGACACCGAGACCAGCGCCCAGCCGGACAGCGGCAGCGCGAGCTGGAAGGCATAGAGCGCCAGATGCGCCAGCGGCGCGGTGCGACGCTCCAGCGCTCCGGTCGATGCCGGCAGAGCCGGCGCCGCGTTGCCGAGCCGCCAGGCGATGCGCAGGATGATGAGACCGAGCAGCAGAAAACCGAAGGATTTGTGCAGCTGGATGAGCTCGAAGGCGGTGCGCTGGCTGGTCAACCGCACCATGATCAAGCCAAGTGCGAACTGGCCAATGAAGATGATGCCGATCAGCCAGTGAAGGATGATCGCCACCCAACCGTAGCGGATCGTGCTGTTTGTGATCGATGCCGGCATGGCAAATAAACGAACGGCGGGTCCGCTTTCTTCCACCTCCTGTGGTGGAGCAGCGGTTCGCCGCAGTTACCAGCCCGGCCCTTCACAGGCTCAGGCGTCCGCTACGCGAACCACTTCTCACCCCACCTTGAAGAAATCCACAAAAGCCCGCAGCGCCGGGCGCATCTGGCGGCGGCTGGGATAGTAGACGAAGAAGCCGTCGAAGCGCGGGCACCAGTCGTCCAGCACGCGGATCAGCCGGCCGTCGGCGAGCGGTGCGCGCACATAATCGTCGAAGACGAAGGCGAGGCCAGCGCCGTCGACCGCTGCCTGGGCGATCAGATGGTCCTCGTCGAGGATCAGTGGCCCTTGAGCGGCGAATTCGATCTCTTCGCCGTCCTTTTCGAATTCCCAGCGGTAGAGAATGCCGCTTGAAAAACGGAAGCGGATGCAGCGGTGATCGGCAAGATCGCGCGGATGCTGCGGTCTGGGCATGGTCGCGAAATAGGACGGCGCGCCGACGACGGCGCCGCGAAGGTCTGGTCCTATGCGCACCGCGATCATATCGCGCTGCAGGCTTTCGCCGAGGCGCACGCCGGCATCGAAACCGCCTTCGACGACATCGGTGAAGCGGTCCTCGATGACGATTTCCAGCACGATGTCGGGATAGGCCGATGCAAAGGCGCCAAGTCTGGGCGTCAGTGTAAGGTGGGCCGCGGTGCGCGGCACGGTCAGCCGCAGATTGCCGGCTGGCCGGTCGCGCGCCTCGATCGCTGTTTCCAGCGCCAGGTCGATCTCCGACAGGGCCGGCCGCAGCCGCTCCAGCAACTGCGCCCCTGCCTCGGTCGGCGCAACGCTGCGTGTGCTGCGCGCCAGCAGCCGCACGCCAAGCCGCGCCTCCAGGCTGGACACCGCATGGCTGACGGCCGAGGGCGCAATGGCCAGTTCCCTGGCGGCGCCGCGAAAGCTGCCGCATTGGGCGACGGTGGCCAGCACCGCCAGTTGCGAAAGGTGAGTGCGATTCATTGATCTATCTCTTGGAACAGCCTGTACGAATAAGAGATGATTATCGAACATGGTTCAAGGCATTACCTCAACCGCATCACAACAAGGAGACACGTGATGCAAACCCGCAAGCTAGGAACTGAACTCGAAGTCTTCCCCGTCGGCCTCGGCTGCATGGGCATGAGCTTCGCCTATGGCGGTCAGGCAGAGGCAGAAGCGATTATCACCTTGCGTCGCGCCGTCGAAATTGGCGTCACCTTCTTCGACACGGCCGAGGTCTACGGTCCCTATGAGAACGAAATCCTGCTCGGCAAGGCGCTGAAGCCGGTGCGCGACAAGGTCACGATCGCCACCAAGTTCGGCTTCAAGATTTCCGAGAAAGGCTCAGGCATCGAGCGCATGGTCGGCGTCGACAGCCGCCCCGAGCACGTCAAGGCGGTGGCGGAAACCTCGCTGAAGCGGCTCGATACCGATGTCATCGATCTCTTCTACCAGCACCGTGTCGATCCCAATGTGCCGATCGAGGATACGGTTGGCGCCATGGCCGAGCTGGTGCGCGAGGGCAAGGTGCGGGCGCTGGGCCTGTCGGAGGTCAGTGCCGCCACCATCCGCCGGGCGCACGCCGTGCATCCGATCGCGGCCGTCCAGAGCGAATATTCGCTGTGGAGCCGTGATCCGGAAGACGAGGTGTTCGACGTCTGCCGCGAACTCGGTATCGGCTTCGTCCCTTACAGCCCGCTCGGCCGAGGCCTGCTCACCGGCACCATCGCCGAGCCCGAAACCTTGAGCGACGACGACTGGCGCCGCACCTTGCCGCGCTTCCAGGCCGATGCCATGGCGGCCAATGCCAAGGTCATTGCGACGCTGGAGAAACTGGCGGCGCAAAAGGGCGTGACCTCGGCGCAGCTGGCGCTGGCCTGGGTGCTGCACCAGGGCGATTTCATCGTGCCGATCCCCGGCGCAAGAAAAATCCGCCATCTCGAGCAGAACACAGCGGCGGCCGGGATTGAGCTCAGTGCGGCCGAGGTGGCGGCGATTGGCGATGCGCTGTCGCCGGACAAGGTGGTCGGCAAGCGCTATCCGGAGGAACTGCTGGCACTGGTGAATGGTTGAGTGCTTTACCCTCCCCCTTGTGGGGAGGGTCGATCCGCGTAGCGGATCGGGGTGGGGGTCCTCGTAGGGCGCTACGGCACCCTTTTCTTGTGTTGGCGCGAGGCACCCCCCTCTGCCCTGCCGGGCATCTCCCCCGCAAGGGGGAGATTGGCAGCCTCATCGGCGGCACCCATCTTGCAACGCTGGAGACCAGCGAAAGCAGCGGCGACAGCTAATCTCCCCCCTTGCGGGGGAGATGCCCGGCAGGGCAGAGGGGGGTGCGTCGCGCCGACATCTGGTCATTCTTCACCAAGGCACCACCGTAATCTCCGGCCAGCACTCCTTCGCCCGCGCCCCCTTGGCCTCATGCGTCTTTTGATTATCCGTCACCCTATTCGGCGTGATGCGGAACGAGAAAAGATCGTCCAGCCCGAACGGCGCCACCAGCTCCAGCTGTCCGTCAGCATCGTACCGCACGCCCACCGCATGCGTCTTCGAGGCAAAATGGCTGACGGACTCGGCTGAACTTGTATAGCGCGGGCAAGGCCGCCCGAACTTTTGCGGATACCACAGATGCACCCGCGCCTGGTTGCGCACCTCGACCGGTAGCGTCATCCCCTCGAAATGTTTCGCCGCTCGGCGAATGACCGCATCCTCGGCCTCGTAGGACAGGTCGCTGTCATCGAAGTAGAAGAGATCGACGTCCTTTATGCCGTAACCCGACGGTTTGCCGGTCAGATGGTTCCAGACGGAATTATAGAGCGCTCCTGAAACCACCAGCCAGTCCGGCAGGGCGAGCGCGCGTGTGCGTTCCAGCGCCTCGCGGACGAGCGGGTCCGCCGATACGATGTCGAGAAAAGCCGCTCGCTGAGCTTCGAAAGGCAGCCCGGAATAGCGCAGATTGTCCATCGCCCTTTGGAGAGCGATTCGCCATCGCTCGGCAATCCTCGGAAGGCAAAGATGTAGAGCTGGGTTAGCCGCTCTATGTCCTCAGCACGCCGCCCGTCTGCTTGCCGACATTGTCGACGATGCGCTTGGCCAGCGCTTCGAAATCCTCGTCGGTCAGCGTCTTTTCGACCGGCTGGATCGAGACTTCGATGGCGATCGACTTCTTGGCGGCGCCGAGCGAAGCGCCCTCGAAGACGTCGAACACCGAAACGCCTGACACCAGCTTCTTGTCGGCGGCGAGCGCTGCGCGCACCAGCGTGCCGGCCTCGACTCCTCTGTCGACGACGAAGGCAAAGTCGCGCTTCACCGCCTGGAAGGGGGAAAGCTCCAGCTTCGGCTTGGTTTTCGTCGGCTTGGCCTTCGGCTCCGGCACAGCGTCGATGTAGACCTCGAAGCCGCAGATCGGCCCGGAAGCGTCGAGCGCCTCCAGCGTCTTCGGGTGGAATTCACCGAATGTGCCGAGCACGGTCTTCGGGCCGAGCTTGATCGTGCCGGAGCGGCCGGGATGATACCAGGCCGGGCCGCCGGGCTCGATCTGCAGCCGGTCGACTGGTGCTCCGCAGGCTTCAAGGACCGCGATCGCATCGGCCTTGGCGTCGAACACGCCGACCGGGCCGGAATTGCCGGCCCAGTTGCGGCCGGAGCCCTCGAGCTTGGCCGTGCCGCGCCGCACGGCGGCGGCAACACGCCGCTGCTGGTCGGGGCCGTCGCCCTCGTAGGTGCCGGACACCTCGAACAGCGCCACGTCGCCAATGCCTTTGTCGGCATTGCGCTGCGCGGCAGAAATCAGCCCCGGCAGCAGCGAGGGTCGCATATCCGACATGTCGGCAGCGATCGGGTTGGCAAGCTTCAGTGCCGTCTGGCCGCCGCCGAACAGTTCGGCGTGCCTGGCCGGAATGAACGACCAGGTGACGGCCTCCATCATGCCGCGCACGGCAAGCGAGCGTTTGGCCGTGCGGGTGCGCACCTGCAGCGTGGTCAGTATCCTGGAATTGACCGCATCATGCGCGCCCAGCGGCTGCGGTGCGATGTTGTCGACGCCGTGGATACGCATCACTTCTTCGACCAGATCAGCCTTGCCGTCGACATCCGGGCGCCAGGACGGCACCGCCACATCAACGACTTCGCCCGAACCCTGCGGCTTGAAGCCGAGGCGCGACAGTATGTCGAGGCTTTCCGCTTTTGGCACCTCGATGCCGGTCAGCCGCTTCACTTCCGACAGCGGGAAGGAGACGATCTTGGGTGTGTGGCCGGCATAGCCGGCCACTTCGATCTCCGTCGGCGTACCGCCGCAGAAATCAAGCACCAGCCTGGTCGCCAGCTCGACGCCCGGAACCATGAATTCAGGGTCGACGCCGCGCTCGAACCGATAGCGCGCATCTGTGATGATCCCGAGCGAGCGTCCGGTACGCGCCGTGGTGATCGGGTCCCAAAGGGCGGATTCGATCAACACGTCGGTGGTGTTCTCGTCGCAGCCGGAATGCTCACCGCCCATGATACCGGCGATCGATTCGACGCCATTGTCGTCGGCAATGACGCACATGTCCGGCGTCAACGTGTATTCGCGCCCGTCGAGCGCCATGACCTTTTCGCCATTGCGCGCGCGGCGCACGACGAGGTTGCCGGCGACCTTGGCGGCGTCGAACACATGCAGCGGCCGGCCACGATCGAAGGTGACGTAATTGGTGATGTCGACCAGCGCGCTGATCGGCCTCAAGCCAATGGCGATGAGCCGCTGCTGCAGCCATTTCGGCGACGGGCCGTTCTTCACGCCCTTGACCAGCCGAAGCGCGAAGCCGGGGCAGAGCTCCGGCGCCTCGATCGTCACCTTCACCGGGCACATGCTGCTGCCGGCATGCGGCATGATGGCGCCGCCGACGAGGCGGCCAAGCCCGCTCGCCGCCAGGTCGCGGGCAATGCCGTAAATGCTGGTCGCGTCGGGACGGTTCGGCGTCAGATTGATCTCGATCACCGGATCGTCGAGGTGAGCGTAGGCGGCGAAGCTGGTACCGACCGGCGCGTCGGCGGGCAGGTCGATGATGCCGTTGTGCTCGTCCGACAGCTCCAGCTCCCGCTCCGAGCACATCATGCCATGGCTTTCGACGCCCCGGATCTTGCCGACCGTCAGCGTCACGTCGATGCCGGGCACATAGGTGCCGGGTGCGGCGAAGGCGCCGATCAGGCCGGCGCGGGCATTCGGCGCGCCGCACACCACCTGAATGGGCGCTGCGCCGTTGCCGGTGTCGACCGTCAGCACCCGCAGCCGGTCGGCGTCGGGATGCTGCACGGCTGTCAGCACCTTGGCGATGACGAACGGCTTCAGGCTGGCCTTGTCGTCGACATGCTCGACTTCGAGGCCGATCGAGGTCAGCCGCTCGACAATCTCGTTGAGCGGGGCGTCGGTTTCCAGATGATCCTTGAGCCAGGAGAGGGTGAGCTTCATCACAGTGTTCCGTTTTGTCTGTACCCGTCCGGTCTCTGTCCATCAGGCCGGGGTACGCTTGTCTTCAAATGGCGCGGCAGGTCGTCGGGCATATGCAGGAAAGGCAGCTGCTCGCGCACATAGGCATGGTGCGTCGGCCGGAAATAGGCCGGCATGTCCATGGCCCCGAGCATGAAATAGATGTGGTCTTGCAGCCGCTCGTCGACATAGGCGATCGGCGAGCCGCAAATGCCGCAGAACGAGCGCGTGACCGGCCCGTTCTCGTACATTTTCAGCGCCTTGCCGGTGAAAGCCACCTGCTCGGTGAGAAAGCCGACAAAGGCCGACACCGGCGCGCCGCTGGCGCGCCGGCAGTCGCCGCAATGGCAATAGCTGACATGGTGCGGTTCGGCCGAAGCCTCGAACCGCACCGCACCGCAGCGGCATCCCCCTGGATGGGGAGCAGTCATGCAGAAAGCCCTCCGAACAGCGTCGGCATGTCCAGCGGCCGGAAGCCGTAATGCGACAGCCAGCGCACGTCGGCGTCGAAGAAGGCACGCAGGTCCGGCATGCCGTATTTCAGCATGGCGATGCGGTCGATGCCCATGCCCCAGGCAAAGCCCTGATATTCGTCGGGATCGAGCCCGCCGGCGCGCAGCACATTGGGATGCACCATGCCGCAGCCGAGGATCTCCATCCAGTCGGAACCTTCGCCGAAGCGCACTTCGCCCGGCTTCGAGCGGTCGCACTGGATGTCGACCTCGAGGCTCGGCTCGGTGAACGGGAAGTAGGACGGCCGGAAGCGCATCTTGACCTGCGGCACCTCGAAGAACGCTTTGCAGAACTCTTCCAGCACCCACTTCATGTTGGCGACATTGGCCGACTTGTCGATCACCAGCCCCTCGACCTGATGGAACATCGGCGAGTGGGTGGCGTCTGAATCCTGCCGGTAGGTTTTCCCGGGAATGACGATGCGGATCGGCGGCTTCTGCTTCTCCATGGTGCGGATCTGCACGGGCGAGGTGTGCGTGCGCAACAGCTTGCGCTCGCCCTTCTCGTCCGGCTGGAAGAAAAAGGTGTCGTGCATCTCGCGCGCCGGATGCCCTTCAGGGAAATTCAGCGCGGTGAAATTGTAATAGTCGCTCTCGACATCGGGGCCTTCGGCAATGGCGAAGCCGAGATCGCCGAAGATCGCCGCGATCTCGTCGATGACCTGGCTGATCGGATGGATGCGGCCGCGCTCGGCCGGCGACTGCCGCACCGGCAGCGTGACGTCGACCGTCTCGGCGGCGAGCCGGGCAATGACAGCCACGTCCTTCAGTTCGGCCTTGCGCTGGGTCAGCGCCTCGGTGACGCGGTTCTTCAGCCCGTTGATCGCCGGGCCCTTGACCTGGCGCTCCTCGGCGCTCATCGCGCCCAGCGTCTTCAGCATTTCGGAGACCGAGCCCTTCTTGCCCAGCGCCGAGACACGCACGGCCTCGATCGCGGTTTCATCCGAGGCCGCCGCGATTTCGGCGAGCAACGAACCTTCCAGGGCATCAAGATTTCCAGCGGTGGCGTTCACGGCGAAACTCTCTTGGTCGGGTGGCCACCGTGGTTCGGTGCGTCACCATTTTGGTTACAGCGGGCATAAGAAAAACCCGCGCCAGCCGTGCCAGCGCGGGTTCCCCAAATCAGATATTGAATAGCTTGGGAAGCGCTGGCTTAGGCGACAGCGCTTTCAAAAGCATTCGGCGTCGTGTTCTTCAGATATTCGAGCGCGACCTTGGCCTTGGCCACCAGCGCGGCGAAAGCCTGCGGCTCATGGATGGCCATGTCGGACAGGATCTTGCGATCGATTTCGATCCCGGCCTTGTTGAGGCCGTCGATGAAGCGGCCATAGGTCAGGCCGTGTTCGTGGGTCGCGGCGTTGATGCGCTGGATCCACAGCGCGCGGAACGAGCGCTTGCGGTTCTTGCGGTCGCGGTAAGCGTACTGCAGCGACTTTTCCACCGCCTGCTTGGCGATGCGGATGGTGTTCTTGCGGCGGCCGTAGAAGCCTTTCGCGGCTTTCAGGACCTTCTTGTGCTTGGCGTGAGCGGTGACGCCTCTTTTTACGCGTGCCATGTCATGATCTCCTTAAACGCTGTTCCTGAAACCGAATGCTCAGAGGCCGTTCGGCAGAAAATTCTTGATGACCTTCTTGCCATCCGGTTCAGCCAGAACCATCGTGCCGCGGGCATTTCGAATGAACTTGTTGGAACGCTTGATCATGCCGTGACGCTTGCCGGCCGCAGCCGACAAAACTTTACCCGTACCTGTGATCTTGAACCGCTTCTTGGCGGCCGATTTGGTCTTCATCTTGGGCATTTTGCTACTCCGTATTGGTGGCGCACAATCGCGCTTCTTGTTCGCTTCGGGCGGACCAAAAGCCCGAAAAGCAAATGAAACCGCCACGGCATGCCCTGCCGGGCGGTTTTTTGGAACGCGGTCCTATACGTCAAAGCAGGCGCGCGCGCAACACCCGAAGGGCTGCGACGCTCTGTCCGGGATCAGGGCAGCCGGAACAACACGGGCAGAATGCCCGATTGCTGGGCGCCGTCGATGGACTCGAACACCGGCAACGCCACCAGGAACACCAGCCCATCGAGCAAGGTGGTCAGCAAAAGCCGCGGCTTGAAGCTGCCTGTATCGCCTTCCTGGTAGAGCGACAGATTGGGAAAAAAGCGCGGCACCCGCGCCAGATAGGCTTGGTAAGGCGCTCCAAGCACGTCCTTGAGATACCGCTCTTCGCGCAGGATGACGATGTGGAAGGCGCCGGCGCACAACAGCGCAAAAAGGATCATGCCGGAGAACGAGCCGATCTGCGCGCCGACGCCGGCTGCCGCGACAGTCGAAAAGACATAGAGCGGGTTGCGGGTGATCGAATAGGGTCCGCCGATCACCACTTCGGAGGATTTGCGGCCGCCGATGTAAAGGGTCGACCACAGACGGCCAACGACACCGAGGAAAATCAACAGCACGCCCACCATCTCGATCGTCTCGTGCACCGGCGTGTCCGGTGGAAAGGTCGACTGACCGAACAGGAGTGCGGCAAACAGCACCACCACCAGCACGGCAAGCACCATGCGGCGCATGTGCTGATAGCCGCCAAGGCCCTTTTCGGCTTCACGGTTGGCCATAGCGGAATCCATTCGAGGCGTTTGGGGCAAAGAAACACGTCCTTGGCGGTGCGGAACCGCCGGGCAAGAAAACAGGCGTCCCGTCGATCACCGGGACGCCTTGGAACTGGATTCAGGCGGATTTAAGCGCTGTCACCACGCCCGAGCCGATAATCGCATTACCTAAAGACACCTAGCGCGGCGCCAGCACCATCATCATCTGGCGGCCTTCGAGCTTCGGTTCCGCTTCGACCTTGGCGATGGTCGACACTTCCTCGCGCACCTTGTTCAGGAGCTGCATGCCGAGTTCCATATGCGCCATTTCGCGGCCGCGGAAGCGCAGCGTCAGCTTGACCTTGTCGCCTTCCTCGAAGAAGCGCCGCACGGCCTTCATCTTGGTCTCGTAGTCATGGCTGTCGATGTTCGGGCGCATCTTGATCTCCTTGATCTCGATGACCTTCTGGTTCTTGCGCGCCTCGGCCGCCTTCTTCTGGTTGGCGTATTTCAACTTGCCGAGATCGAGGATTTTTACGACGGGCGGCACCGCATTGGGCGATATCTCGACCAGATCGAGCCCGGCCTCTTCGGCGAGCAGCAATGCGTCGTTGATGGAGACATCGCCTCGGTTCTGGCCTTCGGCGTCGATGAGCTGGACCCGGGGAACCCGGATATCACGGTTGGAGCGCGGGCCATCCTTGGTAGGCGCCGCTGCTTTGAAAGGTCTGCGAATGGTCGTGGTCTCCTTGGCCGTTTCGTTCAGGGTTTCAATCTAGAAATATTCAGGACGCGCCAATGTGGTGAGCGCGCGGGCGGAGTCAATAGCACAGCGCTTACGGAAAATCACCCTGAACGCAGGTCTGCACCAAACAAAGGATATAGCGGGCACTTTCCGCCTCGCCTTTGCCTGTGCCAAAAGACCGGTCAGCAAAATCAGGACTGACAGACCGCCATGACCGCGACCACTCCAATCCTTCTGGATGTCCAGGGAATCAGCATCGCGGTGCGCCATTCCTCGGGCGCGACGCCCGGCATCGTCTGGCTCGGCGGCTACAAATCCGACATGCTGGGCACGAAGGCTGAGACGCTGTCTGATTGGGCAGCCCGCGAAGGCCGAGCTTTCCTGCGTCATGACTATTCCGGCCATGGCGAATCCGGCGGCGCCTTTGCCGACGGCACCATCTCGAAATGGCTCGGCGAGAGCCTCGCCGTCTTCCGGCGTTTCACCAAGGGAAAGCAGGTGCTGGTCGGCTCCTCGATGGGAGCCTGGATTGCACTGCGCATGGTACAGGAGCTGCGCAAGTCCGACGACACCAATGTGGTTGGCCTGGTGCTCTTGGCGCCGGCGCCGGATTTCACCACCGAGCTGGTCGAGCCGGCGCTGACCGCGGCACAGAAGCGCGACCTCAAGAAGAAGGGCTTTTTTGAGGAGCCATCGGACTATTCCGCCGAGCCTTATATCTACACAAGCGCGCTGATCGAGGACGGCAGGGCGAACCGGGTCATGACCGGCCCGATCGACACCCATTGCCCCGTCCATATCCTGCAGGGGCTGGCCGACGCCGACGCGCCGGCAAGCCATGCGCTGAAGCTGGTCTCCCTGCTGCCGGCCGACGACGTCACTTTGTCGCTCATCCCTGACGGCGATCACCGCCTGTCGCGGCCGCAGGACCTCGACATGCTGCTTAGGGCCGTGGGCGGCATGGTCGCGCGGGCAAAGTAGCGGGCGGGCGAGCTAGGCAAGAATGCGCATTTCCATCCCGATATCCGCCTTTGTCGCGGCAATCGTCGGCTTCGGCGGCACGCTGGCCGTCGTCATTGCCGCCGCCAAGGCGGTTGGCGCCACCCAGGCCGAAACCGCGAGCTGGGTGACGGTGCTGTGCCTGGCGATGGCGATCGAGTGCCTGTGGCTGTCCTGGCGCACGAAAATGCCCGTCATCACCGCCTGGTCGACACCCGGCCTGGCGCTGATGGCGGCGTCGAGCGGCTTTACCATGCCCGATGCGGTCGGCGCCTTCATCGTCACCGGCATCCTGCTGATCGTCACCGGCCTGTTCAAGCCTCTGACCCAGCTGATATCGAGGATACCGGCGTCGGTCGCGTCCGGCATGCTGGCGGGCATCGTCGTCACCTTCGCGCTCAATGCCGTCAAGACCATTCCCGTCGACCCCTGGCTGATCCTGCCGCTGATGGCGGCCTTCTTCGTCATCCGCCTGTTCAACCCGGCGCTGTCGGTGCTGGCGGTGCTGATCGGCGGCGGCACTGCCGCCTTCCTCACCGGCCGCGTCGGCGGCCTGCCGGCGCCGGAACTGTCGACGCTGACGCTGATAGCGCCGCATTTCAGCGCCGCCGCCATTATCGGCCTGGCGCTGCCGCTCTATCTCGTCACCATGGCCTCGCAGAACCTGTCGGGCCTCGCCGTGCTGCGCGCCGCCGGCTACCACCCCGAACCCGGCCCGCTGATCGGCGTCACCGGCCTGTTCTCGCTGCTGTCAGCACCGTTTGGCGGCTCGACCACCAATCTGGCTGCGATTTCGGCGGCGATCTGCACCGGGCCGGACGTCCATCCCGATCCCGCCGAGCGCTGGAAGACCGGACCCTTCTATGCGCTCGCCTATCTCGTCTTCGCGATTTTCGGGGCGTCGCTGGTGGCGATCTTCGCCGTGCTGCCGCAGAGCCTTATCGTGCTGGTCGCCGGTCTGGCGCTGATGGGGTCGCTCGCCAACGCGCTGTCGATCTCGCTCAAGGACGAGGACCAGCGCATGGCCGCCACGGTCACCTTCGTGGTCACCGCTTCAGGGTTGACGCTGTTCGGTGTCGGCGCTGCATTCTGGGGCCTGATCGCCGGGCTGGTCGTGCTTTTCCTCGAAGCGCTCAAAAAGAAATAATCATTTCAAACCCTTGTCCGGTTTTGGCCGGTATTGTCTTGAATCGCCGTTTTTCCCATCCCATTTCGAATCCACGCAGCCGGACCCGGCTGCTTCCAACTGAAGGACTGGGAGAAAATGAACACATCCGCATTGATCCGCCCGGCCTGGACGCCGGCGACCATCGCGCTGATGGTGATCGGCTTCATGGTGTTCTGGCCGCTCGGCTTGGCCATGCTTGCCTACATCATCTGGGGCGACCGGCTTGACGGCTTCAAGCGCGACGTCAATCGCGCCACCGATGGCATCTTCGCCGGCTGTCGCCGCGGTTCCGACAAGGCCGCGCGCTGGGGCCATGGTTCAGCTCGCACCGGCAATGTCGCTTTCGACGAATGGCGCGAGAAGGAACTCGAGCGCCTCGCCGAAGAGCGCCGCAAGCTCGACGAGATGCTGACCGAGTTCGACGACTATGCCCGCGAATTGCGCCGTGCCAAGGACCAGGACGAGTTCGACCGCTTCATGGCCAACCGCCACAAGTCGACTGCTCCGACCACAACAACTGAATCGACCAAGCCGGCGACCCCCAAGCGCAAGGGCTCGAACCTGCTCGACGACTGAGGCCGCGCGACAGGCCAAGGTATGATGACGGCGTCGCGCAAGCGGCGCCGTTTCTTTTTTGTTCTCTTTTGGCGTTCCCTCTACTGGTCGTTTTCCTCGAATCGCGTATCGTTCAGCCATGTCCTTCGGCTTCTTTCGCAACCTGACCAAGCCCAAGCCCTCGCCTGTCAAAGAGCGAGAGCATGTCGTTGCCGGCCGCACGCTGCCGCTCAGGATCGTCGAGAGCGCCCGGGCACGGCGGCTCACACTTCGCATCGATTCCGGCGGCCAGGGCCTGCGCATCACCGTGCCGCCGGGCCTGCGCCGCGGCGAGGTGGAAAAGTTCCTGCACCGCCACCAGGACTGGCTGGAGCAGCGGCTGGCCAAGGTGCCGACGCGGCCGCAGGTGCGCCCCGGCATCAAGGTCCCGATCCGCGGCGTGGCGCATCGCATCGTCCATGAACCGTCGAAGCGCGGCACCGTTTCCGTGTCGCGCGACGAGCGCGGCCCGCTGCTGATCGTGCATGGCGACCGCATTCATCTGCCGCGCCGCATCGCCGATTTCCTCAAGCGCGAGGCCAAGAAGGAGATCGAGAAGCTGGTGATCAAACACACCGAGACGCTCGGCAAGCGCGCCAAGGCGATCCGCTTCAAGGACACGTCGAGCCGTTGGGGCTCCTGCACCTCCGACGGCAACCTGTCCTTCTCCTGGCGGATCATGATGGCGCCGACGCCTGTCATAAACTACCTCGTCGCGCATGAGGTGGCGCATCTCAAGGAGATGAACCACGGTCCGAAATTCTGGAAACTGTGCGAGCAGCTCTGCCCCGACACTGACCGCTGCAAGGACTGGCTGAAGCGCAATGGCGGCGCGCTGCAGGCGATCGTGTTTGATTAGGGCGCACGTCGGGCGAGAGCAGCGTTCCCCTTCGCTTCGTCACGGTCTGCGCTGTGACGCTACGCTCCTTGCTGCGCCCGTGGATGACGAAATCGCGGTTGACGGCCCTAGGCCCCCTCAATCATCATTCGCCGCATTCAGTTCCTCCGGCCGCAGTCCCTCATTTCCATGATGCGGCCAGGGCAGGAAATCCTTCTCGAAGGCGTCGCCGCCGAAATAATCCAGCGCCCGATGGGCTTCCGCCCCGTCGAAGGCGGCCTTGTCCATCAGATGAACAATGACCTCGCGCGCCTGCGCGATCTTCTGCCTGAGTTCGGCTACGGTCCGGTCGGCCATGTCGTCTGCTCCCGCCTTGGCTTGTCCTTCATAGGTAGCGCTCTTGGCGCTGCCGGCAAACAGCATGCTTTTTCTCGACTCTTGCGGCTTTTCGTGCCAATCCCCGCGCCATGGCGCTCGACATCAAGATCTGCGGGTTGAAGACCGATGAGGCAATGGCCGCGGCATTGGCCGGCGGCGCCAGCCATGTCGGGTTCATCTTCTTCGCCAAGAGCCCGCGCTATGTCGAGCCTGCGGAAGCCGGCCGCCTGCGCCAGGCGGCAATCGGCAAGGCCAGGGCGGTTGCCGTGACCGTCGATGCCGATGACGCCTTCCTGGATGAAATTGTCGAAAAAATGCACCCCGACATGTTGCAGCTGCACGGCGCGGAAACGCCGGAGCGGGTGGCTGCGGTGAAGGCCCGCTATGGTCTGCCTGTGATGAAAGTATTCTCCGTCAGCGAGGCCGCCGATCTCGAGCGGCTAAAGCCCTTTGTCGGCATTGCCGATCGGTTCATGTTCGATGCCAAGCCGCCGAAAGGCTCGCAACTGCCGGGCGGCAATGGCGTCGCCTTCGACTGGCGCATTCTGGCCGGCCTTGACGCCGGGCTCGATTACATGCTTTCCGGTGGGCTCAACGCCGCCAACATCGGCGACGCCCTGAGGTCAGCCAATCCGCCCGCAATAGACATTTCGTCGGGCGTGGAAAGCGCTCCGGGGGTCAAGGACCCGGCGCTGATCGAGCAGTTTTTCCGGGCCGTCAGGGCCGCGCGCGACGACCGCGCCGCCTGAATAATTCTTTCGAACCAGGAGATCGGCGATGGACCAGCCGGCGACACCCAATTCCTTCCGCACCGGACCCGACGAGCAGGGCATGTTCGGCATCTTCGGCGGCCGCTTCGTCGCCGAGACGCTGATGCCGCTGATCCTCGACCTCGAACGGCACTGGAACGAGGTCAAGAACGATCCGGACTTCAAGGCCGAGCTGACCGATCTGTCGACGCACTATGCCGGGCGGCCCTCAAAACTGTATTTCGCCGAAGGGCTGACGAAACATCTTCGTGAGGTTTCCTCGGCGAAGGGCCTCAGGGGCGGCGCCAAGGTCTATTTCAAGCGCGAGGACCTGAACCACACCGGTTCGCACAAGATCAACAATTGCCTCGGCCAGATCCTGCTGGCCAAGCGCATGGGCAAGAAGCGCATTATCGCCGAGACCGGCGCCGGCCAGCACGGCGTCGCGGCAGCCACGGTTGCGGCGCGCTTCGGCTTCCCCTGCGTCGTCTATATGGGCGCCACCGACGTTGCTCGGCAGAGCCCCAACGTCTTCCGCATGAAGCTGCTTGGCGCCGAAGTGCGCCCGGTCACCGCCGGCCACGGCACGCTGAAGGACGCCATGAACGAGGCGTTGCGCGACTGGGTGACCAATGTCGAGGATACTTATTACCTGATCGGCACCGCCGCCGGCCCGCACCCCTATCCCGAGCTGGTGCGCGACTTCCAGTCGGTGATCGGCACTGAGGCGCGCGCCCAGATCCTCGAACAGGAAGGCCGGCTGCCCGACACCATCATCGCCGCCGTCGGCGGCGGCTCCAACGCCATCGGCCTGTTCCATCCCTTCCTTGACGACAGGCAAGTCCGCATCATCGGCATCGAAGCCGGCGGCCGCGGCCTTGACGGCATCGAGCATTGCGCCTCGATGAATGCCGGCGCGCCCGGCGTCCTGCACGGCAACCGCACCTATCTGCTGCAGAATGCCGACGGCCAGATCCTGGACGGCCATTCGATCTCGGCCGGACTCGATTATCCCGGCGTCGGCCCCGAGCACTCCTGGCTGCGCGATTCCGGCCGCGTCGAATACGTGCCGATCCTCGACGACGAGGCGCTCGAGGCCTTCAAGCTGACAACGCGTGTCGAAGGCATCATCCCGGCGCTGGAATCCGCGCACGCGATCGCCCATGCGGTCAAAATCGTGCCTGATATGGACAAGGACCAGATCGTCATCGTCAACCTGTCGGGACGTGGCGACAAGGATGTGCACACGGTGGCCTCGATGCTGGGCATGGAGATCTGATCATGGTGACCCGCATCGACCGCCGCATGGCGAAGCTGAAAGCCGAGGGCCGTCCGGCGCTCGTCACCTATTTCATGAGTGGCGACCCGGACTATGCCACCGCTTTGTCGATCATGAAGGCGCTGCCCAAGGCTGGCGCCGACGTCATTGAAATGGGCATGCCGTTTTCCGATCCGATGGCCGATGGCCCGGCGATCCAGGCAGCGGGCCTGCGGGCGCTGAAAGGTGGCCAGACGTTGGTCAAGACCTTGCAGATGGCGGCGGACTTCCGCGCTGGCGACAACGAGACGCCGATCGTTCTGATGGGCTATTACAACCCGATCTACATCTACGGCGTCGACCGTTTCCTGAAGGATGCGATCGCCAGCGGCATCGATGGGCTGATCGTCGTCGACCTGCCGCCGGAAATGGACGAGGAACTCTGCATCCCGGCGCTGAAGGCCGGCATCAACTTCATCCGCCTGGCGACGCCGACCACCGACGACAAGCGCCTGCCCAAGGTGCTGCAGAACACCTCGGGCTTCGTCTATTACGTCTCGATGACCGGCATCACCGGCTCGGCTCTGGCCGATACCGGTAAGGTTGCGGCCGCGGTCAAGCGCATCAAGGGTCACACCGACCTGCCGGTCTGCGTCGGCTTCGGCGTCAAGACCGCCGAACAGGCGCGCATCATCGGCGCCAATGCCGACGGCGTCGTCGTCGGTACTGCCATCGTCAATGCGGTTGCCAATGTGCTGGGACCGAAGGGCGAAAAGACCGCCGACCCGGCGGAGGCCGTCGCCACTTTGGTCAGCGGCCTGTCGCAAGGGGTGCGTTCGGCCCGCCTTGCTGCTGCCGAATAGTTTCCCTACGTCTTTAGCCAACTCTTCGTCAGGACAGGACCCGAAGCGATGAACTGGATCACCAACTACGTTCGCCCGAGGATCAATTCGATGCTCGGCCGGCGCACCGATATGCCCGAGAATCTCTGGATCAAGGATCCCGAGACCGGCGAGATGGTGTTCCACAAGGACCTGGAATCCAACCAGTTCGTCATTCCGTCATCGGGCCATCACATGAAGATCTCGGCCAAGGAGCGGCTCAAGTTCTTCTTCGACGACGGCAAATACGAGCAGCTTGAGAACCCCAAGGTCATGCAGGACCCGCTCAAGTTCCGCGACGAGAAGCGCTATACCGACCGCCTCAAGGACGCCAAGGCCAAGACCGGCCTGGAAGACGCCATCGTCAACGCGCTGGGCACGGTCGAAGGCCTGCCGGTGGTGGTGACGGTGCAGGACTTCGCCTTTATGGGTGGCTCGCTCGGCATGGCCGCCGGTGACGCCATCGTGCACGCTTTCGAGGTCGCCTTGCAGCGCAAGCGGCCGCTGATCCTGTTCGCGGCCTCCGGTGGCGCCCGCATGCAGGAAGGCATCCTGTCGCTCATGCAATTGCCGCGCACCACGGTCGGCCTCGATCGGCTGAAGGAAGCCGGTCTGCCCTACATCGTCGTCTTGACCAACCCGACCACTGGCGGCGTCACCGCCTCCTACGCCATGCTGGGCGACGTCCATATCGCCGAACCCGGCGCGCTGATCGGTTTTGCCGGCCCGCGCGTCATTGAGCAGACCATCCGGGAAAAACTGCCGGACGGGTTCCAGCGCTCCGAATATCTGATGGAGCACGGCATGGTCGACATGGTGGTGTCGCGGCTGGAACTGCGCGGAACGATTGCGCGGCTGTTGAAGATGCTGCTCAAGGTTCCCGAGCAAAAGCCGCTGGAGCCGGAAATCCTGCCGCCGGCCATCCTCCCGACGGAAGCCAGGCCGCAGGCCTGACGCGACGTTTCTGGCCGCTATCAGTGATTGCGTGCGCCTGCGCGCATGCTTAGGATTCTCCCATGACAACGCTTGCCGCAGACCGCGAAATCGACGCCTTGATGGCGCTGCATCCGAAAGGCTTCGACCTTTCGCTCGACCGCATCACCCGGCTGCTCGAACGTCTCGGCAATCCGCAGGACCGGCTGCCGCCGGTCATCCACATCGCCGGCACCAACGGCAAGGGTTCGTGCGCGGCCTTTTCGCGCGCGCTGCTCGAAGCCGGCGGCCATCTCGTCCATGTCCACACGTCGCCGCATCTGGTGAACTGGGCCGAGCGCTACCGGCTGGCGGCCGAAGGCGGCGGCAGGCTGGTCGACGATGAGACCTTCGCCGAAGCCATTGCCCGCGTCGCCCAGGCCAATGAAGGCCAGAAGATCACCGTCTTCGAGATACTCACCGCCGTCACCTTCATCCTGTTTTCCGAGCATCCGGCCGCTGCCTCCATCATCGAGGTCGGCCTTGGCGGCCGCTTCGACGCAACCAATGTCGTCTCCCGGCCGGCCGTGTCGGTGATCATGCCGGTGTCGATGGACCACGAAGCCTATCTCGGCGACCGGGTCGAGTTGATCGCCGCCGAAAAGGCCGGCATCATGAAGCGCGGCTGCCCGGTGGTGATCGGCGCGCAGGAGAGCGAAACGGCGTTGCAGGTGCTGATCGAAACCGCCGAGCGGCTCGATTGCCCGACCTTCGTCTATGGCCAGGATTTCCTCGCCTTCGAGGAAAACGGCCGCATGGTCTACCAGGACGAGGACGGGCTGATGGACCTGCCGCCGCCGCGCCTGCCCGGACGCCACCAGTTCGCCAATGCGGCGGCAGCCATTGCCGCGGTCAAGGCCGCCGGCTTCGAGATCAGCCACCGCGCCACGGAAAAGGCGATGACCACCGTCGCCTGGCCAGGCCGCATGCAGAAGCTGGCACAGGGCAAGCTGGCGGAACTGGCGCCCAAGGGGGCCGACATCTGGCTCGACGGCGGCCACAATCCCGGCGCCGGCTTGGTCATTGCCGAAGCTTTGGCCGAGCAGGAAGAGAAGAACCCGCGGCCGCTGTTTTTGATTGCCGGCATGATCAACACTAAGGACCAGAGCGGCTATTTTCGCGCCTTCAAGGGTCTGGCACGGCATGTCTACACGGTGCCGGTGAGCATGAGCGATGCCGGTGTGCCGAATGACGAGCTGGCGGTCCGCGCGACGGAAGCCGGGCTGACCGCCGAGCCGGTCAGCTCCGTCGCCAGCGCGCTGATGCTGCTGCGCGACACCTGGGATGGCCCGGCGCCACGCATCCTGATCGGTGGTTCCTTGTATCTCGCGGGCGCAGTGCTGGCAGAAAACGGCACGCCGCCGACTTGAAGCCGTTCACTGCGAGGAGCCGGTCATGATTAAGGTCAAGCAGCTCGCCCATGTCTGCATTTTCGCGCATGATCTGGAAGTGACGCGAAGCTTCTATGGTGGCGTGCTCGGCCTCGACACCCAGTTCAATTTCCTGCGCGACGGCAAGGTGTTCGGCTTCTACCTCAATTGCGGCGGCCGCAGCCATGTCGAAGTGTTCCAGAAGGACGGCACTGAATACAACGAGCAGAACCAGATCAACCACCTTTGCCTTGAGGTGGAAAACATCGACGCGGCGATCGCCCACATCAAATCGAAGGGCGTCGACGTCACGGCCAAGAAACACGCCTGCGATGACACGTTTCAGGCCTGGCCCGACTTGAACACCTGGACGAGAACACAAAAAGAACATAGCCAAGTAAGTCATTGATTTTTAGTGACCGTAGCATGTCAATGAAAATAGTGTGGTGCTAAATTCTTTCACCGGAACGGCGGTAATTCTTGACTGTTTGGTGATTCTGGCGGT
>NZ_JBSKBQ010000015.1:0-137313 GCF_053714375.1 Mesorhizobium sp. ArgA1
GGTGATGCCTTGAGCGAGCGCCGCGACAGGAAGAATGACGTCGTCATGATGTCGAACTTCCAGCCCTGCTTGCGGCAGATCGCCAGAGCGCGCGGAATGTTGGGCTGTTCCATGTAGCCGAAGGTCAGCGTCACCCGCATGAAGAGGTCGTTGACCGTCTCCATCTTGACCCGTTCGCTGTCGGGCACCAGCGGCTGCGGTGCGGTGACAACCGACAGTATGACATTCTGCTCGTGCAGCACCTTGTAATGCTTCAGGCTGTGCATCAGCGCCGTCGGCGCGCTTTGCGGATCGCTGGTCAGGAACACGGCGGTGCCGGCGACCAGTTGCGGCTTCTTCTTCAACAGATTGCCGGCCAGGAAATCGAGCGGGATCTCGTTGCGGCGGGTCTTGTCGAAAAGGTAGCGGCTGCCGCGTATCCACGTCGTCATGATCAGCCCCATGATGCAGGCCACGGTGATCGAGACCCATCCACCTTCGACGAGTTTGACGACGTTGGCCAGGAAGAAGCCGCTGTCGATGATACCGAACACAATCGCCAACGCCAAAGCTAGCGCCAGCTTCCACTTCCACAGCTTGCGCATCACCACGAACAGCAGGATCGTCGTCATCAGCATCTCGCCGGTTACCGAGATGCCGTAAGCGGAAGCCAACGAACTCGAGCTGCCGAAACCGACGACCAGCAGCATCACCCCCATCGCGATCAGTAGGTTGACGCGCGGCATGTAGATCTGGCCGAGCTGCATTTCGGATGTATGCTGAACCTCGATGCGCGGCAGAAGGTTGAGCTGCACGGCTTGGCGGGTCAGCGAAAAAGCCCCTGAAATGACGGCCTGGCTGGCAATGACGGTCGCGGCGGTCGCCAGGCCGACCATCGGCATCTGCGCCCAGTCCGGCAGCATCTGGAAGAACGGATTGGTCGGCCTGCCGCCATTGGAGAGCACAAAGGCGCCTTGGCCAAAGTAATTGAGCAGCAGGCACGGGAAAACCACGGAAAACCAGGCCAGCACGATGGGTTTGCGCCCGAAATGGCCGAGATCGACATAAAGCGCCTCGGCGCCGGTCACCGCCAGGAAGACGGCGCCGACGGTCACGAACGCCGCGGTGGGCGTGCCGGCGAGATAGGCGATCGCATAGTATGGATTGATCGCCAGCAGCACCGACGGATCGTCCATCAGGTGATAGAGCCCGGCGACGCCGATCGCCAGGAACCACAGTGCCGTCACCGGCCCGAACACGGCGGCCACTTTTCCGGTGCCAAAGCGTTGCACCGAAAACAGCACTGCCAGGATGACCAGCGTGATGGGAACGACATAGGCGTCGAGCGTCGGCGTCACCACTTCGAGGCCTTCGACCGCTGAAAGCACCGAGATCGCCGGCGTTATGATCGCATCGCCGAAAAACAGCGCCGCCCCGCAAAGCCCGATTGCGAGGATGAGGCCGGCGCCTTTCGGGTAGGCGCTGCGAGCAAGCGACATCAGCGACAGCGTGCCGCCCTCGCCCTTGTTGTCGGCCCGCAGCACGAAGGCGACATATTTTATCGTGACGATGATCGTCAGCGCCCAGACGATCAGCGAAAGCACGCCAAGCACGTCGCTGCGCGTGTCGGTGCCGGGCGATGCGTGGAGCGCCTCGCGAAAAGCGTAGATCGGACTGGTGCCGATATCGCCATAGACGACACCGAGCGCTCCCAGCATCAGCACCTTGGTGCTGTGCTGCTCGATCTCAGAATGTTCGACGGCATCTGCCTCGCTACCAGCATTGGCAAGGGCCATCAATGACACTCCAATAAGCGTGAGCCTGCTTGCGATGCAGTGCCGTCACGTGACTGCTGCAGCGCTAGCGGCGCGAACTGCTGTCATACCAACCACAGGCCTTAAGGAACCGGCCCACCGTGCCGGCCATGCCATACTCCAACGCATCGGCTGTCAACCCATGGCCGATAGACACTTCGGCCAATGCCGGAATGCGCTTTGCCAGGGCCGGCAGATTGTTCACCACCAGATCGTGCCCGGCATTGACCTGGAGCCCGGCGGCGAGCGCGGCATCGGCGGCTTTTCCCAATCTTTCCAGCTCCTTCGCAGCCTTGGCTGAATCGGAATGGTAGCTGCCGTATGGCCCGGTATACAGCTCGATCCGGTCGGCTCCGGTGTCGCGCGCGGCATTGACGCCAGCGGGATCCGGGTCGGAAAACAGCGACACGCGAAAGCCCCCCTTTTTCAGGCGCTTGACGATCGGGTTAAGGAACGCGGCCTCGGCGGCAAAGTTCCAGCCATGGTCGGAGGTCGCCTGCGCCGGATCGTCGGGCACCAGTGTGACCTGTTCTGGTTGGTGTTTTTCCACAAGCGCCAGGAAATCTTCCGTTGGGTAGCCCTCGATGTTGAATTCCGCCTTGGGGAACTCGTCGTCGATCAGCGCCCGTATCTCAGGCAGGTCGGAATGCCTTGTATGGCGCTCATCGGGCCGTGGATGCACCGTCAGCCCGTGCGCGCCGGCGGCAAGGGCAAGACGGCCGAGCCCAGTGACGCTCGGCCATGGCAGGTCGCGGCGGTTGCGCAGCATGGCGATGGCATTGAGATTGACGGAAAGCTTGGCGGGCATGGCTTTGGGTCCGGTCAGGAGGCGTTTTGGCTGCGCATCTATACTGCCTTTGATGGGAACAGACAGGGGGTTTCGGGTGTTCCAGTCAGGCATTCAATCGCAAGAGGGAAACTGGCCGATGAATTTTCTCCAATCCGTGCCGGCGATCCGCCGTATCGAAACCGACCGCGAAGAGCTGTTCGCCGTCGAGGTCGTTGGCCATGTCTCAGCGGCAGACGGTGAAAATCTGTTCGGATTGCTGGAGGCTGCCTACGCGCTTCACCCAAGGATCGACGTGCTGATGCGGCTGGTCGATCATGAAGGCGTCGACTGGGCCGATGTGGCCGACGAAACCCTGAAACAGGGCACGGTACACGCCCTGGAGCATATCGCGCGCTGCGCGACAATCGGCGAGCCGAACTGGGTAGCGGATGCGCAAGGCTTCCTTCCCGCATCATCGCCCATCGAGTTCAGGCATTTCAACGCCGAGGATGAAGCGGAGGCCTGGGCGTGGCTGGACGCGACGCCACTCAGCCCTGCTACGCCGGCTGCTACCTGACGCCAGCTATCTGACGATGGTCAGCCGCTCGGCCGCTCTGGTGATGGCGGTGTAAAGCCAGCGCTGGCGGGTTTCCTTGAACGCCCAGCTCTCGTCGAACAGCACGACGTCGTTCCACTGCGAACCCTGCGCCTTGTGCACGGTCAGCGCATAGCCATAGTCGAAATCGTCGAAACGCTTCTTCTGCTGCCAGGGGATGTCGGCGTCGGGGTCCTCGAACGCCGCCTTGAGCAGCTTGATCTTGGCGACGCCGCGGTCGGGATCGTCTTCTTCGGGCGACACCAGCAGATTGATGCCGGGTTTCACCGTCTCGCGCGAAGAGGTCATCACCTTCCACAGCGAGCCGTTGAGCAGGCCCTTGGCGGGATCGTTGCGCAGGCAGACCAGCTTGTCGCCGGCCTGCGGATAATCGGCATTGAACCCTTTGAGCTCGCGCAGGCGCTGGTTGTAGCGGCGCCGCGTGCGGTTGGTGCCGACCAGCACCTGGTCCGCCTTCAGCACCAGTTCCTGCGTAACGTCCTCCTTGCCGATAACCTGCGCGGTGCCGAAGTCGCCGCGCATGAATTCGCGGCCCTCGCGCACGTCGAGAGCCAGCTGGATGATCGGATTGTCGCGCGCCTGACGGTGGATTTCAGTGAGCAGCACATCCGGCTCGTGCTCGGTGAAGAAGCCACCACCCGAGATCGGCGGCAGCTGCGCCGGATCGCCGAGCACCAGGATCGGCGTGCCGAAACTCAGGAGGTCGCGGCCGAGCTGCTCGTCGACCATCGAGCATTCGTCGATGACGACCAGCTTGGCGCGCGAGATCGGGCTTTGCCGGTTGAGCGAAAAGGTCGGCGACATCGAGGTCTTGCCGGTGACCTCGTCAGCGACCGACTCCTCGCCCTTTGGCCTGTAGATCAGCGAATGGATGGTGCGGGCATTGACCGCGCCCTTGGAGCGCAGCACCTGCGCCGCCTTGCCGGTGAAGGCGGCGAACTGCACTTGCCCGTCGACATGCTCGGCGAAATAGCGCGCCAGCGTCGTCTTGCCGGTGCCGGCATAGCCGAACAGCCGGAAAATCTGCGGCCGGCCCTCCTTGAGCCAGCGCGCAACCGCCTTCAAGGCGTCATCCTGTTGGGGAGAAAATTCCATCAGTGCGACAGACCGGATTCGCAAGCGAAAGACAAGATTGGCCGCCATGTCGACCGTTGTCGGCGGCCATCGCTAGCGCCTCCGACAAAGTCAAGCTATCAGCCACAAACCGGAACGTAAAGAGAACAAAATCGCAGGGTGGTGTCTCAGTTTGAAATCATGGCTCTGAGCCATTTACGACAGTTACAACGCTAACGGAGGCCAGAGCAGATAGAACAGCATCACGGCAAGCAGGACGCCGATTGTCCCAAAAGACAACACCGCCACAGAAATCCAGATCGTTCGCCTGATTCGCTCGTTGTGCTCTTTTGTCATGCCCCCCGCTTCTTCCTGAGCCAAGGGATAGTAGCACGGCATTCACTCTCGGCCGCCTCAGCGGTTTCGTAAAATCCTCCTCCGAAGCCGTTTTCGGAAGGTGCCCAATAAGCATATTTCTCGTCGAGGCCGTGCTCACCTTCGTACCAAGCGTCCTCATGGAACGTGAAATAAGACGCGTCACCTACTTCAACTCTGACGACTTTGGCCCGTGCAAGCCGGTCATCCCGATAGATCGTTTTGAGTACAGTGCTCATCCCAGTCGCTTTTTATAGGGACCGCGCTTGCCCGGCTTCGGCGCAACGGCGTCCATCTTCTCGCAAAGGTCTTCCATCGACCAGAGAGTTTGCGACACGCCAGCCGCCATTGCCGGCGTCATCTTCAACGTCTTGTGCATTTTGATGAAGTTGTACCAGACGGTGTAGATCTCGGCCATGTGGACATGGTTTTCGAACTTCTTTGAGAACGCATTGGTAAGGCGCGTGAAGCGACGGTTCGCCATGCGCAAATGCGGGAGGGCAAATTTCAAACTGAGACACTACCAAGTCGCAGTACTCGATTGACTCCGACGAAGAACAAGTCAGCCGTAGGCAGCCACTGCCGGCGGCGGCGGGTCGTGGTCAGGCATAGGAACGGGCGCGTAGTGGTCGAACTGCATCGTGTAGGCCGCACGGCCCCGGCTTATCGAGTCCAGGCTGTTGACATACTTGAACAAGTTGGACAGTGGCACCATCGCGGTGATGACAATGGCCTCGCCGTGGCTCTTCCGACTCTTGATGAGACCGCGGCGGCCGTGCAGATCGCCGATAATGCTGATGACATCGATTTCCGGCGCCACCACCTCGACGTTCATGATCGGTTCGAGCAATTGGACGCCAAGCTTGGGTGCGGCTTCGCGAAAACAGCCGCGGCCGGCGATCTCGAAAGCAGACGCCGAGGAGTCGGTGCCATGATAGGCGCCGTCCATCAGTGTCGCCTTGATGCCGACCATTGGAAAGCCCGCGAAGGGACCGGAGGACAGGATGCTGCGCAATCCGGCCTGGACCCCCACGACATAGTCCTCGGGAACCGCACCCCCGGCGATCTTCGAGAGAAACACGAACTCCGCATTGCGCCCGTTCGGCTCGAACAGAATCTTGACTCGGGCGAACTGTCCGTGGCCGCCAAACTGTCTCTTATGCGTATAGTCTTGTTCGCGGGCGTGGATAATCGTTTCGCGATAGGCCACTTGCGGAGCCCAGACCTTGAACGCGATTTCGAACTCTTTGAGCAGCCGTTAGATGATGATGTCGAGGTCAAGCTCGGTCATCGCGGCGATGATCGTCTGGCCAGCTTCCTCGTCCCATTTTACCTCAAAGTCAGGTGGCCCCTCCGCCAGCGTCGACAAGGCGGCGCGCAACTTCTCCTCATCGGCTCTCGACTTCGCCTCGATCGCGATTTGCAGCAAAGGCCAAGGTGCGACAGGCTTTTCCATCATGACGACATAGTTGCGGGTCGCCTCAATATTTGCAACTGAGGCCCGACGCGAAATCCAGACGAAGATAACAGAAGACTAAACCTGACGGACCGCAGCCGCCATCAAGCCCCGGGACGATCTTCGATCGCCCGGGGATCGTTCTCCAGCAGGATCGGCTTGCCGTGCGGTGTCGCATGCGCGGCGCGCTCCCAGGCGGCGGCGAGTGTGTCGACATCGCTTTTTCCCGCGACGCCCTTGGCGGCCAGCAGTTTCTCCAGCGCCGCCAGCCAGTGCTCGTAATAGACGTGACCGTCGCTTGCGGCCCCGGGCTGCTTCACCTCGGCTGACAGCGCATCGGCCCATTCGGTCCACGAAAACAGCCCTTTGTCGTGCAACGCCACCGTCATGGCGAAGGCTTGGGCCTGCCAGGGTTCGGCGAACACCGGCTCGTCGAAACCGGCGGGCAATGCGTCCTCATGCCGGCTCAAGATAGCTCTCCCAGGCATCGATCGAGACGCTGAGCGTCGGGTCGGCGCCCTCGCCCCAGATTTCCGGGCCATCGAAGACCACGGTATAAACCCATTGCGGGTTTTCGCCCTTGCCATGCGCGTTGCTGTCGGGGAAGACGAAACCGTCGCGCACAGCCTCGACCACGCCTTGCTTGCCGCGCGCATAGCGCGGCAGTCTTGTATGGCCGGTCGGATTGAAGTTCTTCGTCCGCACGGCCTGCCCGGCCTTGAACCGTGCCGGCGTCGCAACCGGCCGGTCGCAGGGGCCGCCCTTGGCCAGCACCGCCGGCACGTTTTCGGCCTTGAGCACCCGCTTCGGCGTCGCAGCCGCATCGACGGCCTTGCCGGCCTTAAGATCGCGCTCGCTGACGAAGCCATGGCGCTTCAACAGCACCTCCAGCGCCTTGGTCCAGATCTGGTAGTAGCTCGATGAATAATACACGGCCGGAGGCAGCGATTCCCTGGCATGCCGGCTCTCGTCGATGTTCCAGGCGCCCATGGCGCCTGCCGTCAGCGTCACGCCCAGCGCCCGCCTCTCCCAGTCGGCATGGAAGTAAGGCTCGTCCTTTTCGGGCGCGACCGGCCCGAACCCCATCTGTCCGCCGAGATCCTGCGGCCCGTTCATGCAGCCTCTCTTTTCCCGGGTTCTTTGGCCAAGGCCGTGCCGATCATGGCATCGCGGCTGACCAGTTCGGTGAGCTGCTCCTCGCTCCAGCCTTCGGTATTTTCGGGCCGCATCGGCACCACGAGATAGCGCAGCTCAGCGGTCGAATCCCAGACGCGGATTTTCTTGTCCGCCGGCAAGATCAGCCCGAATTCCTCGAGTACGCCGCGCGGATCGATCACGGCGCGCGAGCGGTAGGGCGGCGCCTTGTACCAGACCGGCGGCAGGCCGAGCACCGACCACGGATAGCAGGAGCAGAGCGTGCAGACGACGAGGTTGTGCGTCTCGTCGGTATTGAACACCGCCTGCATGTGCTCGCCCTGGCGGCCGGTATAGCTCAGCGAGGCGATCGCTTCCGTCGCATCGCGCTTCAGCCAGTCGGCATAGGCGGGATCGCTCCAGGCTTTGGCGACCACCCTGGCGCCGTTGCGCGGTCCGATCTTGGTCTCGTAGGTATCGACGATGACGTCGATCGCCGCCGGATCGATCAGGCCTTTTTCGGTGAGGATGGTTTCCAAGGCGCGCACCCGCGCCGCAAACGGATCAAGCTCGTTGTCGTGGTCATGATCATGGGACATGACCTCAAATTACGATCACCGATCTCCGGCCGCAAGCATGACAGCTTGGGCCAGATTACTCGGCGGCGGCCTTCTGCGGTTCCATGAGCCGATCCTCGGGGCCGAACAGCGAAGCCTGCTCGCCGCTTTCGACAGCATGCAGCGCCGGCCGCTTCTTCGAGGTGAAGAAGCTCATCAGCCAGCCGGAGAAGTTCTCGAAATAGACATAGATCACCGGCGTGACGAACAGCGTCAGCGCCTGCGATGCCAACAGGCCACCGACCACCGCGACGCCCAGCGGCTGGCGGAGTTCAGCGCTGGCGCCGGTGCCGAGCGCGATCGGGAAGGTGCCCATCAATGCCGCCAGCGTCGTCATCATGATCGGCCGGAAACGCATCAGGCAGGCCTTGTGGATGGACTCCTTTGCCGACATGCCTTCTCGTCGCAGTTCCAGCGCGACATCGACCATCATGATGCCGTTCTTCTTGACGATGCCGATCAGCATCAGGATGCCGATCACCGCGATGACAGACAGGTCCATGCCGGCAAAGCGTAGCGCCACCACTGCACCGAGCACCGCCGATGGCAGGCCGGTCAGAATGGTCAGCGGATGGATGAAGCTCTCATAGAGGATGCCGAGCACGATATAGATGGTCAGGATGGCGCCGCCGATCAGCAGGCCCTGATTGGCCAGCGAATCCTGGAAGGTTTTCGCCGTGCCGGCGAAGCTGGTCGAAATCGCCGGCGGCATGCCGATCTGCTCCTTCAGCGCGGCGATGCGGGCCGTGCTGTCGCCCAACGCCACGCCTTGCGGCAGATTGTAGGAGATGGTCACCGCCGGAAGCTGGCCGAGCTGATTGACGGTCAGCGCGCCCGCTGTGCGGTCGACGCTGGCAAAGGCGCCGAGCGGCACCAGGCTGCCGCTTGCCGTCCTCACCTGGATGGCAAGCATTCGCTCCGGCGACCACTCGATCCCGGGATCGAGCTCCATGATGACTTCATAGCTGTCGGCCGAACCGAAGATGGTCGACACCTGCGCCGTGCCGAAGCCGCCATAGAGGCTGGAGCGTAGCGTGTCGGTGTCGATGCCGAGCGAGGCCGCCTTGTCGCGGTCGACCACCAGCGTCGCCTGCAGCGAGTTGTTCTGCAAATCGTCTGTAACGTCTGTGAAATGCTGATGATCCGCCGCCATCGCGTCATTGAGCTTTTGCGCCCATGTGTCGGTCAGGCCGGTATCGAGGCCCTGAACCACGAGCTGGTAGGCGCTGGCCGACGAGCGCGCGCCGAGCCGCAGGTTCTGCACCGGCTGCATATAGGCATCGATCCCCGGTACGGTCGCCAGTTGCCGCCTGAGATCGGCGAGCACCTTGTCGATGTCCGGGCGCTGGCTCTTGTCCTTCAGCTGGACATAAAGCTGGCCCTGGTTCAGCGCATTGCCGCCGCCGCCGGCCGACCAGGCGACATGCGAGACGTAGGGCGACTTCGAAAACACGCTTGCCGCCTGGCCCTGCAGCTTGACCATGGCGTCGAAGGATATGTCCTGCCGCGCAATCGTCGTCACCGAGATCTGGCCGATATCCTCCTGCGGGAAGAAGCCTTTGGGCGACACTTCGATCAGCCAGACCGACGCCGCCGCCGTGCCGACGAAGACAAGGAACACCAGGAAAGTGTGGCGCAGGCAGAAGCTGAGCAGCCGGTCGTAGCCGCGTGTGACCATGTCCGGTCTGTGGCCGGGGGCATGTTTTTCGCGGTCAGCCTTGGTTACCGACAACAGGCGCGAGCACAGCATCGGCGTAAGCGTCAGCGAAACGAACATCGACGCCAGGATGGCGACGGTCACCACGACGGCGAATTCGTTGAATATGCGGCCGATGACACCGCCCATCAGAAGCACGGGGATGAACACCGCCACCAGCGAGATCGAAATCGAGATGATGGTGAAGCCGATTTCGCGCGCGCCTTTCAGCGACGCGTCGAAGGCCGACAGCCCGTCCTCCTCCATGTGCCGAAAGATGTTTTCCAGCATGACGATGGCATCGTCGACGACGAGGCCGACGGCCAGCGTCAGGCCCATCAGCGAGATGTTGTCGACGGAAAAGCCGAACAGGAACATCGCGCCCAGCGTCGCAATCAGCGAGATCGGCACCGCCACGGCCGGGATGATGGTCGCGGTGACCCGGCGCAGGAAGACGAAAATCACCATCACCACCAAGACGATGGTGAGGAGCAGCGTGAACTGCACGTCGCCGACGGCCTGGCGGATCGAGGTCGAACGGTCGTTGAGCAATTTGATGTCGGCAGCCGCCGGCATCTGATCCCTAAAGGACGGGAGCATCGCCTTGACCTTGTCGACGACGTCGACCGTGTTGGCGTCGGGCTGGCGCTGCACGGCCAGGATGATGGCGCGGGTGCCGTCATACCAGCTCGCCGTCGTCGTGGTCTCGACGGAATCGATGACACGGGTCACCTCGCCCAGCCGCACCGGATGGCCGTTCTTGGTGGCGATGATGAGATTGGAGAAGCCGGCCGCGTCGGTAAGCTGCGTGTTGGCGGTGATGGTCAGCTGCTGCTTGTCGTTCTGCAGCACGCCAAGTGGCGTATTGCTGTTGGCCGACGCGATCGCGGTCTGCAGCTGGTCGATCGAAATGCCGCGCGCGGCAAGCGCGGTCGGATCGATCTGGACGCGCACCGCGTATTTCTGCTGGCCGAAGATCGACACCTGCGCGACACCATCGATGGTCGACAGCGAGGGCGAGATGACATTTTCGGCAAACGCGTCGAGATCGGTCAGCGGAACCGTATCGCTGACCAGCGACATCAGAAGGATCGGCGCATCGGCCGGATTGACCTTGCGATAGCTCGGTGGCGCCGTCATCTCGGGCGGCAGCTGGCGCTGCGTACGCGCGATCGCCGCCTGCACGTCGGCGGCCGCCGCATCGATATCCCTGTTGAGCACGAACTGGATGGCGATCGACGTGCGCCCCAGCGAATTGCTGGTCGAGATGGAATCGATGCCGGCAATGGTGGCGAACTGCTTGATCAGCGGCGTTGCCACCGAGGTCGCCATGGTTTCGGGCGAAGCGCCGGCCAAGGTCGCAGAGACGTTGACCACCGGGAATTCAGCGGTGGGGAGTGCCGCCACCGGCAGGAATTTGTAGGCAAACAGCCCGCCCAGCACGAGGGCGAACGACATCAGCAATGTCGCGACGGGCCTGCGTATGCAGAATTCGGAGATCATTGGGCGGCGGCCTTCTCGGCTTCAGCGACCTTGGGCGCTGCCTGATCGCCGGCCGTCGCCTTGCCTTCATGCACGGCGGCGCCGTCCTTCAGCCTGGTCTGGCCCTCGATGACCACCTTCTCGCCCGCCTTGACGCCCTGGCTGATGGCACTGTTTTCGCCTTCGGTCAGCGCCACCTGCACCGGCCGCATCTCGACCGTATTGTCCGGCCTCACGACATAGACGAACGGACCCTTCTGGCTAGGCTGCACGGCTACGGTGGGAACCGAAGTCATTTGCGACATGATGCCGGCGTCGAGCACGACATTCACATATTGCCCGGGCCACAGCGACAGATCGGCGTTGGGGATGCTGGCGCGAGTAGCAATGGTTCCGGAAGCGGTGTCGACGCTGGAATCGACGAAGTCGAGCGTGCCCTTGCCGATCGGCGTCGGGTCGCCATCCTTGGTCAGTGTCACCGCGTCTTGCCGCGGGTTGGCCAGCGCCTTGTGCAGCAGCGCCAGATCGCTTTCCGGCAAATTGAAGTTGACCTGCAGCGGATCGATCTGGGTGATCGTCACCAGCGGCGTCGCCGTGCTCGAATTGCCGTTGCTGACCGTCACGAGGTCGCCTACCGAAACGTTGACCGCGCCAAGCCGCCCGGCGATCGGCGCCTTGATGGCGGCAAAGCCGAGCTGGACATTGTCGGCATCGATCGTCGCGCCGTCGGCATCGACGGTCGCTGAAGCCGCCTTCTGCGCTGCCACAGCCTGGTCATAGGTCTGCTGGGTGCCCGCCTGCTTGGCGACGAGATCCTTGGCGCGCTGGAGGTCGGAATTCGAACTGGCGAGCAGCGCCTGGTCCTTGGCGAGCGTCGCCCGATCCTTGGCAAGCTGCGCTTTCAGCGCGCGGTCGTCGAGCGAGAACAGCAAGTCGCCGGCCTTCACCATCTGCCCATCCTTGACGTCGATGGACACGATCTGGCTCGACACGCGGGCATTGATGTTGACCACGGCCGGCGACGAGACGAAGCCGATGGCGTAGCGGCGGATCGGGAAATCGGCGGTTGTGGCGGTCGCCGAAACGATCGAGGCTGAACGGGCGGCATTTGCGCCGATACCGGATTTGCCCCCAGCCTTGTCAGCCGACGTCTTGTCTGATGCAGCCGGCTTGTCCGCCGCTGCCGTCTGCCTGGCGCCGGGCAGCATCTGCTGCAGGCCGCTCATCGCACCAGGCGAAAAATAGACCCAGGCCGCCGCGATACACGCCGCTGCCGCCACCACCGCCAGAACGACTTTTCCGCGCATCGACTGCAAGCCCTATGATCTGACACGCCGAACCCGGTGGTCTCATTCTACAGCAAATCACGGCGCCTGCCGCGATTTTGCGAAAGTAGATAGGACACGCCTTGGGCGGAAAAGGGCCAAAACGCGGCATTACGAAGATTTAATGTGCACTGCACAATGAATAGGCAGCTGGCTCATTATCACCAGCCGACGCCTTTCGTGGGCCTCGATAGTCGGGCCTTAAGCCTTGCCCAGATGCTTCGGCCAGAATTCCTGATGGACTTCGGCGGCTTCGTCTTCGAGGGTGGGGCCAACCACAGTGACGATGCGCGCGCCGGTTTGCAGCACCGCCCGGCTCGGCACGTTCAACCCGATCCCGGCGATCTCGCCAAGCCGCGTTTCGGAGCACGCAAAGACCATACGCCCGATGCCTGACCAGTAAATCGCCCCCGCGCACATCGCACACGGTTCGGTGCTGGTATAGAGCGTGCAGTCAGCCAGAAAAGCAGTGTCGTAGTGCTTCGCCGCCAGTTTAACCAGGTTCATCTCGGCATGGTTCGTCATATCGTGGCCGGTGAAGACGCTGTTTTCGGCGCGCAAGATCACTTCGCCGCCCTTCACCAGCACCGAGCCAAACGGTTCGTCGCCGCGTTCCACCGCGGATTTCGAGAGCGCAATCGCCTCGCGTAGAAACGGCTCGTGGTTTTCCATCCAGTCTCCTCAAAGGGCTAGAGCGGGATGATCTTGTCTTGAATCAGGGGGATTTCCAAGGGAGCTGCAATCAGATTCAAGTCGGCGACCTGCATCGCCGCAACCGCATCTTCCGGCTCTAAACAATGACCTAGCCTAGCGAAGCATCGGCCACAGCGTCGCCGCGAGCAGCACGCCCATGGCGATGTTGAACCATTTCAGCCGCACCGGATCGGACAGGAAGCCGCGCAACGCAGTGCCGAAACCTGCCCACACCGACACGCTCGGCAGGTTGACGATGGCGAAAGCCAGCGCGATCAGACCGACGGACAGGAACGGCCGGTCGGGGTTGGTGTAGACGGCCATGGCGGTGATCGCCATCACCCATGCCTTGGGATTGACCCATTGGAAGGCAGCCGCATCGATGAAGCGCATCGGCTTGCCTTCCACTTCGCCTTTGTCGCCGATCGACCGCGACATGGCGATCTTCCAGGCGAGATAGAGCAGGTAGGCCGCACCCGCTATTTTGAGCGCTGTATGAAGCGCCGGAACAGCCGTCAGCGCCGCGCCGAGCCCGAAGCCGACCGCCAGCAGCAGCACGAAAAAGCCGATGCTGATGCCCAGCATATGCGGGATTGTCCTGACGATGCCGAAATTCACGCCCGAGGCCAACAGCATGAGGTTGTTCGGCCCCGGCGTGATCGAAGTCACGAAGGCGTAGACCAGCAGGGCAAGAAAGGCGTCCAGCGACATGACGGCTCACAAAGGTCAGCACTGCTGACTTAAATCGAGGAGGCGTCGGACGCAACGATATTCGGTTGGTCCAATGTGCCCGCCGCGAGTCCATCCTAGCCAGCCAACAGCTGGAAATACTCTACCTGCCGTGGGGCCGCAGCGGCAACATGCCAGAAGGAGTCGCCCTGTCGCCACGTCCGCCCAGACGCCGTAAGCCTTTGCGTTTCGGCGTGTTCTCCGGGAGCTTCACGCCGTGCGCCAAGCCGAGGGCTGTCAGGATGCGGATGAAGATCCAGCCGAGATCGATTTGGCCGCGTTCCAGCCCGAGCCGGGCGGATTCGGGAAACGCGTGATGATTGCCGTGAAAACTCTCGCCGAAAGTCACCAGGCCGAAACTGGGCAGGTTGTAGCCCTGCACGGCGACGCCATCGACGCGCCAACCCTGCTGCCCGCTGCGATGGGCGAAATGCCCGATCAGCCAATGCCCGGTGAGAGACACCGAGACCCGTACCGCGATGCCCCAGACAACCCAGCTCCAGCCGCCAAGCAGGAAAAACAGGATCGCCCACGGCAATTGCTGCAGCATCCATGTCCGCTCGAGGAATTTGTAGAAGCGGTCGTTGCGGATCGACGGCTCGATGACGAAGTCCGGCGGATTGCGCAGCGCGACCGCGCAATGCATCTGCCAGAAGGCGTCGATGAAGAACGGCCGGCGGTGCGCATGCAGATCGTGGCACGCCCTCTGCCGCTGCGCCCAGTCGCGGATGTCATGCGCATAGATCATGCCGAAGGGGCCGGCCATGCCGACAAGTACGCCGAGATAGACCAGCACATGCTCGATCCAGATATGCACCTTGAACGAGCGGTGGATGAGCAGGCGATGCATGCCGACCGAGTGCCCGGCGCAGATCGTCACCGCCGTCGTCAAGACGAACAAAGCCAAGGCACTCCAGCTGAAGGTCAGCGGCCCGAACACCAGTGCTACAACCGTCATCGCGCCGACCCAGATCGACTTGGCCGGCATCCAGACGACCTTGCCGTCTTCTGCGTCGCTCAAGGGCTGCGATATCATTCTACCTGTGGATATGGTTTTCATCGGCACCCCTCCTCTGCAGAAAACATTTCCGATCCAACGCCTTGCCTTTCGCCGCGCCGGCGCTTAATTAGGCAATAAGCTAATTATCTACTATCTCGAATTAGGCATTTAGGCAATAGTCTAAATGCCGAATAAAAGATGGACCGAAGGCGCATGCCTTTGCGACTTACGAGGCAGAACGGTGATCGACGACGACATGACGGACAGCGAAACGGCGGCCGCCGGCGCAAACAGCGCCATACAGCGCGTGTTCGAAGCGCTGTCATCGCAGCCCCGGCGCAAGATCCTCGCCTATCTCGCCCACTCGTCGCTGACCGCGGGCGAGATCGCAGCGCGCTTCGACATGTCGAAGCCGTCGATCTCGCAGCATCTCTCCATTCTGGAAACGGCCGGCCTCATCGCCAGGGAGCGGCAGGGACAATTCATCCACTACTCGCTGGTTCAGAACAATCTGGTGAACACGCTGAACGGTTTCGTCCAGGACGTCTGCCCGGTCTCGCGCCCGATCAAAAGGGAGAGCAAGGAGCTTGGCCGGAGCGACGCCGCCAAGGGTCGAGGTTAAGCTCGCGCAGCATCCACTAGCATTTTTCTTGACTATTGGAGACGAACGGGCCTGTCGGTATAGAGCAGTTGATGTCGTTCGGCTGCTTCCGCCCAGCTTTGGGGCAATCGGAAGTTTCCCAGGATGACCTCGTCATAGGCAGTGCGCATTTGCCTCGCGCAAATCTCCGCAGGCACACGCCCCACCCCTGTTCCCATTCCCGGAAAGGCTATCGCACGTATGGCGCCAACGCGCTTTGCAAGAAGCAAGGCGGCACGCGTGGCAAGGTAGGGATTGATCGTTTCTTTTCCCAATCGCATCGGTACACGCATTGTCGGCGCAGCGACGAGATACGGATGTCGGCCGTTGCCAGTCTCTACGATTTCAGCTGATCCAACCAAAAGTTCCCCGTGATGGTTATCAAGGATCTTCCTTCGCAGCTTCAGTTGAAGGTCCCAACCGAAGTGTTGGGAGTAGATGGCGTCGATCCCACCATCCATGAAGCCGAAGCTGTTTGCAGGACTTACCATGGCGTCGCAGTCGACATCCAGGATTGAGCAATCTGTGACAATTACATCCACCGCCCCGGCAAACTGATCGCTCCACGCCCGCTCAAGCTGGCGATCGGGCGCAGACAGGATGATGGAAAGATCAGTCACGGCAAGTTGGCTTCGGATTGTAGCTTCCATCTATCCTGTTTCTTGACGGGCGGCAGCCGACAAGATGCCCCGTTAAGGCGCAAAGGTCACGTGGAATCGCCCCATTACGCCGCTGCGTCTCTCGAAACAGAGGTCGGCGCAGACCAGTACGTCTTTCGCGCAGTCACGATGGTCCACGCGCCTATCAGGATTGCCGCGCCATCAGCCTACATCCCCTGCGGGCCGCGGTTCATGGCCGCCACGCCGGTGCGGCAGATTTCGACCAGGCCGAGCGGCTTCATGATGGCGATGAACTGGTCGAGCTTGGAACCCTTGCCGGTGATCTCGAAGATGAAGTGCTCGGTGTTGGCGTCGATGACGCTGGCGCGGAAGGCATCGGCAAGCCGCAGCGCTTCGACGCGGGCATCGCCGGTGCCGGCGACCTTGACCAGCGCCAGCTCCCGCTCCAGCGGCCGCTCCTGGCCGAGCTCGTGCGAGCGCACGGTAAGATCGACCACGCGATGCACCGGCACGATACGCTCGAGCTGGTGCTTGATCTGCTCCATCACATGCGGCGTGCCGCGCGTCACGATGGTGATGCGCGACAGATGCTTTTCATGCTCGGTTTCCGAAACGGTCAGGCTCTCGATGTTGTAGCCGCGACCGGAAAACAGGCCGATGACCCGGGCAAGCACGCCCGGCTCATTGTCGACCAGCACCGATAGCGTATGCGATTCCGGCTTTTCCGTTTCCTTGGCGATGAAGTAGGCCGAACCGGTCGGTTGAAGCTGTGCGTTCATGACATGAATCTCGATTTCAGACTTTTGAGCTAATTCTCTGTTTGCGCACGGCTTCTTTTAACAAGCCCTGCCCGGCTTGTTCATCGGAGCATGATGTCGCCCGAAAACCGCTGCGCACTTTTCGGCATCATGCTCTAGACCAGTTCCCTGCCCTTGGCGTCGATGGCGTTGGCCACGGCCTCGTCGGTCGCCTCGTCCGGCAACAGCATCTCGTTGTGCGCCTTGCCCGACGGGATCATCGGGAAACAGTTGGCGAGCGTCGCCACGCGGCAATCGAACAGCACTGGCTTGTTCACCGCGATCATCTCCTTGATCGCGTCGTCCAGCTCGTCCGGCTTCTCGCAGCGAATGCCATGGCCGCCATAGGCGTCGGCCAGCTTGACGAAGTCGGGCATCGCCTCGGTGTAGGAATGCGACAGCCGGTTGCCGTGCAGCAGCTGCTGCCACTGCCGCACCATGCCCATATACTGGTTGTTGAGGATGAAGATCTTGATCGGCGCATCGTGCTGCACCGCCGCGCTCATCTCCTGCATCGTCATCTGCACTGAGGCGTCGCCGGCGATGTCGATGACCAACGCATCGGGATGCGCGATCTGCACGCCGAGTGCCGCCGGCAGGCCGTAGCCCATCGTGCCCAACCCGCCTGATGTCATCCAGCGGTTCGGCTTTTCGAAATGATAGTGCTGCGCCGCCCACATCTGATGCTGGCCGACCTCGGTGGTGATGTAGGTGTCCCTGTCCTTGGTCAGTTCGTAGAGCCGCTGGATGGCGTATTGCGGCATGATCACATCGTTGTTCATCTTGAAGGCGAGTGAATCGCGCGCGCGCCATTTGGCGATCTGCTCCCACCAGGGATAGAGCGCCTTCTTGTCGGCCTTGGCTGACGCCCGCCACAACCGCACCATGTCCTCGAGCACGCGGCCGACATCGCCGATGATCGGCACGTCGGTGTGGACATTCTTGTTGATCGACGACGGATCGATGTCGATGTGGATCTTCTTCGAGTTCGGCGAAAACGCGGTCAGCCGGCCGGTAATGCGGTCGTCGAAACGCGCGCCGATGCAGATCATCACGTCGCAATCGTGCATGGCCATATTGGCTTCGTAGGTGCCGTGCATGCCGAGCATACCCATCCAGTTCTTGCCCGATGCCGGATAGGCGCCGAGCCCCATCAGTGTCGATGTGATCGGGAAACCGGTGAGGTCGACCAGTTCGCGCAGCAGATGGCTCGCTTCCGGGCCGGAGTTGATGACGCCGCCGCCCGAATAGATGATCGGCTTCTTGGCGCTGGCCATCAGTTCGACCGCTGCCTTGACCTTGTCCAGATCGCCCTGGACCTTCGGCTGGTAGCTGGTGCGCGGCGCCGTCTGCGGCGGCACGTAAATTCCCTTGGCGAACTGCACATCCTTCGGAATGTCGACCACAACCGGACCCGGACGGCCGGTCGTCGCGACATGGAATGCCTCGTGGATGGTTGCGGCGAGTTCGTTGACGTCCTTCACCAGCCAGTTGTGCTTGGTGCAGGGCCGCGTAATGCCGACCGTATCGCATTCCTGGAAGGCGTCGGAGCCGATCAGCGAGGTTGGCACCTGGCCGGTCAGGCAGACGATCGGGATGGAATCCATCAGCGCGTCCTGTAGCGGCGTCACCGCATTGGTGGCGCCGGGGCCAGACGTCACCAGAAGCACGCCAGCCTTGCCGGTCGAGCGCGCATAGCCTTCGGCCGCATGGCCGGCGCCCTGCTCGTGGCGGACCAGAATGTGCTCGACCTCGTCTTGTTGAAAAATCTCGTCGTAGATCGGAAGGACCGCGCCGCCGGGATAGCCGAAGACGTGCTTGACGCCATTGTCCTTCAGCGCCTGCACCACCATTTCGGCGCCCGTCATTTCGCGCCGCTCACTCTGTCCGTTGCTCATCGGTCCTGTCCCGTACTGTCGCCCCATGGGCGTTTGCTGGTCGTTTAGTCGTGTTTCGGGCAATAAAAAAGGCCCCCGAGGGAGCCTGTGTGTTGCGCATGGGGGGATTTCGCCCGGCGGTTACACCGCCTTGCCCACGCGCTTTCCTACGAGAATGAGTGCCTTTTTCATGGTGGCGGACACTACGGGTGTGAAAGGCAGGGTGTCAACGGGAAAAACGCGCGACGCGAAGAACAAAGCAAGTGGCCCGCCGCCTGTGGTCGGCGGGCCACCGCGGCGGATGCGATACTCCTCACTCACACCGCGCCGAGAATGAGCCACAAGGGCCGCTTCCCGGTCACGTCAGGATCAGCACGATCTTGTACGTATCCGGGTCAACTATGACGATGCGCCCGTCGGCCAGCACGAAGTACTCATAAGCCTCGTAGGCCGGGACGATCTTGACAATGCGCGCTGGCAGACGCTGCAGGCGCACTTTGTGCCGCGGCACCTCGATGCCGATCGAAATGTCGAAATCGACGGTCTTCACCGGTTCAACTCTGGTCTCGTGGATAATCTGCGTGACTTGCGTCTTCTGCTCGACGGTCACGTTGTTGATCGAGGCCGTCTTGCCTTGGTCGGTCTGAACATTCGTGTTGCCCTGAGCATTCTGCTCGGTGCTGGTTCCGGCCTTGCCCTGGGCCTGTTCGTCCGTCTTGACCTTGGCCTTGCCCTGAGCCTGCTGCTCGGTGCTGGTTCCGGCTTTACCCTGGGCCTGTTCATCTGTCTTGACCTTGGCCTTGCCCTGTGCCTGTTCATCTGTCTTGAGCTTGGGCTTGCCCTGAGCCTGCTGGTCGGTCGTAGCGCCGGCCTGGCCCTGAGCATTCTGCTCGGTCTGTGACTTCATCTTGCCTTGCGCCTGCTCGCCGGCCTTACCGCCCTTCTGGCAATCGGCTGTGCCCGCAGCGCAATTTTCGCCGCCGCTCGGCTGCACGGCCTCGGTCTGGGCGATCGCGGCGCCACAGCCGACGCCAAGCGCAATCATGCTGGTGATCAACACATGTCTCATTTGCTTTCTCCCTTAACAGTGGGTCCCTCTGCCTAGCCAACTCTGCCAAAAAAACTTTGTTCCAAATTTTGCGCAGAAAACCCACCCATTAAGAAGATGGATGAATGTCGAGAGTAATGAGATAAAGCCTCAGCCACACGTTGCGGCAACATGTCAATACAACGCAAGATTTTCCATCATACCTAAACTTTGGCTTAGGCGGGAACGACATCCTGTTCACGAGCTTAGAAGTACTCCTGTCGTCAAGACCCGGATGGCCGCTCCGAAACAGGCAAGAGCAACCATGGTGCCTGACGGACGCCGTTGTCCACAAACACTTCCCCTTAAGATATCCAACGATGCCGGCCACCCAGTGTTCCGGCCTGAATGATCTTTGGGGACCTTCACAAGTTGCTATCAGGCGTTGGTCGCAACCTTCGCCGCCCATCGGCCCAACGACGCTGGGACCGAAGCCCCAGAGGGGAACGCAGCCGCAAGAGTTCGTTTGGCTTGTGGTGTCTGCATCGGCACACCGTTGGCGATAGACAATGGAGTGCGAGTGCTTCGCTCACGCAGGTGCTTGCGGCAAGTCTCCGGCCGGCATGCGGTTACCGCATCCTTGCCTTCGAAGCCGAAGCACATGGCCGTTGTCTCTCGAGTGTGGATTTGCGATCAGGCGCGACTGGCGAAGTCGCGCACAACCCCTTGCAGCAACGGCACGTAGTCGCGAAACGTCCGCGTCTTCATGTTGGCGATCTTGCCGGCTTCATCCCAGATGCGCACGCGAACCGCTTCCTCGTGGAAGGGGTTCTTGCGGAACTCCGCCACCTCCTCCGCGTTCATCGGCCCGCCCTGAAGCGACAGCGTGTGGACAGAGGCCTGCGAGAGCTTGCCGAAATAGGTCGGGTCGGTCGCGCAGAGATAGCGCTTGGCGGCGACATGCAGCCGGACGCATTCGACGATCACAGGTGGGAAGAACGGCGCCAGCACCTCGCCGCCGGCCTCGTCATGATGCTTGTCCTCGACATCGTCGGGCGAATAGGTGCCGAATTCGCTGGTGTAGTGGCCGATGTCGTGCAGCAGTGCCGCCGCCACCAGCACATCGGGCGCACCGTCCTGTTCGGCAAACCAGGCGCCCTGCAGCATATGCTGCGACATGGTGACGGGTTCGCCGAGATAAGATTCGGCGCCCCGGCGCTCGAAAATGTCGGCGATGAACTCGACGATGGTGTCCGCGTTCAAATCCTGGCCGCTCATTCCGCAGCCTCCTTGAAGCCGTGTTCGATTGATGCGAGCGTCGACAGCAGGCCATCCTTGTCGGCGTAGCATCCTTGCAGCCAGCGCTTGCCGGTGCCCGAAAACGCCTTGCGGGCATGCATGACGCGCGTGTTGTCGACGATAAAGGCCTGCCCGGCCTCGAGCTTGAAGGTCACTTCGAAGGACGGATCCTCGATCAGTTCGGCGAACCGGCGATAGGCGGCATAATAGGCCTCCATGTCGGCGAAGGGCACATCGACGGTCGGCGCCAGCGAGCGGTTGTTGAAGCGGATGCAAATGAGTTCGCCATCCGGCCCAAGCTCGATCATCGGCCGCTTGGCCTGCAGCCGCACACCGGAAGAGCCAGCATATTCGAAACGCGCGGGATAAGTGCTCAAGAGACGGAAGCCCTCGGGATTCTCAGCCTGCAAGACGGCTGCCACCGCAAAGCCGTCGACGACGCTGGATTCGCCGCCCTCCACCGTGTTTTCGATGCAGGACAGGATCTGCAGCGTCGGCACCGGGTCGCGATAGGGATTGTCGGTATGCGCCTGCAGGCCGAGATTGGTGTAGGCAAGGTTGTTGGGATTGACCTCGGCGCGCACCTCGAACCAGCGGCCGTAATTGGTCTCCCTGATATAGCCGAACAGGTCGGAGACCTTGCACAGCGCCCCGGATTCGGTCGGCAGGTCGTCCATTACCGCAAAGCCATAGGTCTTCACCGCCGACAGCCATTGTCGCAGGACGGCGCGGTCGCGGCTGGCGGCGATATAGCCGGCGCGCGGCACCGAATTCTGCATCGAGGCCTTGGTCCATCGCACGGTGGCCTCGCCCGTCCAGCCAAGCTGGCGGGCGGCATCGCGATCATAGGCATTGGCACTCAGCCAGGCCGCGGGAAAGCTGACGGTTTTCTGTTCAGGCACGAAGGTGATTTCAAGGGCATCGCCCTTGATCACCGCAGCGCCGATCCGGGTCTGCACTGGAATGTCGAGAATGGTGATGAGCCGCTGGCCGTTGCCGGTGTTGCGCGTCTTGTCGTCCAGTGCATTGTCACGCAACCACATCGCGTGAAAGCGGGTGCGCGTCCCGTCCTTCCAGCCAAGGTCTATTGTTTTGCCTTCGTCGCCGATCAGCACGTTGGTAAGCATGGAGATCCGTGTCCTGTTTGCAATTCCCCACGGCCAGTTCCGCAGGGTTTCCGATTGCATGGTGGCGGCGCGACAGGCATAATTCAAATTATCATTTTTCGGTCAAAGGCCATAAATAGCTTATGCCTAAAAAGACCCTGCCCTTGCCGCCGCTCGACTGGCTGCGCAGTTTCGAAGCCGCCGCGCGGCTGTCGAATTTCACCGCCGCCGCGGCTGAGCTCGGCCTGACCCAGGCGGCCGTCAGTCAACACATACGCTCGCTCGAAGAGCGGCTGAAGCAGAAGCTGTTCATCCGCATGGCGCGTGGCGTCGAATTGACGCCGGAGGGTGGTGCCTACCTGCCGCATCTGCAATCGGCTTTTGCCACCATCGCCAACAGCACGCGCGAATTGTTCGAGTCCAGGACCGTCCAGAGTGTGACGATCCGCTCGCCGATCTCGTTTGCCGTATTGATGATCGCGCCGAAACTGCCGCAAATGGCCAAAGACCTGCCCTTCGTCCAGCTGCAGATCGAGACCATCCATACCCCGGCCGATTATGGCGAGCGCTCCGCTGGGCTCGACATCCGCTTCGGCAGCGGCTCCGGTTCCTTCACTGGGCGGCAGGCCGACCGCCTCACCCGCGAAACCTTGACGCCGATGGCCGCCCCCGAGCTTGCCAAAGTCTCGGATTGGACCGGATTGCCAAGGCTTACGGTCGTCGGCGCGCGGGAAATGTGGGGCGAATGGTTCGCCGTCGCACGGATGAAGCCGACGATCGGGCCGGTGCACAAATTCGACAGTTTCGTTACCGCGCTGGAGGCGGCAAAGCACGGCGCCGGAATGGTGCTCGGCTCGCGCCCGCTGGCCGATGCGGCACTGCGCGACGGATCGCTCGTCACCCTTTCCGGCTTCGCGCTGTGGAGCGGCGCCGGCCACTACCTGACTGCCCCTTCCAGCGCCCATCTCAGCCGGGCCGAGGACGATGTCCGTCACTGGTTCGCAACCGTGTTCGGCCAGCGCATGGCTGAGCGCCTGTAGCATTTGAGCAGGGTGCGGTCCGCACGGCGATTTCCCGATAAGCCGCTGAAAACGCGCCAAACTATTGGACGACGTGACGCGGTGCATGATTTGCCGCGATACTGCGCGAAGCCGGACGTCAAGCTTCGGCAGGGTTCCGCTCGCTACAGGCGGCCAGGAAAAATCGCGGAGGAAATTCGATGCTCGACAAGGCCCCGAACAAGAAGCTGTCCGACCTGCTCGATCGCTTCGGCGCGGCACTCGCCGCCGGCGACATCGACAAGGCTGTCGCCTGCTTTCAGGAGGACTGTTATTGGCGCGACCTCGTCAGCTTCACCTGGAACATCAAGACGATGGAAGGGCGCGACCAGGTTCGCGATATGCTGGTGAGCCAGCTGGCCAAGACCAAACCGTCGAACTGGGCGGTCGCCAAGGGCGAGGACGCCACGGAAAACGACGGCGTGCTCGACGGCTGGATCAGCTTCGAGACGGCGGTGGCGCGCGGCTTCGGTCACATCAGGCTGAAGGACGGCAAGATCTGGACGCTGCTCACCACCATGGTCGAGTTGAAGGGCCATGAGGAGCCGGCCGGCTTCGACCGCCCGCTCGGCGCCAAGCATGGCCATGGCAAAAACCGCCCGACCTGGAAAGAGGAGCGCGAGAAGGAAGCCGACGAGCTCGGCTTCAAGACGCAGCCCTATACGCTCATCATCGGCGGCGGCCAGGGCGGCATCGCGCTAGGCGCGAGGCTGCGGCAACTCGGCGTGCCGACCATCATCGTCGAGAAGAACGAGCGCGCCGGCGACAGCTGGCGCAAGCGCTACAAGTCGCTCTGCCTGCACGACCCGGTCTGGTACGACCATCTGCCCTATATCGACTTCCCCAGGAACTGGCCGGTCTTCGCGCCCAAGGACAAGATCGGCGACTGGCTGGAAATGTATGCCAAGGTGATGGAGCTGAATTACTGGTCCTCGACCGAGGCCAAAAGCGCCGTCTATGACGACACGAAGAAGGAATGGACCGTGGTCGTGCGCCGCGATGGCAAGGACATCACGCTGAAGCCGAAGCAGCTGGTGCTGGCCACGGGCCAGTCCGGCAAAGCCAACCTGCCAAATTTCAAGGGCATGGAAAGCTTCAAGGGCGACCAGCATCACTCCTCGAAACATCCCGGCCCCGACGCCTATGTCGGCAAGAAGGCTGTTATCATCGGCTCGAACAACTCAGCCCACGACATCGCCGCCGCCCTTTGGGAAGCGGGCGCCGACGTCACCATGGTGCAGCGCTCGACCACGCATATCGTCAAGTCGGACACGCTGATGGAGATCGGGCTGGGCTCGCTCTATTCGGAAAAGGCGGTCGAAAGCGGCATGACCACCGCCAAGGCCGACCTCGTCTTCGCCTCGCTGCCCTACAAGATCCTGCACGAATTCCAGATCCCGGCCTATGCCGAGATGAAGAAGCGCGACGCCAATTTCTACAAAGGCCTGGAGCAGGCCGGCTTCATGCTCGACTGGGGCGATGATGGCTCCGGCCTGTTCATGAAGTATCTGAGGCGTGGCTCAGGCTACTATATCGATGTCGGCGCCTCCGACCTGATCATCGACGGCTCGATCAAGCTGAAGAGCGGCGTCGAGGTGAAGGAGATCAAGGCGCATTCCGTCCTGCTCTCCGACGGGTCGGAGCTGCCGGCGGATCTCATCGTCTACGCCACCGGCTACGGCTCGATGAACGGCTGGGCGGCCGATTTGATCTCAAGAGAGGTCGCGGACAAGGTCGGCAAGTGCTGGGGCCTCGGCTCGAACACCACCAAGGATCCCGGGCCTTGGGAAGGCGAGCTGCGCAACATGTGGAAGCCGACGCAGCAGGAGGCGCTGTGGTTCCATGGCGGCAATTTGCACCAGTCGCGCCATTATTCGCAGTTCCTGTCGCTGCAGCTGAAGGCGCGGATGGAGGGCATCGCAGCGCCGGTCTATGGGCTGCAGCAGGTTCATCACAAGGGTTAGGCGGGACCACTGGCGGACTGGCCGATGCGCTTCCAGTAGATGAGCGTGCCGGTCAGCCCGCCGTGCGGCTTCAAGGCAAAGTCCGGTATTTCGCCGGTGAGCGTGAAGCCCAGCTTTTCATAGAGGCCGGAAGCGCCCTCCTCCGTCGCGGTATCCAGCACCAGCAGCGTGCGGTGTTTCTCGATGGCGAGCGTTTCGGCAGCGCGCATCAGCCCGCTCGCTATTCCCTTGCCACGGTGCTCGAGCCGGGTCATCAGCTTGGCGGTCTCGGCCCGGTGCGGCTGGTTATCAGGGAAATCGAGCAGCAAGGTCACGGTGCCGACCAGAGCATCGCCGTCCCAGGCGCCCAGCACAGCTCTTCCGCCTGTTTCTGCCGCCGCCAGCGAGTTGTCCCAGAAGGTTTTCGCCGCTTGCCTAGATAATGGATGCATGAAGCTGACGGAGCCGCCGGACGCGACCGTCTCAATCAGTAAGTCAGCTAGCATGTCGCGTGTTTCCGCAGTCAGCGACCTGATTTCGATAGTGCTCATGCGTGCCTTTCCCTTGCCGCCATCATTCCAGACGCACGACTCGGCGTCGCTTTCGTCCTGCCTTGATCGCAGCGATGCGATCAGCGTCTTTCGGCTGCAGATGCAGCCCGCGCTCGAGGATTTCGAGCGTGTATTCCTCATAGGTCAGGCCGAGCTGCTCGGCCTTTTCCATGCGCATCAGCATCACATCGCGGCTCGGCGCCTTCCACGCCTTGGCGTGCGCTGCCTGCCAGGCGAGGAAGATGTATGGATCGCCCTTGCCCCAGGGCGGGCCTTTGTAATCATTGAGCGGCGGTCCGCCATTGTCGGAGCGCTTGGGACGTCTTGCCACGGCTTCAGCCCCTGACCAGCGCAACCAGATAGTCGGCGGGCTGCGGCCCCACGGCGTGGAACGTGCAGTCCGACGGCGCGCCGAGCGCCAGGCAGTCGCCGGGCTCGAGACTGTGCACGACATCGCCCTCGGTAAACTCAAGCCGCCCGGAGATCAGCCACATCTGCTGCTTGATGAAGGCATAGGAGGCCGCCGGGAAGCTCACCTTGGCGCCGGCCGGCAGTTGCACCCGGATCAGTTCGAGCGGCATGTCGGAGACCGGCGACAGATGTCGCCTGACATAGCCCGTGCCGGGGTCGCGCCACACCGGCTGCTCGCTTTCGCGCAACAGGCCGCCGCCCTGCTGCTCGGCACGGGCAATCAGCGTCGACAGCGTCATGCCGAAGGCGGCGGCAATGCGCACCAGCAAAGCCGCGGTTGGGCTGGTCATGCCCCGCTCGATGGTGCTGAGCATGGCTTTGGAGACGCCCGAGCGGTCGGCCAGATCGGCCAGCGACCAGTCCCGCAAGGTTCTTTCGGAGTGGATTCGTCGGCCGATGGTGACGGAAATATCATTCGCTATATCAGTCATTCGTCCAATATATCGAAAATCCGGAGTTGGGAAAGGGGCTGGTCGGTTGAATTTTCACTGATGGGTTAACGCCTGCTACACCATCCCGCCACACGCCACCTTAACCCCATTTGCGTAGGGTCGACACTCCACGGAAATGGGGATCGGACCGTATGTTTGTCGAGCGCGAAGCCTCCGTTGGAGAACCGACCTCGCAGGAGCGTCGCCGCGCCGAGCAGAACGACAAGCGCATCCTGGGCAATGTCGTGCAGTGCGACGGCGCACGCGCCACCATCAGCGCCTATGCCGACGATCTCGAAGGCGCGGTCACCGGCCTGTGGACGGTCGGCAAGATGATCTCCATCAACCTCGGGACATCGCGCACCGTTGGCCTGGTCTACGAGATCGGTAAATCGGATCGCGCCTGGAGCAATGAGGGACAGAACCCGATCGAGGTCAGCGTCGAACTGATCGGCGAGGTGCGTGACGGCGCCGAGCCCGGCGACAAACCGGTCTTCGACCGCGGCATCACCACCTATCCGCATATCGGCGCCATCGCCCACCGCATCCGCAGCCGCGACCTGCAGGCGGTCTACGACCTTGCCGGGCGTCATTCGATCACCATCGGCACGCTGTCGCAGGACGAGGCGATCGACGCCAACATCGCCATCGACGACACGCTGGCGCGCCACTTCGCCATTGTCGGCACAACCGGCGTCGGCAAATCCACCGCCGTCTCGCTGCTGTTGCGCAAGTCGATCGCAGCCCGACCCGACCTGCGTATCCTCATCCTCGATCCGCACAATGAGTTCGCGGCCTCGCTCCCCGAATTCTGCGTCCGGGTCGATTCCAAGACGCTCGATCTGCCGTTCTGGATGTTCAGGCTCGAGGAATTCGCCGAAGTGCTGTTTCGCGGCCGCGAGACGGTGCCGGAAGAAGTCGATGTGCTGCGCGATCTGATCCCAGCCGCCAAGAACCTCTACCGCAATCCGAATTCCGGCGCCTATATCAAGCGTGGCAGCGATGCACTGACCGCCGACACGCCGGTACCCTACCGCATGGTCGATCTCATCAAGCAGATCGACGAGCGCATGGGGCTCTTGGAAAGCAAGAACGACCGTCCGACACTGAAATCGCTGAAGACGCGCATCGAGTCGGCGGCATCGGACCCGCGCTATCGCTTCATGTTCAATTCGCGGCTGATCGAGGACACGATTCACGAGACGATCGGCAACATTTTCCGCGTGCCGCATCACGGGCGCCCGGTGACCTGCTTCGAGATGGCCGGCATGCCGTCCGAGGTGGTCAACTCCGTCTGTTCGGTGCTGGCCCGCCTGGCCTTCGACCTTGCCCTGTGGAGCGAGGGCAGGCTGAAACTGCTTTTCCTGTGCGAAGAAGCGCATCGCTACATGCCGGCCGATGCGCGGCTCGGCTTTGCACCGACAAGGCATGCCTTGTCGCGCATCGCCAAGGAAGGCCGCAAATATGGCTGCTATCTCGGCGTCGTCACCCAGCGTCCGGGCGAGCTCGATCCGACCATCCTGTCGCAGTGCTCGACCTTCTTCGCCATGCGGTTGGCCAACGAGCAGGACCAGGCAATCATCCGCTCGGCGATCGCCGATTCTTCGGCCTCGACGCTGGCCTTCCTGTCCTCCATGGGCCAGCGCGAAGCCATTGCCTTCGGTGAAGGCGTGGCGACGACCATGCGGCTGAAGTTCGAAAAGCTGTCTCAGGAACTGATCCCCGGCACCGCCAAGCAAGAGCAGGACGAGTTCGCGCAGGACGGCAACGACGTCGATCTCGCGGCCATCGTCGAGCGGCTGCGCAACGTGCCGAAGCCGCAGCAGCAGATGGCCTTCGCCGAGGTCGTGGATTCGGGCCGACAAGCCGGAGATCCCGACTATCGCAAACCGCCGGCGCCGCGCATCCAGCCCGACGACGATTTCGACATGCGCTACGGCCTGAAGCCCGCCACCTTCGGCCTGCGCTCACAGAACGACTGAGCCTGGGCGTCACATCCGCTGACGGCTCCGGAAGCTCCGTCGGACGCTTCCGATACCGTCTTGCTGACAAGCCCGGGCAAATTCCGTCAGGAAATTTGTCAGGCTGAGTCGGCTGGTGTCGGCTTCGAGAACCGGAGCGGAGCGGACATTCAGTCCGTGAGCACCGGAAGCGCAGAAGCCGGCAGCAGACGGCCAGCATCACGAATTTGATGGTGGAATTTTAGGCGCAGACGCGGTTGCGGCCTTGCCTCTTCGCCTCATAGAGCTGGCGGTCGGCCCGGCGGTAAAATTCCTCGGCAGTTTCCTTCCGATCCCAGACAGCAAGTCCGACGCTGGTGGTGATCTTGAGGCGGACATTACCCGACAGCACCGACATGTTGGCGATCGCCTTGCGGATGCGTTCGGCGAATTTCCCCAGCAACTCTGCATCCATGTTGGGCGTGACCACCGCAAACTCCTCGCCGCCGAGCCGCGCCACCACGTCGTGATAGCGCGTCATGCCTTTGAGGCAATTGGCGACCGCCCGCAGCACCTCGTCGCCGACATCGTGGCCATGTGTGTCGTTGACCTGCTTGAAGTGATCGAGGTCGAGGATCATCAGCCCGACAGGCTTTTCGATGCGGCGGAATTCCTCGAGATATTCCTTCAGCGCATCGTCGAAATAGCGCCGGTTCTGCATGCCAGTGAGACCGTCGGTCAGCGCCGCATGCTGCAATGTTTCCGAACGGGCGCTGAGCGAAACCGTCATCGCCCGCAGCTTGCCCTCTTCCGTCGCCTGACTGCGGATCAGCGGGTAGATGAAGAACACGCCGAAGAACAGCGCCGTCGCCAGAAGCACCCCGGTGATGAACAGCAGCCTGTTGAGGTAGACGATCCTCTCGATGCGGGAAGCGGTATCCATGTCGGCGGCGATGCCCTGCAAAAGACCATAGGCATGAAGCGTCACCAGGCCTGCAGCGAGGATCACGAAAATAAAAACGAAAAATGCGGATTCCGCCTTATGGAAACGCATCTGCTCCCCGTTGGAAAAGTGCCCGGCGGCTTTATGGCACGCGGGCGCCTTACGGAGGGTTAACCCCGACAACCGGAGCGGGAATGTTCATTCCGGATTCTGTTTCTTTAATTGTATTAGCAGCAGGAAAATCAAATCACGGTTTTCGGGTCGTCACCAGGCTGCAATCTCAGCCATTCCGGGCCCAGCTGATGGCGAAACCACGTCGTTTGCCGTTTGGCATATTGCCGCGTCGCTGCCTTGCAGCGCTCGATGGCCTGGGGAAAGCTGATGTCATCAGCCATCGCGGCCAAGAGTTCGCGGACGCCGATCGCCTTCATGGCGGGCAAATCAGGATCGAGGCCAAGCGCCACAAGCCGTTTGACTTCATCGAGAGCGCCAAGATCGAGCATCCGGTCGAACCGGCTCTCAATCCGCTCGACAAGCGCCGCGCGGTCCGGCTCGATAACGAAGAAACGCGCGCTGTCGCGGTCGATCAGCGGCCGGCCGCGCGCCGCTTGCCATTCCAGAATGGAGCGGCCGGATGCGTCAAGCACCTCCAGCGCCCGCACGATGCGTTGGCCGTCGGTCGGCTTCAGCTGCATGGCGACCGCGGAATCCTCGTGCATCAGGAGGCGATGCAGCTTGGCCGCGCCTTGCTCCTTCAACTCGTAGCGCCAGCGGTCGCGCACCTGCTGCGGAATGTCGGGCATTTCCGAAATGCCCTCGGCAAGCGCGCGAAAATAGAGCCCGGTGCCGCCGACGAAAATCACGGGATGTTCGAAGGGAGGTCCATCGAGCCGCCGGGCTAGCGTGCCGTCATCGATCAGCTTGATCACGTCGCGCAGCCAGGCGCCGGTGGAATAGGCTGTGGAGGGATGCACGTGACCGTAGAGAAAATGCGGCGCGCGGGCGAGTTCGGCGGCAGCCGGCCGGGCCGTCAGCACATCCAGCACCGAATAGCCCTGCATGGAATCGGTGTTGACGATGATGCCGCCCTCGCGCTCGGCGAGATCGAGCGCCAGCGCCGACTTGCCGCTGGCGGTTGGCCCGGCTATCAGGATCGCGTTCTTCACGCGGCCTTCGCCCGCCTGCCTGGAATTTTCGATGCCGCTGATTGCCACGCTTGTGTCACACCCTGTCAGCCGCTCCGTGTCGGCCTCGCTTGCGAATATGGCCTCACGGTCGGTCGGCGCAAGCGCTGTTCGCTGGCTGGGCGACGGCGTCGCCTGCGATCTGGTGCTGGCCGAAGGGGCTGAAGCCGCTGAGATGATTGCCGCCTTACGCTCCGTGCTTGGCTCCGAACCCGTCGACGTGATCGTCCAGCAGGCTGGAACACGCCGCAAGACAATCCTGCTTGCCGACATGGATTCGACCATGATCGACCAGGAATGCATCGACGAACTGGCCGACGAGATCGGCGTCAAGGATCGCGTTGCCGCCATCACGGCGCGCTCGATGAATGGCGAGATCGCCTTCGAGCCGGCCTTACGGGAACGCGTGGCGCTGCTGAAAGGCCTCGAGACCGCCGTTGTCGACCGCATCATCGCAAACCGCCTGACACTGGCATCGGGCGGTCGCGCTCTGGTGCAGACGATGCGGGCCAATGGCGCCTGGACGGCACTCGTCTCCGGCGGCTTCGACGTCTTCACCAGCCGCATCGCGGACATGCTCGGTTTCCAGGAAAACCGCGCCAACCGATTGATCGAGGAGAATGAGCGCTTTGCCGGCCTGGTCGCCGAGCCGATCCTCGGCCGCGCCGCCAAGGCTGATGCCCTGAACGAGATCTCGGCCCGTCTCGGCCTGACTCCAGCCGACGCCATTGCCGTCGGTGACGGCGCCAATGATCTCGACATGATCCGGCTTGCCGGCACCGGTGTCGCGCTCCACGCCAAGCCCACCGTCGCCGCGCAAGCCAAGGTCCGGATCGACCATGGTGACCTCACGGCCCTGCTTTATCTCCAAGGTTATCGCCAGGAAGAGTTTGCCGGATGAAACCGATGCACACCGAACGCCTGATCCTGCGCAACTGGGAGGACCGCGACCGCGAGCTTTTTCACCGCATCAATTCGGACGAGCGCGTGATGGAGTTTTTTCCGTTCCGTCGCGACCGAGCGGAGACGGATGCCAAGATGGATGAGTTCCGCGGCTGGATTGCCGAGGACGGCTTTGGCTTTGCCGCCGCGGAAATCGCCGCGACGGGCGAATGCATAGGATTTGTCGGCCTCCTCGAAACCGATCACGTGCCGTCCATGCCTTCCGACACAGTGGAGATCGGTTGGCGTCTGGCGCCCGAATTCTGGGGCAAGGGCTATGTCACCGAGGCGGCCGAGGCATGGCTCGCCTTTGGCTTCGAAACGCTCGACCGCGATGAAATCGTCTCCTTCGCCGTCGCCGGCAACCGCCGCTCGACGGCCGTCATGGAGCGCCTCGGCATGAGCCCGGACCCGGCCCGCGATTTCGACCACCCTTCGATCCCCGGCAGCCATCCGCACCTGAAGCGACATGTCCTCTACGCCCTGTCGCGCAAGGACTGGCAGGCAAGAAAAAGGGCGGCTCGCTAGCCGCCCTTTTTCTTGAAACACAATCGCTTAGGGTGTTTTCCGGACTCAATCCATCCGGATCGTGACGAACCGCAATTCGCCGGTCTTGGACGCCAGCATCAGAAGCGCGTTCTTGCGGCCCTGCTCCTTCAGCGCGCCGATCCGGTCCATCACGTCCTTCGGGGTCGCGACCGATTCCTGGGCGATCTCGGTGATGACCTCGCCGGCCTGAATGCCGCGCTCGGCCGCAGCCGAATCCTTGGTGACGTCGGTGATCACGACGCCCGAGACATCGGCAGCGATGCCGAACTTGGTCCGTGTTTCGTCATTGAGTTCACCGACAGTCATGCCGAGCACCGAAGCCGTCGAAACCGCGGGCGCCTTGTCGCCGCCCTTGTCCTCATCGGTAGTGCCGTCTTCGCCGCTGGCGAGCTTCTCGCCGTCTTCAAGCCGGCCAAGCGTCACCTTCACCGTCTGCTCGACGCCCTTGCGCACGATGATCACGTCGACCGCCTTGCCGACCGGGCTTTCCGCCACGACACGCGGCAGGTCGCGCATTTCATGAATGTCCTTGCCGTCGAACTTGACGATGACATCGCCGGCGAGAATTGTGCCGTTGTCGACCGGTCCGCCCTTGATGACGCCGGCCACCAGCGCACCCTTGGCGGTCGCCATGCCGAGGCTCTCGGCGATGTCGTCAGTCACCGGCTGGATGCGCACGCCGAGCCAGCCACGGCGGGTTTCGCCGAACTGGCGCAACTGGTCGACGACGCCCGAAGCGATCTGAGAGGGAATGGAGAAACCGATGCCGATCGAGCCACCGGACGGCGAGATGATCGCGGTGTTGATGCCGATGACCTCGCCCATGCTGTTGAACAGCGGACCGCCGGAATTGCCCCGGTTGATCGCGGCGTCGGTCTGGATGAAGTCGTCATAGGGGCCGGAATTGATGTCGCGGTTGCGGGCCGAGACGATGCCGACCGTGACCGTGCCGCCGAGGCCGAACGGATTGCCGATCGCCATCACCCAGTCGCCGACGCGCATCTTGTTGGAATCGCCGAACTTCACCGCCGTCAGCTTGTGGCCCTTCGGGTCGACCTTGAGCACCGCGACGTCGGTCTTGGTGTCGGTGCCGACCAATGTCGCCTTGAGCGTCACGCCGTCGGAGAAATTCACCTCGATGTCGTCTGCATCGGCGATCACGTGGTTGTTGGTGACGACAATGCCTTGCTCGGCATCGACCACGAAGCCGGAGCCCAGCGACTGCACCTTTTGCGCGCCGCCATCCTTGTCGCCGCCGCGGTTCTTGAAGAAATCGTCGAAGAAATCCTGGAACGGCGACCCCTCGGGCAGTTGCGGCATCGGCACCGCGCCCGGACCTTCCGTGCCCTTCACGGTCTGCGAGGTCGAGATGTTGACCACCGCGCCCAAAAGGCCCTCGGCTAGGTCGGCGACCGAAGCCGGTCCGTCGGCGGCAACCGTCGGCGTCACGAAAGCCGGTATGGCAAGCGCACCGACCATAAGTGCCGCAGCACCTGCGATGAACGTCCGTCGCGCCGCGCGCAGAAGGGTGTTGGATGTCATCGAGAGCCTCCCGGAATTGCTGAAAAGAAAAAGCGCTTCGGCAAAACGCCGCGTCGCGTCATGTTGGCAAGAAATACGGCACGTTTGCGGCTATGGCCACATCAGGAGGATAAATCCTCCGTTACACCTGATATCAGCGGTCCTCAGCCACGCACCAGCCAGACAATGCCGACGCCGATGGCAATCGCCGCCAGCCCGACGATGCGCAGCGCATTTTCCGGCGTCGACAGCACTTCGCCGGCAAGGCGTTTGGCGAGGCCGGGAAAGCCGCCATAGACCAGGCCCTCGACAACGAGGACCAGGCCTATGGCCGCAAGGAAATCCTGCACCGCCCTACTGGGCGGGTGCAGGTTGTGCCGCCGGCGCGGCAGGTGCCGTCGCTGGAGCCGCAGGGGTCGCCGGCTTCGCGTCCGTGCCATCCGGGCTGCGGAAGAAGCGGAAGAACTCCGAGTTCGGCGACAGCACCATCGTCGTCCCGGAATTGTCCAGCGCCGTGCCGTAGGCATTCATCGACCTGTAGAAGTCGAAGAAGGCCGGATCGCGTTTGTAGGCATCGGCGAAGGTCGCGCTGCGCTGGGCCTCGCCCTCACCGCGCAGGATTTCCGATTCCTTGCGCGCTTCGGCGACGATTTCCACCACTTCGCGGTCGGCGCGTGCGGTGATGCGCTGCGCGGCCTCTTTGCCGCGCGCTCTCAGCCGTTCGGCCTCGGCCAGGCGTTCGGCCTTCATGCGGTCGAAGGTCTGCTGCGAAACCTCCGCCGTCAGGTCGGTCCGGCGGATGCGCACATCCTCGATCTGCAGACCGAGCGACGTTGCGTCCGGCCGAAGCTGATCGCGCACTTCCCGCATCATCACGGCCCGCTCTTCCGAGAGCGCCGCTTCGAAGTCGCGCAGACCGTAGACACGGCGCAGCGCTGCATCGAGACGCGTCCTCAGTCGGGCTTCGGCCAGTGTGATCTGACCGGACACGGCGGAGCGGAACACGCGCGGATCCGAGATTCGGTAAGCGATGAAGGCGTCGACCTCGTAGAACTTGCCGCCCGAAACCTGGACGCGGATGTTGTCGAGATCGAAACGCAGCACCCTGTTTTCGATCAATTGCACGCTGTCGGCGTCGAAGAAGGCGAAAGGCGCCTTGAAATAGATGCCGGGTTCATTCTTGACATCGACGATCTCACCGAACCGCAGCACGAGCGCCTGCTGGCGCGCGTTGACCACGAAGACCGAGGAGTAGAGCAGGAACAGAAGCACGACCGCGATGACGGCGAGGATGGGAAGACGATTGGCCATCACTGTGCTCCTCCGGTCGTGGCGCCAAGGGGCGCCGGCGCCTTCGGCTGCAGTGCCGGCAGCGGCAAATAGGGCACGACCCCTTGCCCATTGCCCTGTTCGACGATGACCTTGCTGGAGTCTTTCAGGACCTTCTCCATCGTTTCCAGATAGAGGCGCTTGCGCGTCACATCGGGGGCCTTGGCATATTCGTCATAGACCGAGATGAAGCGCTGCGCCTCGCCTTCGGCCTCCTGCACGACGCGGTTCTTGTAGGCCGCCGCGTCTTCACGGACCTGTGCGGCCTCGCCGCGCGCCTGGCCGAGTTTCTGGTTGGAATACTGGTTGGCTTGCTCGACGAACTTGTCCTCGTCCTGTTCGGCGCGCTGCACTTCGTCGAACGCGTCCGCCACTTCGCGCGGCGGCGCCGCGTCCTCGATCGAAACCGCGTTGACGTTCAGGCCGGCCTTATACCCGTCCAGCGTCGTCTGGATGATTTCACGCACCGACGCGGCTATACCCTGGCGATCATCGCGGAAAATGTCCTGGGCCGGTCGCCGGCCGACGGCTTCACGCATGGCGCTTTCAGCGACCTGCTGCAGCATGCCTTCGGGATCGGAGACATCGAACAGATAGGCCTTCGGATCGGAGACCTGGTAGGCCACCGAGAACTGAACGTTGACGATATTCTGGTCGCCGGTAAGCATCAGCCCGGAAGTGTTGCCGCTCGTCGCGCCGCCACCACCGATATCGACGAGCTGCTCGGCGATGTTGGCCGTCTCGACGGTTTCGACCGGCCACCAATGGAAATGCAGACCCGGCTGCGACAGCTCCGCCTTCGGCTTGCCGAAGCGCAACTCGACCGCAACTTCGTCCGGTTGCACGGTGTAGACGGCCTTGAACGCCCACAGCACGATCAGGGCCGCAGCGATCAGCGCAAAGACGGCCGGGCTGGCGCCGCCGCCACCGGGCAGCGCGCGCCGCAGCCGGTCCTGGCCGCGTCGGATGATGTCTTCGAGATCGGGAGGTGACCCTTGCGGGCCGCTAGGTCCCTTTGGTCCCTGCCCCCATGGCCCCTGATTGCCGCCGCCGCCGCCCCATGGGCCGCCGCCACCACTCTTGTCGTTCCAGGGCATGAATGTCCTTTCGCTTGGAATTCCCTCAGCGCCGGCCTTGCGGCGCAAAATCCAGTTGTTCTTCTATAGGGACGCCGCGATGCGCTTTCAACGCGATCCGACACTGCACCGTCCGATTTGGACCGCTGCAAGCAGCAAATTCCAATAAGTCGCCCTATCGTTGCGGCGTATTGTCGAGGGGAAGGCACCAAATGGCAAAAAGCGGCTTGGCATCCGCGCGCATGGCATGAACGATGTCGGGTGGATTGTAGACGACCCCGCCGACCCCGGGTTCATGCCACGCCTCGGCATTCTGCCGCCACTCGCCCTGCGACAGGACAAGGTAAAGCTCTTCCGGCGGATGCCGATGATCTGGATAGGTCGTGTGCGGCGCCATGACCGAGACTCCGATCTCGATTGCACTGCTCGAGACGAAACCGCCCGGACCGACAATGAAGGAATCGGCATAATTCTCGGCCAGGACCGCGGACTTGCGGCGCTCGCTTTGATTGTTCCAGCTGAGATGCGGCTCAATCTCGCGCAGCGCGGCGGCGAGCTTGCCAAGATTGCCGCCGACTTTCTCAAGCCCGGCAAAGCATTCCGCAAGGTGGCGACAAGCCGGTTGACGCTGGGGCCGCTCACCGCTCCCGTGTGGTGCCTCAAGCGCCGTGTTAGCGAAAATCCGCCGATGTGCGGCTTCACGCGCAGGGTCATTTCCCATGCGCAAGCGTATTTCTGTGCCGAGCAAATCCATGAAAGTGCCGAGCGGCTGATGCTTGTTATCCGTCACCGGGATACCTGCGTCATTGGCCGGCGGCGCTCGTAGATCGTATAGCGCGTTGCGTGGCTGTCCTTTTCACCAGCCGGAAAATCCTGCGATCGCACAATTCGCCAGCTGGCTGGATCGATCGGCGGGAAATGCGCATCGCCGTCGACCTTGGCCAGCACATGGGTGACATGCAGCCGGTCGGCGAGTGGAAGCGCCTGGGCATAGATCTCGCCGCCGCCGATGACGCAGATTTCGTCGACCCCGCTCATGCAACGCCCGCGCACCGTGGCCAGTTGGATCGCGGCTTCCAGCGAATTTGCTGTTTCAACGCTCTCGGCGTGCCAGGCCTTGTCGCGCGTCACCACGATGTTCAGCCTGCCCGGCAGCGGCCTGCCGATGCCTTCATAGGTTTTGCGGCCCATGATGACGGGCTTGCCCATCGTATCGGCCTTGAAGCGCTTGAGATCGGCGGATAGCCGCCACGGCAGGCCGCCTTCGCGCCCGATGACGCCGTTCTCGGCGATGGCGACATAGATCGCGAGGTCCATCAGTTGGCATCTCCGCTATCCGACGGCTCCAAAAGCAATATGTCGATGTTGTGCTCGGGATAGAAATCCTTCGCTGTCGTCTCGAAGGTCGTCGGCCCGACCTTTTTGACATTGTCGCCGCAGAACGAAATCAGCGCTTTCGGATTGCCCTTGTCGACAGTCAGCTTGAACTTGCCGATGCTGCCGTTCGCCCAGTTACCGCCGGTGGTCAGGATATATTGAATGCGGTTCTCGTAAAAATGCGGATAGCCGTCGGCCTTGGCGGCCTGGCGAACCGCATTCTCGAACGCGTCGTCCATGCAGAAGCGGGTCTTGTAGCTTGCATATTGGCTGCCCTCGGAGAACTTGCCTTCATAGAAGAAGCTGACCGACGACGTGCCGCCGACGCTGGGCTTGTAGCGGTGCGAGACATGGACATCCTTGTTGGCCGGAAAGGTCGAGCGCCACCAATAGGTCGAGCGCAACTGCCACCACGGCGTATAGACCTTGTTCGCCTCGGTACCGTCGCTGCCGGTATCCTCGATGATGATGCCGCGGTTCTCCCAATCCTCGGCGACCGCTTTTGGCAGCTTGGCCAGGGCCGCCTTGGCCGCATCGCCGAATGGATTGAACGGTACGTTCTGCGCCTTCAGATCGGCGCCGATATCGATGCCGACAGCGAACACTTTCTGCTCGAGCTGCGGCTTTGCCGGCACGCCATCGATCGTTACCTCGAAGCCGAGGAAATTGTCGCTCTGGTTTTCCGGGATGGCCGGCATTTCCTCCGGGTCACCTTCGATGTCGGGCAGCGGGAAGGCAACGATGGCATCGACATCCTTGTCGGTGTTGTTGTGGAAGACGTAGTCGACCGTCACCTTTTCCGGCGAGATGAAGAGATCCTCGCTTTGCATCGACACCGCGTCGCTGCGCGACAGGATCAGGCCGCCCGTACCAAGCTCGGCGGTGGAATCATTGGCCAATGCCGGCGCGGCCGATAAGGCCAGCACGGCGGTCAGAACATAGCGCAGCATGAAAGCCCCCTCGGCGACAATGCGGCGCGACCCTAGCGGTTTCAATGTGGCGTTTCAAAGCCATTCCGTTGCCCGGAGTGCCCAAACGCGGTCTGGACTAACAGCTTTCGATCGGGCAGGAGTTCGCCACATGCGCAAGCTTCTTGTCATCGGCATCGGCGCCGGCAATCCCGATCATATGACCGTTCAGGCGATTGATGGCCTGAACCGGGCGGACGTCCTGTTTATTCCCGACAAGGGCGTGAAAAAGAACGATCTTGCCGAACTGCGCCGCCAGATTTGTGATCGTTTCGTCACCAACCCGAACTCGCGCCGCGTCGAGTTCGACGTGCCGGTGCGCGCCGAGCCGGCGCCGTTCTACCGCTCGACCGTCGACGACTGGCACGAGGCGATCGCCGAAATCTATGAAAGCCTGATCCGCGACAAGCTTGCCGAAGATGGCTGCGGCGCCTTCCTGATCTGGGGCGACCCTTCTCTTTACGATAGCGCACTGCGCATTCTTGAGCGTGTGCGCCTACGGGGCAATGTCGGGTTCGAGCTGGAGGTCATCCCCGGCATCACCTCCGTCCAGGCGCTCGCCGCCAGCCACAAAATGGCGCTGAACCGTATCGGCGACCCCATGCTGATCACCACCGGCCGTCGCCTGACCGAAGAAGGCATGCCGCAAAATGCCGGCAGCGCGGTGGTCATGCTCGACGGCAAATGCGCCTTCAACACGCTGGCCGACAAGGATCTCATCATCCACTGGGGCGCCTATCTCGGCACGCCGGATGAAATCATCATTGCGGGTCGCCTCGGCGATGTCGGTGCGGAGATCGAGAAGGTGCGCGAAGAAGCCCGCCGGAAGAAGGGCTGGATCATGGATACGTATTTGCTGAGAAAATTAGGGGAGTAAGGCAGTAGGGCAGTAAGGCAATAGGGAGGTTCGCATCTCGGATATTTGAGCGGGCCAGAACGTCAAATCCTACTGCCCTACTGCCCTACTGCCCTACTGCCCTACTGCCTATCCAGCATCGATCTCCGCCTGCAACGCCGCCATATGCGTTGCTGCCGCCGACGCCGCAGCGCGCTCGATGGCGCGAAAACGGCTGACCACCGCCAGTCCGACGGAGGTCAGCTGCGCGCCGCCGCCCTTGCGGCCGCCGGTCTGCGCCGCGACCAGCGGCTTGCCGAATACGCGGTTCATGTCCTCGACCAGATCCCAGGCGTGCTTGTAGGACATCTCCATGCCGCGCGCGGCGGCCGAGATCGAGCCGAAGGTGGCGATCTGCTCCAGCAATTCGATCTTGCCCGGACCTATGCGCCCGTCCGGATCGAGATTTATCCGAAGGCTCAGCGACGGCATCTCTTGTCCTCCACGGTCACAGTAGCGCCTCCCGATCCGTAGCGCTATTCCAAAACGATATAGCGACTATCAGCCATCCGCTTCGGCCGGCAACCCGGCACCGGTATTGGCGCGGTCGAAACTGACCGTCTTGATCACTGCGAACACATTGCCGCCAAGATGAAGTTTCAGCGCCTGCCGCGACTGCTCGGTGATGCGGGCAAGCACGGTTGCGCCGTTGCAGTCGATGCCGATCTCGACCGTTGGCCCCTCGCCCGGGCTGATCGCGACGATGGTGCCCGGCAGGATGTTGAGCGCGCTGAGGCCCGTCGGCTGCTCGGTGGCGATCATCACATCGCGGGCGCGGATGCGGATGCGCACCGGCGCGCCGGTCGCCCCAGCCAGCCGCGGCACCCGGATTTCGCCTGCCGCCGAGCCCAGCACGCTCATGCCGAAAGCCTCGTCATGACGCAGCACATGTGCGTCCAGCACCGCACCACCCTCGCCGCGTTCTTCCGCCGGCAACAAATCGAGCCGTTGCATGATCGCGCCGGTCGGGCCGGAAGCCGCGACCTTGCCTTGCGCCATCACCACCACGTTACTCGCCAGCCGCGCCACCTCGGCGACGGAGTGGCTGACATAAACCATCGGGATCTTCGTCTCGTCCCGCAGCCGCTCGATATAGGGCAGGATCTCGGCCTTCCGCGCGTCGTCGAGCGAGGCCAGCGGCTCGTCCATCAACAGGAGTTTGGGGCTAGCCAGCAGCGCCCGCCCGATCGCCACGCGCTGCTTCTCGCCGCCAGATAGTTTTGCCGGTCGCCTGTCGAGCAGAGGACCGATGCCGAGCAGTTCGACGACCGCGTCCATCCCCGCGTAGCGCTCCGCCGGTGGCGTGAACCAGCGCCCATAGCGCAGATTGCCGGCCACGCTCATATGCGGAAACAGCCGCGCATCCTGGAACACCATGCCGATCCGGCGCTTGTGCTTCGGCACGAAAATGCCGGCATCGGTGTCGACAAGCACGCGGCCGTCGACCGCGATGCGACCCTTGTCCGGCCGGATCAGGCCGGCGATCATGTTGATCAGCGTCGTCTTGCCCGAACCAGACGGCCCGAACAGCGCCGTCAGCCGCCCGGCGCTTTCGAAACGCGCGTCGACGACGAAATCGCCCAGCCGATGGCTGATGTCGACAAGGACGCTCATTCTATCTCCATCCGCCGGCCGACGCGCCGTGCCAGCACCTCCGAGGCGACCAGGGCCGCCATCGAAATGATGATCGAAATCAGCGTCAGCCGCAGCGCGCCTTCATCGCCGCCCGGCACCTGGGTAAAGGTGTAGATCGCCGACGGCAGAGTCTGCGTCTCGTTGGGAATGTTGGAGACGAAGGTGATGGTGGCGCCGAATTCGCCCATCGCCTTGGCAAAAGACAGAATAGAGCCGGCGATCAGCCCTGGCAGGATCAGCGGCAGCGTGATGGTGGCGAACACAAACAGCGGGTTGGCGCCGAGCGTTCCTGCCGCCGCCTCCATCTTGCGGTCGACCGCCTCGATCGACAATCGGATCGCCCGCACCATCAGGGGAAAGCCCATGATGCCGCAGGCCAGAGCCGCGCCCGTCCAGCGAAACGAGAAAACGATGCCGAAATGCTCGGCGAGAAAAGCACCGGCCGGCCCGCGCCGGCCGAAGGTGAGCAGCAAGAGATAGCCGGTCACCACCGGTGGCAGGATCAGCGGCAGGTGAACCACGCCGTTGAGCAGCGTCTTGCCCCAGAATTCCCCCCGGGCAAGCAAGAGCGCAATCAGGATGCCCGGCGGCAGGCTGAACAGCATCGCCACCGTCGCCACCTTGATCGACAGCCGGACCGCATTCCATTCGTCGGGAGTGAGGTCCAGCAGCCAGCTCATATCGTGAGGTGAAGTCCTTCGAGCTCAGTTGCTTGGCGCCAACACCGTGAAACCCTGATTCCTGAACAGCTCCGCCGCCTTGGCGGATTGCAGGCACTTCAGAAAGGTCGGCGTATCCTTGTCCTTCGAATCGGCAGTCTGGGCGACCGGATATATGATCGGCGGATGCGAATCCTCCGGGAAGGTGCCGACCACCTTGACGTCCTTGTCGGCATGCGCGTCGGTGGCATAGACGATGCCGAGCGGGGCCTCGCCGGTCGAAACCAGCTTGAGTGCCGCGCGCACATTCTCGGCCTGCGCCACCTTGCCTTCAACCGACAACCAGAGGCCAAGCGATTCCAGTGCCGCCTTGCCGTATTTGCCGGCCGGCACCGCCTTGAAGTCGCCCATGGCGAGCTTGCCGTCACCAACCAGCTTGGCAAGGTCGAAGCCTTTCTCGATCTTGATCTCGACCTTCGAATCCTTCGGCGCCACCAGGACGATCTGGTTGCCAAGCAGTTTCACCTCGGTTTCGGGCTTGGTCAGCTTCTTGTCGGAGAGGTATTTCATCCAGTCGAGGTCGGCCGAGATGAAGACGTCGGCGGGCGCCCCGCCCTCGATCTGCTTGGCCAGTGCGGAACTCGCGGCGTAGGAGACGGTCGCCGCTTCGCCGACATCGGCTTGGCAGGCCTTGTTGACCGCGTCGAGCCCGTCCTTGAGGCTGGCCGCGGCAAACACGATCACTTTGTCGTCTGCGTGGGCCGCCGGCACCGCAGCCATCAACGTTGCAGCAAAGCCGCCAATCGCGATCGCCCTCAATCCAAAACCTTTGCCCGTCATGAATTCTCTCCCTGGGTTTGAATCCGCTCAGCTCGACGCCTGCCGACCGATATATCCGGATGAATATAACAAGGGAAGCCATCATGCGTCGAAAGCGTCTGTTCGGCAGCGATTGTTCTGGCTAGGACGGGCACCGAAACCTTGGAAAGGACGTCCTTATGAAAATCAGCGCGCGCAACATCCTTAAGGGAACGATCGTCGAGATGTCAAAGGCGCCACCACCTCGCATGTCCGCATCGATGTCGGCGGCTCCGTCGTCGCCGCCTCGATCACCAACGAGGCCGTCGCCGATCTCAAGCTCGAAAAGGGCAAGCAGGCCTATGCCGTGATCAAGGCCCCGGACGTCATGGTGGGGCGTCGACTGATGGCAGGCTTGTGAGGATCAGACCGCGATCGGCGCCTTGATCGTCGCGTCGGCAAAATAGTTCTCCAGCCGGAAATCCTCGAAGCGGAAGGCGAACAGGTCCTTCACGTCCGGGTTGATCCACAGCGTCGGCAGCGCCTTTGGGGTGCGCCGCAATTGCTCGCGCGCCTGCTCGAAATGGTTGGAGTAAAGATGCGCGTCGCCCAGCGTGTGAACAAAATCGCCGGGCTTCAGCCCGGTGACCTGCGCCACCATCAGGGTCAGCAGCGCGTAGGAGGCGATGTTGAAGGGCACGCCGAGAAAAATGTCGGCCGAACGCTGATAGAGCTGACAGGACAGCTTGCCTTCCGAGACGTAGAACTGGAACAGGCAGTGGCAGGGCGGAAGCGCCATGGCCTCGACCTCGACCGGGTTCCACGCCGAAACGATCAGCCGGCGCGAATTCGGATTCTTGCGTATCTCTTTGAGAAGATTGGCTATCTGGTCGATCGACCCGCCATGGCCGTCCGGCCAGGAACGCCACTGCTTGCCATAGACCGGGCCGAGGTCACCATTCTCGTCGGCCCATTCATCCCAGATAGAAACGCCATGGTCGTTGAGGTATTTGATGTTGGTGTCGCCGGCCAGGAACCAAAGGAGTTCATGGACGATCGACTTCAAATGCAGCTTCTTGGTCGTGGTGACTGGAAAGCCGCGGCTGAGATCGAAGCGCATCTGGTGACCGAACACCCCACGCGTGCCGATACCGGTGCGATCGCCGCGATCGGCGCCGTTGTCCAGCACATGCTGCAGAAGGTCGAGATATTGGCGCATCGGCTTCGCCTCGATTCGGGATGGCGGTATCATAGCTGACTGGCCGCCGGCCGAACACTGCAAAGCGAAAATGCCTCGGGGATATTGCCTGGCAACCGGCGCGCACCGCGCCGGCATCCATTTTTCAGGCGGTGTGGCCGATCAGAGCGAGCCGAGCTTGCCCAGATCCTTGGCGACCAGGTAATAAAAGGTCACGCGGCTCTTGGTGTTGTCGGCAGCCATCGCCTTGCAGGTCTTGTCGATGGATGCATCCGCCTTGGCGCCGTCGGCGACGCCGAGCTTCTTGGCGACCCAGTTGGTCTTGACGCGATCGAGTTCCTTGGGGTCAGTGCACGATACCAGCGAGGAATCGCGGTTCCTCAGTGCAATACCGAGATGCTTGACGATCTTTTCGACCGCATCGGCGCTGGCGCCTACGTCGTATTTCTTCACATCCGCAAGATAGTCGGCCATCAGACTTTCCCTCGTCGGCGCCACGGATCCGGTCGATGAGGGCTGTGGCGCTACGCAACCTGCGCGCTAGGTCGATACTCCTCACCGCGCCAAAGCTTCGGTTGAGACCGTGCCCAAGTCAACCCTCGGCGTTGCGATTTGGCCCGGGGACAAAGCACCATTGCGGCCTTTCATTTTCTGCAATGGCCCCCTATATTCGGTTTGTCGGCTTGACCGACTATGGCGATAAATGGGCGATGAAATAAGCCGTTCGGACCCGGGGGCGGTACCCGGCGCCTCCACCAAAAGCCGCTTTGGCGACGAAGCGGCTTTTGCTGGGGGCGAAATAGGATCGACGAAGGTGTAAAGATCGTACTTTTGCCCGGCATTGTACCACCGTCATCGGGCTAAACTTATAGTTGCCAACGACAACTATGCGGAAGCTCGTCTCGCTGCTTAATGCAGTGCGAACGCTTCAAATCAAGCCCTAGAGGTTCGCACTTCTAGGCGGGGTTCGGAGGTACCTGGCAACAGAAACCTCCACTTCTCCCCTCTCCCTGGACATGCGCCCAAGCGCAGCCGCCGAACGCACCTACCATTCGCTGGTCGGCGTCTACGACGAATTGGGATATGAGTTGGTCGAACTGCCGCGGGCGCCGGGCGAAACAGGGCTCGAGTTCGTGCTGGCCGAGGCCGGATTGTCCCAGACATGAAAAAGGCCGGGTCAGACCCGGCCTTTCATTGAGCGTCGTTGGCTTACTCGGCCGGCGCTTCAACCGCTTCGCGCGAGCGGCCGAGCGTCAGCTTGGCCAGCGTGAACGAGATCACGGCGCAGAGCGTAATGCCCGCTATCATCGGCAGCGGCGTGCCGTCGAAGAAGATGCCGGCGACGCCCATGGCCAGCGCGCCGATGGCGAAATGCAGCGTGCCCATCAGCGCCGAAGCCGTGCCGGCGATCTCGCCATGCTCTTCCATGGCCAGCACCGAGGTCGTCGGGATGACTAGGCCGAGGAAGCCGTAGCCGACGAAGAGCAGCGCCGCCATCACATCGAGCCGGTCCACGCCCGTCGCCATGACGGCGAACAGCACCACCATGGTTGTGGCGTAGCCGGTCACCGCCACCCAGACGACGCGCTTCAGGCCGAAGCGCTCGGACAGCATTCCCGTCAGCTGCGACATGCCGATGAAGGCTACCGCGTTGATCGAGAAGAACACGCTGTAGACCGAAGGCGACAGCCCGTAGTGGTCGATCAGGATGAAGGACGAGCTCGAGAGGTAGACGAAGAAGCTGGCAATGCCGAAGCCGGCGATCGCCACCAGGCCGAGATAGTTGCGGTCACCCATCAGGAAGCGGTAACCGGCGAGTGCGGTTCCGAAGGATGAACCTACACGTTCTTCGGCCGGCCGCGTTTCCTTGAGAGAGGTCGCCAAAAGAATCGTCGCCAGCAGGGCCGCGCCCGTCACCGTCCAGAACACGGCACGCCAGCCGAAATTCTCGATGATCTGGCTGCCGGTGAGCGGCGCCAGGATCGGCGACACCGAAAACACCAACATCAGCAAGGACATCAGCTTGGCCGCTTCAGTGCCCGTGTGCAGGTCGCGCACGATGGCGCGAGGCACAGCCATGCCCGCGCTGGCGCCGAGACCCTGCAGGAAGCGGAAGGCGATCAGCCATTCGATGGTCGGGCTCATGGCCGAACCGATGCCGCCGACCATGAACAGCGCGAGCCCGCCATAGAGCGGCAGCTTGCGGCCGACCATGTCGGAGATCGGCCCGACGACGATCTGGCCGAAGCCCATCGACAGGAAGAAGATCAGCAAGCTCATTTGCACAGCGGCAGTGCCCGCATGCAGATCCTCGCCGATGGAAGGCAGCGCCGGCAGGTACATGTCGATGGCGAATGGCCCGATTGCGGACAACAGGCCGAGCACGACCGCGATGCGGAGGAATTTGGGACTCATGAAAGTGGTTTCTTTCGCAATCTGGTTGCCGCCGTCAGGTGGCGTCTAACCTAGGACGTTCCATCCCGCGAAATTCCGACTCCTCTCCGGGAGCGTGAAATCTCTTTGTTTTATGTCCACAAATTTAGACAGCCTTGTCCAATTCGTCAATCACCTCTATATAGATTTTCATGAAGGCTGGTGTTTCTCCTGACATTTTCCCGCCACGCGGCCACGAGGCCAAGCGTATGTCGATCATCGATGCGGCGGCCTCGGTGTTTTGCCGGGAGGGCTTTGCCGGCGCCAATATCGACCTGATCGCGGGCGAAGCCGGCGTCTCGCGCCAGACCATCTACAACCACCACCGCGACAAGGAAAAGCTCTTCATTGCCGTGATGCGCGATCTGACCGAGCGCTGCAATGCCGGTATCTTTGCAACCATTGCCACTTTTCCCGATCAGCCGGGCAATCTCGAAGCCGATCTCATCGACTTCGCCGTGCGCATGAACCACAATTGCATCTGCAGCCGCGATGGCCGCTTCCTGCGCAAGCTGATCCAGACCGATGGCGGGCGTTATCCTGAACTCTTCGAGGTATGGCGCGAACAGGGGCCAGGCCGCACTTGGTCGGCCCTTGCCGCGCGGTTTGCCCGCCTCGCCCATGCCGGGCATCTGAGCGTCGACGATCCCGATATTGCTGCGCGCCAGTTTCTTGCGCTGGTCAATGCCGAGCTGCAGATCACCTTCATGCTTGGCGGCGTACCGACGAGGGAGGAGGTCCTGCAGTCCGCCACCAATGGTGTACGCACCTTTCTGGCCGCCTTCGGCAAGCGCAAGGCGGCGACGGCGAAGCTGGCCGCCCTCGCCTGAGAGACCGTTTCGAAATTCGCTGTGGCGAGTCATATGGTGGTGGTTTCGAGAACCGGAGCGCAGCGGACGTTCGGGTCCGTGAGCACCGGAAGCGGAGAAAACGCCATCAGATGGCCGCCAGAGTAGAATTTCCAAACGGTCTCTGAGCTATCAAATCGCCGGCACACCCCTTGGCCTGATCAGTTCGCGCCTATATCCGGTTTACGCCGCCCTCAAGCTTGATTACAGCTATGCGGACGATTCAACGGAACCCGACCAGAACATGGCCGACGACCACATCCGCTACGACATTCTGGCCCAGGAGGCGTTGCGCGGCGTCATGCGCAAGGTCCTGGCCGAAGTGGCGCGCACCGGCCTTCCGGGCAATCATCATTTCTTCATCACCTTCCTGACCGGCGCGCCGGGCGTGCGCGTGTCGTCCAGGCTGCGCGAGCGCTATCCCGAACAGATGACCATCGTCATCCAGTTCCAGTATTGGGACCTCAAGGTGACCGACACCGGCTTCGAGGTCGGGCTGTCCTTCTCCGACGTGCCGGAGAAGCTGGAAATCCCGTTCTCGGCCGTGCGCGGCTTCTACGATCCGTCGGTCAACTTCGAACTCGAATTCGACGTTAAGACAGATGTCCCCGCGGAAGACGAGGCGCCCGCCCAGCCAGCGCTTGAGCCCTTGGCCATCGTCTCCGAGAAAAAGCCGAAGGCCGAGAAGAAGGCGGCTGCGGCCGAAGCCGAGAAAAAGCCGGCCGCGGCCGATGCCGCCGGCAAGGGCGCAGACGTCGTGTCGCTCGACGCCTTCCGCAAGAAGTAGCGGGACGGACGGCGCGACATGGGCGACGTCGTCAACCTTCGACAGCTCCGCAAGCAGAAGGCTCGCGCCGAAAAGGAAAAGCTGGCGGGCGAGAACCGCGCTCTGCATGGCCGCTCCAAAGCCGAAAAGGACCGCGACCGGCTGACTGCTGACAAGGCCGAAAAATTCGTCGCCGGCCATCGCCGCGAACGCCCTGAAGATCAGGGCGACTGATGGACAGCCTGCAGTGAGCCCAGTCGAAAAACGCTCCGTGACGATCCGCGGCCACCGCACCAGCTACTCACTCGAAAAGCCGTTCTATGACGACCTCGTCGCCATTGCCGCTGCGCGCAAGCTGACGCTTGCGGCTCTCGTCGCCGAAATTGATGAGACAAGGCCGCGCGACGCCAATTTGTCATCGGCACTCAGGCTCCACGTGCTGGACTGGGCCAAGCGCGGCGCGGTCTGAACAGGCTTAATTGCCCAGCGACTTCAGCAGATTGTCGACCGAAAACGGATTTGTCTTGGGCTTCGGCGGCGCGGGGGCCGAACCGTCATTGACGCCGGGCAGTGAGTGGTCGACCTTCGGCGCCTGCTCCTGAGCCTTGCGTTCGGCCTCCAGCCTGGCCTTTTCCTGCGAAGCAATGCGCATCGCCTGTTCAGCCTTCTTCCGTTCGTCTTCGGCCTTGGCTGCGTCTTCGGCTGCCTGCTGCTCGGCCTGCGCCTTCGCGTCGGCATCCGCCTTGGCCTTGGCGTCGGCGTCCGCCTGCGCTTTTGCCTCGGCATCTGCTTTTGCCTGGGCGTCCGCCTTGGCCTTCGCATCCGCTTCGGCCTGTGCTTTGGCGTCGGCTTCCGCTTTCGCCTTGGCGTCGGCCTCGGCTTTCAGCCGCGCCGCTTCCTCCTGCTTGCGCAATTCCTCGGCCGCGTTGTCGCGTTCGGTCTGCAGGGCGGCGTAGTAGCGCACCTCGCGCCGCAGCCGCTGTTTCTCGAGCAGTGCTGCCTGCATCGCTTCGACCCGCTGCTGCTCTTTTTCCAGCGCGCGCTGTGTCAAGAACTGCGCCAGCGGTTCGCTGTCGAACTGTTTCTTCATCGCGCCGAACGGCCCGTCGACGCTGAAATTGACCGAGGGATCCGACCCGACCAGCGCCTCGTCGCCGGGCTTGTAGGTGATCGCACCCCTGGCGGCAACGGTGCCGGTGTTCAGGTCCGCCGTGACGTCGGCGGACAGCGCCGCGCCGGCGTTTTCCAGCTTGATCGGCGGCGCCCTCAGCGTGCCGCCGGCAACCGTGAAGGCGATATCGGTATCGCCGGCGGCAAAATTGCCGCCGCCGACAATGTCAGGTGCAAAGCCCGCGGTCTTGGCCACATCGATGTCGCGCCCTATCGCATCGGCCTTGGCGATCAAAGCGCCGAAGGCATCGGGATTGACGCCGGCAATGGTCAGGCCTTTCAGCGCCGCCGTGCCGGACCCGGAGAGTGCAGCGATCATCGCATCGACCGATTTGCCGCTGGTCGACAGGCCTGTCGAGAAATCGCCGCTTCCGCTCAAGCCGGCATCCGGCAGCACGGTCGCCAGATCGGCGCCGGCAAGCTTCATCTGGCCGGAAAACAGCCCGGTGCCGTCCGTGTTCTTCAACTCGAACAGCCCGGTGAGCGCGCCGCCGAGCAGTTTCGCCTTCAGGTCCGAAACGCGGATGCCTTCCTGATCGAGTTTCAGCGTTAGCGACGCGTCATAGGCCGTCGCCATGGGTCCGGCGGCAAGGGTGGCCGTGGTCAAGTCGAGATCGGCGCTGAATGGCAGGCTGGATTTCTGGCTGAATGGCGCCGTCGGCCAGTTCGCGTTGCTGGCAAGGAACGCCTGGTCGCCGAACAGCGCAACGGCGATCGGGTCGAGGTCCAATTCGTCGAGTGCCAGCGCACCTGAGAGATGCGGCAGCCCCTGCTTCGCATCGACGTTGACGTCGCCCGAGATCTCCGCCTCGTTGATGGACCCGCTGAGGCCGCTCAGCACTAGCAGGCCATTCCCGAAATCGGCATCCGCGCTGAGCGAGGTCGAGGTACCCGTCCCCATGCCCGGCAGGCCGACGCCGGTCGTCATCAGCCAGGGTTCGATATCGGAGGCGTCGACGCCGATCTTGCCCTTGACGGTGGCGCCCTGCGGGCTTTCGGCAATAGTGCCGTCAAACGTTGCCTTGAAATCATCGGCGGCCAGGTTGAAGCTGGTCGCCAAGCCGCCGCCAAGCGTGCCTTTGGCCGAAATATCTGTGCTTGCCTGGCCGAGCATGCCGAGCGGAAGCGCCGGCATTCCATAAAGCGCAAGCAGCGCCGCGGCGTCGGGGTTTTTGGCGTTGAAGGTCAGCGTCACCGGCGCGTCGAGCAACTGGCCGACGGCACCCTTGCCCGACAGCGACGCCGAAAAGGCGGATCCACCCGCCTTGCCTTGCCCGCTCACCGCCAGCCCCGTTGTGCCGTCACCATTGTCGGCGGCACTTGCCACCAGATCGACGCGCGCGTCCTGGAACAGCTCGGGATAGGCAGTCGTGCGGCTTGCCAGCCCCTTCAGCACATCATTGTCGGGATAGCGTTGCGCGGCGATGTCGATCAGCGGCTTCAGATCGACTGATACCACCGAGGCGTCGAGCTTGCCGGTAGGGCTCGCCGGGAAATCCTTGATCCGGCCCGTGGCGCTGATCGACGCGCCGGCAAGGCCGCCAATCGACAGCCGGTCGATTTCGAGCAGCCCGTCGCGCAGCCGGAGCGCGGTATCGACTGTGTCGGCGGTTAGCCCGCCGGCGCTGACAGGCCCGGCCTTGATCTGGAAATCGAGGTCGCGGTCGGAAAAGCGGTTGGCGCCTTTGTCGCTGACGAAGATCGAGGCGAACGCCGTCAGCCCGTCGACGTCCAGTTCGCCGCCCGTGAGCCGCATCAGCACCGACGGCTTGGCGTCGTCGGGCTGGCTGGAGTCGATGCGGCCGGAAAACTTTGCCTTGCCGAGGATCAGTTCGAGATCGCTGAACGCCTGGCGCTTCTCTGACAGATCGACCTTGGCCTTGAAGCCGGCGGCCGGCAGGCGGCGGACCGCCTCGTCAACATCCTTCGACAGCCAGGCGGCAAAGCCGGAAGGTTGCGCCACCGCCAGAAGCAGCGAGCCGCTGAAGCCGAAATGGTCCTCCACGCTGAGCATGCCGCTGGCTTCCAGCGTGGTGCGCCCGGGCAAGGTCGCAGCCATCGACTTCACCGACCATCCGCCCGCGACCGGCTCGGCGGAGAGATGCACGTCGCGCACCGTGGTGTCACCGGCCACCACCGCCGGCAGCTTGACCTCGACGGTGCCGGGTATGGTCGGTTTCGGCAGGTCGAGCAGCGCCTGCTCAATCCCGGCAATGCGCTGGTCCAGTGTCAGGCCGGCGCCCTTCTCAGCGCCCACCGCCTCGTCCAGTTGCACCTGCGCGCCATTGGCCTCGATGGCGAAGTTCGGCTTCAGCCCGAGATCGATCGAAGCCTTGCCGTCGGCGGTGTAGGGATTGTCGAGCGGCCCGGTCTCGAAACGGAATTCATCGACGCCGAGCTTCTGGTGGTCGAGCGAGAACTTGCCGTTCAGCCTGAACCCCGGATCGGGCTTGCCGGCGCTGACCTTGCCCGTATTGATCTCAACAACCTCGCCATCGGTGCCGCGCAGCGCTGCCCCGCTTTTCTCGTGACTATTCTTGTCGGCGCCTGAAATCTTGAACTGGCCGGAATAGACGGCAGCCCCATTGACGATGCCGGCATTGCCGTCGGTCTCGACGACAAGCGGATAGGCATCGGGATCGACCTTGAGCCTGAGCCGCATCTGGCCATTGCCCTCGGCCTTCCCGGTCGAGGCGGCGACGGTCGAGTGCAGGCCGTCGAGCCGCAACGTGCCGTCCATGCGCCACGGACCGGCCAGCGACTTGGCCGAGATGGTCGAATTGATTTCAGAAATCAGATGGCTGCGCCCGCCGGCGGCATGACGCAGCGCAATCTCTCCCTCCGTTACCGTCAGTTTCTCGATCGAGATCTGGTTGAGGTCAAAGGGCGAGGACGGCCGCATCGCCCAATCGACCGTGCCGTTGTCCGCAATGTCGATTGTCGCCTTCGGATGCACCAGCCGCATGTCGAAGATCAGCACTTCGCCGCGCAGGAACGGCGCCAGCTCCGCATCCATCGAAAAGGTCTCGACGGTCATAGCCGGCTGGCCGCCGGGGCCGCCGGCGACGGTGACGTTGGAGAAGGTCACCGAGGGGAACGGCAGCAGCCGGGCGGTGGCATCGCCCTGCACCGTCACCTTGCGGCCGAGAATGGCGCTCGCCTCGCGCTCGAACTGGGCGCGGTAGCCGGTCCAGTCGATAAAATACGGCACCACGAGTGCTGCAAGCAGCACCAGCACAAACAAGCCACCGAAGATCACGAACAGGCGTGCGAGCATCAGCTCCGAACGGGTTGATTGAAAGTCAGCCGCACTCTACCCGCATCAGCGTGTCGATAAAGAGGCAATTTCCTTGGGCAACGAGCAGCCTGTCCTCATCGGCACAGACATGCGGCAAGGGCGGACCGGCGGCCGATAGCGGCACGTCGATCGGCAACAACGCCTCTTGATGTCGGCATCTGCTGGCCCTCCTACGGCAACGACGCAGCTGTCGCCCCCAACGGTCCTATCCCGCCATGGCCCTTCGGCGATATTCGTTCAGCAGCGCCACCATCTCCTCGGGCGACAATGTCCAGCCCTGGGGTAATGCGGCTTCGGCGCCCAGGCTTTTGGTGACGCTGCGCATGACGGAGCTTTTCTTGACCCCCGGTGCGAAATTGTACCCGATCATATCGCCGATTCTGCGCCGACGATGGACGACGTAGAAGCCTTCGATATGATTCCAGGGCACCAGCTTCGGCGATCGAACAAGACCGCCGCCGAGACTGAAACCTTGTCCGTTCAGCACCAGGATCTGCGGGCGCACAAGCTGCCAGGCAAACACCAACACGCCCAGCCCGAAAAAGGCCAGGCACCACCAAAGGCCGGTGGTGTCGCCGTCCTCGGAGACATGGATCAGGAAAGCGCAGGCCAGCACAAAGAAGAGGCTGGTCGACAGCAACAACAGTGTCTTGCCGCGCGATGCGCTTATAACCAGGGGCTCAATAGTCTCGGTCCCGTACCGCATTGTCGCCCCTCACATTTCGCCTATGCAGGTAATATCTTGCCCGGGTTCATGATGTCCTGCGGATCGAGCGCCTGTTTTATGGAACGCATGATGTCGACGCCATGGCCGAGTTCGTGGCGCAGGAAGCCTATCTTGCCCTGGCCAATGCCGTGTTCGCCGGTGCAGGTGCCGTCCATGGCGATCGCCCGCATGTTCAGCCGGGCGACGAATTTTTCCGCCAGCGCAATCTCCTTGGGGTCGTTCACATCCATCAGCACCAGCACGTGGAAATTGCCGTCGCCAGCATGGCCGACTATCGGCGCCACAAGGCCCATCTCGGCAATATCCGCCTCGGTTTCGGCAACGCATTCGGCCAGCCGCGAGATCGGCACACAGACATCGGTCGACAGGCCTTTGGTGCCGGGACGCAGCGTCAGCGATGCCCAATAGGCATCGTGTCTGGCCTTCCACAATTTCGCCCGCTCCTCAGCGACGCTGGTCCACAGGAACGGTCCGCCGCCATTATCCTCGGCGATCACGCCGAAGGTTTCCGCCTGTTCGGCAACGCCGGCATCGCTGCCGTGGAATTCCACGAACAGGCACGGGCTCTCCGGATAATCGAGCTTCGAATAATTCTTCATCGCCCGCATCTGCAGCGCATTGACCAGTTCGATGCGTGCCACCGGGATGCCCATCTGGATCGTGGCGATCACCGCATTGCAGGCTGCCTCGAGGCTCGGAAACGGGCAGACGCCGCCGGAGATCGCCTGCGGAATGCCTTGGAGCTTCAAAGTCAGCGACGTGATGATGCCGAGCGTGCCTTCCGAGCCGACCAGCAGCCGCGTCAGGTCGTAGCCGGCCGAACTCTTTTTCGCCCGCTTGCCGGTCGTCACCGTCTCCCCATCGGCCATGACAGCCGTCAGCGACAGCACGTTCTCGCGCATCGTGCCGTAGCGCACCGCATTGGTGCCGGAGGCCCGCGTCGCCGCCATGCCGCCGAGCGACGCATTGGCGCCGGGATCGATCGGAAAGAACAGGCCGGTGTCACGCAAATGACGGTTGAGATCCTCGCGCGTCACGCCGGGCTCGACGGTGCAGTCGAGATCCTCAGGGTTGACCGCCAGGATGCGGTTCATGCGCGATGTGTCGACCGAGATGCCGCCGCCCGGGGCATTGGTGTGGCCCTCAAGGGAGGACCCGACGCCGAAGGCGATGACAGGCACGCGATGCGTCGCGCAGGCGCGCACGATCTCCTGCACCTCGGCGGCCGTCTCCGGGAAAGCGACGCCATCGGGCGACTGCGTCGGAATATAGGTGGTGGTGTGGGCATGCTGCGAGCGGATCGCCGCGCCGGTCTGGAAGCGTTCGCCGAACTGCTGCTTGAGGATGCCGAGCACGGCAGCGATGCCTTCCTCGTTGCGTTCGACCGGGTTGAGGTCGCTCAGAGCCATGAATTCCTCCGCGAATGGACCAGCGTCCACGCTTGTTATGCGATTATGGATGCACAAGAAGCAATTCCAGGAAAAGTGTGAAGCGGTTTTCCCTCCGGAATTGCGTCAAAACAAAAAACGAGAGCGGTTCACCGTTTCCGCGAAACGGTGAACCGCTCTAGTCTCACCGGCCGCGTCCTGTCCAGCGCCAGAACTCGGTCCAGCACCAAAACAAGGAAGCTCACGATGCCCATCTCCGCCCCCTTCGTCTCCAAACCGATGGACATCGAGAAGGACTGGATCGACTACAACGGCCACCTCAACATGGCCTATTACAACGTGCTGTTCGACCGCTGCTCGGACGAGGCGTTCGAGGCGATGGGCATGGGGCTGGACTATGTCAAGGAGCGGCGCCTGACCATCTACACGGCCGAGGTTCATGTCTGTTACGTCCAGGAGCTGCACCTCGAACACAAGGTCGTCGTATCCTTCCAGCTGATCGACCATGACGACAAGCGGCTGCGGGCTTACCAGGAAATCCGCCACGTCGACGGCTGGCTCGCCGCCACCTCCGAAACCCTATCGTTGCATGTCGATATGTCCGGGCCGAAGGTTGCGCGCTTCCCCGCCGACGTGCAGGCCAAGGTGGAAGCGATGCGCGCCGCCCATTCAGGCCTGCCGATGCCCGAACGCGCCGGCCGGTCAATCGGCATTCGCCGCAAGACCGCTTGAAGCCCTCCGGCGCCCGCGTTAACCTTACCAAGGTTTTAACGTTAACAAACCATTTGAGCCATTGAACGACTCAGCAGACCGTTTGAGAACGGGCTGATCCGAGTTGCGATGCGGGCGGCGGGCACAGGCGGTTCGAGGAACGTGCATGAAAACCGATATCAAGGTCGAAGTGGACAGGTTGGCTGCCGATCCGCGTATCACCGACTATGATTTCTGGCGCTCGTTGAAGAACGTCAACAACGAGATCTTCCACATCGCCAACAGCAACGAGCCGATCCCCTTCGACATGATTCGCTGGCGCGCCATCCTGAAGCAGGCGCGCATGAAACGCGGCCACGCCTGACGTTTCCCCTGCCCCTGAAACCGCCGCCAGCGGCGTGCGCGACATCCCCGTTGACGATTGCAAGACCACCGCGTTGACCATGGTAGAGCGTCGGCGCCAGCGCTGCTTTCAGCAAATCGGCTGACTCGGATCGACAACAAAAACCTTTCGTTTTCAATCGATTGGGGAACCGGCGATTTTGTTCCGCGAACGGCTGCGTGCGACAAGAAAGCTTAGGATTGAACAATTCCACGTCTGAGCCGTTGTGCCCCCTGAAAAACGGCTTGGGAGTGAAAGCATGGACTGGAAAAGGACCAGGGAACCGGCCGACGCATGGCACATGACGGACAATCTGCACGCCGAGCACGGCAAGGGCGATCCGTTCGCGGCAGCTATTCGTGCCACCCGCATGTCGATGATCATCACCGATCCCAGGCAGCCGGACAATCCGATCGTCTTTGCCAATGACGCCTTCCTGCGCCTCACCGGTTATGAGCGCGCGGAGGTCATGGGTAAGAACTGCCGTTTCCTGCAAGGCCCCAAAACCGACAAGGCAGCCATTGCCAGCGTGCGCGAAGCGATTGCCGAGCGGACGGATATCAGCGTGGATATGCTGAACTACCGAAAGGACGGCTCGACGTTCTGGAATGCGCTCTACATCAGCCCGGTTTCCAACGATAAAGGTGAGTTGCAGTTCTTCTTCGCCTCGCAACTCGATGTGTCCGATCGCAAGCTTTCCGAGCATCGCATCACCGCCGACAAGGACCGCTTCGAACAGGCCGTGAAAGAACGCACCAGCGAGCTTGAAGCAGCGCTCGAGGCTCAGACCACTCTGCTGCACGAGGTCGACCACCGTGTGAAGAACAACCTGCAGATGATCTCGTCGCTGATCATCATGCAAAGCCGGACGATCAAGGATGAAGCGACGAAGCAGTCGCTGACCACGATGCTGGAGCGCATTGAGGCGCTGAGCACCGTGCACCGCCGGCTCTATCAGTCGAAGGATGTCAGCCGCTTCGACGTCTCGGACTTCGCCAGGGATCTCGTCACCGACCTGCTGACAGCGTCCGGCCGCGGGGAAATCAAGTCGACGCTGGACCTCGAACCGATCGTCATTCCGGCCGAAAAGGCCACGCCTGTCGCCTTGATGGTCAACGAACTCGTCACCAACGCGCTGAAGCACGCTTTCAAGGAAAAGCCCGACGGCACCACCACGGGCCGCATCGGCATCAAGATGAGCCAGCCCGACGGCCACTTCAACATCGAGGTATCCGATGACGGTGTCGGCATGGCCGATGCCAGTGGCGACGCCTCTTTCGGCATGCGGCTGATCAAGTCGCTTGCCCGCCAGTTGCATGCCGACATCGAATGGCGCGACGCCGGCCCGGGCACCAGGGTCGTCATCTCGATGCCAAATGAATCGCAGCAGAAAGGGAATGTGTCATGATTGAACCGCTCAAGGTCCTGATCGTCGAGGACGAGGCGCTGCTGGCGATGGAATTGGAAAGCCTTGTCGAGGAGGCCGGCCATCACGTCGTCGGCTGGGCGACATCCCTAGCCGAAGCAAGGGACATTGTGGATGCCGCGGATGCCGACATCGCCTTTGTCGATATTCATTTGGCCGATGGGCCGACCGGGGTCGAAATTGCTGAACATATCCGCGATAGCAAACGCTCCATGGTGGTCTTCATGACCGCCAATCCAAAGCGCATTCCCGACCACTTCGCCGGCGCGATCGGAGTGATCGCCAAGCCCTATACGATGAATGGACTGTTTTCAGCATTGCGCTATCTCCAGGAGGGTGTGCGCCGCCCGCCTCCTGTCTCGGTGCTGCCGGCCGGTTTTACGCTGTCGCCGGCATACCAGAACGTGTGGGCGTCGCCGGCCACGTGAAGACTATCCGAGTTTCTCCTTTAGGAAAGCGATGGTCCTCCCCCAGGCCAGATCGGCGGCCTTCTTGTCGTAACGCGCGGCTGAGGTGTCGTTGTTGAAGGCATGGTTGACGCCGTCATAGACATAGACCGTGTATTCGACATGCGCCGCGTCGAGCGCCTTCTTGTAGGCATCGATGCCGGCGTCGATGCGCTCGTCGAGCCCCGCATAGTGCAGCAAAAGGGCCGCCTTGATCTTCGCCGCATCCTTGGCCTCCGGTTGCATGCCGTAGTAGGCGACGCCGGCCGCGAGATCGGGCGCATTGACGGCCAGCGTGTTGACCATGCCGCCGCCCCAACAGAAGCCGACCGCGCCGACCTTGCCATTGCCGTCCTTCTCGCCCTTGAGATAGGCGATGGTCGCCAGGCCATCGGCGGTGACCTGCTTGGCGTCGAGCTGGGTGAACATGTCGCGCGCCTTGTCTTCGTCAGCGGGAGTGCCGCCGAGCGGCGACAGGAAATCCGGCGCCAGCGCCACGAAACCCTCAAGCGCCACCCGCCGCGCGATATCCCTGATATGCGGATTGAGGCCACGGTTTTCGTGAATGACGATGACCGTGCCGAGCTTGCCGGACTGGTCCGCCGGCTTGACCAGATAGCCCTTCATTTCACCGCTGCTGCCCGGATAGGTGATATCTTGCGCTTTCACCCGCGGATCGTTGTCGGCGACAACAGCCGCCTGTGCCGAATTGGCGGCCAGCAGCGGCGCGATCGCGGTCGCGGCCGCACCTGATCCGGCAAGCCTGGTCAGCTGCTCCATGAAGCGGCGGCGATCGAGCGTCAGATGGGTGTATTCGTCGTAGGCGTCGATCATCGCCTGGGTGATGGCAGGGTTACCGGGCCTGGCTGCTTCGGCGGTGGGTTTCGTCATGGCGGCGCTCCTCGCTCAGACATGAGCTCGCGGATCAAGATAGGGTGCAAGCTCGCACGGTCCAGTCACGGGTCGGTGACGGTTCCGCCGTGGGGCGGTCCAGGTGGCACAGCTGAAACAACCGCGCCGCCATCACATTTTGGTCATTTCGGAGAATGTTGATGGTGCTGCCACAATATCAGGAGAAGTTGATTGCGGCTTCGCCCGTTGCCGCAGCCAGACGAGAAGGAACAACGCCATGAACTTGTCCACTCCGATCCTTGTAAGCGCACTCGTCGTTGCCGGCTCGGCCTTGCTGGCCCTGCGCTCCGCCGCGTCGGAAGCCGCCAGGCGGATGGTCAAGGTCCGCATCGACCGGCGCCGTTCGAAAACCCGATAACCGACGCCAAGACCGAGGGGAAATACCATGGACGCCCAGAGCATCGTGAACACCGTCGCCGAGAAAGCCGGCCTCGATCAGGCGGTAACGGAAAAGGTCGTCGGCACCATCTTCTCGGTTCTTGAGCATGAAGCCGACGGCACCGCTGCCTCTTCGTTCTTCGCCAAGATACCGGGCGCCGACGCACTGGCGCAGAAATATGATGTCATGGCTGCCGCGCCGACCGGTGGCGGTGGTTTCCTGTCGTCCCTGCAGGGTGCCCTTGGCGGCGTGCTCGGTGAAAAGACCGGCGCGCTGATCAACGGCATCGCAGCGCTGAAAGCGTCCGGGCTCGACATAGCGCAGATCCAGAAGGCCGGCGCTACGCTGATCCAGCAGGCCGAAGCCGCCGCTGGGCCGAAGCTTTGACCAACGAAGTACTGGGCTCGGTGCCCAGCCTGAAGGGGCTATTTCGGCAGCGTATACGCCATCACATAATCGCCCGGCTTGGTGCCGACCGAGCCATGGCCGCCGGCGACGATGACCACGAACTGGCGGCCGTCGGCGACAGTGTAGGTCATCGGCGTCGATTGCCCGCCTGCCGGCAGCCTGGCCCGCCAGAGCTGCTTGCCCGATGTCACATCATAGGCGCGCAGATAATCATCGACCGCCGCACCCAGGAACGCGACGCCGCCGGCGGTGATCATCGGCCCGCCAATGCCGGGCACGCCCACCTTCAGCGGCAATGGCAGCGGCGTCATGTCGTAGACGGTGCCGTTGCGGTGCTTGTAGGCGATCTTGCCGGTTCTGAGATCGGCGCCGGCGACATAGCCCCATGGCGGCGCCTGGCACGGCACGCCGAGCGGCGACAGGAACGGCCCCATCACAACCGCGTAGGGCGCACCCTCATTGCGGTTCAGCCCCTGTTCGCTGCCACGGCCTTCATCCGGCGGTGGCACCTCATCGCGCGGAATGAGCTGCGATTTGAAGGCGAGATAGGTCGGCATGCCGAACATCACCTGCCGCACCGGATCGACGGCGACGCCGCCCCAATTGAAGGTGCCGAAATTGCCGGGATAGATCAGCGATCCCTGCACGGAAGGCGGGGTATAGCGGCCCTCATAGCGCAGGCCCTGGAATTCGATTCGGCAGGCCAGCTGATCGAACATGGTGATGCCCCACATGTCGGCGCCGGTCAGCGGTTTCGGATTGAAGGAGAGATCCGAGGTCGGCTGCGTTGGGGACGTGTGGTCGCCCTCGATGGCGCCGCCCGGCGCCGGCACTTCCTTGACCGGAATGATCGGCTCGCCGCTGCGCCGGTCGAGCACATAGAGGTCGCCCTGCTTGGTTGGGCCTACCAGCGCCGGCACCACACCGGCGGCGGTGGTGATGTCGACCAGCGTCGGCTGCGCCGGCACGTCCATATCCCAGAGGTCATGGTGCACGGTCTGCCGCACCCAGCGCAATTGTCCGGTGGCGAGATCGAGCGCGGTGATCGAGGAGGAGAACTTCTCGACATTGGCGCTGCGGCCGGCGCCGAGCTGGTCAGGCGTCTGGTTGCCGAGCGGCACATAGAGCAAGCCGAGCTTCTCGTCGGCGCTCGCCGTCGACCACATGTTGGGCGAGTTGTGGGTGTAGGTCTGGCCTGCCGCCAGCGGTGTCGTCTGGTCCGGATTGCCGGAATCCCAGTTCCACACCAGGGCGCCGGTGTCGACATCGAAGGCGCGGATGACACCGGACGGCTCCTCGGTCGAATAATTGTCGTTGACGGCCCCGCCGACGATGATCTTGCCGCCGGCAATCAGCGGCGCCGAGGTCGAGTAATAATAGCCCGACTTCGGATAGGGCATGTTGATCATGAGGTTCAGCGTGCCGGCTTCGGCGAAGGACGCGCAGACCTGGCCGTTGGCGGCGTCGAGCGCGATCAGCCGCGCGTCCGAGGTCGGCAAATAGACGCGTGTCGCACAGGGCTGGCCAGCCGCGATCTTGGCATCGGTGAAGTAGGACACGCCGCGGCAGGTCTGGTGCTGGCGGTCCTTGTCGAGCTTGACCTTGGGATCGAAGCGCCACTTCTCCTTGCCGGTCGCGGCATCGATGGCGATGGCGAAATTGTGCGGCGTGCAGATGTAGAGCGCGTCGCCCACCTTCAGCGGCGTCACCTGATAGGTGGTTTCGCCGATATCGTCCGGACCCTTCACGTCACCGGTCTGGTAGGTCCAGGCCGGCTGCAATTTGGCGACGTTGTCCGGCGTGATCTGGTCGAGCGGCGAATAGCGCTGGCCGAACGGCGTGCGGCCATAGAAGTGCCATTCGCCGGGAGGCACATTGCCGCCGAGATCGGCGGTCGGCGTCACCTTGTCGGCATTGAGTTCGCCGGCAATGTCCTTGGGATCGGCGGTCATCGAATAGCCGGCCACCGCGAGTGAGGCGAGCACTGCCAGGATGAGCGGTGCGCGTGCGTCGGGACCGGTGAGGCCCCGCCTTGCCCACGGCGTCAGCAGCCACAGCGCCAGAAGCACGATGATGCCGCCGCGCGGGCCGAGTTCCCACCAGTCGAAGCCGATTTCCCACACTGCCCAGGCCAGCGTGCAGAGCACGATTGCCGCATAGAGCCAAAGCGAAGTCGACTTGCGTCGAAACAGCAGCCAGGCGGTTATCAGAAAGGCGACACCGGTGATGACGTAATACCAGCTGCCGCCCAGCATCGCGAGCCGGATGCCACCGCCGCCAAGCGCCAGGCCGATGAGAAACAGGATGAGGGAGGTGATGACAACAGCCAAGACGATACTCCTTCGACTGATGCGCGTCCCGCGCCGCGGCCAGGGCATCCCGTCCCCGCCCCGAGCGCAACTTTCTCCCGCAAGCCGCGTGTGTCAAGCAAAGCCTGCCAGCATAGGCTGAGAGCCCAGCATGCTCTCACCTTTCGCGCCGGCGCCTCCCAACCAACGTGTTTTGGCCCGGGTGGGTGGATTCAGGCCAACAATTCAACACGGCGCCCGGGAATCTGGCTTCCAACCAGAACAAAACGTAGACACTTCTGGTCTTTCGCTGCCGAATCACTACATTCGGGGGCGATGTCCGGCTTTTCGGAAGACATGCCCTTTTTTGACGAACCCAATGCGCGGCCCGCGGCCCCGTCGGGCATAGCCGCGCGCGCCATGGCGGCCCGCAGCGGTAGCAACAGCGCGCCTGATTATCTCAAGGGATTGAACCCTGAGCAGCGGCTCGCCGTCGAAACCACAGAAGGCCCGGTCCTGGTGCTGGCCGGCGCCGGCACCGGCAAGACGCGGGTGCTGACCACCCGCATCGCCCATATCCTCGCGACCGGAAAGGCCTTCCCCTCGCAAATCCTGGCGGTGACCTTTACCAACAAGGCCGCCCGCGAGATGAAGCAGCGCATCGGCCTTTTGGTCGGTGAAGCCGTCGAAGGCATGCCGTGGCTCGGCACCTTCCACTCGATCGGCGTGAAACTGCTTCGCAGACACGCCGAGTTGGCCGGGCTGAAATCCGACTTCACCATTCTCGACACCGACGACGTCGTGCGGCTGATCAAGCAGTTGATCCAGGCCGAAGGCCTCGACGACAAGCGCTGGCCGGCCAAGCAGTTCGCGCAGATGATCGACGGCTGGAAGAACAAGGGCCTCGGCCCCGCTGACATTCCCGAAGGCGACGCCCGCAGCTTTGCCAACGGCAAGGGCCGCGAGCTCTACAAGGCCTATCAGGAGCGGCTGCAGACGCTGAACGCTTGCGACTTCGGCGATCTGCTCTGCCACCCGATCCGCATCTTCCGCGCCAATCCGGATGTGCTCAAGGACTACCACAAGCGCTTCAAATACATCCTCGTCGACGAATACCAGGACACCAACACGGCGCAATACATGTGGCTGCGCCTGCTGGCGCAGCGGCCGCAAACCTCCCCCCTTGAGGGGGAGGTGCCCGCGAAGCGGGCGGAGGGGGTCGCCGCAGAAGGCACCGCCAGAACGTCGAGCACTGCCGCGAGGACCCCACCCGACCGGGCTGCGCCCGGCCACCCTCCCCTCAAGGGGGAGGGATATCAGCGCTCGTCCACCGTGAACATCTGCTGCGTCGGCGACGACGACCAGTCCATCTATGGCTGGCGCGGCGCCGAGGTCGACAACATCCTGCGCTTCGACAAGGATTTTCCCGGCGCCACCATCATCCGGCTGGAGCGCAACTACCGCTCGACCGCCCACATTCTCGGCACCGCCTCGCATCTCATCGCCCACAATGAAGGCCGCTTCGGCAAGACGCTGTTCACCGAGAAGGTCGCCGAGGACGACGAGAAGGTGCATGTCCACGCCGCCTGGGATTCCGAGGAGGAGGCCCGCGCGGTCGGCGAGACCATCGAGACCTACCAGCGTGCCAAGCACAACCTCAACGACATGGCCATTCTTGTCCGCGCCTCCTTCCAGATGCGCGAGTTCGAGGATCGTTTCGTCACGCTCGGCCTGAACTACCGCGTCATCGGCGGCCCGCGTTTCTATGAGCGCATGGAAATCCGCGACGCGCTCGCCTTCTTCCGCGTCGTTGCGCAAGGCGCCGACGACCTCGCCTTCGAGCGCATCGTCAATGTGCCGAAGCGTGGCCTGGGCGAAGCCACCATCCGCCAGATCCACGACACGGCGCGTGCGCTTCGCATCCCGATGCTGGAGGCCGCCGCCAAGCTCGCCGAAAGCGACGAGCTGAAGCCCAAGCCACGTGCGGCCTTGCGCGAAGTGGCGGCCAATTTCGAGCGCTGGCAGAAGGCGCTGGAAACCACGCCGCACACCGAACTCGCCGAGACCATTCTGGAAGAGAGCGGCTACACCGACATGTGGAAGAACGACCGTTCGGTCGAAGCGCCGGGACGGTTGGAAAACCTGAAGGAGCTGATCCGCTCGATGGAAGAGTATGAGTCACTCCGCTCCTTCCTTGAACATGTCTCCCTGGTCATGGACGCCGAACAGAATGCCGAGCTCGATGCCGTCAACATCATGACGCTGCATTCAGCCAAGGGCCTCGAATTCGAGACCGTGTTCCTGCCCGGATGGGAGGAAGGCCTGTTCCCGCACCAGCGCGCGCTGGACGAAGGCGGCCGCTCGGGGCTGGAGGAGGAACGCCGCCTTGCCTATGTCGGCCTGACCCGCGCCAAGAAGAACCTGCATCTGTGGTTCGTCTCCAACCGCCGCATCCACGGCCTGTGGCAATCGACCATCCCGTCACGTTTCCTCGAAGAGTTGCCGAACGCCCATGTCGAGGTCGCCGAAAGTGGCAACAGCTACGGCGGCTACGGCAATTCCTATGGCGGCGGTTCGTTCGCCTCGGGCCGTGGCGGCCAGGGAGCAGGACGACAGAATCCCTATGGCGCCTCACGTTTCGACAATGTCGGCGCCAACACCGCCAGCGCAGAAAAATCCGGCGCTTTCTCCAACACCTACGCGACGCCGGGCTGGCAGCGCGCGCAGGCCAACCGCACCGAGGCGACCGACCGCAACTGGGGCACCCGCTCCGGCCACCAGGTCGAGCGCATCGGCTATGGCGAAACGGACTCCGGCTACGGCGCCGGCCGAACCTCGGTCAAAGGCCGCACCATCGACGGCGAGCTGGTCGCCAAATCCGTGTCCGACACCCCGTCCGCCTTCAGCGTCGGCGACCGCGTCTTCCACCAGAAATTCGGCAACGGCAACATATCGGCCATCGAAGGCAACAAGCTCACCATCGACTTCGACAAGGCCGGCCAGAAACGCGTGCTGGACGGGTTCGTCGCGGCGGTGTGAGTCCGTAGGGCTATTTTCTTGCACTGCAAGTTGTGCATTATGGAGCCAACCAAACGCGTTTAAGGGGGCGCTAGCAAGGAGGATGCAGTACGTCATCGGTCACGCCGCAATAGTTCTTCCGGTACTGATATTAGCTCTAACATATTTCTTGAAATCTTGTGTTGCACAGCAGCTGTCAATCGTCGGCTTTACGAGAAATGTTTTTGATATCCCTGCTGATATTTCGATATTGTCGCTAACTTTTATATGTGGCCTGATAATATCAGACCCAACGAAGAATAACTATATCCTATTCGCCGTGTTGGACGTTGTAGTTGTTATAATTTGCTATTCATATATGATATTTTCTAGATTCAGATTTGATGAAAAAGGGAGTATGGACAAAGCAATAATTGGATTTGGGCTTGTCGTTCTCCTGATATCAATCATATCTATTGTGTTTTCATTGTCAATAATAGCACCAGTGGCACAAAATCTGCCGGCAGCCCCATGAATATAGATTTCTACAGTATAATACTGCAATCATTAACGGCCACGCTGACTGTTTCAGTGGCTATCTCGGTCGTGTTCTACTTCTTCAACACCGCCAAGAGGCAAAGGGACGAACTAAGATCACGGCAAGTCGAGCTGTCGCTAATGCGAGAAAACCTAGAGACAAGGATGTACGACATCAACCGAGCATTGATGTCAAACGAGGAACGATGGAAAGACGTGAATCATTTACTTGTAAGGAATAACATCGAATACAGCAGAGGGGACTTTAGCAGGTCTCATAGTTATCGAAATAATTCCTTTATTGTAAAAAGCGGAGTTAATTTAGACAACCTTAAAATTGACAAAAGATCTGTCTTCGTTTTGATGCCATTTCATAGCGATTTTGATAAAGTATTTGATACAATAAAGAGAGCCTGCAGCGACTTCAAAATAAGATGCAGCAGGGGCGATGAAGAATTCCGACCGGGAAACATAATGCCAACGATTATTGAAGGAATAATAAGCAGCGGCGTTGTGCTATGCCTCCTAGATGGAAGAAACCCTAATGTTTATTATGAATTAGGATTAACTCATGGCCTAGATAAACCTGCGATTCTTATTGCAGGAAAGGAGGGCGGAGCCGTACCGTTCGACATTCAATCAAGAAGAATAATATTTTTTGAGACGCTCGACGAATTATCAGAGAGAGTTAAGGATGCAATCCTTAACACCCTCATAGACTGACGCAATCGTCATATTTACATCATATCGATGATTTTACATTTTTGAAACACATCTACTATATATTCACCCGAGTTTCCTTTTCTGGGATCTGGAATTATTCCCCACCCCTCACCGATACCTTGCCTGGTTCCACTTGTGCCCCAGCAGCGACAGGATGATGATCAGGCCGTTGAAGAATTGCACGTAGAAGCCACTCAGCCCCGCCGCCACGACGCCGGTCTGGATGAAGGACACGGTGACCGCGCCGATTGCGCCGCCGACCACGGTGCCGATGCCGCCCCAGGTCGGCGTGCCGCCGACGAACACCGAGGCCAGCACCGGCAGCAAATAGCCGTCGCCGGCCGTCGGCCACCAGGTGAAGTTGATCATCACCGAGAAGCAGCCGGCGATCGCAGCCCCTATGCCGACGAAGACGAACACTTTCACCCGCACGCGTTTGACGTCGATGCCCATCTGCTGGGCGCTGTCGGGATTGTCGCCGACCACCCTCACCTGCGCGCCGAAGCGATGTCTGTTGTAGAGCAGCGCCGAGAGCACGACGAAGGCAATGGCCCAGAAGATCTGCACCGGGATACCGTGGATCTGGCTGGAGAAGATCGTGTAGGCCCAGTCGCCGCTGAGGCTGGTCAGCGAGATCGACTTGCCTTCGTTGATGATCTGGATCAGGCCGCGCAGCAGGAAATTCATGCCGAGCGTGGCGATCAGCGACGACAGCCCGCCATAGACCACCAGCGACCCGACCAGGAAACCGAGCAGCATGCCGGTGACGAGTGCCGCGGCGATGCCGAGGAACGGATCATAGCCGGCCTGCACGACCAGCGCGAAGACCCATGAAGCAAGGCCCATCGTCGCCGGAAACGACAGGTCGATTTCGTTGCAGGTGACGACAAAGACCAGCGGCACCACCACGAACAGCGCCACCGGCAGCGTGGTCAGCACCGAACTGTAGAGATACCAGGTGGTGAAGACGGTCGGGTTGGCGATGATGAACACCGCCATCATGATGATGAACACGCCGAGCGTGCCGAGCGAGGCGCGGTTGTCGAGGATGAAACCGCGCATCCAGTGATCGGAAGGGTGCTTCCACTCCTTCTGGGAATTGGGGCGGGGAATGCTGGCCGCCGGCTCGTGCAGATCGGGTTCCATGGTCTTGCTCATCGTGCTCTCTGCTCCGCGTCGCCGGCGTCGTGCAGCCCGGCCAACCCGCCCGGATGCGCGACCTCTTCCATGAAGTTGATCAGATCTTCGGCCGACTTGACCTGGCTGCGGTCGGTGGTCAGCGCGACCTTGCCGCGATCGAGAACGACGAAGCGGTCGGCGATGTCGAAGACGTGATGAATGTTGTGGCCGATGAACAGGATCGAACGGCCGCTCGCCCGCACCTGGCGCACGAAATGGAAGACCTTGGCGGTCTCGGTCAGCGACAGCGCCGTCGTCGGCTCGTCAAGGACGATCAGCTCTGCCTGCTTGTAGATGGCGCGCGCGATCGCCACGCCCTGGCGTTCGCCGCCCGAGAGCTGGCCGACGATCGACTGCGGCGTGAACACCTTTGAGGTGAAGCCGATCTCGCGCATCAGCCGGCTCGCCTCCTCAATCTCCCTGTTGACCTTCAGAAAGCCCATGAAGCCGGTGAGTTCGCGGCCCATGAAGATGTTGCGCACGATGGTCTGCTGCACGGCGAGCGCCCTATCCTGGAACACCGTCTCGATGCCGGCGTCGCGCGAGCGCGCCGCGCTCCATCCGGTCACCGGCTCGCCGCGCACCAGGATCTCGCCGCTGGTCGGCTTTACGACGCCGGACAGGATCTTGATCAGCGTCGACTTGCCGGCGCCATTGTCGCCGAGGAGGCCGACCACCTCGCCCCGATCGACGCTGAGATTGACTCCGCCCAGTGCATAGACCTGGCCATAGGACTTGCTGATGTCGCGCAGTTCGATAAGGCGTTCGGCCATCGGATCCTCGCTTGATTGTCGCATGCCGACCTTTTCGCCGGCGGCCCCGCCGGCCGGGCCTGAACCCGGCCGACGGCTTGGGAGGTCAGCGCAGCGCCTGCTTGGCGAGCTCGGCGACGATCTCGTAATTGTCGGGCGTGACGAAACCGGCGCCGGTGTCGACATTCATCGGCGCCAGCCCCAGCACCACTTGTTGGCAGAGGCTGAGGATCGGCAGATAGCCCTGCAGGAACGGCTGCTGGTCGGCCGTCAGTTGCACCCAGCCGCCTTTGAAGGCATCGACGATCTGCGGACTGGTGTCGAAGCCGAAATTGAAGATGTCGCCGGGCTTGCGCCCTGCTGCCTGCATGTATGTCGGCACATTGCCGAGCATCTGGCCGCCGGGGTAACCGACCACCTTCACGTCGGGATTGTTCAAAAGAGCAGCCGTGATCACCGGTATCGCGAGATTGGGATCCGCCGCCCATTCGGTCTGCGAACTGATTTGAACCACCTCGACGCCTGCCTCCTTCAGCGCCGCGACCGTTCCGCGCTCGCGCGCGCCGCGGCTCTCATTGTCGAACGGCCCGATCATGATCGCCTTGTCGCCGGCCTTCAGCTTGGCGAGCTTGAACGCCTCGACGCCGAGCGCACGGCCCTGCTGCTCTTGCTGGGCGCCGACATAGCCGCCGCCGAACGCCGCGACGACCGTCGGCAGGGGCACGTTCTGATACATCATCTTGATGCCGTCCTTGTGCGCCTGTTCGGCCAGCGGCATGATGGCGGCGTCGCCCGGATGGCCCATCATGGCGATGCCGTTGGGCTTGACGGCGACCGCCTCGCGCAGCTGCTGCACCATCATTTCGATGTTCCAGGCGGAGAAGATGTAGTCGACCTTCGGCCCGAGATCGGCCGCCGCCTGCTTGGCGCCATTGTAGACGATGGTGCCGAAGGCGTCGCCCTCGGCGCCGCCGACGAAGAAGCGGATATGGACATCCTTGCACCACTGGGCGTCAAGCGCCCGCGCCGGCAGAGTGGAGATGGCGGCGCAGAGCGCGGTGGCGGCGGCCACGACGGTCGAGCGCAGAAGTGTTTTTCTCGTTGCGATGCTCATGCACGTTCCTCCCTTTTGTCCTCGGAAGCCGAGGGTTTTCGACATTCGCTTCGGCAGTGCGCCGCAATCTGTTCAGGCCGGCTCCTCCCGCCGGCCGCCGTCACGCCGGGTTCGGCAAATAGGCCGCTCCTCCGCGGCATTGCTTGAGATACTCCAGCGCACGCACCTGACCGGTGATTTCGAGATCGCCGCGATAGACTGGGTCGTGCCAGCCTTCGATGTCGATGGCGCCCTTGTATCCGGCCAGCCGCAACTCGCTGATCACCCGCGTCCAGTCGCTGTCGCCGAAACCGGGCGTACGCATCTGCACGAAGGGCAGCCGGCCGAACACGCCGTGCTCGCGGATGACGTCCCAGCGCACCGTCGCGTCCTTGCCGTGAACATGGAAGATTTTCGGCGCCCATTTGCGGATCTGCGGGACAGGATCGATGAGATAGACGAGCTGATGACAGGGCTCCCATTCCAGCCCCAGATTCTCGTCGGGCAATTCGTTGAACATCAGCTCCCAGGCATCCGGATTGTGGGCGATGTTCCAGTCACCGCTTTCCCAGTTGCCGTTCATGGCGCAATTCTCGAAGGCGATGCGCACGCCCTTGTCGGCCGCGTGCCTGGCGAGCGGTCCCCACACCTCGCGAAAGCGCGGCAGGCTGTCGGTCAGCTTCCTGCCGCGCAGGCGGCCGGTGAAGCCAGTGACCATCGAAGCTCCGAACAGATGCGCATTGTCGATGACAGTTTCCCAGGCGGCGAGCACGCCGCGATCGACCTCACCATCCTCCAGCGGATTGCCGAACACGCCGATCGAGGACACGGCGACATCGGCATCGCCGATCGCCTCGCGAATCTCACCTGCCAGCTGCGGCAAATCCTTGCCACCCAGCGTCTGCCAGAAGAAGGGCTGGATGCTCTCGAAGCCCAACGGCAGGATCTGCCTGATGTAGGCCGCGGGATCGTCGAGATTGGCCCGCACCATGGTGCCGATGCGGATGTCGAGGAGCGGATTCGCCGTCATGATGCGTCCTGTGCGATTGCCACACGGCGTCCGGTCTCGGCGCTTTCGATGGCGCCGAAAACCATGGCCAGGCTTTTGATGTTGTCGGCGCCGCGCGTTTCCGGCTCGGTCCCGGTTTCGATGGCCTGCATGAAATCCCGGATGATGCCGAGATGGCCGCCAACGCGGTCGGCGGAATCGAGCGGCAGCACGTCGATCGGCTGGGTTTTGGCAAACAGGCCGTCTCGACCCAGCACCACCATTTCCGCCTTCAGCGTATCGTTGCCATCCCAAATGAGGCTGCCGCGCTCGGCAACGATGCGCCAGCTGCCTTCCCAGCTGGTGCGGAAACCGTCGGCGCACCAAGAGCCAGCATAGGTGAACACCTTGCCGCCGCCGAGATCGAAGACGGCGCTCGCCGACGAACCCTGCCGGTACCAGGAATTGGCGGGCTCCCATTCCTGGCAATAGACGCCGGCCGGCTCTCCGCCGACCATGTAGCGCGCAGCGTCGAAAGTATGGATCGCCATGTCGAGCAGAAGCACATGCGCCATCTCCTCGCGAAAGCCGCCGAAATGCGGCGCAACGAAGAAATCGGCATGGATGCTGGTCGGCTTGCCGATGGCGCCCGAGTCCAGAAACCGTCTTATGCGCCGGACATTGGCGACGTAGCGCCGGTTCTGCACCACGGCATGAACGCGCCCTGCCCCGCGCGCCGCCTCGACGATGGCGCGGGCATTTTCCGGCGTGTCGGCCAGCGGCTTTTCAGTGAGCAAATGACAGTTGTGGGCGAAGGCAGCGAAGGCGACGTCACGGCGGGCGGCGGGAACGACGACATCGAACACCGCGTCCGGCCTGGTCTGGCCGAGCACCTGCTCGAGGCTGGTGCCGATCACGACGCCATCCAGCCCATATTCGCGCGCCCTGGCCTTTGCCCGTTCGGCGTCGAGGTCGACCAGGCCGACAATCGCAAGCCCGTCGATTTGCCTTGCGGCATCGAGCCAGGCCTTGCTCATCGCACCACAGCCGACGAGGACGGCATTCATCATCCGGCATTCCTCCCGTCCGGTCCTCCAGACCGAATGTCACGGCATCCACGGCATCACCGTAAACGTTTTTCCGTAAACGTTTACGAGAACACACCCGATGGCGTAGAATGTCAATCAGCTGCCAGCAAAAATCATCCCGAACCCTTGGCCTGAGCGGCAGCCGGTGCTAGCCAAGGCAAGGGGGAGAACAGTCCTTGGCGTCCAGCATCCACGACCTTGCGCGTCACCTGAACATTTCGATCGGCACCGTGTCGCGGGCGCTGAATGGTCGCGCCGACGTCAATGCCGACACCCGCCAGCGCGTGCTCGCCGCCGCCAAGCAGCTGAACTATTCACCGAACCAGTCCGGCCGCAGTCTGCGGCAAGGCGCCACCCATTCGATCGCCTTCATGCTGCAGCCGCATCCGGGCGACCAGCAATATGGCGAACCGTTCTTCATCCCATTCCTGATCGGGCTGCAGGGCCGGCTGGCCGAAAGCGGGCTTGACCTCACCGTGGTCATGGGCGCGCCTGGCGATTATCAGCAGGAGCGCCTGCGCCGTGTCGTCGAGACCCGCCGGGCCGATGCCGTGGTGCTGGCCTGGACGCGGCGTGAGGATGAACGCATTGACTATCTGCTCGAGGCCGGCTTCCCCTTCGCCACGCTCGGCCGCAGCCGCACCGGCGGCAAGGCCTATCCCTCGCTCGACCTCGATTTCGAAAAGGCCGGCAGCGACGCCGTCGACCGGCTGGTGGCGCGCGGCCACCGCCGCATCGCCGCCATCCGCCCGTCGCTCAATCTGAATTTCGGCTATCTGTTCGTCGACGGCTACCGCAAGGCGCTGAAGCGGCACGGCATCGAGGTCGATCCGGCGCTGATCGCCGACGGCTTCATCAACGAGGCCGGCGGCTACCAGGTGACGCCGCGCGTGATGCTGGCAAAGGACCGGCCGACGGCCATCATCTTCAACAATGACGCCATGGCGCTCGGCGGCTGCAAGGCACTGGCCGAGATGGGCATCCGACCCGGCCACGACATTGCGGTGACCGTCATCGTCGACACGCCGCTCTGCCGCTATTTCTCGCCGGCGCTGACCGCCTTCCGCCCGGCGCTGGAGCCGATGGGAAGGCGGCTGGCCGAAATGCTGCTGGCCTCGATCCCGGCCTTTGCCGGCCCCGAAGGTCCGCGCATCATCCGCGAAGTCTGGCCGCTGGAGCTGATCGCGCGCGACAGCGACTGATCCGCCGCTCTATCCTTATTTTTAGGCAATTCCGGACGGAAAACCGTTTCACACTTTTCCTGGAATTGCTCTAGGCCGGTCGGCCTCAGTCCACCTTCTTCTCGCCCCGCTCGCCGGCCTTGACGATGTCGCCGGTCGTGAACAGGATTTCCTTCAGCTCCGCCCGCCACTCCTTCTTCTGGCGCAGCAGGAATTCGAGATCCATGCCGAAATGCTTGAACTCCTCGCCTTGCGCATTCTTCATGATCGCCTTGGCCTGCGGGTCCTTCTCGACCGACATGCGCTGTTCGTACCAGCCGATCGCTTCCGCCTCTTCGATCAGCGAGGTGATCATGCGGGCGAAGGTCCGCACCTTCTGCGTCAGCTCTTCCGGCGGCTCGTGATACTGATCGAAGCCCATGTCGCCCTCCCTCAAACGGACCGGCAAATCTGGCCGTACCCATGAATGCACTGGAGCGCCGCAAGTTCCGCTTACTGCTGCAATTCAATCAAAGTCCTCTGCAGAGGCGCAGAAGAGATCTGGATCGGACCGGAGAACGGTATATCCATGTCGAGGATGAGGTAGAGAGCGCTGGCAATCAGCGCTGCCGACACCACGAACGTCTCTATGGTGATGGCATTCCGCGGCGCCCTGAAACCGAAACTGGCGAAGATCAGCACCAGCCAGGCAACGAGCATAACGATCAGCGGCCGCGGGATGGTACCCTCCGATTGCTCAATCAAAGCCCAGCGCAGTTCCACCACCTTCTGCAGATGCTGGTGGGAGTCCTCCTGCACGGAAACATGCGCTGCGTCAGCAGGCTGCAGAGCGGTCAATCGTGTGCTGATCTCGGTCAACAGACGTTCAGACAGCCGGTTGGCGACGAGGGGTGTTTCGTTGGCTTCTGTCCAGTTGTTGGTCTGTCTTTGCACATAAGCGACCAGTGGCTGACGGACCTCGGCAGTCTCAGGCCCATATTGTCGAAGCGACCGGTCGAGAAGGATCAACTCCGTCGCATATGTGTGCACGTTGCGGTCGATCGACTCGAAAGTGTTCTTGGCCGAGTTGATCATCAGACCAAGCACCAGCGAGGTCATGACGACGAACAGGTTGGCGGCCAGCCGTACCACATTGTTGGTGTCGTCCTCGCGGTGATGCGCGGGCAATTTGCCATAGACAGCCATGCTGACCAGCGGCGCCGCCGTCAGGCAGAGGAAAACAGCCAACGCGACGAGTGTTTCGTGCATGCAGCCATTTCTGCACGGCAAGCAACGAATGCCAATGGCCGGCAGAACGCACTTGTCACGCAAGTATCATGTTCACGTCCTAGACCGCTTGCGGGAGGGCGAGATCGTCGATGCGACGCAGAGCCCTTTGCAGTCTCGGCCGCTCGAAGGCTTGTCACAAAGAGGATCTCCATGAAAATCTCGCACCGAACGTTGTCGCTCGGCGCCGCATTGGCGCTGTTTACCGCTTTGACCCCTGCCCTTGCCGACAGCACCGCCACCGTTGGCGGCGTCAGCTTCGTCAACAAGGGCCTGGTCGGCGTCGGCCGCCTCCCGGCCGACCTGAAGGACAAGTTCGGCGAGACCTTCGGCTCCGGTTCCGGCATGTCGATCGACGCCGCAAGCTGGACGCATGACGCCAATGGCTACAAGGGTTCGCTCTGGCTGCTGCCGGATCGCGGCTACAATGTCGTCGGCACCACCGACTACCGGCCGCGCCTCAACACCATCACCATCGAGCTTACGCCGACCGCGCTGGGCGCGACACCCGCCGCCGGCCAGGAACAGACCGGCGTCAAGGCGACGCTCTCCGATTCCCTGCTTCTGACCGACGACAAGGGAGCCGACGCCACCGGCCTAGACCCGCTCAATGGCGTGCGCGCCGCCAGCGGCGACATGCCGATGCTGCCCGAGGCCAACGGCAAGCTGGCGCTCGACAATGAGGCGATCGCGCGGCTGCCCGACGGCACAATGTTCATCTCCGACGAATATGGTCCCAACATCTATCGCTTCTCGGCCGACGGCCACCTGATGTCGGCGACGCAGCCGCCGGCGGCCCTGGTGCCGATGCGCAAGGGCACGCCGAACTTCGCCTCCGACAATCCGGGTCCCGGTGCCGCAGAGCCCGATCCGAAGGATCCCGAGACCGGCCGCCAGAACAACCAGGGCCTCGAGGGCATGGCGCTGACCCCGGACGGCAAGTCGCTGATTGCGGTGCTGCAGTCCGCACCCCGCCAGGACGGCGGCGATTCCGGCGCCACGCGCCAGAACACCCGCGCTTTGGTCTATGACGCGACAGACCCGGCCCATCTCAAGCTGGCGCATGAATATGTCGTGCCGCTGCCGGTGTTCAAGGACGACAAGGGCAAGACCAAGATCGCCGCGCAGAGCGAGATCGTGGCGCTGTCCGACAAGACCTTCCTGATGCTGACGCGCGATAGCGGCAACGGCCAGGGCGTGAAGGGCGACACTTCGCTTGTCCGCCAGATCTTCGTTGTCGACGTGTCGGCCGCGACCGACATTGCCGGTGGCGCCTTCGATGCCGCCGACAAGCCGCTGGCGCCGAAGGGCGTGCTCGACCCCTCGGTGACCCCGGCCAAGCTGACGCCGTTCATCGACATCAACGACAACAAGGAACTCAGCCGCTTCGGCCTGCATGACGGCAAGCCGAACGACAAGAACAACCTCTCGGAGAAGTGGGAGGCGATGTCGGTGGTCAGCGTGCTCGATCCGGCGCTGCCCGACGACTATTTCCTGTTCGTCGGCAATGACAACGACTTCCTCGCCCAGGACGGCTTCCAGGTCGGCGCGCCCTACAAGGCCGAAGACGGCGCCGATGTCGACACCATGTTCCTGGTCTATCAGGTCACGCTTCCCGGCCTCGCCAAGAAGTAGTCGCATACAACAGAAAAAAGCGGACGCGCCCGGCGCGTCCGCCTTTTTGTCGGCGATCAGCGATACCGCTGGCGCCCTATTTCAAAATCTCGGCATCCCTCGGCACGCCGGCATCGATCGGCTCGGCGGTCCGGCTCGACACGGCCATGATCTTGCCGGCCGGCGACAGGTTCGGGCGCACATAAACCTGGGTTACACCGTTGACCCGGCTGTAGAGGTCGATGATGTCCTGGTTCATGAAGCGCACGCAGCCCGACGACGCGTTCTTGCCGATGGAATCCCATTCCGGCGTGCCGTGCAGCCGGTACATCGTGTCCTTGCCGTCGCGGAACAGATAGAGCGCACGGGCGCCGAGCGGGCTCTGCGGTCCCGGCGGCATGCCGTCCTTGTATTTCGCCAGTTCCGGCCGGCGCTGAATCATTTCCGGCGGCGGCGTCCACACCGGCCACTTCTTGCGCGCCTGGACCACGGCGCTGCCGGTCCAGCCGAAACCGGCCTTGCCGAGGCTGACGCCGTAGCGGATCGCCTTGCCGCCATCGCGCACCAGATAGAGGAAATGTTCCGACGTATCGACGATGATGGTGCCCGGCTTTTCGCCGGTCGGGTCGGTCACGATCTGGCGCACGAACTTGGGATCGAGCTTGGATATCGGGATCGCCGGCAGTTGATAGCCCTCGTCGACGCGTGCCGCGTACATGCTTTCGGCAGCGCCGAAAGCCGATTCGCTCGGCGGCGGCGGCGCTGCCACCGGCGGCGGCGCCACGTCCGTGGTTGTGCAGGCCGAAAGCGCCACGGAAGCGGCACCCAAGGCGGATGCCCCGAGAAACGCGCGCCGGTTCAGGCGCTCGGAAAAAAGCGGATTGTCGGACATGATCCCCCCGATTTGGCAATCATTGCCGGGCGGACTTTGAGATGAACCTTCGCCGAGCAGCCCATGGACGAAAGAATGCCCGCGCGCCGGCGCACCGTCGACCTGACCAGCGGCCCCATCCCGCGCACCCTGCTTTTGTTCGCGCTGCCGGTGCTCGGCTCCAACGTACTGCAATCGCTCAACGGTTCGATCAACGCCGTCTGGGTCGGCCGCTTTCTCGGCGAATCCGCGCTGACCGCGACGTCCAACGCCAATCTGGTGCTGTTCCTGATCCTCGGCACGGTGTTCGGCATCGGCATGGCGGCGACCATCCTGGTGGCGCAATCGGTCGGCGCCCGCGACCTGCCCGAGGCGCGGCGCATCGTCGGCACCAGCGCCACCTTCTTCTTCCTCGTCTCGGTGGTCTTCGCCGTCTGCGGCTGGATCTGGGTCGACGCCATCCTCAACACCCTTGGCACGCCACCCGACGCGCTGCCGCTGGCGCGCTCCTATCTGCGCATCATCTTCGTCGCTGTGCCGATGATGAACCTCCTGTCCTTCGTCATGACGGTGCTGCGCGGTGCGGGCGATTCACGCACGCCGTTCTTTTTCATGGCGCTGGCGGTCGTGCTCGACATCGTGCTGAACCCGCTGCTGATCCGCGGCATCGGCCCCTTCCCCGAACTCGGCATAGCCGGCTCCGCCACCTCGACGCTGGTCGGCCAGACGGTGAGCGTGATCGCCATCCTCGTCGTGCTGTATGCGCGAAAGCATCCGCTCAGAATCGCCGGCGCCGACCTCGCTCTACTGCGCCCGGACCCGACCCTGCTCAGGATCGTCGTCTTCAAGGGCGTGCCGATGGGCTTGCAGATGATCGTGATTTCCGCGGCGGCGCTCACGGTGATGGGCATCGTGAATACCTACGGCTCGCAGGTCGCCGCCGCCTACGGCATCGCCGCGCAGATGTGGACCTATATCCAGATGCCGGCGCTGGCGATCGGCGCCGCGGTCTCCTCCATGGCGGCGCAGAATGTCGGCGCCGGGCGCTGGGACAGGATCGGCCGCATCGCCGCTTCCGGCGTCGGCTTCAACCTCGTGCTCACCGGCGCGCTGGTGGCGCTGCTGTTCTTCTTCGACCGGCCCGTGCTGAGCCTTTTCCTGAGTGGTGACAGCACCGCGATCGACATCGCCGCCCATATCAACAGGATAGCGTCCTGGTCATTCATCCTGTTCGGCATCACCATCGTGCTGTTCGCCACCGTGCGCGCCACAGGTGCGGTGATGCCGCCGCTGATCATCCTGGTGATTTCGGTGCTCGTCGTGCGCACCGGCTTTGCCTATTTCTTCAGGAGCTATATCGGCGCGGAAGCGCTGTGGTGGAGTTTTCCGGCGGGATCGATCACCTCGCTGCTGCTGGCCGCCGCCTACTATCGTTTCGGCCGCTGGCGCACCATGCACATGATCGAGGATCGGCCGGCAGCCGGTGAGCCGCCTGACACCGGCCTCGGCATCCCGCGCCAGCGCGCCAACATGGCGCCGGAGACGCCGAACGGGTAAGGTTCAGCGCGCATATTTGGCGCCGAACACCAAAGCGATTACCGAGAAGATCGTGATCATGCCTGCGAAGGCCAGGCTTGCAGTCGCGGCACTGGTCCAGCTCGACAGCAGGCCGATGCCGATCACCGGCAGCGCGTTGCCGCAGAAGCAGCAGATGAAGAAAGCCGACACCACTTCGGCGCGGCGATCCGCCGGTGCGATCTGGCTCACAACCTGCAGGCCGCCGCGATAGCCGAGCGCGCCCACCACGCCGCACAGGGCCGTCGCGGCGATCATCAGCGACATCGAGGCAAAGATCTGCGCCGCGACCACCAGCGCCACAGCCGGGATCATCAGCGCCAGCGCCGCCAGCATGCCGGTGCGGCTGAGCAGCCAGGTCGTGCCCAGAATGGTCGCGGCCGCAACGATCGACAGTTCGAAGAACAGCCCGCCGGCCTCGGCATGGTTGGCCACATGCAGCTGCTGCGCCAGGATGCTCGGCGCCAGTGCTGCATAGAAGCCGACCAGCGCCATGGCGCCGAAGCCGGTCACCGCTGGCGCCACGAAAGCGGCGCGGATGTCGGCCGGCACCGACAGCCGCGGCCGCAGCGAAACATCGGCCAGCCGTCCCGGCCGCGAGACCGTCTCCCGCGTGCGCCAGATCAGGATCGTGACCACCACGAGTAAGGCAAGATAGACCGCAAACGTCAGTCTCAATGGCCACGGCGCATATTCGGCGAGCAGCCCCGACACCAGCGCGCCAAGGCCGAGGCCGACGAAGTTGGTGCTCGTGGCGATGACGGCGGCGCGCGACTTGTCCTCGCCCTCGATCAACTCCGCCAGCCAGGCGGTGCCGGTTCCCGCGCCGATGCCGATGCCAAGGCCGCTCAGGATGCGGGCCGCATCGAGCCAGGCGACATTCTCGGCCAGCAAGAACACCAGCGCGCTGACCACCGCCACCGCCATCGCCGCCAAGGCCGCAGGACGGCGGCCAATGCCGTCGGACAAACGTCCGAACATCAGCAATGCGCCGAGATTGCCGACGACATAAACGGCGTAGACCAGCGTCAGCGTGATCTGCGAGAAACCGAAGGCCTGCTTGTAGATGACGTAAAGCGGCGTCAGCGCCGTGCTGCCGGCGAACAAAGCTGCAATCATCGCAGCAACGGCGGCCATCCCGGCGCGGCCGCCGAGTTCATTGTCGCGCGTCGTCATGGTCTCGGTATAGCTGGTCATGGCAACCTCCGGCCAGTTGCCCAACGCCCCAATAGAAGTCCAACGTCGATGTAAGGACGGCCGTTCCACTTGCCCAACCCGCTCCTGACAATCTTGCCAGTATGGCCTTGCCCGAAATCCTCCCTTAACGTCTGTCCATCGAGAGGGAGAATCCATGGGCAAAGGCAGGGTTGAGGCATTCACCGATGGCGTCGTCGCCATCATCATCACCATCATGGTGCTGGAGCTGAAAGTGCCGCATGGCGAGGACCTATCAGCGCTGGCGCCGCTGTGGCCGATCTTCTTCAGCTATGTCTTGTCCTTCATCAATGTCGGCATCTACTGGAACAATCTGCACAACATGTTCCACACCGTGCAGCGCGTCGACGGCCGCGTGCTGTGGGCAAACCTCAACCTTCTGTTCTGGCTGTCGCTGATCCCGGCAACGACGGCCTTCATGGGCGAGAACCATTTCGCGCCGATCCCCGTCGCCGTCTATGGCGTCGACCTGGTGCTGTGCGGGGTCGCCTACAGGTTTCTTGTGACCAAGCTGCACCATCTGCACGGCAACGAGACCGCCTTCGCCAAGGCGTTGGGCAGTGACCGCAAGGGCAAGATTTCGGTAGCGCTTTACACAACGGCGGTGCTGCTGACGTTCGTCAACCAGTGGATCGGCCTGGCGATCTATGTTCTGGTGGCCGCGATCTGGTTCGTGCCGGATACGCGTTTTTCGCGGGTGATCGAAAAGTAGCGCGCCGCCACTACTTGCGCATCGCCTTCAGCTTTTCGGCGACCGACGCGGCGAGATCGGCATAGCGCTCCTCAAGCCGTTCGGCCGCCTTGATGATCGAAAAATCATGGCCGAATTTTTCCAGCGCCATGCGCAATTTCTCGACGAACTCGGCCTGTTTTTCCAGCGCCGAAAACAGCGTCTTCACCTGTGCTTCGCTGATATCGGGATTGGCGAGCATCTGCGGCACCTCGCGGCCCATCTGGTCACCGGTGGCGGTCTGCTCCTTCAGGATTGCAATCCAGTCGGTCAATCGGTCGATCTCCTTCGATGGCAGGCAGCATGCGCAGCGCCCACCGCTCCGGTCAACCCGAAGCCACTGCAACGGGCTTGAATGGGCCGCGTCTGGCGCTAAGTTCGGCGCAACCCCAAGCCAAGGAAAAGACCATGACCTCCGACGCCGAAATCCAGTCCGCTTTGCCCGCCCTCAGCCCAGGCAATGTCGCCGTTATCACCGGCAGCGCCAGCGGCATCGGCCTTGCCGCCGCGAAACGTTTCGCGGCGATGGGCATGAAGACGGTGCTTGCCGATCTCGGCGGCGCGCGTTTGGACGAAGCCAAGCAGGTCGTCGCAGCGATCGGTGGCGACGATAACGTTCTTGCAGTTGCCACCAACGTCTCCTACATCGACGACGTCGAAAGGCTGGCCAACACCGTCGACAGCGCTTTCGGGGCGGTGTCGATCGTCATGAACAATGCCGGCGTCGGCAACAATCCGGGCAAGCCCTGGGAAAACCGGGTAGCTTGGAGGCGATTGCTCGACACCAATTTCTGGGGCGTCGTGCATGGCGTGGAGGCTTTCGCGCCGGCTATGCTGGCGTCGGGCAAGCCCGGCCTGATCATCAACACCGGATCCAAGCAGGGCATCACTACGCCGCCAGGCAATCTGGCCTACAACGTCTCCAAATCGGCGTTGAAGACCTTCACCGAAGGCTTGGCGCACGCACTGCGCAACGAACCGGGCGCGAAGGTTGCGGCACATCTTCTCATTCCCGGCTTCACCTTCACCGGCATCACCGAGGGCGCGACCGAAAAACCGGCCGGCGCCTGGACCGGCGAGCAGGTCATCGACTTCATGCTGGCCTCCCTCATGCGTGGCGATTTCTACATCCTTTGCCCGGACAATGAGGTGAAGCGGCCGACGGACGAAAAACGCATGGCCTGGGCGATCGGCGACATCATCGAGAACCGCCCTGCCCTGTCGCGCTGGCATCCCGACCACAAGGACGCTTTTGCGGCCTTCATGGAGCGCTGACCAGCGAATTCAGGCGGCGCGTTTTTTCGCGGTGCGCTTCTGCGTGACGGCTTTCTTGGCAGCCAGCTCGGCGATCTCGCGGTCGTGACGCTTTGCCGCGCGCTCGCATTTGTCACGGATCTCCTCGACCTCGGTTTCGGTCAGGTGCTCGATGCCGATGAAATGGTTGTGACCCTTGCCGACCCGGATCAGTTCATCGAGCTTGGCCTGGACCGCGGCGCCGTCGCGGTTCTGGGTGTTCTGGATCAGGAACACCATCAGGAAGGTGATGATCGTCGTTCCGGTGTTGATGACCAACTGCCATGTATCGGAAAAGCCGAAGAATGGCCCGCTGACCCCCCAGACGATGACGATCGCGCAGCAGCCGACAAAGGTCAGCGGCAGCCCGGCCAGATGAGCGACCGTGTTGGCGATCCTCGTGAACAGCTTTTCCAATTCAAAATCCTTCAATTGCCCGAAACGCGGCAAGCCGGACGGCGCCGCGTTCATCGCTCAGCAAGAAACAGTCGGCAGCCGCTCCCGGTTCTCTGTCGCAGGTGATATCGCGGCTACAATTGAACACACGCGAAAAGCGTGGCACCCGAAAAAGCCGCCTTATGGCTTTGTTGCCATAGTCACTGTGCAGGCCAAAGAGCCTGGTTCTTCCGCTTCACGGCGGTTTATCTCCAAAGCCCTTCCGCTGCGCCACCCCCGCAGAGCGGAAGGGGTTCTGTTGCCGCAGACCGACGGATCTCTTCCCGACAGGCGCTGTTCAGAACTTCGGCGCAAGGATTAGGCCAGCCAGTCGACGAAGACGCGCATGCGCATCGAGGAGCCCGGCGGCATGCTCATCTGACCGCTGCGTTCAGGAGCGTTCCTGTTCCCAGCGGTCAAGGAAAGCTTCGAGCGGCAAGGCCTGCATGTCGGGAACCGCTTTGGCGAGTTTCTCCGGCGGCCAGTCCCACCAGGCGAGGTTTTCGATCCGCGCCGCGATCTCAGGGGAAAAACGCCGGCGCAACTGTTTTGCCGGCACGCCGGCGACGATCGCATAGGCTGGCACATCCCGCGTCACCACTGCATTGGCGCCGACAATGGCGCCGTTGCCAATGCTGATGCCGGGCATGATGACAGCGCCATGGCCGATCCAGACATCGTTGCCGATGCTGACGGCCTTGGCCTGCCGCCGCTCGCGGAACGCCGCGTCGACGCCCAGCCAGCGGAAGTACTCGTTCGGCCGGTAGCTCAGCTTGTGCTGGGTCAACCGCTCGATCGGATGCTCCAGTGCATTGATGCGGCTGTTGGCGGCAATCGAGCAGAATTTGCCGATCGTGGTGTAGATCGCCTCGGCGTGGCGCTCGAAATAGGAGAAGTCGCCGACATTGACCTCGCGCAGCACGACGCGCTCGCCGATCGAGGCATAGCGCCCGAGCTTGCACGCCTTGAGCTCCGCGGTCGGATGGATGCGCGGCTCGGGGTCTTTCAGGACAAGGTTTTCGGTACGGTCCATGGCGCGGCTTTACCTCCGCGCAATTGCGGAAGCAATTGTCGCGCCGCCAAACAGCCCAGAGTAACTGGCTATTTCGGCTGGCCGTTGGTCCATACCACGCTCTGGCCAAACAGCGGCACGGTGGTCACCGACATTTTCGCCGAGCCGTCCTGCACCTGGCGCGAATGCGACAGATAGATCAGCGTCTCGTTCTTCTTGTCGTAGATGCGGTTCACCACCTGCTTCTTCCAGATCAGGCTGATGCCTTGCTTGAACACCTCTTCGCCGCCCTCGCTCATGTCGATGTCGCCGATGGTGATCGGCCCGGTTTGGCGGCAGGAAATCGAGGAATCGGACGGGTCCTCGAACCAGTTGCCTTTCTGCAGGCGGTCGATCACGCCGCGGTCGAAATAGGAGACGTGGCATGTGATGCCGTCGACTTTGGGATCCTTGATGGCCTCGACGATGATGTCGTTGCCGAGCCAGTCAACGCCGACCTTGCCGACTTCCTCCGCCGCGGCAGCACCGGCGCCAAGGGCAATGCATGCGGCCAGCGCGCCGCCGAACAGTTTCTGCCCAATCCGTCGTAGCAAGGGAGCCTCCTCAGGTTCAGTTTGCCGGCCTCAGGTGGGATCAGGATCTGCTGTTTGCAAGGTAGTGCCCGGTCCGGTTGCGGCAACGCGGCATCTTTGCCTAGACCCTCGCGACCGGCTAAGACTGCCGCTGCGGGCGCCAATCCGGCGCCCATCAAAATCACGACGGACACTTCCTGATGATGCGTTCAATCCTGGTCGGCATTCTGGTTCTGATGGCGGCCGGCATCGGCTGGCTCACCTTCGACTGGTACAAGGGCCATTATGGCGGCGAGCCGTATGGCGGGGCCTTCGCGCTGGTCGACCAGAAAGGCGGACCGATCACCGAAGCCGCCTTGAGGAGCGGCCATCCCAGCGTCGTCTTCTTCGGCTTCACCCATTGCCCGGAAGTCTGTCCGACCACGCTGTTCGAACTGGCCGGTTGGCTGAAGACCCTGGGGGACGACGGCAAGAACCTCAACGCCTATTTCGTTACCGTCGACCCGGAGCGCGACACGCCCGAGGTGATGAAAACCTATGTCGGCAATTTCTCTGACCGCATCGTCGGCATATCGGGCGATCCCGATAAAGTGCACGCCATGGCGAAGTCCTTCAGCATCTACTGGAAGAAGGTCGACACCGGCGACGGCGACTACACGATGGACCACACCGCCTCGGTGCTGTTGCTCAATGCCAAGGGCGAGTTCGCCGGCACCATCGCTTACGGTGAGAGCGCCGACACGGCGATTGCCAAGCTGAAGCGGCTGGCGGCAGGCTAAGCATGATCCCAAAAAGTGGAATCCGGTTTTCTCGGACAAAAAGGTTTTGTCCGGAGATCATGCTCAAACAAGAGACCAGCTGATGGTGCAGACCAGGCTCCATTTCATCGCTGGCAAGGTCGAAGCCGACAGCATCTTCGCCGCGCTCGAACTCGCTTTCGAGGATGAAGGCCTGCCGCTTGCCGTGCTCGAGGTCGACGAGGACCGCGATATCTACGAAGTCTCGCTCTATGCCGACGGCGATGTCGACGCGGTCGAGACAAGGCTGAAAGACATCCTTGCCGGACTTTCGCTATCGAAGCCTATCGAACGCGAGGTCTTGCCCGACATCGACTGGGTGGCGCGCTCGCTGGAAGGGCTGAAGCCGGTGCGCGCCGGGCGTTTCTTCGTCCATGGCGCGCATGACCGCCGGAAGCGCCATAGCGGCGAACTCGCCATCGAGATCGAGGCCGGCCTTGCCTTCGGCACCGGCCATCACGGCACCACCGCCGGCTGCCTGGAAATGCTGGAGCGGGTTGTGCGGCGCGAGCATCCCAGCAATGCTCTCGACCTCGGCACCGGCAGCGCGGTGCTGGCCATTGCCGTCGCCAAGCTGGCGCATATTCCGGTGCTGGCGACCGATATCGATCCGATCGCCGTCCGGGTCGCCGCCGCCAATGCGCGCCTCAACCATGTGAAAGCGCTGGTCGAAACCGTGACGGCGCCCGGCTTCCACCACCCGATCTTTGGCAAGCGCGCCCCTTTCGATCTCATCGTCGCCAACATATTGGCGCGGCCATTGATGCGGCTCGCGCCGGAAATGGCAAAGCATATCAGGCTCGGCGGCTCGATCGTGCTGTCCGGCATCCTCGATCGCCAATGCAACGCGGTGATCTCGGCCTATGTCGGCCAGAATTTTCGCCATGTCAGGACCTTGCACCGCGAGGGCTGGGTGACGATCCACCTCAAGCACTGAGCTGGACCAATTCGCGTCATCGAAAATCGATTCCGGTTTTCCGGGTCATGCGCTACGGTCGCTCGCAATACAGGAGGACCCGCCATGTTCCAGACCTTTGATTCCGCCGGCGATGCCAGTGTCGGCAAGCCGCGCGTGGCGTTGCTTCGGCAATGGCTGGCGGACAATGGCCTGGACGGTTTCCTCGTGCCTCGCGCCGACGAGCATCAGGGCGAATATGTCGCCGACCGCTCCGCGCGGCTGAAATGGCTGACCGGCTTCAGCGGCTCCGCCGGCGTCGCGCTCGTGCTGCGCGACCGCGCCTTCATGTTCGTCGACGGGCGTTACACGCTGCAGGTACGCGGTGAGGTCGATCTCGACATTTTTGCCATCGAGAGCCTCGTCGACAATCCACCGGCGTCCTGGATCAAGGACAATCTCGGCAAGGGCGCGCGGCTTGGCTTCGACCCCTGGCTGCACACGATCAACGAGGTCAAGGCGCTGAAAGCCTCGGCCGAGCAATCCGGCGCCACGCTGGTGCCGCTGGACAAGAATCCGATCGACATCATCTGGAAGGATCAGCCGGCACCGCCGGCGGCACCCGTCGAGATTCACCCGATCGGCTTCGCCGGCGAACTGGCCAAGGACAAGCTGGTGCGGCTGGCGGCGGCGATCGGCAAGGACGGCGCAACGCACGCCGTGCTCACCGATCCCTCCTCGATCGCCTGGGCCTTCAACATTCGCGGCGGCGACGTGCCACACACGCCGCTGGCGCTCGGCTTTGCGATCCTCGCCGCCGACGGCAAACATCAGCTGTTCATGGACCAGCGCAAGTTCTCACGCACGGTCGCGGCCTATCTCACCCAGCTTGCCGACTTGCACGAGCCCGGCGAGTTCGAGGCGGCGGTCGTCGCCCTTGCCAAGGGCGGCGCAAGGATCGCGCTCGACCCGGTGCTGGCGGCGGAAAAGCTCAGAATGCTGGTCGAGGACAATGGCGGCACCGTTGTTTCCGCGCCCGATCCCGCCCGCATTCCGCGTGCGACCAAGAACCAGGCCGAAATCGCCGGCAGCCGCGCAGCGCATCGCCGCGACGGCGCGGCCGTGGCGAAGCTGTTGTGCTGGCTGGAGCGGCAGGAGCCGGGCTCGCTCGACGAAATAACCGTCGTCACCAACCTGGAAGAGACGCGCCGGCTGACCGGCGAGGAAACGCAGATGCCGTTGCGTGACGTCTCCTTCGACACCATTTCCGGCGCCGGCCCGAACGGCGCCATCATGCATTACCGCGTGTCGCGCGCCACCAACCGCAAGCTGGCAAAGGGCGAGCTGTTTCTGCTCGATTCCGGCGCTCAGTATCAGGACGGCACGACAGACATCACCCGCACCGTGCCTATCGGCCAGCCGACCGAAGAAATGCGCGAGCGCTTCACCCTGGTGCTGAAAGGCATGATCGGTATTTCCACACTGCGCTTCCCCGCCGGCACGCGCGGCTCCGAAATCGACGCGGTGGCGCGCATAGCGCTGTGGAAGCATGGCTGCGACTTCGCTCACGGCACCGGGCATGGCGTCGGCTCCTATCTGGCCGTCCATGAAGGGCCGCAGCGTATCGCTCGCACCGGCACCGAAAAGCTGCTTGCCGGCATGATGCTCTCCAACGAACCCGGCTACTACAAGGAAGGCTCCTACGGCATCCGAATCGAGAACCTGATCCTGGTGACGCAGGCCGAACCGGTAGAGGGCGGCGACATCGCCATGCACAGTTTCGAGACGCTGACACTGGTGCCGATCGACAAGCGCCTGATCCGCACCGACCTCTTGCACCGCGACGAGCTGCAATGGCTCGACCGGTATCACGCCTGGGTGCTGGCCGAGATTGGCCCGATGCTCGACGGCGAGACGCTGGCCTGGCTGGAGAAGGCGACGGCTCCGCTGCCGCACGATGCCAAGATTTGAGATTCTACCCGACGAACTGCCGCGCCAGGATCAGCACGGCCGCCCCGGCCAAAAACATCGCCATCAGGCCGCCGCGCAACGACACCACGGCGGTGACGATCAGCGCCGCCCATTCGGCCGGCCCGGCGCTAAGGGCGGCCGGCGCCACCAGCGTCGTCAGCACCGCGGCCGGCACGGCGTTGAGGCCGGCCTCGACGCGTGGATGGATGTGGTCGAAGCGCGAGATGACCAGATGGCCGCCGACGCGGGTGAGATAGGTGGCGATCGCACCGGCAATGATGATCCAGAAGGTCGCGCTCATCGCTTTGCCTCCACGCCGCTATGGTGCGGCGGCAGGATGACCGCCAGGAGCACGCCGGCAATGGCGCCGATGGAAACGTGCCAGGGCGAACCGACTGTCTTGTAGGCAATGATCGAGGCGGCGGCGCTGGCGATCACGACCGGCAGCCACAAAGGCCGCTTGCGAAAGCCCAGCACCAGCCCAAGGAAATAGATCGGCAGCAGGAAATCGATGCCGAGTGCGTGCGTGTCCGGGATGAGCTTGCCGAACACGGCGCCCAGGCCGCTCTCGATCACCCAGAACACATAGACCGGCAGGCCGACACCCATATACCAGACGAAGCCGACGGAACGGCCCGATTCTGCCCTCGCTTCGGCGATGGCGAATTGTGGATCGGTGAGGACGAAATAGCCCAGTGCCTGCTGGATCACAGGCCAGTGCGCGATGCGCCGCCCGATGCCGGCGGAGTAGAGCACATGACGAAAGTTCACCGCAAAAATCGACAGCACGATCAGCCAAGGCGCGACGTGCTGGCCGAACAGTTCGATGCCGACCATCTGGCTGGCGCCACCATAGATCGTGGCGCTCATCAGAAAAGCTTCGAGAACGGAAAAGCCGTTATCCACCGCGATTGCACCGAACAGCACCCCGAACGGGGCCGCGGCGACCACCACCGGCAACGACAGCCGTACGCCGTCCCAGAAATCGCTGGCCACAGATTTTTCGGTTAAGGTCTCTGCCGACATGTCACATTTCCCAATCGCGCTGCTATGTAGGAGCCAACGTTCGAAAAGTCAGACGAATGCGCTTGAGCCAACAGATCAGCGAAACTGATGTAAGGCGTCGCGAAGCTTCACGAGGGGTTCACATGATCGTCTACGATTTCACCGGCAGGCACGCGGTCGTCACTGGCGCCGGTGGCGGTATGGGCGAGGCAATCACGCTGGCGTTGCTCAATGCCGGGGCCTCGGTCACCGCCCTCGACATCAAGCCGCGTCCGGCGTCCCTTGCCGCCCATGACGACCGGCTCACCTTCGCCCAGGGCGACCTCACCGACGCCGCCTTTGTCGAGCAGACCATTGGAGCGGCAGGTCGCGAGCGCGGCGGCATCGACTATCTCGCCAATGTCGCAGGCGTACTCTGGTTCGGCCGCGACAAGTCCGCCCTTGAAATGGACCTCGATGTCTGGGACCAGGTGTTCAACATCAATCTGAAATCCTTCGTCCATACCGCGCGGGCTGTCGTTCCGCATATGCGCGCCGGCGGGCGCGGCGGCGCCATGGTGCATTTCTCGACCATCCAGTGGTATCGCGGCGATCCCAAACCGCAGGATGCCTACCAGGCCTCCAAGGCCGGCGTATGCGCGCTGTCGAAGTCGCTCGCCATGCAGTTGGCGAGCGACGGCATCCGCTCCAATTCGATCTGCCCGGGCATGGCGCTGACGCCGCTGCAGGCGCGCTGGGACACCGAGGAGAAGCGCGCTGCCGTTGCCGATTACACCCCGCTCGGCCGCATCGGCACGCCGCAGGACATGGCCAATGCGGCGCTCTTCCTGCTTTCCGACGCGGCAAGCTACGTCACTGGTATCGAACTGGCGGTCGACGGCGGTCTTTTGATGCGGATGTAGCCACGCAGCGTGCCTGGGCTAGCTCCGCGGCGCGGTGCCCTGGATCGCCCTGCCCCAGTCGAGCAGCGGCCTGGCGCGTAAGGTAAAATCGACAAGCTCGTCGACCAGCGCCGGCGCGTGAATTTCGGCCGGATCGATGACACGCTGGACGACGAAGTACCGGTTGCGCACGGCCTCCGCGAGATCGGCGTCCGCGATCTGCTCGAAACCACGCGGCGCCCGCTTCATGCGGCCTTCGGTTTCGAATTCGAGGCCGTTTTTCTTCAACGTTGAAAGCAGCTTGCGGAAATCGCCGGGCCGATCGGTGATCGCCTTGCGCATCGCCAGCAAAAGCGGCGGCTCCGGGTTCCACCAGGCGACGTCGGCAAAGCAGCGCTCCAGCCCGATATGCACGTAGAAGACGCCCAGGCCTGTCTTGCTGCCATCCGGCGACAGGATGGCCGAAACATGCCGGTTGTAGGGCCGTTTGTCCTTGGCAAAGCGGACATCGCGGTTGATGCGAAACAGCGACTTCTTGCGGTCGCCGCGCAGGCCAAGCCCCGCCGCTGCGAAGCGCTCTGTGAGGGTCTCGACCAGATCGCCGATCGGCCTATGCAGATCGCTGTCGTAAAGCGCGCGGTTCTCCTGGAACCATTCGCGGCTCTGGTGGAAATCAAGCGCCTTGAAGAACGGAATGGCTTTCGGACCAAAGCCTTTGAACGCGCCGCCGGTCACGCCTTGCCGACCCGTTGCAGCCAGGTGTCCTCGTCGATGACTTCGACGCCGAGTTCACTGGCAAGCTTCAGTTTGGAGCCCGCACCCGGCCCAGCCACCAGCAGATCCGTCTTCGCCGAGACCGAACCTGCCACCTTGGCGCCGAGCCGCTCGGCCATCGCCTTGGCTTCGGAGCGCGTCATCTTTTCCAGCGTGCCGGTGAAGACGATGGTCTTGCCGGCAACCTCGCTGTCGGCAGAAACGGTGACGATATAAGGCTTCGGCTTGACCTGCTCGAGCAGCTTGTCGAGCACGTCGTCATTGCGCTCATTGCCGAAGAAATCGCGCAGCGCATCGATCACCGTGTCGCCGATGCCGTTGATCGAAGGGAAGACACTGTGCGGATCCTCCGCCGCGGCCGTCTCCTTGCCGACGCGGATCAGCTCGTCGATGGTGGAGAACGTCCGGGCAAGCACGGCTGCCGTCGTTTCGCCGATATGGCGGATGCCGAGCGCGAAGATGAAACGGTCGAGTTCCGGCTCGCGGCGCGAATCGATGGCGGCGAACAACTTGTCGAGGCCTTCATAATTGCGATCCTCGACACCGCGCACATTCTTGCGCGCCTTGCCCGATGCCGCCTCACGCTGCCTGGCCTGCTCCTCGCGCCGCTCGGCCAGCGCCCTGGTGACGGCCGGCCGGCGGTCCCTGAGGGTAAAGATGTCGGCGGCTGTCTTGACCAGTCCCGAATTGAAGAACAGGTCGATGTTTTCCGCACCAAGGCCCTCGATGTCGAGCGCGCCGCGGGAGACGAAGTGGCGCAATCGTTCCACGGCCTGCGCGGCACAGATCAGCTCGCCGGTGCAGCGCCGGCGCGAATCCTCCTTGCCGGTCTTCTCGTTGACCTCGCGCGTCGCCGGCGAGCCGCAGACCGGACAAGTGTGCGGGAATTCGTAAGGCACTGCATCGGCAGGCCGCTTGTCGACGACGACGCTGACGATCTGTGGAATGACGTCGCCGGCCCGTTGTATGACAACCGTGTCACCGATGCGGACATCGATGCCGTCGCGGATCGGCAGGCCATTGCTGTCGAAGCCCTTGATGTAATCCTCATTGTGCAGCGTGACGTTTTCGACCACCACGCCGCCGACGGTGACCGGCGCCAGCCGTGCCACCGGCGCCAGCGTGCCGGTGCGGCCGACCTGGATGTCGATCCTCTGCACCGTCGTCATCGCCTGTTCGGCCGGGAATTTATGCGCTACCGCCCAGCGCGGCTCGCCGGTGACGAAACCCCAGCGGCGCTGCAGTTCCAGCTGGTCGACCTTGTAGACGACGCCGTCAATGTCATAGCCGAGCGACGAGCGCAGTTCTTCGATCTTATGATACTGCGCGATCAGTTCCTCGACAGACTTCGCCCGCACCATCAGCGGGCTGACCTTGAATCCCCACTCGGCAAATTTTTGCACCGACTCGAATTGCGTCGGCGCAGGATCGTGCGTGGTGTAGCCCCACGCATAGGCGAAAAATCTGAGATTGCGGCTGGCGGTGACGGACGCATCCTTCTGGCGCAGCGATCCCGCCGCCGTGTTGCGCGGGTTGACATAGTCCTGGCCGCCAACCGCCGCCGAGCGCGCCTTCAGCGCCTCGAATTCGGCATAGGTCATGTAGACCTCGCCGCGGATCTCGATGGTCTCGGGCCAGCCCGAGCCCTTCAGCTTGGCGGGAATGTCGGCGATGGTCCTGAGGTTGGCGGTGATGTCTTCGCCGACAGCGCCGTCGCCGCGCGTAGCGCCCTGCACGAACACGCCGCGTTCATAGCGCAGCGACGCCGACAGCCCGTCGATCTTCGGCTCGGCCGTAAAGGCGATGTCGAGATCCTTGTCGCGGTCGAAGAAGCGCCGGCCACGGTCGATGAAATCGGCGACGTCCTCGTCGGTATAGGCCTTGGCGAGGCTGAGCATCGGCACGGCATGGCGCACTTTGGCAAAGCCTTCCGCCGGCGCAGCGCCGACCCTGAGCGAGGGCGAGTCCTCGCGCACCAGACCGGGAAAGCGCTCTTCAATGGCAAGATTGCGCCGCCGCAGCGCATCATATTCGGCGTCTGTGATCGTCGGCGCGTCCTCGGCATGGTAGCGCCGGTCATGGCCGGCGATCTCCTCGGCCAGCCGCTGGAGCTCATCCGCGGCCTCGTTTTCGCTCAACGATTCGACTGGTTTTTCAGACATGCAGCGGTCCCTGGACAGTGGCGCGACACCATAAATCAGGATTTCGGAAAAATCATTCCCGAACAGCGGGATGGAGCCATATCCTGACTCTGCCCAAAGCCATGCGACAGCCTAAGCAGCGGCGGTATTTTCGCGCAGCAACCGCTCGGCCGCGGCGCGCGCCTCGTCAGTGATGGTGGCGCCGGCCAGCATGCGCGCGATCTCTTCCTGGCGCGCCGCCCGGTCCATCTCGGCAATGCCGGTGGCGACCTTGTCGGAGCCGCCGGATTTCGAAATCAGGAAATGCGTCGCCGCACGCGCCGCGACCTGCGGCGCATGCGTGACCGAGAGCACCTGCACCCGCGTCGACAGCCTCGCTAACCGTTGGCCGATGGCATCGGCCACGGCGCCACCGACCCCGGTGTCGATCTCGTCGAAGACCAATGTCGGCGCCGAGCCGCGGTCCGCCAGCGCCACCTTGAGCGCGAGAAGGAAGCGCGACAGCTCGCCGCCGGATGCGACTCTCATCATCGGACCGGCCCTGGTGCCGGGGTTGGTGCGCACCCAAAACTCTACCTGGTCGATGCCTTCTTCCATACGGTTCTCGCCATCGCTGGCCAGTTCAACGATGAACTCGGCCCGCTCGAGCTTGAGCGCCGGCAGTTCGGCCATGACAGCCTTGGTCAAGCCGATCGCGGCGGCGTGGCGAAGCGAGGACAGCTGGGCCGCGGAAATGTCATAGGCTTCGCGCGCGGCTGCAGCCTGCTTTTCCAGGACATGCAGGCGCCCTTCGCCGGCATCGAGATCGGCAAGGTCGGCGGACATCGTATCGCGCAGCTGCGCCAGATCGTCGACGGGCACACTGTGCTTGCGTGACGCCGCGCGCAGCGAAAACAGCCGCTCCTCCGCTTTCTCCAGCCGCTGCGGATCATATTCGGTGGCGCGCAAAGCCGCCTCGACACCGGACTGCGCGGCGTCGAGCGACAGCATCGCCTCATCAAGCGACTTCACCACATCCTCGAGCAGGCCCGGCGCTTCGCTCGCCTTGCGCTGCAGCCGCCTGAGCAGGCTGGCGAGCTGCGGCAGCGGCGAGGACGGGCCAGACAGCACATCCTGCGCGTCATGTATTTCCGAAGCAATCTTTTCCGCTCGCATCATCGTGGCACGCAGTTCCGCCAGCTGCGTCTCCTCGCCGGGCTGCGGATCGAGCTTGGCCAGTTCGGCGACGGACGCCCTGAGATAATCGGCCTCGCGCGCCGCCGCCTCGACCTTCGCGCGGTGCCTGGCGAAGTCCTGTTCGCAGCCGCGCCAGTAGCGCCATGCCTCGCCAGTCGCGCGGGCAGCACCGAGATGACCGCCAAAACTGTCCAGCAATTCGCGATGTGCGCCCGGATCGACCAGAGCGCGCTCATCGTGCTGGCCATGGATTTCGACCAGTGCATGGCCGATGTCGCGCATCAGGGTGACGCTGGATGGCTGGTCGTTGACGAAGACACGGGTGCGGCCATCGGCCGTCTGCAGCCGGCGCAGGATGATATCGCCGTCGTCCTCGATGGCGTTTTCGGCCAGCAGCGCGCGCACAGGGTGGTTGCGCGGTACGTCGAACACGGCAATGACCTGGCCCTGCGCCGCGCCGTGGCGCACCAGCGAGGCGTCGCCGCGCGCGCCAAGCGCCAGCGACAGCGCGTCGAGCAGGATGGATTTGCCGGCGCCGGTTTCACCGGTCAGCACGGAAAGGCCGGGCTGGAAGTCGATATCCAGCTTCTCGATCAGGACGATATCGCGGATCGACAGTCTGGAAAGCATCAGAACCCGAACCTATCGCATGTCGTCCCAAAGCGGATCGGTTTGGGACAACGGCATGCACAAGACAAAAGACTTAAGGCGCGACGCGCCTCAATGCGGCATGCGACCGGTGGAGTCGCAGCGCCGCACTATCTTTTTGTTTGAGCGTCGGATCAATCCGAAAAGCGCTGTCCGCCTTTGTAGAGGCTTCAGGCGCCGGTGATCAGCTTTCCGGCCTTGGATATCCACGATCCGGCATTCTCGCGCGGCTCAAGCCCGTTGCTCTGCAAGAGCTTGTAGGAATCCTTGTACCACTGGCTGTCGGGATAGTTGGTGCCGAGCACGGCGGCAGCTGTCTGCGCTTCCGAGGTCAGACCCATCGCGTAATAGCTTTCCGTCAGACGCGCCAGCGACTCTTCGACGTGGCGGGTGTTGGAATAGTTCTCGACCACATTGCGGAAGCGCTTGACGGCAGCGATGTATTCGCGCCGTTCGAGATAGTAGCGGCCGATCTGCATCTCCTTGCCGGCCAGCTGGTCGTTGGCGAAGCGGATCTTGTCCTTGGCGTCGTCGACATATTCCGAAGTCGGCCAGCGCGTCACCAGATCCTGCATCGTCTGCACGGTCTGGCGAGCTTCCTTCTGGTCCTGGGTGACGTCCTTGATCTGACGGTAGTAGCTCAGGCCGATGATGTATTGCGCATAAGCGGCGTCGTCGGTCGACGGGTAGAGCGTGAGGTAGCGCTTGGCCGAGCCGATCGCTTCGTCATAATGGCCGGCGCGGTAGTCGGCAAAGGCGCCCATCACCATCGATTTGCGGGCGAATTCCGAATAGGGATGCTGGCGGTCGACGGCGTCGAACTTCTTGCTCGCCTCATCCAGGCGGCCGGCGTTCAGATTGGCAAGGCCTTGATTGTAAAGGACGTCCGCCGGTTCGGTCTGGTCGACATAGGTCGACAGATCGACGTCTTTCTCCGACGACATGCAGGCCGAGAGGAACAGCGATGGCACAACCACCGAAAGCGCCAGGAAAACAGCCCGATACGGCGCTTTCGATTGACCAACTCGCTTGAAGAACATGATTGGATTGCGCCCTTTCGGCGTTATTTCAATGCCTTTCGCATGGCGTTCCCTCAAAACTGATCCCCACTTTTGAGCGACATGCACCAAATAGACGGCGGCAGCCATAAACCATAACTGCCTTGCCCAGCAACGCTATGTCTAGCCAATCGCACATTTTTGTGGCGGCCTGGCGTTGCCCCGAAAGCTATGCGCTTTCACCGGCCAGTGATGCATCCATGCAACACCAGCCGACGCCAAGAAAGCCAGAAAACCATTAAGAATCAGATTACCCAGGGCGCAAAGACAGGCCCGGTGACGGCGCTCATCTCGGCGGAACGGCCGCGCTCGCGGCGCGTGGTCTCGACGACCTCGAAGGCTGAACGGTCGGACAGCAGGCGCCGCAAGGCCGCGGCGTTCATCCGGTGGCCGCCGCGATAGGAACGGAAGCAGCCAATGAAGCGGGCGCCGGCCAGCGCCAGATCGCCCATCGCGTCCATCGTCTTGTGGCGGGCGAATTCATTGGGATAGCGCAGGCCGCCCATGTTGATCACCCGGTTGTCGTCGCCGATCACCAGAGAGTTCTCCAGCGACGAGCCCAGCGCATAGCCGGCCGCCCACAGCCGCTCGACATCCTTCATGAAACCGAAGGTGCGGGCGCGCGCAATGTCCTGGCGGAAGATGTCGGGGTTGATGTCGGAGGCGAACAGCTGACGGCCGATCGCCGGGCTTTCGAAATCGATCTCGACCTCGAAGCGCGTGCCGCTATAGGGCCTGAACTCGGCCCAGGACGCGCCGTTCTCGATCCGGACCGGCTTGACCACCCTGATGTAGCGGCGCTTGACCGCCAGCGTCTCGATGCCGGCCTGGTCGATGGCTTCGACGAACGCCACCGCGCTGCCGTCGAGGATCGGAACTTCGTGGCCGTCGATCTCGATGACGATGTTGTCAATGCCGAGCCCGAAGAGCGTCGCCATCAGATGTTCGACGGTGGCGATATGTTCGCCTGCCGGATCGCCGAGCATGGTGCAGAGGTCGGTTGCGCCGACTTCGGCAACCAGCGCACGGAACTCCCGGCTCTCGCTTCCGTTCGAAAGGTGGAAGATGACGCCGGTGTCGGCGTCCGCGGGAAGGAAATTGACGGTGACCGGTTTGCCGCTATGAACGCCGGTACCTGTCAGCGTTGCACGCGATCGAAGTGTCGTCTGGTAGTCTTGCAAGACAAACCCCATAGCCCATAACGCCAGTGTCCGCTTTATAGCCCCAAAGGGCGCGGCTCTTGATTATCGGCAGGCAGGGCCAACTCCCCGAATCCCAGCACACCGAAAGTGCTGCGGCAAAGATAGTGGCCCGTCAGGGAGACTCCAAATCACGGTTTCTTACTCTGTGTAACCGCGAGCTGCTGTGAGCGTCGTATCGTAACGCGTTGATATCAAACCACTTTAAGTGTTAACAGGCAAACGATCTCTCGTCTGCCTGTTAACAAGTGTTACATACCGTTAACGGCTCAGTTAGCCTGGCGGCGCAGGAAAGCCGGGATCTCCAGCTGGTCGTCTTCCTGGGCTGACCTGGTCTGCGGCGTCAGCCGGCCCTGATCGTCGAGCTGGCCGCGGCGCGGTGCGTAAAGCTGCGGATCCTGGCTGGCAAGGCGGCGCATTTCCGGCGCTGCCTGGCGCAGTTTCGGTTCGCGCGGCTGCGCCGGCTGCAGTCGGGCCGGCTCTTCCTCGCGGCGCGTCAGCCCGTTGGTCAACCGCTTGAGCAGCCCCATCGGCCCGCTGTTTTCATGATCGGCCGGACGGGCCTTGGCTTCCACCTCGGCCTTCACCACCGGCGGAAAATCCTCCACCCGGGGCATGCGCTGCGGTGCGGCAGCCACCGGCTGCGGCATTTCCCTCAGCGGCGCCGGCTGCATGACCTGCTGCACGACAGGCTGCGGCTGGGCAGGCGGAGCCTGGAAGATCTTGCTCTGCGGGCGGAAGTCTTCCGCCTGAGCCATCGGCGCCGGACGAGCCATTGCCGCCGCATTGGCTTCGGCAAGCTGGATCGCCTCGGCGACCGGATCGGCCGCGCGCGGCTCATAGGTCTGCTGGACCGGCGCTGGCCGGCTTTCCGCCGCCGGAGCCGGACGGCTGACAGGCTTCTGCTGCGACGGCACGGCGCGGATCGAGATCGGCACCGCGGCGATTTCGGCCGCCGACTTGTCGATGCCGGTCGCGACAACCGAGACGCGGATGACGCCTTCGAGCTCCTCGTCGAAGGTGGCGCCGAGGATGATGTTGGCGTCCTGGTCGACCTCTTCGCGGATGCGGGTCGCGGCTTCGTCGACTTCGAACAGGGTCAGGTCGCGGCCGCCGGTGATCGAGATCAGCAGGCCCTTGGCGCCCCTCATCGAGGTCTCGTCGAGCAGCGGGTTGGCGATCGCTGCTTCGGCGGCGGCCATCGCGCGGCCCTCGCCTGAAGCCTCGCCGGTGCCCATCATCGCCTTGCCCATCTCGCGCATCACCGAGCGAACGTCGGCAAAGTCGAGATTGATCAGGCCTTCCTTGACCATCAGATCGGTGATGCAGGCAACTCCGGAATAGAGCACCTGGTCGGCCATGGCGAAGGCGTCGGCGAAGGTGGTCTTGTCATTGGCCAGCCGGAACAGGTTCTGGTTGGGGATGACGATCAGGGTGTCGACGCATTTCTGCAGTTCCTCGATGCCCATATCCGCCGTCTTCATGCGGCGCTGGCCTTCGAAATGGAACGGCTTGGTGACGACGCCGACGGTGAGGATGCCCTTTTCGCGCGCCGCGCGGGCAACGACCGGGGCAGCACCGGTGCCGGTGCCGCCGCCCATGCCGGCGGTGACGAAGCACATATGGGTGTTGGAGAGGTGATCGATGATCTCATCGATGCACTCCTCAGCCGCCGCGCGGCCGACTTCCGGCTGCGATCCGGCGCCGAGGCCCTCGGTGACGTGCGCGCCGAGCTGGATCAGCCGCTCGGCCTTCGACATGGTCAGCGCCTGCGCGTCGGTGTTGGCCACCACGAACTCGACGCCGCGCAAGCCGGCGGTGATCATGTTGTTGACGGCATTGCCGCCGCCGCCGCCGACACCGAACACGGTGATCCGCGGCTTGAGCTCGGTGATGTCCGGCTTTTGCAGATTGATGGTCATTGTCTCCGTCCTTTGCCTTTCCCGCCGCTTCGCCGCCGCGGCCGCCTATGGGGCTGTCCCCGTCAATTAGAAACTGTCTCTCAACCACTGACTCATGCGATGCAGTTTTCCGCCCGTTCCGGTCATCCTGAGACCGGAAATTCCTTTCGCCGGATGGCTCTCGAAACTCGCCATCTGCGGATAGATCAGCAGTCCGACCGCCGTCGAGAAAGCCGGCCCCTTGGCGGCTTCCGGCAGGCCCGCCACGCCAAGCGGGCGACCGATGCGCACATTGCGTCCGAGAATCCGGCGCGCCGCTTCCGGCAGGCCCGCGAGCTGGCTGGCGCCGCCGGTCAGCACGACGCGTTTTCCCACGGCATTGCCGTAGCCGGACTTGTTCAGCCGGTCGCGAAGGAGTTCCAGCGTCTCATCGATGCGGGCGCGGATGATGCGCGTCATCACCGAGCGTGGGATCTGCAGCGGCATCTCGCCTTCCTCGCCGATCGGCTGGATCGAAACCAGGTCGCGATCGTCGGCACTGCCGGGCAGCGCCGAGCCATGCATCACCTTCAGCCGTTCGGCGGCGTCGAGCGACGTCGACAGGCCCTTGGCCATATCCAGCGTCACATGGTTGCCGCCGATGGCGATGGCGTCGCCATGGACGAACTTGCCTTCCGAAAACACCGAGATTGTCGTCGTGCCGCCGCCCATGTCGATGCAGGCGGCACCCATTTCGAGTTCGTCGTCGACAAGCGCCGCAAGCCCGCTGGCATAGGGCGTTGCCACCATGCGCTCGACCGAAAGATGCGAGCGGTTGATGCAGAGCTCCAGATTGCGCAGCGGTGCGGCGTCACCGGTCAGCACATGCATGTCGACGCCGAGTTGATCGCCGACCATGCCGCGCGGATCGCGCACGCCGCGTTCGGCGTCCAGCGAAAAGCCGACCGGCAGCGAATGGATCACGTCGCGCTCGGCCTTGAGTGCCTGCTTGGCGCCGGCGGCAAGGACGCGCTTGATATCGGCCTCGTCGGCCTGATGGCCACCGAGATTGATGGTGGCCGAGTACGTTTCGCTCTTCAGCCGGCCGGCCGTCATGTTGACGATCAACGAGTCCACGGTCAGTCCCGCCATGCGCTCGGCGGCGTCGACGGACAGGCGAATGGCGTGTTCGGCGCGGTCGAGATCGACAACCACGCCCGACTTCACGCCCTGCGACTTCTGATGGCCGATGCCGATCACCTGGATGCGATGCGAGCGGCCACGCAACAGCTTGCCGTCCTCGCGCGGCTTCAGCTTCGCCACCACGCAGCAAACTTTGCTCGAGCCGACATCCAGCACGGTCAGCGTGCCGGAGCGGCGCGAAGAGGCATCGCTATTGCCGCCAAGCCAGCTCATATCTTCGTCTCCGGCTTGCGCTTCAGGTTCTGCGGCCTTTCGTTGAGCGCGGCCTGGCGCTGCGTCGCTGCTTCCGGCGTCAGCTGCACGACCAGGCGATCGGAGATGCGCATGTCGACGGCAGCGATATCGCGCGTCAGAAGACCGTTGTCATGATCCATGCGGACCAGATCGGCAATCGCCTGATCCTCGCCATCCTCGGGCAGCTTGACCGTGATGCCGTTTTCCAGCTTCAGGTCCCAGCGCCGTTCGCCGATGCGGATATAGCCTTTGACCCGCGCGGCAAGCTCGGGAAATTTCTTGATCTTGGCCACGAAGTCGGGCGCCTTGGCCGGCGCACCGGTGCCGATGAGCAGCGGCAGCAAGGCCTGCTTGCCGCCCGAGAACGGCGCGATCACCGCACCGGACCGCTCAATGACCGAAAGTTCCGAGCCCTGCTGCCAGAGCGCGAAGGGCTCACGCTCCTCGACGCGCACTTCCAGTGTATGCGGATAGACCTTGCGCACGGCCGCCACTTCGACCCAGGGCAAGGTGTCGATCCGTTCCCGCGCCGCCTCGGCATCGAAGCCGATCAGCGAGGTCCAGCCATCGAGCTCAAGCCGGTCCAGTATGTCGATCTCCGAGGTCTGGCGATTGCCCACCACCTTGATCTGGTCGACGGCAAAGCCGGTGCGGGCGGTGATGCTCTGGACGATGTCGTCGGCATGGCCGCCGAGAATGGCGCCATAAAGGCTGCTTGATGCAATGAGCGAAAGGGACAGGATGGCCGCGGAAAAACGCGGCGCGACAAAGTCGCCGCCACCCAGGCGCGCCAGCACGCGCACCGGCCGGCGCAGCACGCGCGGCAGCACGAAATGGTCGAACGACAACGGCATGCCGAACAGCGCCGGCCCGGCGCCGCCCCTGCCCTTGTCCTGTCCCCATTTCAACGCAGACACGAAGCGTCCTCCACCATCCAACTCAACAGATCGCCGAACGGATGCCCCGCTTGGGCGGCGATTTCAGGCACCAAAGACGTCGGTGTCATGCCAGGCTGAGTGTTGATCTCGAGCCAGACAATTTCGCCGTTTTCGGAGTGACGATCGTCATAGCGGAAGTCCGACCGGGAAACGCCCCGACAGCCGATAGCCAGATGTGCCTTGAGCGCCAGTGTCTGTATTTTTTGGTAAATATTCGGTGAAATTTTAGCAGGGATTTCGTGTTTTGATCCGCCGGCGACGTATTTTGAATCGTAGTCGTAGAAGGAATGTCCGGTCGGAATGATCTCGCAGACACCAAGCGCCACGTCGCCCATGACAGCGCAGGTCAACTCACGGCCATGGACGTAGCGCTCGACCATGACGGTTTCGCCATATTTCCACTCGGACGAGCCGATGACCTGCGGCGGATGCGACTGGCCTTCATGCACGATGACGACGCCGAAGCTCGAGCCTTCATTGACCGGCTTGACCACATAGGGCGGCTTCATCGGATGCTTGTTCTGGATGGCGAAGCGGCTGGCAACCTTCGATTCCGCCACCGCAATGCCGGCAGCCTTGGCAACCTTCTTGGCCTGTTCCTTGTTCATGGCGAGCGCCGAGGCGAGCACGCCCGAATGGGTGTAGGGAATGGCCAGATATTCGAGGATGCCCTGGATGGTGCCGTCCTCGCCGAACGGGCCGTGCAGCGCGTTGAAGACAACATCCGGCTTGAGTTCCGCGAGCACGGCGCCGACATCGCGCGCAACATCGACGCGGGTAACCTGGTAGCCTTCATTCTCAAGCGCATCAGCACACGCCTTCCCCGAAGACAGAGACACGGGCCGCTCGGACGAGAACCCGCCCAGGAGGACAGCCACATGCTTGTTCTTCATATCCCGTCATCCCCTCTCACGGCGGGCTCGCAACCACGCATTCAGCGACCAGATTGAGTCCGAGTCTCCCGGCAGGTTGCCCCCCAGACGGAAAACGCGGTCGACGCGTCGAACGACTCAAATCAGGAAACGCTTTAGGGCAGAGAATCAGAGAGTTGATTCGCTGGCAAGTGCTTATGATTCCGACAGATTCACTTTCCGTAAAAACAGCCGGAAAAAGCGGATTGTGAGTCTTTGCAGCAACGGTCGGACGGGTATTTCAGACCGTTCGAAGTTCATGCATCACATGAACTTCAGCACGCGCTAACGCACCAAGGCGCGTTGAGATTCAGGTCAGGCCGAGCCGAAAATGGTGGCGTTCGAGAACCGAAGCGGACATTGGGTCCATGAGCACCGGAAGCGCAGAAGGCCATCGTTTGCAGGCCGGCCTCACCTGAATATCAATGCGCCTTAAAGCAGTTGCCCGAGGAATTCCTGCACGGCATGGCCGGGGCGGAAATTGCCGAGGCGCTTGATTTCCCACTGCAACCGGATACCCGAATTTTCAAGCACGCGGGCACGCACCGTCTCGCCGAGATATTCGAGGTCGTAGCCGGTCGCGGTTCCGGTGTTGATCATGAAGTTGCAGTGCATCGGCGACATCTGCGCGCCGCCGATCATCAGCCCACGGCAGCCGGCCTTGTCGATCTCTTTCCAGGCCGAAGTGCCTTCCGGATTCTTGAAGGTCGAGCCGCCGGTCTTCTCGCGGATCGGCTGCACCGTCTCGCGATGCGTCTGGACGGCGTCCATCGCCGCCTTGATCGCCGCCTTGTCTTCGGGAACACCTTCGAAAATGGCCGAGGTGAAGATCAGCCCGGCCGGTGCTGCCGAATGGCGATAGGCGTAACCCATGTCTTCATTGCTGAGCGTGTGGAGATTGCCCTTGCGGTCGAGCGCCCGCACCTCGACGACGCGCTCGCGCGTCTCGGCGCCATTGGCGCCGGCATTCATCCTGAGCGCGCCGCCAATGGCGCCGGGAATGCCGTGATAGAAATGAAAGCCACCAATGCCGGCCTCATAGGCGACGGCAGCAACACGCTTGTCGGGCGTCGCCGCTCCCGCCTTGATGCCGGTCGGCGAAACCGCCTCGGCCTCGCCAAAGCCCTTCGCCGAAAGTCTGACGACGAAACCCGGAATGCCGCCGTCGCGCACCAACAGGTTCGAGCCGACACCGACGATGGTCAGCGGGATCTCCTCCGGCACGGCGCGCAGGAAGGCGGCAAGGTCTTCCTCGTCGGCCGGCTGAAACAGTGCCTCGGCCAGCCCTCCGGCGCGGAACCACGTGATCTTGTCCATCTCGGCGTTCGGTGTCAGCCGGCCGCGCAAGCCGGTAAGCCGATCGCCCAGTTTGTCGAGCAGGTCCTGGCCGCGCATCATGAGACCGCACCGCCGAGTTCTTTGGGCAGCGCATAGGCCCATTGGGTGATGTTGCCGGCGCCGAGGAAGACGACGAAGTCGCCGGGCTTGGCCAAGTCGTGAAGGATGGGGGCGATGGCAGTCGGACCTTCGATATAGCGCGCATCGCGATGGCCGCCGGAGCGGATGCGCGACACCAGCGCCTCAGAGGTCACGCCCTCGATCGGCTCCTCACCCGCCGCATAGACCGGCGCCAGCATCACCGTGTCGGCGTCGTTGAAGCAGACCGAGAATTCGTCGAACAGATCGTGCAGCCGGGTGAAGCGGTGCGGTTGCGCGATGGCGATGACACGGCCCTTGGTGGCGCTGCGTGCCGCCTTCAGCACCGCCGTGATCTCGACAGGGTGATGGCCGTAATCGTCGAAGATCTCGACGCCGTTCCACGAGCCGGTGTGGGTGAAGCGCCTCTTGACGCCGGCAAAGGACGACAGGCCCTTCTTGATCGCCTCGGCCGACAGGCCGAGCTCATGCGCGACCGCAATCGCGGCGGTGGCGTTGGAAACGTTGTGGCGGCCGGGCATCGGCAGCCGCAGGTCCGATATCGTCGTCTGGCCGCCGGTCTTGCGGTCGCGGATCACCACGTCGAACTCGCTGGCCGCGCCCGCCATGCGATGGTTGGTGAAGCGCACATCGGCCTGCGCGTTCTCGCCATAGGTGATGACGCGACGGTCCTCGATACGGCTGACCAGCGCCTGCACCTCCGGATGGTCGGTGCACATCACGCCAAAGCCGTAGAACGGCACGTTCTCGACGAACTGGCGAAACGCCTCACGCACCTTGTCGAAGCTGCCATAGTGGTCGAGATGCTCGGGATCGATATTGGTGACGACGGCGATTTCGGCCGGCAGCTTGAGGAAGGTGCCGTCGCTCTCATCGGCTTCGACCACCATCCATTCGCCATCGCCCATGCGGGCATTGGTGCCGTAGGCGTTGATGATGCCGCCATTGATCACCGTCGGGTCGAGCCCGCCGGCGTCGAGCAGCGTCGCCACCATCGAGGTCGTCGTCGTCTTGCCGTGCGTGCCGCCGATGGCGACGGCCTGGCGGAAGCGCATCAGTTCGGCCAACATCTCGGCGCGGCGCACGATCGGCAGCAGCTTTTCGCGCGCAGCCTTCAGCTCCGGATTGGTCTTCTTGATCGCGGTCGAAACGACCACGACTTCGGCGGCGCCGACATTCTCAGCCTTGTGGCCGACGAAGCATTCGATGCCCTTGTCGCGCAGCCGCTGCACATTGGCGCTGTCGGCCTGGTCGGAGCCCTGCACCTTGTAGCCGAGATTGTGCAGCACCTCGGCGATGCCGCTCATGCCGATGCCACCAATGCCGATGAAATGCACAAGGCCGATGGTCTGCGGCATCTTCATCAATGCGTCCCTTTCCTGAAATCCGATACGGTTTTTCTGGACGCAATAGCCTCTGTGAGATCGGCGAGCAACCGTGCCGCGTTCGGCCTGCCGGCAGACTTTGCGCCGGCAGCCATGGCCGCCAGCCGCTCGGGACTGTCCATCAGCCCGCCAACAAGCGCCGCGATGCTCTCCGGCGACAGCGACGATTGCGGATGCACTTCACCGCCACCGGCCGCCGCAAGGGCGGCCGCGTTCGCTGCCTGGTCGTGGTCCAGCGCATAGGGATAGGGCACCAGCAGCGCCGGCCGGCCGATGACGGCGATTTCCGAGACCGTCGAGGCGCCGGAGCGCGAAATCACCAGATGCGCCGCCGCAATGCGCTGCGCCATATCGGTGAAGAAGGGCGAGACCTCGACATGGACGCCAAGGGCCGCATAGCCGGCTTTCACCCGCGCCACGTCGTCGGCGCGGGCCTGCTGGGTGATCACCAGCCGCTTGCGTTGCGCATCGGAAAGCAGTGCGATGGCCGCCGGCATGGCATCGGAAAAGAACTGCGCGCCCTGACTGCCGCCGAACACCAGGAGCCGAAACGGCTCTTCCCCGGCGGATGGCGTGTACGGCGTCTTTGCGGCCTCCAGGATCGGCGGCCTGACCGGATTGCCTGTTATGACCGTCTTGGCGCCGGCAGCACTTTCATCTTCGGGCAGGAAGCCGCCGGCAATGGCGTCGACACGGCCGGACAGCGCCCGGTTGGCCCGGCCCATCACCGCATTCTGCTCATGGATCAGCGTCGGCACCTTCCGTCGTGTCGCGGCATAAAGCGGCGGCAAGGTTGGATAGCCGCCGAAGCCGACAACCGCGTCTGGCTTGATCCTGGCGATGACGGCGGAAGCCTGCCGCACGCCGCGCCAGATCTTCCAGAACGCGCCAAGCAGGGCGACAGGGTTTTTCGAGCCCATCGTCGCCGACTGGATCGGATGGATGGCGGCGGCCGGGAAATGCCCGGCAAATCGTTCCGCGCGGTCGTCCGTCGCCAGTTGCACGCTCCAGCCGCGCTCGATCAGCTCATGCGCCAGCGCCTCGGCCGGAAACAGATGTCCACCGGTTCCGCCCGCCGCGAGAAGAATGACACCCCTCGCCATATCACTCCGCCGGCAAGGCGCGCTGCGACAGGGCAAAGCCCATCTGCTTGCGCTTTTCCGGTCGCTTGCGCGTCAGCGCCAGTACCATGCCCATCGAGATGGCAATGGCGATCTGCGAGGAGCCGCCATAGGAGATGAATGGCAGGGTCATGCCCTTGGCCGGCATCAGCTGCAGATTGACGCACATGTTGATGACCGACTGCAGGCCGAACACCGTGACCAGGCCGCCGACGGCATAGCGGGTGAAATCGTCATGTTCCTTCAATGCGGTGCTCAGGCCGCGCAGCACGATGAAGGCAAAGATCGACATGATGAAGAAGCACATGATCAGGCCGAACTCTTCGCCCGCGACTGAAAACACGAAGTCGGCATGAGCATCGGGAATCACGCGCTTGACCGTGCCCTCACCCGGCCCGACGCCGAACCAGTGGCCGTTGATCAGCGCCTCGCGACCCATATCGACCTGGAACGTGTCGCCTTCGCCGGTCAGGAATTTGTCGATGCGGGCGGCGACATGCGGGAACACCGTATAGGCGGCAAACAGGCCGCTGGCGCCGGTGGCGCCAAGCGCGATGATCCAAAGCCATGGCAGCCCGGCCATGAAGAACATGACGCCCCAGGTGCCGGTCACCAGCATGGTCTGGCCGAGATCGGGTTGCGCCACCAAAAGTGAGATGACCAGGATCAGGAGCAGCAGCGCGAACAGATTGCCGGGAATGTCGGGCTGGCGCTTGTGTTCGGCGAACAGCCAGGCGCAGACGATGACGAAGGCTGGTTTCAGGAATTCCGACGGCTGGATCGACATGCCGACAAACGACACCCAGCGCCGCGCGCCCTTCACTTCGACGCCGATGTAGAGCACGGCCACCATCAGCACCAGCATGATGCACAAGATGACGAGCGCCATGCGCCGAATTTGTCTGGATTCGAGAAAGGACACTGCCAGCATTACGCCGAGCGCCGGCACGGTGAAGATGATCTGCCTGGTAGCGAAGTGGAAACTGTCGAGGCCGATGCGTTCGGCGACCGCCGGGCTTGCCGCGAAGGATAGCACGATGCCGAGCCCCATCAGCGACAGGAACGCCGCCAGGAACCAGCGATCGATTGTCCACCACCAGGTTGCAACCGGGCTTTTGTCGAGACGGCTTTGCATTATCGTGCCCCTCCGATGGGTTTCACACCCTCGATAGCATTCGCAGCTTGCCTGAAGGCTTCGCCGCGAACTTCGAAATTCTTGAACTGGTCGAAACTGGCGCAGGCCGGCGACAGCAGCACCACCACCTCGCCGCTGTCATCTTTGGCCGCGTCCTGGGCCGCATGGTCGACCGCGGCGGCGAGCGTGCCCGATATCTCGTAAGGCACGGCTTCACCGAGTGTCGCCGAGAAAGCAGGTGCTGCCTCACCAATGAGATAGGCCTTGGCGATGCGCGGGAAGAACCCGCGCAGCGGCTCGATGCCGCCTTCCTTGGGCAGCCCGCCGGCGATCCAGTAGATGCGCGGGAAGCTCGACAGAGCGGGTGCCGCCGCATCGGCATTGGTCGCCTTGGAATCGTTGACGAACAGCACATGGTCCTTGCGGCCGACCTGCTCCATGCGATGCGCCAAACCTGGAAAGCTCTCGAGCCCCGCCTGGATCTCGCCGAGGTCCAGCCCGACCTTCAAACAGGCAGCGACCGCGGCCAGCGCGTTCTGCGCATTATGCTGGCCGCGCAGCGAGCCGATGCCTTCGAGGAAAGCGACGCGGCTGTAGCGGCCATGCACGGCTTCCATCAGATTGGAGCCGTCGGCGAAATAGCCATCGGTCAGCGGCAGCCGCTTTGAGATGCGGATCACCTGCCTGCCCGCCCGCTCCAACCGATCGGCGATCTGCGCGCACCAGCTATCGTCGACGCCGACGATCGCCGTCTCGCTGCCGGCGACGAGCCGCTCCTTGATCGAGGCGTAGTGCTGCATGGTGCCGTGACGGTCGAGATGATCCGGCGTCAGATTGAGCAGGATGCCGGCCGTCGGATTGATCGAGGGGGCGAGATCGATCTGGTAGGAGGAGCATTCGACGACATAGTGGCGCTCGGGCTGCGGCGGATCGAGCGTCATGATGGCGCGGCCGATATTGCCGCCCATCTGCGTGTCGCGCCCTGCCGATTTCAGGATATGCGCAGTCAGCGCCGTGGTCGTCGACTTGCCATTGGTGCCGGTGATGGCGATGAACGGTGCAGTCGGCGCGCGCGAGATCCGCTCGCGGCAGAACAGTTCGATGTCGCCGATCACCTCGACGCCCGAACCACGCGCCAGCTCCACCGTCCAGTGCGGCTTGGGATGTGTCAGCGGCACGCCGGGCGACAGCACGAAGGCCGAGAATTTCGCCCACTCGGCGCCGCGCAGATCGGCGGTCGCAATGCCTTGTCCAGCGGCCTTGGCAACGCTGTCGGGATTGTCGTCCCAGGCCAGCACGTCGGCCCCGCCCTCGATCAGCGCGCGCGCCGTGGCGATCCCCGAGCCACCGAGCCCGAAGAGCGAAACGCGTTTGCCCGAGAAGGATGCGGCGGGGACCAAGCGGGCTCCTATCTCAACTTGAGGGTCGACAGGCCGACCAGCGCCAGGATGACGGCGATGATCCAGAAGCGGATCACCACCTGGCTTTCGGTCCAGCCGAGCTTTTCGAAATGGTGGTGGATCGGCGCCATCAGGAAGACGCGCTTGCCGGTCATCTTGAAGTAGCCGACCTGGATGATCACCGACAGGATTTCGACGACAAACAATCCGCCGACGATGACCAGCACGATCTCGTGCTTGGTGGCGACCGCGACGGTGCCGATGAGGCCGCCCATCGCCAGCGAGCCGGTGTCGCCCATGAAGATCGCCGCCGGCGGCGCATTGAACCAGAGGAAGCCGAGGCCGGCGCCGATGACGGCGCCGAGCACGACAGCAAGCTCGCCGGTACCGGGCACGAAATGGATCTGCAGATATTCGGCGAAGACAGCATTGCCTGAGAGATAGGCGATAACGCCGAAGGATGCCGCCGCAATCATAATCGGCACGATCGCCAGCCCGTCGAGGCCGTCGGTCAAATTCACCGCATTGCCGGCGCCGACGATGACGAAGCAGGAGAACGGCACGAAGAACCAGCCGAGATTGATGATGAATTCCTTGGCGAAGGGGAAAGTCAGCGACGACGAGAACGGCGCCTGGCCATTATGCATGATCGCCCAGGCAGCAATGCCGGCGATGACGAACTCCAGCGCCAGCCGCGCCTTGCCGGAAAAGCCGAGATGCGACTGCTTCGTCACCTTGAGATAGTCGTCGTAAAAGCCGATCGAGCCGAAGCCCAGCGTGACCAGCAGCACCACCCAGACATAGATCGAGGAAAGGTTCGCCCAAAGCAGCGACGAGCCGACGATGCCGCAAAGGATCATCAGTCCACCCATGGTCGGCGTGCCGGCCTTCTTGAAATGCGTCTGCGGACCGTCGGCGCGGATCGGCTGGCCCTTGCCTTGCCTGAGCCTGAGCGAATTGATGATGGTCGGCCCGAAGATGAAGACGATCAGCGCCGAGGTGATCAGCGCGCCGCCGGTGCGGAAGGTGATGTAGCGGAAGACATTGAAGACCGAGACCTTGTCCGCAAAATCGACGAGCAGTGTAAACATGCGATTCCGTCCCCGGGAACTAGTTCTGTTTCGTGCCTGCGGCTTCCGCCGGATATTTGCCCAGCAAGGCCTCGACCAGTTTTGAAAAGCCGATGCCTTTCGACGATTTGATCATCACCACGTCGCCGGCCCTCAGCGCCGACAACAGCAGCGGCTTCAACTCCTCGGCGCCGGCGCGGTATTCCGTCGTGATTTCGGCGGGCAGGATATCGGCCAGCGCCCGCATTTCCGGGCCGCCGAGAAAAACTGTATTTGTCCCAGTGCCGACGATCAGTTCGGCCAGGGCGGCATGGAGCTTGGCCGAATGGTCGCCGAGCTCGAGCATGTCACCGAGCACGGCGATACGCCGGCCCTCGCCCGCGACAGGCGTCGCATTGAGCAGCGCCATGGCCGCACTCATCGATGCCGGATTGGCGTTGTAGCTCTCGTCGATCAGCGTGATTAGTCCCTTGGGGTGGCGCAGCACATACCGCTTGCCGCGGCCGCGCTCGGCAGAGAGATCCGCCAGCGCCTCCGCCACCTTGCCGATATCAGCCTCGATGAGATGTGTCGCACCGAGGACAGCGAGCACATTCTGCACCATGTGGCGCCCGGGCGCGCCGATGCGGGCCGTCACCTCTTGCCCGCCGATCCTGGCGGTGATGACGGAATGGTCGGCCTGCAGCTCGCATTTGGTCAGCTTGTAGGTCGAGCGGACGTTTTCGCCGAAGCTGAAGACATGTTCTATGCCGGCGGCGCGCGCCATCTTGTCGAGCAGCTTCCAGCGTGAATCGTCACGGTTCAACAATGCAGCACCGCCAGGCTCGATGCCTTCAAAAATCTCGGCCTTGGCTTTGGCGATCTCGTCGAGATTTTTGAAGAAGCCGAGATGGGCGGCGGCGATCAGCGTGACGATGGCGACATGCGGCCGGACCATCTTGACCAGCGGCCGGATCTCGCCGGGATGGTTCATGCCGATCTCGAACACCGCATAGTCGCAATCGTCCGGCATGCGCGCCAGCGTCAGCGGCACACCCCAGTGATTGTTGAACGACTGCGCCGAGGCGTGCACTTTGCCGACGGCCGACAGAACATGGCGCAACGCTTCCTTGGTGGTGGTCTTGCCGGCCGAGCCGGTCACCGCGATGACTTTCGCCTTGGAGCGCGCGCGGGCGGCGGCGCCAAGCTTTTCCAGCGCCGCCAGCACGTCCGGCACTACGATCATCGGCGCCGTCAGACGCCCGAGCGACGGCAATTTGCCTTCGGCGACAACGAGCACGCCGGCGCCGGCCTTGATCGCCGCGGTCGCGAAATCATGGCCATCCATCGCCTCGCCCTTGATGGCGAAGAAAGCATCGCCCGGCTGCAGGCTGCGGCTGTCGATCGATATCCCCGAAATGCCCTCCGGCATCGGCCCGAGCGGCCGTCCGCCCATGGCGTCGACCAGCGCATCGGCAGTCCAGAGCATGCTCATGCGGCCCGCTCCCGCAGCGCCGAGCGGACTTCCTCATGGTCTGAGAAAGGAAATGTCTCGGCGCCGATGGTCTGGCCCTCTTCATGGCCCTTGCCGGCAACGATCAGTGTATCGCCGGCTTTGAGCATCGCGACCGCTTCGTGGATCGCCTTGCGGCGGTCGCCGATTTCGATGGCGCCGGGCGCAGCCGCGAGGATCGCGGCGCGGATGGTTTCGGGGACTTCCGAACGTGGATTGTCGTCGGTGACGATGACGACATCGGCTAACCGCGTGGCGATCTCGCCCATGATCGGCCGCTTGCCCCTATCGCGGTCGCCACCGCAGCCGAAAACGACGATGACGCGACCGGTGGTGAACGGGCGCACCGCGGCCAGCACATTTTCCAGCGCATCCGGCTTGTGGGCATAATCGACATAGACCGGCGCGCCATTGACGGTCGCGCCGACAAGGTCGAGCCGGCCTGGTGCCCCCTGGAGTTTCTCCAACGCCATCAAAGCCTTGGCGACTGGTGTTCCAGTCGAAATAGCCAGGCCCGCAGAAACCAGGGCGTTGGCGATCTGGAAATCACCGGCCAGCGGCAGGTCGATCTCATAGATCACGCCGTCGGCCTCAACCTCGGCGCGCTGGCGGTGGCGCTCGTGCTCGACCCGCTTCAGGCGCAGGAAATCGCCGTGGCGGCCGACCGTCAGCAGACTGAGCCCCGCGGCCTGCGCCGCCTTTATCGTCGGCGCCGACCACGGATCGTCGGCGAAGATGACAGCCGGCGCGCCTTGCGGCAGCAGCGTGTCGAACAGGCGCAATTTGGCGCGATGATAATCCTCGACCGTCGGATGATAGTCCATATGGTCGCGGCCAAGATTGGTGAAGCCGCCGGCGGCAAGCTTGACGCCGTCCAGCCGGCGCTGGTCGAGACCGTGGCTGGAAGCCTCCATCGAAGCATGGGTGACGCCGGCCTCAGCCAATTCCTTGAGCAACTGGTGCAAAGCCACCGGATCGGGCGTGGTCAGCGACCCATAATCGTTGCGGCCTGGCGCCACCACGCCGGTGGTGCCGATCGAAGCGGCGGCAAAGCCGGCCTGCTCCCAGATCTGCCTGGTGAAGGCGGCGACCGAAGTCTTGCCGGCGGTGCCGGTGACCGCGACCATGGTGTCAGGCTGCTTGCCGAAGAAACTTGCCGCGCTCAGCGCCAATGCCAGGCGGGGGTCGTCAACGCTGAGAACCGGGACCGACAGGCCCGTAACCGCGCTGGTCTTGCCCACAACAATCGCCGCCGCGCCGCGCTTCGCCGCATCGGCGGCATAGGCAGCGCCGTCCGCCTTGCTGCCGGCAAGCGCAAAAAAGACGACACCCGGTTTGACCTGACGGGAATCCGATGAAATCCCGGTTACCTCCACATCGCGGGAAGCTGTTCCCTCGACAGGCAGGATACCGGCTAAGTCTCTCAGGTGCATCGAACCCCGTTTATCTCAACAAAATAGCGCGCAGTTGCCGGCGCGCCCCAAGAATCACTGATAGGAAACCAGCGTTGCACCATTTTCATGGCTGAAATCTGGCTTCACGCCAAGCATGGCGGCTGCCCGCCTGATGATATTGCCGGCCATGACACCCGCATTGTTGGCGGCGACGTCGGTCATCCCTGGCTTTTCCGGATGCGGAGCGTCGGCAATCGTAAACACCAGATATTGCGGATCGTCCATCGGGAAGGCGGCGACGAAGGTATTGAAATTCAGTTCCTTCGAGTAGCGGCCATTGATGACCTTCTCGGCCGTTCCGGTCTTGCCGCCGACGCGATACCCGGGGGCCCTGGCGTTTCTTGCCGAGCCTTTCTCGGCATTGAGCGTGTAGAGGTAGCGCATGCCCTCCACCGTCTTTTCGCTGACCACTCTCTTGGCCACCGCCATCGCTTCCTGCTCGCTGCGGACCAGGAATGTCGGCTGGATCAGGTAGCCCTGCATCAGCGCCGCGCAGCCGACAGCGGCCTGCAGCGGTGTCGTCGATACGCCATGGCCGAACGCGATGGTGAAGGAGTTGACCTGTTTCCAGACCTTCGGCTCGGTCGGGCGGGCGACTTCAGGCAGTTCCGTCTGCATCCTGTCCAGGATACCGAGGCGATGCAGGAATTCGCGGTGCCCTTCGATACCGACCATTTCGGCCTCACGGGCCGATCCGATGTTGGAGGAATAGAGGAACACTTCCGGCAGTGACAGCACGCGGTTCTTGCCATGGAAATCGTGGATGGCCTGATGGCCGACACGGATCGGATGCGATGCGTCGAAACGGCTGTTCATATTGGCCTTGCCGGAATCAAGCGCCATGGCCGAGGTAAAGCTCTTGAAGGTAGAGCCCATCTCGTAGAGGCCGGCCGACATGCGGTTCAGCCGATCCTTGTCCTGCGCATTGAAGGGATTGTTCGGATCGAAATCCGGCACCGAGGCCATCGCCACCACTTCGCCGGTCTTGATGTTGAGCACGACTGCGCCGGCGCCCATGGCACGATAGCGCTCCAGGCCGGCGGCGATCTCGTCGCGCACCACATGCTGGACGCGCAGATCGATCGACAGCTGCACTGGCTTCAAATCCTTGGCGATCGCCAGCCCTGAGGCCTGAAGGTCGCTCAGCCCCTGCGCGTCGATGTATTTCTCCATGCCGGAGATGCCCTGATTGTCGATGTTGGTGAGGCCGACAATGTAGGACGAGGTCACGCCGGCCGGATAGAAGCGGCGCTTTTCCGTGCGAAAGCCGATGCCGGGAATGCCGAGCTGCATGATGTCGGCCTGCTGCTTGGGCGTCAGCTGCCGCTGCAGCCAGACGAAGCCGGCGCCGCTCTTCAGCTTGTGGTAAGTTTGCTCGGGGTCGATGTCGGGCAGAATGGTCGACAGCTTTTCGATCGCCTCGTCGGCATCGACGATGCGGCGCGGCTCGGCAAACAGCGATGCCGTCTTGATGTCGGTCGCCAGCACCTCGCCGTTGCGGTCGACGATGTCTGGACGTGACGCCGTCACCCGGCTTTGCGGCCCGCCCGACATGTCGGGATTCTGGAAACCGAGATAGACCAGCCGCCCGGCGATGGTCGAATAGATGCCGAAGAACACCGCCATCGTCATGATGATGCGGGTCTTGGCCTTGCCGCCGGTCGCCTTGCGCGCACCCTCGACGACGATCGAGCCGCCCTCGTCGGTCCTTGCGCGGCGCTTCAGCAATTTGCCGATCGATGGAAGTTTGGCGATCATGGGAAATCCGGAGATCATTGGACGATGGCTCCGGTCACCACGGGATCCTTGCCGGCTGGTGCTTTGCCGGAGATATCAGCCATGCCGCCAAGCCGCTGCGACGACAGGTCCTCTATGTTGAGCGGTTTTGCCGGCAGATCGTCGATCCCGACGATCTGCCGCGCATTGACCGGCTCGAGTGCGAGCTGCGATTTGTAGGTTTCGGCCAGCTTCTGCAGGCGCGACGGCTGGGTCAGCAGGCTCCAGTCGGCCTTGAGCAGGTCGATGGTATCTTCCTCGTAGCGGATCTGCGCCTCGATCTTCTGTACCGAAGCCAGTTGTTCCTCGGCCTCGCGCTTGGCCTTGTAGGTCAGGGCCGCGGCCGAGACCATGACGGCGATCAGGACTATGTCGCTGGTTCGAAACAAGTGTTCACCTCTCTCGCGGCGCCTGGATGCCGGGAAGCTTGGGAAGGCCGAAAATCGAAAGATCGCCCGCGCGCGCCGGCGCCTCGGTGCGGATGGCAGCGCGCAGCCTCGCCGAGCGCGCACGCGGATTGGCTGCTATTTCGGCGTCGCCGGGCGTGACGCCGCCACCGGCTTTGCGGAAGGTCGCGTTGCGTGCATGTGCCTCGGGCATATGGCGCGAGCCGATCACCGCGTCGGCGCGGTCGGCGATAAAGCGCTTGACGATGCGGTCTTCCAGCGAATGGAACGTCACCACGGCAAGCCGCCCGCCGGGCTTCAGCACGCGCTCGGACGCCACCAAGGCCTTGGCCAGTTCGCCAAGCTCGTCATTGACGAAGATGCGCAGTGCCTGGAAGACCCGGGTGGCCGGATGGATCTTGTCCTTCGGCGCGCGGCCGATATGCGTCTCGATGGCGTCGGCGAGGTCGAGCGTGCGCTCGAAGGGTCTTTTTTCACGCCGGCTCTCGATCATGCGGGCAATGCGACCGGCGTTGCGCTCTTCGCCAAGGAAACCGAAAATGCGGGCAAGATCGCCCGTCTTGAAGCTGTTGACGACATCGGCGGCGCTCAAGCCCGCCTGCGCCATGCGCATGTCGAGCGGACCGTCGGAGCGAAACGAAAAGCCGCGCTCGGCCTGGTCGACCTGCATGGAGGAAATGCCGATGTCGAGGACAACGCCGTCGGCGCTTTCGACCTGTTCGTCCAGCGTCGAGAACGGCGCCTGCACCAGCCTCAGCCTGCCGTCGGATTGCTGTTCCAGGCTCCGCCCCGCGGCAATGGCGTCCGGATCGCGATCGATCGCCACCACAGAGGCACCGCTTGCCAGGATCGCCTTGGTGTAGCCGCCGGCGCCGAACGTACCGTCGACGATCACATCGCCGGCTTTGGGCGAAAGCGCCTCCAGCACTTCGGCAAGGAGGACCGGAATGTGACGGGCCGGTCCGCCAACGGCGCTGATATCATCGCCGTGACCCGCCATCATTCCGGTCGCTCCCCAGCCTTGGCCTCGTGAGCCGTCGTCCCCTGCCGAAGCTGCAAAAGCCGGGCGCGCGCCTGCGCGCCATAGGCGGCAAGCCGACCCGGCTCCCAAATTTGAAAGAAGTTGCCGCGGCCGACAAAGGCCACGTCCGTCGAAATGCCCGTGTGCTCGCGGATGAAATCGCTCATCGTGATGCGGCCGTCCTGGTCGAGTTTCAGGAACGTCCCGTCGCCATGGCAGAAGAAGGACATGTCGTCCGCCGTCTGCAAAAAAGGATCTTCCAGCGCGATGCGCTGTTCGTAGCGGTCGAGCAGGTCGAGGCCGCCGACATCCATCGCCGGGACATCCAGGCCGCGCAGCGCGTAGAGTTCGGAATAACCGCGCTTCTGCACGACAGCGCGAAAATGCGCCGGAACAGAGACCCGCCCCTTCGCATCGATCCTGTTCACCGCGCTTGACAGAAACCGGTCCATGATACCTTACAGCCGCTTCCGCCGCCGCACCCCTCTCCATGTTTTCGCCCGCGCCGCAGCGCGTCCCCTGCCGAAAAACGGCTTCATTCCCAACGGCAAAACCCGGCAAACGCACAGCCGCCGCGGCTGCCCGATTGGCGTACGCTTTACCCTGACGCGGAACGAAGGCTTTGGTATCGAGATGGGATATCATGGGGCACTATGGGCGTCAACGGGATCAAGCTTCACAAAACGCGCGCGCCACAACCGGTGAGGGCAGCTCTGACAGCACTCCGTCTTTATCCTCCATTAAGCCTAACGAACCGTTTAGAGCGGCCTTGGCCCAACCGGAGGCGGCTTGCCGTGCACCGCTCCCGCGCATAGCGTCGGCCCGTCTTTTCGCTCAGCAACAGGGTTAGAAAATCCATGTCCGAAACAGCCAGGTCACGAGCGGCCTCCCTTGCCCATCTGCGTCGCGCCGGGCTTGCCAAAGGCGACCCAATCCCTTTGCCGCTCACCATGGCCGCCATTTTCCACAACCCGGGCGACGGCGCCGGCTACAGTCAGTATGGCCGTTACAGCAACGCCACCTGGGACGCAGTCGAGCACATGCTGGCGCATCTGGAGGACGCCCCATGCGTCGGCTTCCCCTCGGGAATGGCGGCGATCTCTGCGATGTTTTTCGGTCTGCTGAAAACCGGCGACCGCGTCCTTTTGCCTTCCGACGGCTATCACGCCACGCGGGCGCTAGCCGAGCGCTTTCTCAAGCCCTTCGGCATCAGCTATGATCTCAGGCCGACATCGACTTTCCTCGACGGCGGCTTCGACGGCTATCGCCTTGTCTATGCCGAAACCCCGTCAAATCCGCGACTGGACATCTGCGACATCACAGCCGTCGCCGAGGCTGCCCATAGGGCGGGCGCAACGGTCGTCGTCGACAACACCACGATGACGCCGTTCGGCCAGCGCCCGCTCGATCTCGGCGCCGACATTGTCGTTGCCGCGGACACCAAGGCGGCCAATGGTCATTCCGACGTGCTGTTCGGCCATGTCGCCAGCCGCAACCCCGACATCATCGCCGCCGTCACCGGCTGGCGCGAGACCGCGGGCGGCATTCCCGGACCGTTCGAGGCATGGCTGGTCCATCGCGGCCTGGAGACGCTGGACGTGCGCTTCGACCGCATGTGCACTTCGGCGGAGGTGATCGCGAAGCGCTTGAAAGACCATCGCGCGGTGAGCGGCCTGCGCTATCCCGGCCTTGAAGGCGACCCCTCGCACAATCTTGCCCGCGCCCAGATGGAGCGTTTCGGTTTTCTCGTCTCCTTCGAGTTTGCATCGGAGGAGAAAGCCGAGGACTTCATCAACAATTGCACCCTGATGCAGGCGGCGACATCCTTCGGCGGCGTCCACACCTCAGCCGAGCGGCGCGCCAAGCGAGGCGACGCCGTTCCGCCAGGCTTCGTGCGCCTGTCGGTCGGTTGCGAGCCGGTCGAAGAACTGTGGCAAGCGATCGAAGCATCGCTGGACAGGATTGGCGCTTGAATCAGCAGGCGCGCCCGAGGGCGCAACCTGCTGATCTCAAAGGATTTCGTCACGATGCAGTGGAAGAAACTGCCAGCTGGCCTGTAAGCCGGGTTTTGTATGGCCCTCGCCCCTTGCGGGGCGAGAACGTGGCGGCCATTCATCTTGGACGCATGTTGCCATGCGCCTCACGCAACCTACCCGGACGGTGAGCCGGAAACAGCCCTCGAAGGTTTCCCCTCGCACCGTCCCTATTCGGTCTTGCTCCCGGTGGGGTTTACCGTGCCGCTCCTGTTGCCAGTCGCGCGGTGGGCTCTTACCCCACCCTTTCACCCTTACCCCGATAAATCGTGGCGGTTTGCTTTCTGTGGCACTTTCCCTGGGGTCGCCCCCGCCGGCCATTAACCGGCACCGTGTCTCCATGGAGCCCGGACTTTCCTCACCCGCAGCCTTTCGGCTTTGCGGGTGCGGCCGCCCGGCCAGCTGGCAGAGCGTATAAAGGGGTTCACGTGCGAAAACGCAAATGAAAAAGCAGACTTATGCCGGCGATCCCAATGCCGCCATCTGCACCTTGACCTTGCCGCAATAAGCGGCCGACACCGGGTTCATGCGCGTCGCGGCATGGCCGGCATTATATTTCAGGATGGTGCCGCAGGTCGTGCCGCCACCGAGATTGCGCGCCATGGCGAGATACTTCATGCCGTATTTGATGTTGGTGTCGGGATCGAACAGGCCCTTGGTCGAGCCGCTGTAGCCCATCATGCGCGCCGTTGCCGGCTTGATCTGCATCAGACCGATCTCGCCGGCGCTGCCAACGATGTTGGGCCTGTAGTTGCTCTCGATCTTGATCACCGCCTTGGCCAGCGATACCGGCACGCCTTCGGCCGCCGCATAGCGGGCGATGATCGCTGAATACTGGCCGCCGAGCGCGGCCGCCGCCGTCGATTCCGCAGCAGTGCTCGGACCGATCGATGCGGTCGTCGTCCGGTCGATGGTCTTCCTGCCGCGCTTCAAATGCCTCTTGGCCGTCGCTTTTCTGACCTTCACCACAGCTGCCTTTTGCACCTTGGCAGTGGCTGTCCTCTTGGCTTTCGGGCTCGCTTTCGTCATGGCGGTTTTGGCGGGTGCGGCGATGAAGCCCTGGTCTGCCCTCTGGCTCAGAGGTGCGGCATCGGCCGCATTGAAGGCAAAAGTCATCACGCCGGCAGCAATAGCTGCCGTTACAACGGTCAATTTCTGCATGTGGTCCTGTTCTGTCTGAGCCGCGCGAAGATCTTCACGCAGCAACGCCTAATCAATATCGGGACTTCCGGGGGGATGAAGGCCTGATAACTTGCACGAAATGCCTTTGAGGGCCGAATTGGTGTCGAACAAGGCGAGGCAATTCACTTTCAGTGACAGGCTGTAACTCGAAAAAGGTTATTTAGACGCAGCTGACGTAAGGGAAGTCAGCAGGCTTTGCAGCGTGCGGATTGTCGAGCCGTCGGCTACGCCATCCACCAGGCGTGGCCGGAAATGCCGCTGAAACGCTTCGACGACGATCTCGGTCTGGCGGTCGAAGATACCGGATATCTCGACGCCATAGCCGTAGAGTGCCAGCATCGACTGCAGCGCCTCGACCTCGGCGCCGGTATCGCCGGCTTTCAGCACCGCGCCGCGGCGGATCGGCGCCGCAGGCACAAGATGGCCGACCCCCGCCGCAAACAGCGCCTTCCAGGGGAATTTCTCGCCCGGGTCGATCTTGCGCCCTGGCGCGATGTCGGAATGGGCGAGAACCCGTTGCGCCGTAATGGAACGGCGCCCGATTATCCCTTTGCACAACCCGATCACCGCCTCTATCTGTCGCTTGGGAAAGGTCGAATAACCGAGCGAATGGCCGGGATTGACGATTTCGATGCCCACCGAGCAGGAGTTGATGTCGGTGCGCCCGAACCAGGAACTGGCACCAGCGTGCCAGGCGCGGTCGCTCTCGCGCACCATCTGGACGATGCGGCCGTCTTCGTGGACGAGATAGTGTGAGGAAACCTCGCTGGCCGGATCGCACAGCCAGGCTTCGGCGGCGGCACCCGTAGCCATGCCGGTATAGTGCAGCACGATCATATCGGGTCTGAGCGTCTCGCGCCGCGGGCCGAAATTCGGCGATACCCTGACCTCGGCGCGCGGCTCGTCGGGCAGGAAGCCGCTCATGCGTGCCTGAGGCCCCGCTCGATCATCTCGTAGGCCGCGTTGATCGCTGCAACCCTGGTCGTCGCGATCTTGATGAACTCCTGTGGGAGGCCGCGCGCGATCAGCCGGTCCGGATGATTGTCGGACACCAGTTTGCGATAGCGCTTCCTGACCTCGTCGAAGGGCTTGCCGCGTTCGATGCCGAGCACAAGATAGGGGTCGCCGGCGCCGAGATTGACGTGCCTGGCCATGATGGCCTCGTAGTGCACTTCGTCGATGCGGAAAATCTCGGCAATGCGGTGCAGGAAAATGCCTTCGCGTTCATGCACCAGCCCGTCGGCCTTGGCGATATGGAACAGGCCGTCAAGTATGTCTTCCAGCATGACGCAGTTGGAGTGGCCCGAGCCACACATTTGCGCCATGCGCTCGGCATAGGTCTCGAACCCGGCGACGTCGCGCTTGGCCAGATCGTAGAGCCGCGCCACGTTGCGGGTCTGCTCTCTCGGCACCTCGAATATTTCCTGGAAGGCGCGCACCTCGTCCTGGGTAACGATGCCATCAGCCTTGGCCATCTTCGCCGACAGTGCAATCATCGCCACCGAGAAGGCAACGCGCCGGCGCAAATCCGCATCGCCGGAAAAAACAGTGCGCACAGCCTCGACCACTTCGGTGACGCCCGAATTGGCTGACGAGGAAACGCGGATGATGAACTCGCCGAGGCGATCCCAAATCGACATAAGCGCTTATTAGGGCCGCCGGCCACCGCTATCAAGCCAAGAGTGCCGCAGGGGTGAATCGATTTACGCAGACAACCGACGCACGCCACACGAATTAGCCGACCGTAGTCCCGAAACCGCCAGGGTAGCCCCTAAACGCAGGAAGGCCGGCGCGAAGCCGGCCTCCTCTCGCGTCACATCAAAGTGACCGAGACTGCTGCTACTGCGCCGGGGCGGCAGGAGCAGGTGTTGCCGGAGCCGGTTCTGCGGGCTTCGGGGCATCCGGGGTCACCGGCTTCATCGGCTCGGCGGCTGGCGGATTGGTGCTCTGGGTGGTGGTGTTATCCGTCCCGCTGTCGCTGCAGGCTGCAACGCCGAGCAGGGCCAGGGCGGAAACGGAAGCAAGAATGAGCTTTTTCATGACGAACTCTCCTTCAACACACGTTCACGTTGCGGTGAACGGTCGAACAGGAAATGCATCAGGCGCCCATGAGTTTCGTAACGTTGCGTTTCCGCATGTAACATCAAGAGCGGCGATTGCAGGCCGGGCGATGGCACACTAACAGTTTGAAACCAAATGACATGCCGGAGCTCTTCGTGGACAAGAAATGGGATTTTTGGATCGATCGCGGCGGCACCTTCACCGACGTGATTGGGCGCGCGCCCGAGGGCGGGTTGCATCCCAAGAAACTCCTGTCGGAAAATCCTGAAGCCTACCCCGATGCGGCGATAGCCGGGATCCGCGAATTGCTGGGGCTGAAATCCGGCGCCGCCATCCCGTCCGGCCTGATCGGCGACATCAAGATGGGCACCACCGTCGCCACCAACGCGCTTTTGGAGCGCAAGGGCGACCGGGTGCTTTTGCTCATCACCAAGGGCTTTCGCGATGCGCTGAGGATCGCTTACCAGGCGCGGCCCGACATCTTCGCCAAGGAGATCATCCTACCTGAACAGCTTTACGAGCGGGTCATCGAGATCGACGAACGCGTGCGCGCCAATGGCGATGTCGAGCGCCTGCTCGACATCGCCGCCTGCCGCCCGGTGATCGAACAGGCCCGCGCCGATGGCATCGACGCGGTGGCAATCGTCTTCATGCATGCCTGGAAATATCCCGATCACGAGAAGGCGGTGGCGAAAGTCTGCCGCAAGATCGGGTTCAGCCAAGTCTCGGTCAGCCACGAGGTCTCGCCTTTGATCAAGCTGGTCGGCCGCGGCGACACGACCGTGGTCGACGCCTATCTCTCGCCGATCCTGTCACGCTATGTGCAACGCGTGGCGGGAGAGCTGGGTGCTACGCCAGAGGCGTCGGCAGCGGGGACAAGCCAATCCCCTCGCCTGATGTTCATGATGTCGTCTGGCGGGCTTACTGCTGCCGACATGTTCCAGGGCAAGGACGCGCTGTTGTCCGGCCCGGCCGGCGGCGTCGTCGGCATGGTCGAGACGGCAAAGCTGGCCGGCTTCGAGAAAGTCATCGGCTTCGACATGGGCGGCACCTCCACCGATGTCGCCCATTTTGACGGCGCATATGAGCGCGCCTTCGACACCGAAGTTGCCGGCGTGCGCATCCGCGCGCCGATGATGCGCATCCATACCGTGGCCGCGGGCGGCGGCTCGATCCTCCACTACGAAGCCGGTCGCTTCCGCGCCGGCCCGGATTCCGCCGGCGCCAATCCCGGCCCGGCCGCCTACCGGCGCGGCGGCCCGCTCGCCGTAACCGACGCCAATGTCATGCTGGGCAAGCTGCAGCCCGATTTCTTCCCGGCGATTTTCGGACCCGGCCAGGATCAGCCGCTGGACGTTGCCGCCGTGCGCAAGAAATTCGCCGCGCTTGCCGCCGAAATCGGCGACGGCCGCACGCCGGAAGCCGTCGCCGAAGGCTTTGTCACCATCGCGGTGGAAAACATGGCCAATGCCATCAAGAAGATCTCCGTTCAGCGCGGCTACGACGTCACCGAATATCTGCTGAACTGTTTTGGCGGCGCCGGCGGTCAGCATGCCTGCCTGGTTGCGGACGCATTGGGCATGGAGGCGGTGCTGATCCACCCCTTCTCCGGCCTGCTGTCGGCCTATGGTATCGGCCTGTCGTCAGTGTTCGCGTCGCGCCAGCAGGCGCTGCTCAAGCCGCTTGCCGAAGAATCCAGGACCGAGATCGGCAGCCTCATTGCCGCCTTGAAAAGAGCCGTCATCGCCGAACTCGCCGCGCAAGGCATCGCCAAGGACAAGGTTGCGGCAAAGCCGGTGCTGCACATTCGCTATGACGGCACCGACACGACGCTGCCGGTGAATTTCGAGGCCGACTCGATCTTCCAAGCCAGGCGCGATTTCGAAATCGCCCACAAGGCGCAGTTCGGTTTCGTCTATGACGACAAGCCAATGATCGTCGAGACGGTTGGCGTCGAAGGCACCGAAATCGCCGAGACCAGGGTCGAGGCCGTTGCGCCGGCCGGACCCTCAAGGGTTGAAGCCGGTGCTTCTGGAACGCGGCGCATCTACACCGAGGGCCGGTGGCATGAGGCCGGCATCCATCGCCGTGAAAATCTGCGCCCCTCCAATCTGGTCCCAGGTCCTGCCCTGATCATCGAGCCGAACCAGACCATCATCGTCGAGCCGGGCTGGCGCGCTGAAATCACCGACCTCAATCACGTCGTCATCCGCCGCACGGAACGGAAGGTGCGCTCGGCTGCCCTCGGCACCGAAGCCGATCCGGTGATGCTGGAGGTCTTCAACAACCTCTTCATGTCGATCGCCGAACAGATGGGCGTCACGCTGCAGAACACCGCCTATTCCGTCAACATCAAGGAAAGGCTGGACTTCTCCTGTGCGGTCTTCGACCGCCACGGCGCGCTGGTCGCCAACGCCCCGCACATGCCGGTGCATCTCGGCTCCATGGACCGCTCGGTCGAAACCATCATCCGGCTGAACTCCGGTGACGTCCACCCCGGCGACGTCTTTGCCCTGAACGCTCCCTACAATGGCGGCACACATCTGCCTGATATCACCGTGGTGACGCCGGTGTTCGATGACGCAAAGCAGGAGATCTTGTTCTGGGCGGCCTCGCGCGGCCACCATGCCGATATTGGCGGCGCCGCGCCCGGCTCGATGACGCCGCTTGCCACCACGGTCGACGAGGAAGGCGTGCTGTTCGACAATTTCCGTGTTGTCGACCGCGGAAAATTCCGTGAGGCGGAGCTGCAAACGCTGCTCACCGATCACCCCTACCCCGCCCGCAATCCGCACCAGAACATCGCCGACCTCAAGGCGCAGATCGCCGCCAATGAAAAGGGCGTGTCGGAACTGCGCAAGATGGTTGCGCATTTCGGTCTCGATGTCGTCGAAGCCTATATGGGCCATGTCCAGGACAATGCCGCCGAAAGCGTGCGCCGCGTGCTGGAGCGGCTGCCCGACAGGTCTGAGTATGAATACCCGACCGACACCGGCCAGGTGATCAAGGTGAAGATCACGGTCGACCGGCAAAAGCGCGAGGCGACCGTCGACTTCACCGGCACCTCGCCCGTGATGAAGAACAACTTCAACGCACCAGAACCCGTCGCCCGCGCCGCCGTCCTCTACGCCTTCCGCGTCATGGTCGAGGACATGATCCCGATGAATGCCGGCTGTCTGCGGCCAATCAACATCATCATCCCCGACGGCTCGATGCTGAAGCCCGCCTACCCCGCCGCCGTGGTCGCCGGCAATGTCGAGACCTCGCAGCATGTCACCAACGCGCTGTTCGGCGCCATGGGCGCCATGGCCAATGCGCAAGGCACGATGAACAACCTGACCTTCGGCAACAAGCAGTACCAGTATTACGAGACCATCTGCTCCGGCTCGCCGGCAGGCCGGATGAACTCCGGCCGCGGCTTTGCCGGCACTTCCGGCGTCCACACCCACATGACCAATTCGCGGCTCACCGATCCGGAAGTGCTCGAATTGCGCTTTCCCGTGCTGCTCGAGGATTTTCATATCCGCGAAGGGTCCGGCGGCAAAGGCAGATGGGGTGCCGGCGACGGCACCAAGCGGACGATCCGCTTCCTCGAAAAGATGGAATGCGCCATCCTGTCCTCGCACCGCAACCGCCCGCCGCAAGGTCTCGACGGCGGCGGTGACGGCGAAGTGGGCTCAACCAAGGTCCGCCGCAAGGACGGCACAATCGATGTGCTGAAGGCTTGCGACCAGACCGTGCTCGACGCCGGCGACGCCGTCATCCTGACGACACCGACGCCTGGTGGGTTCGGCAAAGGCTGATATCCGGGAGCTGACATCAGGCAGTCAACAGCCTGTCACCGGCCTGTCATGACGCTGCGCTACCCGCTTGCGCCAAAGCAAATGGGGAATCATTAGCCATGACGGACGTTTCGGCAGATCTGGTCTTTCGCCGTGGCAAGGAGGTTGGAAAAGCCGTCTATCAGAACCGCCCGCTGTCCAAGGCCGGCCTTTCCGAACGGCTGTTTGCGCTTCTGTTTTCCGGCCTCGTCTATCCGCAGATCTGGGAAGACCCTGAAGTCGACATGGAGGCCATGCAGCTTGGCCAGGGTCACCGCGTCGTCACCATCGCCTCCGGCGGCTGCAACATCCTGGCCTATCTCACCCGCTCGCCCGAACGCGTCGATGCGGTCGATCTCAACGCTGCCCACATCGCCTTGAACCGGATGAAGCTGGAGGCGGTGCGGCATCTGCCTTCGCAGGGTGATCTGTTCCGCTTCTTCGGCGCCGCCGACACAAGCCACAATTCGGAAGCCTATGACCGCTTCATCGCGCCGCATCTCGATCCCGTCAGCCGCCACTATTGGGAGCGCCGCAACTGGCGCGGCCGCCGGCGCATCACCGTCTTCGACCGCAATTTCTACCAGACCGGCCTGCTCGGCCTGTTCATCGCCATGGGCCATCGCACAGCGAAATTCTTCGGTGTCGATCCCTCTGGGATCATGCAGGCCAAGAGCATCGCCGACCAGCGCCGCTTCTTCAATGAGGAACTGGCGCCGATCTTCGACAAGAAGCTCTTGCGCTGGGCGACCTCGCGCAAGGCTTCGCTGTTCGGCCTCGGCATTCCGCCGGCGCAGTACGATTCGCTGATCACCTCGGGCGACGGTTCGATGGCCACCGTGCTGAAGGCACGGCTGGAAAAGCTCGCCTGCGATTTTCCTTTGAAGAACAACTATTTCGCCTGGCAGGCTTTTGCCCGCCGCTACCCCAATCCGGGCGAAGCCGCCTTGCCCGCCTATCTCGAAGAGGCCAACTACAAGGCGATCCGCGACAATGTCGATCGCGTCGGCATCCATCATGCCAATCTGATCGAATTCCTGGCTGGCAAGGATGCCGGGACCGTCGATCGTTTCATCCTGCTCGACGCGCAGGACTGGATGACGGATGACCAGCTCAACGCGCTGTGGTCGGAGATCACCCGCACCGCTTCAGTCGGCGCCCGCGTCATCTTCCGTACCGCGGCCGAACCCAGCCTGCTGCCCGGCCGTGTCTCGACCTCGCTGCTCGACCAGTGGAACTACGAGGACGAGGCCTCACGCGACTATTCCGCCCGCGACCGCTCGGCGATCTATGGCGGCTTCCACCTCTATGTGAAGCGCGCCGCATGAGCACGAGCGAGTTGCCGGCCGACCATGCCAAACTGATGGACGGCGTCTATCGCTGGCAGCGCCATATCTACGACCTGACCCGCAAGTACTACCTTCTCGGCCGCGACCAGATGATATCGGGGCTGGATGTACCGGCGAGAGGAACTGTGCTTGAGCTCGGCTGCGGCACCGGCCGCAACATCGCGCTTGCCGCCCGCCGCTATCCCGACGCCCGCTTCTACGGCCTCGACATCTCGGCCGAGATGCTGGAGACCGCCAGCAAGGCGATCGGCCGCGAAGGCCTGTCCGGCCGCGTCGTGCTGGTGCGCGGCGATGCCACCAATTTCGACACTAACGCGCTGTTTGGCGTCGAGCGCTTCGACCGCATCTTCGTGTCCTATTCGCTGTCGATGATCCCCGGCTGGGAAAAGACGGTTTCAGCAGCGCTTGCGGCACTCGCGCCCGGCGGTTCCTTGCATGTCGTCGACTTCGGCCAGCAGGAAGGCCTGCCGCGCTGGTTCCGGGCCGTGTTGCGCGGTTGGCTAAAGAAATTCCACGTTGCGCCGCGTGAATCGTTGCATGAGGTCCTGGAATCGGAATCTCGGCGAACCGGCGCAACCTTGCGTTTCCGCACGCTTTATCACGGCTATGCCTGGCTGGCGGTGATCGCGCAGCCAAAAGCCTAATGCAGCGCCTTCACCAGCGCGCCAAGCATCACCTGCGGCCGGTAGCCGAACTTGGCCGGCGTCAGCCCGAGCCGCACCACCACCAACCGCTCCGACGGGACGATGGCGACCGTCTGGCCGTCATGGCCCTCCATCCAGTATGTGTCCTTGGGCAGGCCGGCGGCGACACCGGCGCCTGGGTTTTCCTCGTCGCCCGGCGCCTCGATCCACAACTGGCCCTTGCCGTAGACCTTTGAAGCAGTTGCCGGCTCGCGCATCCAGTCGACGAAACCTGCCGGCAGGATCTGGTTGCCGTTCCACACGCCGCCTTGCAGCAGGAACTGGCCGAAGCGCGCCCAGTCATGCCCCGTGGCGTAGAGATAGGATGAGCCGACGAAGGTGCCCTCTTCGTCAGTTTCGAGCACCGCGCTCTGCATGCCGAGCGGCGCGAAAAGCGCCGTCCTTGGCCAAGCCAGCGCTTTCGCCTTGTCGCCAATGGCATCCTGCCAGAGCCGCGACAGCATCACCGCCGTGCCACTCGAATAGGAAAAGACCTTGCCTACCTCGCCGGTCAGCGGCTTGGATTCGGCAAAGCCCGCCATGTCGGGCTCAAGATAGAGCATGCGCGTCACGTCGGCGACGTCACCATAATCCTCGTTGAATTCCAGCCCACTCGACATCGCCATCATGTCGGCGAGACTGATGGCGGCGCGGCCGTCCGCCTTCCAGGGGCCGAACAAGCCCTGGTTCGTCATCGCCATCTTGCCGTCCTTGAGCAGCGTGCCGACGAGCGCGGCGTTGACCGTCTTGGTCATCGACCAGCCGAGTAGCGGCGTCTTCGCCGAAAAACCGTCGCCATAACGCTCGGCGACGATGCGGCCGTTCTTCACCACCACCACAGCCCGCATGCCGATACCGGTCATCCCTGCATCGTCGAGGATCTTGCCGATCCCCGGATTCTGCGAGGCATCGACCCGATCCCCCTCAGGCCACAGATCGCCCTTGGTGGCCGCCGACGCTTCGGCAGGGATTGTCGTGCGCCGTACCTTGCCGACATCACCATCGGGCACGGAGGCGCAGCCCAAGCCGTCGCGAGCGACGGCAACGCTCTTGCCGAAGAAGCCAAGCAGCCCGGCCGAGACGGTCCCCCTATTCTTGTCGACCGACACTTTCATCAACCTGAGCAGCGGATGGCCGGGCGCCTGCACATCGACAGCCAGCACCTCATTGGGGTCACGTCCGGCGATAAAAACATTCGAGCAGACGATCTTGGCCGAATAGCCCGAGCCGACGCGGATCAGTTCGGGCGGCGCGATGTAGAGCCAGGCAAACAGGGCGGCAACGGCCAGCAGGACCAGGCCGAGCAGCCATTTGATGATCTTCACGACGATACGCATCACCCGTCCCTGCTTTTCCACTGCCCGGTGGCTTCCGGCTCGATGTATGTCATCGATTTGCCGCCATTGCTTCCGCAAAATCGGTGTTCTTGTCGAGCGCCGTCAACCTGTTATCAACCATGATCGGCGATCACTGGTGCATGTCGCCCAAAAGTGCACGGCGGTTTTGGGACAACGACATGCACGAGAATAGAGAATCAGGCGATGCTGTGGGGCGATCGTCTGAGGGCTGGTACGTGCTATCAAAGGCACCGAGGGGCCACCCGCAACAACCCAACAGCGACCGGCTGATTCCGGCTCGGGAAATGCGATGCGCCGTTTCGCGGCCCTCATCACGTTGACGCTGCTGGCCGCCTGCTCGACCGCCGGCGATCTCGTGCCGTCGATGTCGCCATCCTCGTCCAGCAGCCCGACGGTTGCGGTGCGCGCACCGCGCTTCGAAGACTCCAAGCCGCATGAATGGGACAGCGGCGCTCCCTGGAACTATGCCGTTCACGGTACGGATGTCTCCAAATACCAGACCTCGGTCGACTGGCCGACAGCCAAGGCCAGCGGCATCTCCTTCGCCTTCATCAAGGCAACCGAGGGCGGCGATCGTTTCGACGAGTATTTCAACGAGCATTGGGCCCGCACCAAAGCCAATGGCATTCCGCGCGCGGCCTACCATTTCTTCTATTTCTGCACGCCGGCCGCCACCCAGGCGCGCTGGTTCATCGAAAACGTGCCCGTCGACCGCTCGGCCATGCCGCCGGTGCTCGACATGGAATGGAACCCGAAATCGCCGACCTGCCGGCTGCGCCCGGATTCGGCGACGGTGCGGGCGGAGATGACCACCTTTCTCGAAATCGTCGAGCGGCACTACGGCAAGAAGCCGATCATCTACACCTCGGTCGACTTCTTCGATGACAATGAGCTCACGACTTTCCGCGGCTATCCCTACTGGCTGCGCTCAGTCGCCGGCCACCCCCGCCAGAAATATGGCAGCCACCCCTTCACCTTCTGGCAATACACGGGAACCGGCATCGTTCCCGGCATGACCGGCAAGTCCGACATCAACGTTTTCAACGGCAGCGAAGCCGCGTGGAAAAAGTGGCTGCGGCAGAACACCCGTTGACACCGGCTCTGCCGCCTGCTTTTCGACGTCGCATGCGCACCGACTTGCAATCACCGGGATATCAAGACCGCAAACAGGCGGGTGGGCGGCTGCGTTCTGCGCTGGTTGCGATGCTTTTGCTGACGGTCATGCCGGCGGCGGCGCAGGAATGCGGCGGCGACTTCGAAGCCTGGAAACAAGGTGTGGCGGCGGAAGCCAAGGCTGCCGGTGTCGGCGCTGTCGGCCTCGACGCGCTGGAAGCCGCCACCATCGACGACAAGGTGCTGGCGCGCGATCGCGCTCAGGGGGTCTTCGCCCAGACCTTCATCCAGTTCTCCAACCGCATGATCTCGGCCTACCGGCTGAAACAGGGTGCGGCAAATCTGAAGAAATACGCCGACGTCTTTGCCCGCGCCGACCAGCAGTTCGGCGTCCAGGCGCCGGTCATCACCGCCTTCTGGGGCCTGGAGACCGATTTCGGCGCCGTACAGGGCGATTTCCACACGCTGAGCGCCTTGGTGACGCTGTCGCACGACTGCCGCCGCCCGCAGCTGTTCCGCCCGCAACTGGTGCCGCTGTTGATGCTGATCGATCGCGGCGTCGTTCCGGCCGACGTCGCCGGCGCCTGGGCCGGCGAGGTCGGCCAGACTCAGATCCTGCCCTCCGACTATCTGGCGCGCGGTGTCGACGGTGATGGCGACGGCATCGTCGACCTTAGGCGCAGCGTGCCCGACGTGATCATGACCACGGCCAACAAGGTGCTGTCGCGCGGCTGGAAACGCGACCAGCCCTGGATCGAGGAAGTGCGCGTGCCCGATGATATGCCGTGGGAGCAGACCGGCCGCACCAACAAGCTGCCGCTGTCGCAATGGGCCGCATGGGGCGTCACCAACCCCGACGGCACGCCGCTGATCGACAACGGCCTGAAGGCCGGCCTGGCGTTGCCGATGGGCCGCAAGGGCCCTGCTTTCCTCGCCTATGACAATTTCGACGTCTATCTCGAATGGAACCAGTCCTTCACCTACGCGCTGACCGCCGCCAACTTTGCCACACGATTGGCCGGGGCAAAGCAGTTCGATCCCCGCAATCCCGAAACCGGGCTCAACGGCGACCAGATGAAGGAACTGCAGACCAAGCTCGAGGCCAGGGGCTATGACGTCGGCACCGTCGACGGCATCCTGGGCACCAACACCCGCGAAGCCATCCGCAAGGAACAGATGCGGCTTGGTATGCCGGTCGACGGCTGGCCGACGCCGGAGTTGTTGGCGAAGTTGTGAAGAGGGTGAGAAGTCGATAGTCAGTAGCCTGGAAACTACTCCCTACTGCTCGTCCGCACGAAATCGATGAATGCCCGCAGAGCCGGCGGAACGTGCCGCGAACTCGGATGATAGAGAAAGAACCCAGGGAAACTGGGCGACCAGGGCTCAAGAAATCTCACCAGCCTGCCAGCCTCGATCCATGACTGGACCTGATAGTCGATCATGTAGGCCACACCTGCTCCACCCAGCGCCGCGTTGAGCATCAGGTCCGTGTCGTTGACGGTTAGGTTGCCCTGCACCGCAATTTCCAGAACCCGTTTGCCGCGCGCGAACTCCCACCGGTAAAGGTTGCCGCCACCCGGCCATTGGAAATTGATGCAGCGGTGCTGGTGCAGATCCTCGGGATGACGAGGAATTGCGCGGCCTTCGAGATAGGTTGGCGCAGCTACCGCCGCCATTTGCAGGTCGTCGCTGAGCTTGACCGCCACCATATCCTTCTGCAGCCGCTCGCCAAGCCGGATCCCGGCATCGAACCGACCCTCGACAATATCGGTCAGCATGTCATCGACGATTACCGTCAGGCTGATATCGGGATAGGCGTGCTGGAAATCGCCCAGCACGGGTGCGATGAATCGCATCGCGGCCACGCGCGGTGCGTTGATGCGCAGCGAACCCGCCGGCTGTTCGCGCGACGCATGTACATCCGCGACCGCGCCTTCCAATTCCCTGAACGCGGTGCCGAGCCGTGCAAACAGCGTCTCGCCTGCCGAGGTTGTCGACACGCTGCGCGTCGTCCGGTTGAGCAGCCGGACGCCGAGACGTGTTTCCAGTTGCCGGATGGTCTGGCTGAGGGCCGGCGGTGAAATTCCAAGCTTGCCCGCCGCGCGGATAAAACTGCCCGCCTCCACGATCGCCGCGAAAGCCTTGAGCTCGGTGAACTCGGAGCCGCGCATTGTGTATCCCTGGGTTAACAAGCCTGTCGGATCATAGGCTATTATCCGATCAATTGCTTCAACCTATTTTTGACCTTGAAAGCCGCTTCGCGCGGCAATGAACAGTCGAAAGGAATTGATCATGTCTCATTCGCTTCAAGGCAAAACCGCGATCGTTACCGGCAGTTCGCGCGGCATTGGCCGCGCCATCGCCGAGGGACTGGCTGCGAATGGAGCGGCCGTTGCGGTCAACTATGTGGACAACAGGAAGGCCGCGGACGAAGTGGTGGCGACTATCGTGGGCAAGGGCGGCAAGGCGGTCGCCATCCAGGCCGACATTTCAAGTGTTTCCGAGGTCCGCCGCTTGTTCCACGAGGCGGAAAGCCAACTGGGCGCGATCGACATTGTCGTTGCCAATGTCGGTGTCGCCGTCATCAAATCGCTGACGGAGGCAACCGAAGCCGATTTCGACCTCGTCTTCGGCACCAACGCCAAGGGCACCTTCTTCACCCTTCAGGAAGCGGCGCTGCGTGTGCGTGACGGCGGCCGTATCATTGCCGTCTCCACGGGCGGAACAAAGATGTTCTTCACGCAGACAGCGCTCTATCTCGGCAGCAAGGGCGCCGTCGAACAGTTTGTGCGCGTGTTGTCGCGCGAACTCGGGCCGCGCGGGATCACCGTAAACGCACTGTCGCCGGGGTTCACCGACACGGACCTGCTTCCCGAGCGCGACCGCGCCGTCGCTGCCGGCATGTCGCCCTTCAACAGGATCGGCGCGCCGCGCGATGTTGCCGATGTCGCCGTCTTCCTGGCCGGCAACGAGGCCCGTTGGCTGACCGGCGAGAACATCCAGGCCGGTGGCGGCGTCGCCTAATCCGCCATCGTCTCCAGGCTGGCAAACCCCTGCGGAGCGTCACCCTCGTCGAACGGCGTCGTCACCTCGACGAAGGTGTCGGGATAAAAGCCGTTGAAACGGGTTCTCAGCGACAGCGAATAGGCGCCGATATGGCCGATCTCGATCCAGTCGCCGGTGTCGACGGTTTCCGGCAGCCAGAAGGGCCGGGACAGAATGTCGACGGAATCGCAGGTTGCGCCGCAGACCTTGAACGGCACGATGTTCTTCTCCTCGCCATTGCGCGAGCGGATCGCCGGATCGGGAATGAAACGCGCCGGCAGCGTGATCTTGCCGGTCCATGAATCCGACAGTGACGCCCAGATGCCGTCATTGATGTAAAGCCGCTTGCCCTTCCGCAACAGCACGCGCACGATCAGCGACAGGCAGCGCGCCACGATCACCCGGCCGGGCTCGGCCACCAGCGGTATCTGGTCGAACTGATATTCCCTGAGGTCGCCCGACAGCCGCGACATGATCTGGCCGAGCGACGGCATCTCGATCTGCTTGCGGTTGGGATCATGGCCATATTCGGCGGGAAAACCGCCGCCGACATCGAGACCGGCAACGTCGAAGGTGAGCCGGTTGCGCACCCAGTCGGCGGAGGCCAGCGCCCGCTCATAGGTGTCGGGATCCTCGATCTGGCTGCCGACATGGAAGCACAGGCCGACCTTGTAGCCGGTGCGGCTCAGCCGCTCGGCAAGCTCCACCGCATAGGCCGGCCCGGCGCCGAATTTCTTTGACAGTTCGTAGGCCGCCGAGCCCTTGGTCTGGATGCGCACGAACACGCTGATGGCGCCCGGATCGATGTCGAGCGCCCGCACCACCCTCGTCAGCTTGGTGATCTCGTCCTCATGGTCGAGCGAGATGACACGGATGGCGTATTTCTCCAGCGCCAGCTTGATGTCCGACTGCGCCTTGACCGGATGCATGTAGAGCATCTCGGCATCGGGCGAGACCGCGCGCACGGCGGCGAACTCGCCGGGTGAGGCCACGTCGAAGGCAGTGACGCCGGCTTCGACCAGTGCCTTCAGCACGATCTGCTCGCCGTTGGTCTTGACCGCATAGGCGGTCTTGCCGGGAAACATGCCCATGAATTGTTTGGCATCCGCCTTCAGCACCTGCGGGCGAAAGCAGTAGACCGGGTCGTCCGGACGAAGCGCCAGCGCCGCCTCGCGGGCATTTTCGAATCGCTGCATGGACGAATCCCCTAACTTCTCGGCTGCGCACAATTAATCCAAGCTAGCGGCTAAAGAAAACAGTTCTGTGTCTTGCGGGCTTTGACGCTTCGGCTAGCGCCGGATCGAGCGTTTGCCAACGATCGGGTTTCGGGTGGCCCTTGTCGCCGAACCCGATATGCCTTCCGCCTGAGCGGCTGGCATCCATGCCGTCTTGGGGAGGATATTTCACAATGGCAATAGCCACTACGGCCGTGCCGCGCGGACCGATGGCGCTCAGGGACTGGGGCCAGCTTCTGCTGCTCGGTGCTATCTGGGGCGGCTCGTTCTTCTTTGCCCGCATCGCCGTTGCCGAGATGCACCCGCTGGTGCTGGTGCTGTTTCGCGTCGCCATCGCGGCCATAGCGCTTCAGCTCTATCTCGCCATTCGCGGCCCGTCCTTCCGCCTCGCCCTGCCGCATGCCGGGCTGTTTTTCCTGCTGGCGTTTGCCAACAATGTCGTGCCGTTCTCACTGATCTTCGCCGGCCAGACCGCGCTTGGCGCCGGCGTCGCCTCGGTGCTCAATGCAACGACGCCGTTCTGGACGCTGATCCTCGCCAACGCGCTGACATCGGACGAAAAACTGTCCTGGAACAAGCTTGCCGGCATCGGGCTCGGCATTGCCGGCACCGCCGTCATGATCGGCCCCGGCCTGCTTGCCGGGCTTGGTGGCCCGGTCTGGGCGAAATTCGCGCTGATCGGCGCCTCGCTGTCCTACGCCGTTGCGCTGATGATTGCCCGCCGCTTCAAGGGCGTACCCTCGCCCGTCATCGCCACCGGACAATTGACCGCGTCGACCATCATCATGATCCCGGTCGTGCTGTTCACCTACGGCCCGGCCGGCCTGTTCTCGGCCTCGCCGCCGGTCTGGGCGGCGGTGCTTGCGCTGGCGCTGTTGTCCACCGCCTTTGCCTACATCCTCTATTTCAACCTGGTCGCCTCGGCCGGCGCCACCAACGCGTCGCTGGTCACGCTCATCGTCCCGGCCAGCGCCATCCTGCTCGGCCTACTGTTCCTCGGCGAACGGCTCGCGCTGTTCGAGTTCTGCGGCATGGCGCTGATCGCCTTCGGGCTGGTGACGATCGACGGACGGTTGTTCGGTCGGCGCTAGAACTGGCCTGGTAGCGCTGCCATGCCACGCTTCCGCCACAGCCCCGTCACAATTTATTCACAGCCCGCCAACGGGATTTGCCGAAGAGTTTCAATACCTAACGCCAAATAGCAGGTCGCAAATTCCACAATCGCGTCGCATTGCAGCATATTTTCCGCTTGCCTGTGGCACAAATGACCCTAGACTCCGCCTATAGCTCTTTCATAGAGGAGGCTATGACATGGGACTCACGAGGCCAATCAACGCATTGATGATCTGTGCTGCATTCGCATTTATTGGCGCCCTTATCATAGGCGTTCTTCCGTAACCGCCAGAGCGGAAGAAGACAGCACCAAAATAGTCTAAGCTATTCGAAAGGCCGGGTTTTTCGCCCGGCCTTTTGCATTTCAGCTCAAATCAAGCTGCCGCCGACCCCGCCACTTCCGCCTCGTGAGAGCGGATGCCGATCATATGGCAGATGGCGAACACCAGATCGGCGCGGTTCATGGTGTAGAAATGGAAGTCGCTGACGCCGCGCTCGACCAGGTCGAGCACCTGCTCGGCCGCTACCGCCGACGCTACCAGCGCATGCGTTTGTGGGTCGTTTTGCAGCCCCTCGAACCGTTCGGCCAGCCATGCCGGCACCAGTGCGCCGCAGCGTGCCGAGAAGTTGGCGACCTGGGTGAAATTGTGCACCGGCAGGATGCCGGGCACGATCGGGATGTAGATGCCGGCGCGGCGCGCCTTCTCGACGTAACGCTCGTAGAGATCGTTGTCGAAGAAGAACTGGGTGATCGCCCGCGTCGCGCCATTGTCGGCCTTGCGCTTCAGCATGTCGAAGTCGGTGGCGAAGTCGGGGCTTTCCGGATGCTTTTCCGGATAGGCCGAGACCGAAATGTCGAAATCGCCGGCATCCTTCAGCGCCCCGACCAGTTCGGCGCCATTGGCATAGCCATCGGGATGCGGCCGGTACGCGGTGCCGACACCCGCCGCCGGATCACCGCGCAAGGCGACGAAGCGCCGGACGCCCATTTCGGCGAATTCTCGGACCACGGCGTCGACCTCATGGCGCGCGGCGTCGACGCAGGTCATGTGCGCCGCCGGCGTCAGCGTCGTCTCGTTGAGGATGCGCTTGACCGTGCGGGCCGTGCGTTCGCGTGTCGAGCCGCCGGCGCCATAGGTCACCGAAACGAATTTCGGCTTCAGCGGCTCGAGCCTGGTGACGGTGTCCCAGAGTCTGGCTTCCATCTCGTCGGTCTTTGGCGGGAAGAACTCGAAGGAGACGCGGACCTTGTCGCCAATGTCGGGACGGCGGGAAAAGCGGAACTGGTTCATCAGGCGGTTTCCCCAATCTGGTATGCTTTGGCCGGTAGTGTGTCGTTTGAAGGCTCGGCGATCAGCATGCGACGGTCGCGGCCGAGCCACAGCTTGACGGTGAGCCTGGCCTCGTTGCCGCCGCGTGGCTCGAACTCCTGGGCATCTTCGAGGTCGAGCCCAGCCTCCGCGAACCACTCCGATATCTGCCGGTCGGAAAAGCCCAGCCGGACATGTGCATGCTGGTCGCGCAGGAATTCCAGCGCATGCGGCGCGAAGTCGACGATCACCAGCCGGCCAGCCGGGCGCAGCAGCCTCGCCGCCTCGCGAATGGCGCGTGCCGGGTCATCGAGATAGTGCAGCACCTGATGGATGGTGACGAGATCGAACGCGTCGCGCTCGACCGGCGGCGCAAAGATGTCGCCTTGGCGCACCTGCGCGTTCGAAACGCCGGCCTTGTCGAGATTGGCGCGCGCCACCGTCAGCATCTCGCGCGACATGTCGATGCCGACGCCGCGCCGGTAGAGCGGCGAGAAGATTTCGAGCAGCCGCCCGGTACCGGTGCCGAGATCGAGCATGGACTGGAACGGCCGCTTGCCGACCAGCTTGAGGAGTGCGGCTTCCACCGCGCGATCCGGCACATGCAGCGAGCGGATGTGATCCCAGCTGGCGGCGTTTTCGGAGAAATATTCGGCCGCACGGTCCTGCCGCTTGCGCTTGACGGCAGCCAGTCGTTCGAGGTCACGCTCGACCTGCGGATCGGCGCCGCGAATGCCGGCGACCAGCCCCATGACGAAGTCGCGGGCAGAATCGGTATCCGATAACCGGAAGAACGCCCAGGAGCCCTCCTGATAGCGGCCGATCAACCCTGCTTCCATCAGCAGCTTAAGATGGCGCGACACGCGCGGCTGCGACTGGCTGAGTATCTCGGTGAGATCGGACACGGTAAGATCGCCGCGCGACAGCAGCGTCAGGATGCGCAGGCGGCTCGATTCGGCCGCCGCCTTGAGCGTATCCACCATCGTATCGAGCGAAACATGCATGGGCGCGGTCCCATTGAAAAAGATATAAACATATGTTTATGTCGATTTCGACTGACTGGCAAGGCCTATGTCGCTTCCTGACAAGAAAATGCCGCACCCATGATCCCCGCGCCCCGGAAGCGCTTTTCCGTCACGATCGACTGGAAACCTGTGCTAGAGGCGAAAACCATGTTCGAGACGCGCGACGGCGAAAAGCTCCTGCAGACGGACCCGGCCGATATGCCGCCTGATGGCCACATCGTGTTCATCGGCCGCATAGCCTCGCCATGGACCACGCGGGAAAGCTGCCCGAAGAACATGCGAGCGGCCCGCGAAACCGGACAGGCCGCGACGGTTTTCATCGACCCACCATATCGCGATGGCCTGCTTGCGCTGGAGCGCGCCAGCCACATCGTCATCCTGTCCTGGCTGCATTACGCGCCGCGGACTCTGATTGTGCAGAAACCGCGCCATGCGGCTGAACCGAAAGGCGTTTTCTCGCTGCGCTCCCCCGCCCGGCCGAACCCGATCGGGCTGCATGTCGCCGGGCTGATCTCGGTCGACATCGGCAATGGCCGCATCGACATCGACGCCATCGATGTGCTCGACGGCACGCCCGTGATCGACATCAAACCCTATTTCGCCTCGACCGACGCCTTTGCCGAGGCGACCATCGCCGGGCGCGACGGGACATGAGCGCGCCCACCGGCCGCCGCCGCGCCATCGCCAAGGCGCTGACCGCACTGCTGCCGCTGGCGCCCTATGCCGACATGGAGAAAATCCGTGCCGAGGCCGGCGCCGTACACATGAAGACACTGCCGCCGGGCATTGCCGTATGGCTGGCAACGATCGCCCATATCAGGCACGGCCACACCGACTACGAAAACCTGCTGGCCGAGGGCTATGACCGCGACTCGGCGCGGTTCTTCGTCATCGAGCAGACCAACATGGTACTGACCCGCTGGCGGGCAACGCGCCTGCTCGAAGCCGATGATGAAGAAGAATGAAGCCGCTATCGGCTATTGCCGGGTCAGCACGGCGACAGCGTTGTAGGGCTGGCCGTCGGCCTGCCCGACCCAGGTCCAGGACAGGTTTCCCTTGAAGAACCGGACCGTGATGCCGCCGCCATTTCTGGAGGCCTTTGGGTGCACCGCCTTCACGGCCTTGACTAGTTCCTTCGGCGCCATCGCCGGGGTCGCTATCCGTGCGAGCGTAGCGGCGACATCGCGCAACTCTGACGTTTTCATAAAGGTCTCCTCCTGCCCAAAATCAGGAACACTGGAACGCGCGGCTGGGGGGACATTGCCTGGGAATTCATTCGGTCGTCATGTTGGGGCGGCAATATCGCAACTACTGATACCTTTCAGTGGTTCCCAAGACAAACTGCCCGGCTCCTTCGGCTGGGCATTTTTTTGGGCCCAAGTCCCGGCTAACGTCGATTTGCAAGCCGAAAATCGTCGTCCCCTATTGCAACAAAACGCCAAGCCTCCACGTTCCGCCTGACAACCGCCCCAAGGAGCGCGATTTGCCGACATATCAGGTTGAAGAAATGAGCGGTGACGTGGTCACGGCAACCCACGTCATCAATGCCAAAACGCCGTTGCGGGCGGCACGGGACGCGACTGAACGTGACGTGACCCTGCGCACACACGAGACCGTGTGGATCAGAGTGGCCGACGAGAAACGAGGGCATATTTTCGAGGCGGCCCCCTGGCGGCTATTTGGAGGCTCCGCGGCTCACAGCCGGCGAGTCAATTAGCGCGAGCTTTATTAGTTTCGGAAGATTTTAACGAATCATTGACCGCGCTGTCCCAGAATGAGACGGCGCGGTCAAAGTGCCCACGAGGCTGCGCAGGCGGCTCCGGCAACCCACCCGCCACAGTGTGTCGGAGCCGCTCCCACCATTTGTTATACCAGCAATGGTTGAACCAACGGTTACGACACGGGCTTTCCGATGCGTTATCCCAGTCGTTACGATTGCGCATAGTTTACAGTTTCCGAGGCTTAGGCTCGTTCTTCGCGTATCAACACTAGAGTGCGCATCGATTCGTGCTCGCGGCGTCAACCTCAACCGTCCAATCGTCATTGCGCTTGTGCCTTACGAAATCGCAACCACGCAAAGCCTCCCGAAACGTCTCCGGGTCAATGCCCGCCGCGTTCGGAGTGATATAAGTCCGCCAAATGCAAAAGGCTTTCCACCCTTTGGTTGCGTCATTCGTTCATTTGGTTGTGTTCCGCCAGTACTAGCGGGCGCGTATACCTTCCTTCAGCCGGCGCCGCCATCTTGATGCCCCTGCCGGTTAGGCCCGGTGCTTACTGGCCTACCCGCCCCAGGTGCCGGGC
>NZ_JBSKBQ010000016.1:0-136634 GCF_053714375.1 Mesorhizobium sp. ArgA1
AGAGAAGCTGCGCTTCGCCATCCGTGAAGGCGGCCGCACCGTCGGTGCCGGCATCGTCGTCACCATCAAAGAATAATCGAGCCCGGCATCCGCCGGATCGACAAGGAAAGGGCGGCCCTTGGGCCGCCCTTTTTCGTTGGCTCGCCGCAGGATGTGCCTGCTTTGGTGTCCCAATCTCTGTTGCAAGTCTCTGTGCCTATACTACTATAGATTGCCATTGAAGGGCTTGGTCGTATGGTTCCACGGCACCGTTTTCAGGTTTGGGCGTGCCGGGCACTGGGGCTGATCTGCCTGGTGTTGCTGCTTGCCATGGACAGTGCCGCCTTTGCGGGCCAGACAAATGCGGGCCAGACAAAAAATTCCGAGCCTGACCCGGATTCGCCGATGCGCTTCGTCGTCGTGCGCAGCAACGCGCCGCGTTGCGAGCCGACCTGTCCGGAATGGATATCGGCCGAGGGGGCGATAACGGCCAAGTCGCCGGCGTTGCTCAAGGCCGCCCTGAAAACACTTGGCCGCCGCAAATTGCCGATCGTCGTCAACTCTCCCGGCGGCGATGTCGATGCGGCCATCGCCATGGGCCGCATGATACGCAAGAACAAGCTCGACATCGCAGTCGGCCGGACGTGGTTTGTCGGTTGCGAGCCGGGGACGAAGAACTGCAAGGAGAACGACGCCAGAGGCTCGCACTATATCGGCAACCCCTATGTGCTCGGCAGCTATTGCGCCTCCGCTTGCCCGATGATGCTGGCCGGCGGCACCAGTCGCCTGGTCGGGCCGCTGGCCTTTCTCGGCGTCCATCAGATCACGACGACGGTCGTGCAAATGAACGTGCAATATGAAGTTCGCTATCGCATCGTGAAAGGCAAGAAGCAGGTCGTCAGCAAGAAGGTCGTCAGCCGCAAGAACGCCGGCAGCTACAAGACCTACGAGATGAGCAAGAAGGTGGAGCGCAAGCTGGCCACCTATTTCAAGGAGATGGGTGTCGACCTCAGCGTGCTCGAAACGATGAAGAGCACGCCGGCCAGCGACATCCAGCAGATCGACCTCAGCGACATGCTGGCAATGAAGCTGGTCACCAGCGTCGACGCCGTGGATTTGCTGACCAGCGCAAGCCTGTGCACGCTGGACCTTCCGGCCCCGAATTGCCGGGAAATACCGGCGAACAAGCCAGCCGGCGGCCTGCCGGCCGTGGCCAAGGCGGCGCCGCTGCCGGTGAAGCCGGAAAACGCGCAGCACGATGACGGCATGCGCTTTGTCGTTGTTCGCGGCAGCAATCCGCTCTGCAACCCCGATTGCCCGGAGTGGATTGCGGCGCAAGGCGCGATTACGCCTCAGACGCCGCAGAAGCTCAGCCAATTGCTTGCCACACTTGGCAACCGGCGGCTGCCGGTGGTGATCAGCTCGCGAGGCGGTGACCTATCCGGCGCCCTGGCGGCCGGCCGGATCATCCATGAAAAGAAGCTCGACGTTGCCGTTGCCCGGACCGATTTCGTCGGCTGCGACCCGGCAGAGTGGAACTGCCTGGCCAAGGACGGCGCCTATGCCGGACTGAGCGTCGACGGGGAAGGCGACTGCGATTCGGCCTGCGCGCTCATGCTGGCGGGTGGCGCCAGACGGCTTGTCGGTCCCCAGGCGCGGCTCAGCCTTTATCTGATGGGGCAGAAACAGGCGGTCAAGGCCTATCTCGACGAGATGGCCATAAGTCCGGCTCTGTTCAAGGCGCTTCAGGGCAGTTCGGCAGAGCGTCAGCTCGAACCTGACATGATGCTGAAGGTCGGCCTGACGACCGGGCGTCAGTCGGTGGATGCGCTGACGGGTTCCAGCATCTGCAAGTCAGAGCCGAAACCTGAGAACTGCCGCGTGGTAGCTTCGTCAAGCGCGCAGGCCGAAGCGCCCGCCAAATTGTAGGCGCCTCGGTTTCGGGAACTCGCCATCGAGGCAGGTTGAGTGAGGCGCGATTTTTCCGCTATCGTCGCTGCCGGCGCTGGGGGGCTGGCGGAGGACCGAGAATGAGCCAGGATATCCCGACGCTTTACGAATGGGCCGGCGGCATCGAGGCGCTCGCCCGGCTGACGGAGGCTTTTTACGACAAGGTGAGATCCGGTGGTCGGACCGGTGTTCAAGCACATGTCGCCGGACCCTCCCGCGCATGTCGCGGCCTTTATCGGTGAGGTTTTCGGTGGACCTAAGACCTATAGTGAAAAACGTGGCGGCCATCGCGAGATGGTCATGCATCACCTCGGCAAGCATCTGAGCGAAGAACAGCGCCGCCGCTGGATCAGCCTGCTTGCCGATGCCGCCGACGCGGTCCGGCTGCCCGACGATCCTGAATTCCGTTCCGCCTTCATGGGTTATGTCGAGTGGGGATCGCGGCTGGCCAAGATGAACTCCACCCTCGGAGAAACCTGCGACCCACAGACCGAACCGATGCCGGCCTGGGGCTGGGGCGTACCTGGCAGGCCGTACAAGCCGCCAGCCGGGGATTGAGCGCCGGCAAGCCACTTCGGGCAGGCGGAAAATCACGATGGGAAGGCAGGGGCTGGCCGTCACCTATCCGGATTTCCGGCGAAGGACATGAAAGCGCGTCAGACCACTCTTTACAGCGCGCCCGGAAGCTTTTAGGAAGCGCCTGCGCCGAAACGCGCGTACGGGCATAGCTCAGTTGGTAGAGCGGCGGTCTCCAAAACCGCAGGTCGTAGGTTCGAGCCCTGCTGCCCGTGCCATTTTCCAAGGAAAATCAAGCACTTATAAATCGCCTTGCTAGGCGAGGATGCCGAAAGTAGCCTTACACATCTCTTGCACAAACTTGCACGCACGCAGGGAGTGTCTGGCGGTGGCGGAAAAACACACGATTCTGGAAGGCAAGGTTCACGTCTATCGGCGCAATGACAGCCCGATTTGGCATTGTTCGACGTATCTCAAAGGCAAAAACTGGCGGGTTAGCACGAAGGAGGAAAGCCTATCGAAGGCCAAGGATTGGGCCGAGGATTGGTATTTCGGCCTCAAGGATAAGGGCCGGCGCGGCGAGTTGGTGTCAGAGAAGACGTTCAAGGACGCTGCCGACCAGTTCATCAGCGAGTACGAAGTGCTGACCGAGGGGGAGAGGAACGCCCGCTGGGTCAAGGACCACTATCGTCGCGTTCGCACCTATCTGGTGCCGTTCTTCGGCAGGATGGGCCTTTCAACCATCAATGCCGGCACAGTGCAGGAGTATCGCATCTCCCGGATGACGCCTGAGGAGGGCAAGAAGCTACCCTCACGCAGCACCCTTCACCACGAAACCGTGACCTTGCGGCTGGTGCTGAAAACCGCTGTCCGCCATCGGTGGGTGTCGCATCTGCCGGACATCTCCCAACCCTATAAGAAGTCTGCGAAGGTCGTTCACCGCGCCTGGTTTACGCCAGATGAGTACAAACAGCTGTACCAAGCGACGCGGGGCCACGCTCAGGATGCGCGTGCCGTCAGCCACAAAGCCCAGAAGGGCGAGCAGGCCCATCGGGTATGGCTGGCCGAACAGCTCCACGACAAGATCCTGTTCCTCGCCAATACGGGCCTGCGGCCAGACGAAGCCAACTGGCTTGAGTACCGGGACGTTGAGGTGGTCAAGGACGTGGCGACGGGGCAGAAGATCCTGGAAATCCAGGTGCGCGGCAAACGTGGGGTAGGGTACTGCAAAAGCACCTCAGGCGCCGTGTTCCCATTCCAGAGGATGGTGGCACGGAACAAGCCGAAGCCGACCGACAAGCTATTCCCGGTCGACCACAAGAAGCAGTTCAATGGCATTCTCGACAAGATCGGGCTGAAGATGGACCGCGAGGGCAATCGGCGCACGCTGTACTCGTTGCGCCACAGCTACATCAGCTTTCGGCTGCTTGAGGGCGCCGACATCTACCAGATCGCCAAAAACTGCCGGACGAGCGTCGAGATGATCGAGAAGCACTATGCCGTGCACCTCAAGAACCGCCTTGATGCGGCGGCCATCAACGTGCGCAAGGCCAAGCCCGCTAAAAAGGCAAAGGCTGAGACGCCCGACTTGTTTGACCAATGAAAGGCAGAGCGGGTCCTGAGCGGCGCTTGAATGGCGGACGGGAGTTTGCTGCAATGCGTACAGCGCACCTACGCATCGCCCCAACGTGTACGCATTGAGCAAAAGGGGGGCGATGCATGCTCGGTTTTCTGACCGGCTGCGGAGCGCAGACCGGAGAAAACCGGCAGGTGCGCTGGGGGACACCCCCCGTCCCCCGTCCGTGCCGTGGAGAGGTTCGTGGCCATCTTTCACCTGAACGTTAAGAACATCAGCCGGAGCGAGGGGCGTTCCATTGTGGCGGCAGCCGCGTATCGGGCAGGTGAGGTGCTTCCCAACGAGGCTGAGGAACGCCTCTCGGATTTCGGTGGCCGCCGCGACGTGGTGGCGACCGAGATCCGCTTGCCTGAAAGGGCGCCGAGGTGGATGGGGGAACGGGCCGCTCTCTGGAACGCCGTGGAGGCCGCGGAGAAGCGTAAGGACGCACGATTGGCCAAGGAGGTGGAGTTTGCGCTTCCTCTCGAATTGCCACGCTCCGCGTGGCTGGCTGTGGCCCGGACGATGGCTGACGCCTATACGGCGCAGGGCTTTGTAGTTGACTTGGCCATCCATGACGACGGAACGCGCCATAACCCCCACGTGCATTTGCTCATGAGCACACGCGTGGTAGGAGAAGACGGGTTCGGGCTGAAGATCCGCAGCGCGGACGGAAGGCAGTTTGTCACCGAGGCAAGGGCACTGTGGGAGCGGGTTGCGAATGACGCGTTGAGCAAGGCGGGGCTCGCCGTTGCGATTGATGGGCGCAGCTACGCCAAGCGCAGGCTGGGGCAGCATCCTGGTCTTCACCGTGGCCCAAATCGCCAGGAACGGCGCGCCCGCAGGGTTCTCGCCCAACGAGAGAGGGATCAAATGTCACCAAGGGAGCCTGACGAAGACCTACCCGTGCCGGATCCGGATGGTTCGCCGATTCATCCGAGCGAGCTGGAGGCCGCTGAGGACCGAATGCTGGACGATATGCATCGTCCCGCCTTCGGGGATGCGGCACACGTCGGAGGCGGCCAGGAGGCCGCCCAGACGGCCGTAGACCGGCAGAATGCCCTTCAGATGACCGAGGGCGATGCGGCGGCTTACCGCCTTTCGCCGGAGAACATGCTGGACTGGCTCAACGACCATTCCTCAGTCACTGACGTGCAGACCCTGGAACGCTGGGAGAATCACCTGGACTGGCTGGACGGTCAGGGTCCCGAAGAGCCTCTCGAGCAAAGGCGTTTGCCCGAGCCGGACCGGGATGAGCGTTAAGGGCTGGCCGTCATTTTCGGCCTGGTCGTGTTCCCGTTACATACGGGTACGGACATAGTTGGTGGACGGAGGGCACGCGATGAACGACGAAACAGAACTCAACCTGCTATATGATCACACCCGCTCCCTGGAGAAGTCCATTGGAGATATCGAGCGTGACATCAAGACCTGGGTCCACCGCGTGGGAGCCCAGCGGGTTATGGGGTTTCTTCAGGACCGCTACAGCAAGCAACGGGAGTTCATCTACGAACTGGGCGCCGTCGAAGCGAGAATAGAGGCAATGGAGCAGCTGGTTCCCGAGCTTGAAAGCCGTCATTCCGTCCGTCAGGATGACGACCGGCGTACCGAGGGTAAGAGCCACCTCCAATGGCTTGAGAGGATCCAGCCGGTGCAATTCGAACCTGACCAGGACCATCTGGACTGGTTCAAGGAACAGTTGGCGCAGAACCCGACAACGCCTGAAGAGCCTGAAGTCGGCGAGCAGCCGAGGCAGCGCGAGCCTTCGCCTGACGATTTGCTGGCCTGGCTGCCGGGCCGTGGGCGCTTTCTGTGAGTTTTCAGACACTTCCGATGCCTATAAACTCAGCAGGTCTCTGCTCTTGGACCCACGGACCACTTGCGGGATTCACAATGCCGCCCCATCATCTATCTATGGCCAGGTTACATCAAGGATCTGTATTCGGAATCCGTGAGCTCACGGCCGAACAGCGCGAGAAGACCCGAAAAGTGCTGGAATGGCTGGAAACGGACCTTGTCCGGCGACGAAAGCGCCTAGCCTATTGGGCGATGCGTAAGCACCAGGCCGAGACAATTCCGGGGATTGACGAGGATTTACGCGAAGGTGCGTTCTATTTCCACGCCCGCGCTCAACAGCTCGTCGATTCCGGGGAGAGGCTGCGCGCCCATCTCATCACCGAACTGCAAGAGCAGCCTGAGCATCTTCCCGCCTACCACTACGAGCACTAACCCCTTCGGAGGTCAACGTGAGTCAAGAGGACGAGTTAGCGCGACTTCGCGAGCATGCGCTTTCACTGGAACAATCCATCGAGAACATCGACCACGAAATCGACGCCACCGTCGGCCACGAAGGCTCAGCCCGGCTTATCGCCTACCTGCGGGAGCGTCATAACGTCCAACTCGGCCACATGTATGACCTTGGCAAGGTCGAGCGGCAAATCCAGGATCTGGAAAACCTGCTCCGCGAGCAATGGGAGCAACCCCAGGAGCAGCGCCTTGCGGAGAAGTGGCAGGAGAGCCATCCTGCGCCCCAAGAGGACCACCTCGACTGGTTCAAACAGTCGCTGGCCGAAAACCCGCCGCAGATGGATGAACTTGACCAGGCTGAGCAGCGGATGGTCCAGGACATGGAGCGTGAGCCTACGCGTGATGACCATCTGGACTGGTTCTCAAGTCGGGGTTAGCGGACACAGTCTGTGTGACCGCCCCGTTGCAGAGCCCCAGCAGTTCTGCCTCATTCCACACAGACCTGCCGCGTCACCTCACACGGCCGGTGATTGCGTTGGAAGCATTCTGACAACGCCATCTCCTCGGCGTCCCGGATCGTCGGCTCCAACTGAAGGGCGTAGTGTGATTTTCTCGTCACCGGAATGACTCGCGCCACCGCCGCGCAAGTGTTGCGGAAAACTTGCTTCACTGCGCATTGACTCCCGCCGCTGTACTGGCTGCAATCGGCCATGGCCGCGTCAACCGCCGCTTGCTCGGTCGCGAAACTGCGATCGGTCAGAATGAGGGTACCGTTGGCGGCAGCGGCGAACGCGCCGTAGCGGCCTTGCGGCGCAGACGGCGCCGGACGGACAACCGGCATGACCGGCTGTTCTTCACCGGTGTTCAGTCCATACGTGAGACTGGCAATCCGATCCTGGAAGGTCTGAATTTGCTTGTCGAGGTCGACGCGGGCCATGTCCCGGTCGGCGATTTGCCCCTTAAGCTCAAGGTTCATCTGCCGCAGTTCGTCATTGCGCCGGACCATCTCGTCGCGATCGGCCGTCATCGAAGTCAACTGCTGCGTCAACGAGGCGATCTGGCGTTGCAGGTCGGCTTGGTTCGCAGCCTGCGTTTCAGTTCCCGGGTCGTTCTGCTTGGCGAGCCGCGCGGTGAGCGCGGAGCGGTCGGTGTTCGCCGTGTCAAGCTTGAGGAGCAGGTCCTGAACCTGCCGACGGGCCAGGTCCCGCTCAGCGAGCGCGCCAGAGAGGCCAGAATTGCTGGCGGATGTCTGCTGGGCGAGGGCACTGCGGTCGGCGGCAAGACGTGCCTCCGCCGCCTTCACCGCCTGCTCCCTCGCGTCAAGCTGTTGGGTGCGCGCCATGTCCTGGGTGTCGCTCGACCACCCTGCCTTCGTTTCGGACACCCAATTCCACGACGACGTGATGGCGAGGGCCGCTGACGCCTTAGCGTCATTGAACCGGCGCTCGAGGCCATAGAAGCTGAAGATTGCCGGCGCCACCACGACCAAAAGCGCCATGACCGCGGCGGTCGCGACGAGCCGCTGTGGATTGACCTTCCCGCGCACGAACGCGACACCGCGTCGCGTGCCGCGTCCAAGTGTGTAGGCGAACGCGCTATGCTGCGCGCGCGTGGCGATCTGGAACCCGTCCTTGGCCGTCGCACCGGCGAGGCCGAGGCCCGGCATCTTTTCGGCCGTTCCAGCGGAACCGGGCACAACCGCCGTGGCGGCCTCCTGGGAGGCCGCGTGGACGTCCAGTGCCCGCAGCCGCGCCTTGAGAGGGGGGTGGGTGGCGAAGAGGTTGCCGAAGGCCGCGCCGCGGAACATCAGGTAGCCGTAGTGGCGCTCCTCGGCGGTGGGCTTATCGGCGACACTGTGAACGCGCTTGAGCGCGCGCGCCATGGCGTCGGGCGACGTCAGATGGGCGCCAACCGCGTCGGCGTGAAACTCGCGATTGCGCGAAATGCCCTTGGCGACAAGCTCGGAGGCCACGAAAACGGTTGAGCGGACGATTTGGCCGCTTCCTTTAGCGAGGCGAATGTTGCGATGGGCGTCCGAGCGGCGCTTCGAGCCGGCAGCGGCCGCAATCACGCCAATCACGGTCAGGATGTTCACGACCGTCACCAGCATGCGCTGAAAGCCTTCGGCGAACTGCATCCTCGCCACGTCGTTGTGCAGGATGTGGCCGAGTTCGTGGCCGATGATGGCGTCCAGCTCGTCCTGCTCATAGGCAAACAGGGGTTTGCCGATGACGACCATGGACGATTTCTGGTTCGCGCCCATGGCGAAGGCATTCATGACATTTGTCACGCCGACCGCCGGCCTCGGCAGGCCGAGCCTGTCGGCCAAGCCATGGACCCGCTCGGTCAGCCAGTGGCTTCCATCGACGGTCACCACGCCGAAACTGGTGGTGACGTCGCCGGCCGCGCGCGCAATGTAGCGCCCACCAAACATTAGCCCCAGCACGGACAACACCAAGCCGATCAGCATCGCCCGGTCGGCGTAGTAGGTCATCATGAATCCGTCGAAGGGTGCCCACTGACCGAAGGACAGCATCAGAACAAGCCAGGTCACGGCGCAACAGGAGAGCATGACAATGGCGCAAAGCAGCAGCGCCGTCGGCCACCAAGACTGATTGCGCGGGGTCAGGTGCTGTTCGGATACCGGTGCCGCAGCCGAAAAGCCTAAGAACGCCGCCGCGTCGGGGGCGAACCGCAACAGCAATAATCGGGCGAGCCGCAGGCCCGCGCGGAATTCATAGAGCAGCAGCGCAATGTCAACCGCCAGCACAGTCCTGGTGAACGCGTGCTGGGGCCATGGAGCCAAAGCCCAAGCGAATGACAGGGATCCCGGCGGATAAGCGTTGATCGCGAGCCAGACGGCGCGTAAGGCCGCCACTAGGACCAATGATTTGATGAGCGGCTGAAGCTGGGTCTCGCGCCCGAAGATCTTGCTTGCGAGCGTCATGGAGATCCCCGTTCAGCCATACCGATGCGCGATTTGCAGGTCTCACTTTCCGTGTAAGACACAAGCCTTGTCTTGAAAGGCCGGGCGCCACGCGCATAGTTGACCGCCCAGCGCCAGCCGTTGCGCTGCCAGCCGGAGAGCAACTCCATGATCTCGTCTGGGGTCATCAGCGGCCGCCCCAGGAACTGAACGGTCTCGTTTCCGGACGTTCCCGTGTTGACGGACGCATCCTCGTACCATCCTCCCAAGTGGGAGGACCCATTATGGCCGCTGGACGAGTTGAGATACGCGAGCGTCTCGTGGCCGAGGTATTTGCCGATGAGCTCGCCCGTTATCGGGTCGTCGACGCCGAAAAACTGCTTGACCGAGCAGTTCAGGAACGGCTGCCAGCTATTGCCGGGGTATTGTTCCTGCAGCGACATAACGTCCTGCAGGAAAAACCACAGGCGCACACCCGTGCTGGCATGGGTGCGGATCGCCGCGCGGAATTCCGGGAAAGGCCCGAGGTTGAGAAATTCGTCGAGAACGAAAAGGACGGGGATGTCCGGCAGGCGGCGATTGCTCTCCATCGCGTCGAGCGCGCCCTTGAGGAGAATCCGCAGCCATGGCGCATAGGGTTCCATTTTCCCGAAAGGGATGTCGATGTAGACCGTAATCGGGCGGTCCTTGAGGTCCTCAAACGAGAAGTCGGATGCGCTCAGGCTGTGCTGGATATCGCTGTCGCGCCAAAGGGCGAGCTTGCTTTCCAGCGTCGCTTCCAGCGTTTGAAGACCGCGATCCTGCGTTTTTTCGAGCACCGCCTTGCCGGCATCCGCCGTGGGCGGGAACTCCGTGAACTTTTTAGCAACGTCGAGCAGGTCACGCCCTTTTCGGGAGGCCAGTTGGCAGACCGTCGCGAGTGTGCGCCGATGGGCTGGCGCGTTCCCATTGACGTACATCATCGTGGCGGTGAGGAATCCGGCAGCATCCTCTTGGAAGAACGACGACGCCCGAGGGTCGCGGGGAAACATCTGTTCCGCGAGCGAACGAGCGTCCGATTGGCTCCGCACCAGCGCCAAGGGGTTGTAGCGATGTCGCATCCAGCCTGACGCCCGATCGAACGGGGCGATACGGTAGATTTCGTGTCCAATGGACTTGCGCCATTGCGAGGTCTTCTCGAAATGCTCGCCCTTGGGGTCGAGCACCACACAGCTTCCCCGATACCGCAACAGGTTCGGAACGATGGACGTCACCGCCTTGCCAGAACGGGTGGGAGCTATGGTCAGCAGATGACCATCGTCGTCCCAATGGACAAATTGCGCCTCCGGGCTGCCCTCATTGTCCGAATATGCTCCGAGCAGGATGGATGAGGGGTTGTCGAAGGCCGAGCGGCCGGCAAGGTACAATTTGCCGTTCGGAATTGTCCTCAGCTCCTGGGGGGTCGCCCAGCGACCAGACCCGTACAGCGGAGGCGGGTTGGCGAGTTGCCTCTCGCGCTCCTCGCGGGCCTCGAGGTCGCGCTTGGCGCGCTCGATGATTGGGCCGGGATCGCGGCCGGAGCGGATAGCGGCTTCGACCTGGTCGGCCACTTCGGGCCCGTAGAGCTGTTCGACCTGTTTTCGGGCACTTTTGGCCCGCATATGGCGGCCGATTTTGAGGCCGTATTGGCTCCACTTGACTCCGTTCGAAAAATTTTTGGACAAATCCCCCAAGGGATCGAACTTAAAGTCGCCCATAGCCACACCCCAGCCCCACCGAAGAGAGTAACAACAGCCAAGCCGAATACAATGGCAACCCGGAAAATTCGTTAAGCTAACCTTGAATGGGAAGCATCTGCTTACGCATTATTAGCCAGGCCTAAAGGGCCACTTGCGCCGGACCAGCAGAACTGCTGGCCCCAACACCTCCGGAAGCGGAGGCAAAAAACAGAAAAAGGGATGAACATCCCCTTCTCTGCTGCCAAGGGCGAACGCCCTGCTTTCTTTTGTTTGCTTCTGACCAAACTACCAGGAAATCTCAAGCTCCGGATATTCCGCCAGGATCGACGGGCGATACGCATCCTGTTCGAGACGTGTCGGACGCCAGACGTATTCGAACTGCTCGGAATCGAGCCATTTCTCAAGCGCCTTGGCGGCCTCCGTGTCGGAAAGGTCGAACGGGAACTCCTGAAGGACGCGGTAGCGCCGATGGCCTTGCATGGCCGCCTCATCGATGGCAGCGGCGATCGTCGCGAGCTTGAAAAGCCCCTCGGCGTACTTCGTCCTCTTGTTGGCGGCCATGAGGAAATTGCCTTCCGCGCGTTTCATCAGAAGGCACTCCCGAGATAGGTGTCGGTGATTTTCAGGCGGCTGTGGCCAAGTTCAGCGGAAATCCTGTGGCGCGCGGCGCGGTCGGCCGCGCGTTCCGTGCCGGTCATGTCGGCCCAGCGCTTGCCCCCTGCCAGCGGACAGGGTTGGCTTGCCAGCACCGCGTAGCGTTGCTGGGCATAGGCGTGGCGGAAACCGTGCGTGTTGCGTAGCCCGGCCTTCAGTGTCTGGTACTCGAACCGCTTGAGGTGTTCGACGTAGCTCATCTGGGCCGGGATCAAGGAGCCGCTCCCGGGGACGAGGCGCAGGACGTGCTCCAGGACCTGACGTTGTTCCAGCGTGGTAACCGGCACGGTCCTTGCCCGCCCCCCTTTCGTCCAACTCGCCTGCAAGGCGATATGGTCGGCTCGGGCGGCCGCATGCGGCTGGAACTTCATGGCTTCCTCGCGCCGCAGGCCGAACGCGACCTGCAGCATGACGGAGGCCTTGATGTTGGGGCATTCGATGGATGCGAGCTTGGCATGGTCGAGTAGTTGCGCACGGTTACGCGTGATTTCGCCACGCTCGGCAACGCCATACGCCGCGTTGTCGCGGTTGACGACATTGAGCTTGTTGACCTTCTCGGCCCACCATCGCAGCCAGGTGAGGCGGTTGCGGATGCTGGCATCCGACGTATCGGAATCCTGCCACCTTTCGACAAGAGCCTCGACATGCTTGGGCTTGAGCGAACCGGCGGCCGGCAGCTTGTAGCCAAGGTCCGTGAGGTCGTTGGCCATTGCGGACAGGCCGCGCCGGCGGTTGTTTTGAGTGCCGTAAGAGCCGTCCCGGTTGCGTTGGCACAGCCGCACCAGGTCCATGGTTAAATCGTCCATCTTGCTCGCTTTTTATTTTTTTGGCTGAGTGTTGATGGCCGATGCACGTCCGTAGATCGTGGCACCCCGCGAAGATGATTCGCGGCATGGCCGGAATGCGTAGTTTTCTTTACGGTATGAGCCTCCCGAGCCAGCCGGGTGGCTGGCCGATATGGTTTGCCCTGTTGGGCGTCCGGTTACCGAGAGGTTGAAACCGGAGGTGTGGCCGCCGCGGCGGCGCACGGATGTGATGAGCTTGCATTCTGCTCTCCTATGGTTTGGGGAAAATGGTCGGGTGAGATGGATCAGGCAGTTTTTGCCTGCCGGGATATTTGACGGTGTCGCCCGTTAATGGCCAGCACATTGCACCGGAAATGATCACCGAAGCGCAGCGTCATTTGCGCGTCATGTCGTGGCGTTTGCGCGATCTCGGCATCCACCGTGGCTTTGGGGGCGGTCTGTCACTCCCCAATGCATTGGCGAGTGACAGACCGCCGGCCGCCAGCATGGTCGGGCATCCCATGTCCGACCATGTTGGCTCACTCCTCCGCGTGGTCGCCCCTACACCCGGATGACCCGGCAGATGAGCGGTGGCATCTGTTTATGCCGAAGCCAGGCTATCGTGGCCACCTGGAAGCGCGCTTTCACCGGTGAATCGCCGCGCCCTTGATTTGGAGAATGGGTCAGCCGCCTGGCGCCGTTTCTGCGTCTTTCGCTCCTTTGTGCCAGCCACGGGTCACAACGGCCAGCAATGGGTCGTGTGTGCGCCGTCCGCGCCGGCCTGCAAGGCATCCAACCGTCTCCCTGCGGGACCCTCGGTCGGACCCTCCGTTGCAGGCCGGCTCCGTCGTACGGCGCCTTGCGCACCCGACCGGCCGCAATGACGTGGCCGGAGTATCAAAGGAGAAAGACGATGTCAGAAACCACCACCAAACGGCCGACCCACACCGTATTCGTTGTCGAGGGCGAGGGCGATAAGACCACCTGGACCGAAATCGGCGCGCTGTGGAGCCACGATGACCGCAAGGGCTTCAACCTCAACCTGAAGGCCATGCCGCTCAGCGGACGCCTGGTGATCCGCGAACGCCGCGCCAATACTAAGGAAAGCGTGGGGGCATGAGCCCCCACCGCTTTGGCGGCACAGTGAGTGTCGCCGGCCACGCGTTCGCCGTCAGGGCTGCCGTGCCTATCCGACACCGGTTTATTCCAACCCAGCGACTGGGACCCGTCCCGGCAGTCGCTGCCGTCACATGTCCCAGCAATACCGTGCTGCACGGCGACTGCATCGAGGTGATGGCCGGACTTCCGGCCGAATGCGTCGATTTTATCCTGACCGACCCGCCGTACCTGTGCCGCTACCGCGACCGCAGCGGTCGCACGATCGCCAACGACAATGACCCGCGCTGGTTAAAACCCGCCTTCGCCGAAGCCTATCGCGTTCTGCGCCCGGACAGTCTCTGCGTCAGCTTCTACGGCTGGAACGCGGCCGATCAGTTCCTCGACGCGTGGCGCGCAGCGGGATTCCGCATTGTCGGGCATCTGGTTTTCAGCAAGACCTACGCCTCGTCGACGCGATACGTCGCGGCACAGCATGAATGTGCCTACATCCTTGCCAAGGGATACCCACCGATGCCTTCAGAAGCGCTTCCAGACGTTTTGCCGTGGCGCTACACCGGCAACCGGCTTCATCCTACCGAAAAGCCCGTGGAGCCGCTACGAAGGCTCGTGGAGGCCTTCTGTCCCAAGGGCGGCTTGGTTCTGGACCCGTTTTGCGGGTCGGGCTCGGCGCTTGTTGCCGCGCAGGAATGCGACCGGGCTTGGCTCGGCATCGAACTCGATGCTCGCCACGTTACGACGGCACGGGGCCGAGTTCCCTCCTAGCCGGTTAAGAGCGCCCACCTGCCGCTACCACGGCGCGCGACGATGTCCCGGCCCGTCACCATGCCTGATTGGGCCCTGCGTGCCCGCACGCCCCGAGGCCCCGCGCATCAGGGCTCGCCGGAACCGGGGCGAGCTCAACGCCGCCTCGCTGGGGCTCTGACCCAAATCAAACTCCCGCAGAACGGTTCAATCCATTCGACCACTTGCTCTAGGGGCCCGCTGCCGACAATGCAGGTCGGCGGCACAGTTACGCGAGGCGCGATGTCTCTTCGTAATACGTGCCGATGATGGCGGCGACACCCTTGCAGGCAACCGGCGGGCTGAACAGGAAGCCCTGCAACTCGCCGCATTTTTCGGCGCGCAATGCCTCCAGCTGTGCGACCGTTTCCACCCCTTCGGCCGTAGTATCGATGCCGAGGCTGGCGCCGAGGCCGATGACGGCGCGGACGATGGCGAGCGACTCTGGACACCGGCCGATCTCGCGGACGAATGACCGGTCGATCTTGAGGCGGTTGAACGGAAACTGCCTGAGGTAGCTCAGGCTGGAGTAGCCGGTGCCAAAATCGTCGAGTGCAATGCGCACGCCGAGCGACCGAAGCTGCTTGAGGATGGCGAGGTTGGTGCTGCTGGCCGACAGCAGCACCGACTCGGTGATCTCGATCTCCAGTTGGTGCGGCTCCAGCCCGCTGCCGGCCAGGGCCAGTCCGACCGCTCCGACGAGGTCCCCTTTGCGGAACTGCACCGGCGAGACGTTGACGGACAGCACCAGCTCGCGCGGCCAGGTTGCCGCCTCCCGGCATGCCACCGCAAGTACCCAGCGGCCGAGCTCGTCGAGGATGCCGGTTTCCTCGGCGATCGGGATGAAATCCGCGGGCGACACCATGCCGCGGCGCGGATTGTGCCAGCGCAGCAGAGCCTCAAACCCGCGCAGCTTTCCGGTTTGCGTCCGTATGATGGGCTGGTAATGCAACTCGAAGTCGCGGTCGATTTCGGCGCCGCGCAGCTCTATCTCCAGCGCACGCCGCTCGCGCTGGCGCATGTCCATCCCGGCTTCGAACCAGCGGAAGGTACCCTTGTCCGATTGCTTCGCCCGGTACAGGGCGAGATCGGCGCATTTCAGCAGGCTGTCGATGTCGGCGGCGTCGTCCGGGACCAGCGCCGCGCCGACACTCGCACCGATCACTATCTCGGCGTCGTCGACCTTCCGTATAGAGGTGAGATCGCGGATGATGCGCTGGCCGAGTTCCTCGACGTCGGAGCGGCGTTCGACCGCCGGCACCAGGATCGCGAATTCGTCGCCGCCCAGCCTGGCCACCACGTCGGTCTTGCGCACCAGGTGTCTCAGCCGGGCGCTCACCTCTATGAGGAGTGCGTCGCCTGCCGCGTGTCCGAGAGTGTCGTTGATCGTCTTGAAATTGTCGAGGTCGATCAGCACCACGCCGAACCGCCGTCCATTCTGCTCGAGGCTGTCGGCCGCCCGCTCCAGCTCGCGCGTGAAGACTGTTCGATTGGCCACTCCCGTCAGCGGATCATGATGAGCGAGGTAAGTGATATGGGCTTCGGCGCGCTTGCGCTCGGTTATGTCGACGATAGTCGATAGTATTGCCACCTGGTGGTCTGCGAGGGTTTCGCTTGTGTACTCGATCACATCGAGCTCGCGGCCGTCGGCGGTGCGGTGCCGGAGCACTAGCTCGCGACCGTCCCTCTCGCGGTTGGTGGGGCCATCCACGCGGATTTCGGCAAGGGTGCTGTCCAGGAAGTCGCCGCGACTGTAGCCATAGAGGCGCAACGCCGCTTCGTTGACGTTGAGAAAGATGCCGGTCGACTGGCTGCGCACGAACATCGGCACCGGATTATCGTCGAAAAGCGAGCGGAACAGGGTCTCGCGCGCCTTCAGGTCGCGAATGTCGGTCAGTGTGACCGCCAGCACGCCGCCGGCGATGTCGACGCCGACCTGCAGAGCGACCCTCTGCTGTCCCAGCCGATAGGCCAGCTCGAAGCTCGATATGCACCCCCCTGACCCCGCGCGCAGCAGCTCCTGTGGTATCTCGCTTATGCCGACCTTGGTCAGCGCGTCGGAGAGCCGGGTGAACTGGAGACGGTCAATGGTCGATCCGAGGAAGCCCGCCGCGGCCTCGTTGATGCTCAGTATGTAGAAGTCAGACGTTGCGCCATGCCCACAATCGATCGGGCTCAGCCCGATGATGCCTTCCTGCGTGGAGTTGATGAGCAGACTCGCAAGCTCGACCTGGCTGGTGCGCGGGCGAAGGAATAGAACGAAGTATTCGCCCGGCCAGCGGCACGACAACGGCAGCGCGACGATCTCGATCGCGGAAACCTTGCCGTCAAGGACCCAGTGGCAAACTGTGAGCCGCGGCTCGCCTGCTGAGCAGGCCTTATCGATGGCGGAGCTGATCGCCAGATTGAAGGCATATGGCAGGTCCTGGAGGCTGCGCGCGGACTCAGCAAAGCCCACGATCGCGCGGAAGCGCTGGCCGCAGCGCAGCAGGAAAGGTGGCTCGTCCCCCAAACGACGGACGACAGCGATCTCATCCGAGAAGCGGCCGACGCTGCCCAACGCGATCTCCTCATAGGGCGGCAGCGCGCCTGCGCCGCAGGCGGATTGCCAGCGGCGCAGGATGAGCCTCACCTCGTCGAACTCCGTTTGGGCCGCTACGCTCTGCCCTGCAGCGTCGACCGTGCCGCGGCCCGTATGATCCAGCTCGATCATCGAGTGTGCACCCTTCTGCAGGGAAACGTTTCTGAGAGCCGCAATCATGGTCGCATCTCGCCGGTTCTGCTGCGGTCCAATCGGGTCAAAGGCATCTGAGTAGCGCAGCTCCGGTCGGCCGGGCCATCTGGAGTTCTAGGCAAGCCGGTAGATCTGAGGGTCTGCCGCGGTGCGGTCGCGCGCCTTGTCTGATCCCGTCCCCACTCGTCGAACCTATGGCGAGGACCCTTAACGTTCGACTAAATGAAGCGTCATGATCCTGTTACATCGAGTGCCGCGCAGAGGCATTTGGTTCGTCGGCCTGCTTGTCGACATCACGCACTGGGATGCCACGGAGGGCCTGTTCCGAGTGCGCTCACAACCTGAGGGGCCCGCATGTTTGCGAGGCCATGCCTAACCTCCTCTTAGCGCCCGCGCTGGACGACGCCAGCCCAGGCGGGTGCGTCTTGGATCCAGCCCTCTCTTTCATCGCCTCTCTGGTGGGATCGCGTCGATGGTATGGCTACGAAGGGCGCCTTGCTCAAGGGCGCCCTTCGTATCGACCGGCACGCTTCGGTCCAAGGGAGAATGGACCTAACCACCTCGTGGGGAGCCGCCGATGTACGTTTTTGGTATCGTTAGAACGAGCGCTGGAGGCGGAGGATGCCGCCGATGCTGTTTCGCTTGTCGGCACCGGTCCAGTTGGTGACGGTGTCTTCGCCGACATGCAGATAGTCGACTTCGCCCGTGACCTTGAAGCCCTTGACGATTTCGTAAGCAATGTTCGCCGCAACGCCGAAGTTCTTGCCTTCGTCATAGGACAGCTGGGCGTTGAACGAGGTCTTCTCATTGAACTTGTAGGTGCCACCGCCCCAGACAGCCCAGTTGCCGCTCCACTGCTTGTAGAAGCCGCGACCGTGGGCGTCGATAACGTTGTTCGCGTCATCCAGGAGGTTGTCGTCCGTGCCATAGCCGCCCATCACGAACAGCGACAGTTCGCTGGTAGCGTTGACGTCCAAGCGGACCTTACCGGCCACTTCTTCGTAGTTGCTGTCGTAGGCCACGACGCCGGTGATGGCGCCCCAGCCCTGCGTGTACTTCACGCCGCCGACGACATGCGGAACATAGCTGTCGATGGTCCCGACCACGCCGGAGCCTTCTTCGAGCGAAGCCACGGCCGAGAAGCCGTTGCCGGCGTCGAAGTAGTACTGGACGACGTTGGTGTCGAAGCCGCCATAGGGAACCAGCGTATCCTGGATGACGCTGCCGGCGTAGCCGATGAACGTATCGAAGGCGGATTCGTCCTTACCAACGCGCAGACCACCGAGCTGGATCCAGGCGAAGTTCAGCGAGGGGCCCTTGAAGTGGGCGACATTGTCGGCTTCGAAAGCGTTGTCGTTGCCGAAGTTGAAGCGGGTCTCGGTGTAGGTCTTCAAGGTACCGAGTTCGGTTTCCTGGCCGGTCCAGGTCTTCAGGTTGAAGCGGGCGTTCTTTTTCCAGGTGCCCTGGACATCGCCGTCCATCCGGTCAGTGGTTTTCGCACCGTCGAACGAGCCGAGGTCGCCGCCTGCGATATCGTAACGGACATAACCGCCGATGCGCAGGCAGGTCTCGGTGCCCGGGATGTAGAAGTAGCCGGCACCGTAGACGTCGCAGATCTTGACGTATTCGGCGGGTTCGGGCTCGGCGACAGTAACCGCGTCGGCGGCGCGGGCACCGGAAACTGCGACCAGGGCCGCAGCGGAGCCGAGAAGAAGGCTCTTGATGTTCATTTTTCTGATCTCCAGACAAAAGTTAAAACGGGTTTGATATCTTTGCTGAAGGGCAGCGTTGCCACCCCATCCCCAACTGTCGAAAAAGAAGCGCGCACTGCACCGCCTTCTCACGCCCGACATGGACTAACCGGACGAGGCGTTCAACAGAGATTGTGTCAGAAACGGGGCTTTTCGAATCTTGAATAAGTATTGTTGCGTAAATATCACTGTATCTACCTAAAAAATGGCACATATTCAACATTTTGCACGAATGACACGTGGAGTTAGATTTGCACCGCATGAAACTGAACCGATTTAGACGGTTTTATGAAGTAAATCATGCCCAAAGCGTCGTGGCTGGGCACAGGATTTCCAATTGCAGGGTTCGTGGTTCTGTGGTGAGAGGAGATTCGCGCACGTTCGCCGATCCGAGGCCCAGATCGGCCGCCATATCGTCAGAGGCACCCAGTGCTGCACCGATCGTGCCGGCTGCGCACCACTTCTGGGTTCCTGTCGCTGCGTGTACCGGAAGCCGCCGCCGATGGAATGGGTCCGGTGGAAAGGCTCAAGCCGAAGAAAATTTGCGGGCAGCCGACACGACGTCGCACACCATGTCCTGCTTGAGCACCTCGATCGGAATGCGGCCGTCGAGCTCGGGCAAGGGGCGGGTCAGCCAGAACCACGCCAGCCTTGGATTGCCGATTGCCGACAGCACTTCGCTAATCCCCGATGCCGGTCTGCCGTCGACGAACTGGGCGAGCGGGAAGACATGCTTGCGGCCGCCCTTGCGCAGGGCGACAACCTCATTGCGCCTTTGCCAGCGATGCAGCGTCGAGCGCGGTATGCTAAAATTGTCTTCCAGATAGGTCGATCCGGCGACCTCGCCCGCCCAATCCTCAATCAGCACCGATTGCAGATCGTTGGCCGGCTGCAGCGGTGAAGGTGCTGCGGTTGCCGGCATTAGACTTTCATCCGCGCTGCTGGCACTTGCCAAGCCGCCGTGCGCGAAGTCCGCCACTGCGCGGAAGAACTCGGAGGCAAGCGCAGTGCATTCGCCCTTGAAAGAGCCTATCGAGAGCCGCTGTGCTTGTGGAAGGAAGGGAACGGCGGCGGCGACGCTGCCGGCAATAGCGCTGGCTGAAACCAGGGTCTGTGTATCAAGAACGATGCCGTGCTGGATCAGAGCCTGTTGCACGGCTTCCGCCACAAGGCCTGCCAAGGCCTCCTGCGAGATCCCATCCGTCGGATTTTGAAATCTGGTCATGTATCTGTCTTCGGGCCACGCGCCCCCTCCCTAGCTGGCCGATTGTTGAACGGCTACAGCGGGAAGAAATGGCAGCGGCAACAGATACAGCGACCCCACAGGTTGCTGCATTTCGATACCCCCAAACGAACTGTCGAGGCGTCCCGAAATGTCAGTCACGGGACGCCTCGATTTTCGTTTAGGTGCGATGTGTGACAGCCGCGCGACGGAGGCGGCCGAATTAGTCTCATACGAGGAAAAACGAAAGTTTCTACCAAACAACGGCCGCGTTCGCCGCTGTTGTTTGTTTTGACAATATTGTTTTACGTTTCCCTTTGTTCTCCAACGCGAGAGCAAAGAGAAACACCGCCTTCACTTAGATGTTGCCTTTGCTCAGGCGCGACTCCTCGGCAGCGGCGCTGATATGATCACGGCGATCTTTTGGCATGTCGGAAACTCGCCCTAGTCGGGGTAGGCCTCAGGCCTTGGCCTTGCGCTTTGCGGGAGGCTTCTTGGCTGGAGCCGCCTTTCTCCCCAAGCCCAACGATTTTGCTAGCGCTGATCGGGTTGCCGAGTAATTCGGGGCGACCATGGGGTAATCCTTCGCCAATCCCCACTTTGTCCGGTATTCATCGGGAGTCATGCTGTGTCTGACGGCAAGATGTCGCTTGAGCGACTTGTATTTCTGGCCGTCTTCGAGGCTGATGATATAATCCGGGAACACGGATCTCTTGGGATTAACTGCCGGCTTTTGGATAGGCGTTTCCGTTGGGGTAGCCTGACCAATATTGGCCAACGCCGAATTCACGCTCGCGATCAAATCCGGCAATCCAGACGTTGGTACCGGGTTCTTCTGGACATAAGCGGAAACGATATCCGCAGTAAGTTCGATTAGATTATTGCCTGATTCCAGGGACATCTTTGTTCTCCTTAATTCCCCCAGGTTCTCATACCCGCCAAATCGGTGATGTGCAATATGTGCAAATAATGCGGTTCTGGGCACACTGAAGCGACCGGCTTTTGTAGGGTGCCAGCTGTAAATGGCGACCAACTAGACCGCATCTGCCAGCAAGCTCAACAACATGGCTGCTGTTTGTCGTAGAGGCACGTAAATGTGCTCAGGCGGCGCTCTGCTTCTGGTTGCCGTCAGTCGGGAAGTCGCCGCCGAAGGGACGGAGACGAGCGATTTTCCTGGCCACGATGGCTGATCCGATGCGTGTGCTGATTACGAACTGCCACAGGTGAAACCGGACGAATTTACGGTACTGTGGGGTAGGCGGGCAGGAATTGGCATATGCAAGGAACGGAAATTCGATCGCGCCCCGGGAAATCTGTCGTCGCCACAGAGGTTCCCTAGTCAGAATACCCTGACCGACTATGGCCAGAATGCCAGCGAGGAAGGTACGGCGCGAAAGCTTGGGAATCGATCCGGTGGAGGAGCCGAGCCGTGCCCGCAAATCTGTGAAAAGCCACCTCGCGCAAGTGCAGTGGCTCGTGACCACCGGCTACAAGGAACTGTGCTGGGACTGAGAAGCAGTCGACAGCCTTACGGACAGTGCTTGGCGTGTTCCGATCGCGTCACGGTTTCGCCAAGAGCAGCTTCACCTTGGACAATCTTATGCGGGCCAATCGTCGCGCTGAATTCTGGGATGCCTCTCTGCCGCCGTCAACAAGGAAGACCAGCGTCATTAACTCGATCAGGAGATCGTCGATCGCCGTCGAGACCAACTGAGAGCAGCCTTCGAACTGGCGGAGCAAAGTCCGAGCTTCGGCCACGGCGTTGGTGCCTCCGGCATCGATTAAAGACTCGAGCTTGTTGAAGCAATCCAACGCCTGACACCTTCGCCAGTTCAATGGGCTATCGTACGGCAAGATATATCAGCGCCAGCATAACCAAGGCCAGAGTAGAACCGACACACCTCCTGACGAATATTTCCGACAGTTCAGATGCATCTTTGTGTGGCGGCTCTTCATTATTCCGAATTTCCACCTCAACAATTTGCCGTCAGTTCGTCGTGAGGGCTTATCGAGGAGCCCGTAGCCGCCGTTAGGCGATCTGCAAGGTCGGTCTTCTCCCAGGAGAAGGAACCGTCCTGGCCTGCCTTGCGGCCGAAATGGCCGTAGGACGAGGTCTTCGCGTAGATTGGCTTGTTGAGGTCGAGATGACGGCGGATGCCCGACGGCGACAGGTCCATCACCTTGCGCAGCGCCTCCTCGAGCCTGGCTTCGTCGACCTTGCCGGTGCCGTGCAGGTCGACGTAGACCGACAGCGGCTGAGCGACACCGATGGCGTAGGAGAGCTGGATGGTGCAGCGGTCGGCGAGCTTGGCCGCAACCACGTTCTTGGCAAGATAGCGCGCCGCATAGGCGGCCGAACGGTCGACCTTGGTGGTGTCCTTGCCGGAAAAGGCGCCTCCGCCATGGGGGGCTGCGCCGCCATAGGTGTCGACAATGATCTTGCGCCCGGTCAGGCCGGCGTCGCCGTCAGGCCCGCCGATGACGAACTTGCCGGTCGGGTTGATGTACCAATTGCAGTCTTCGGACACCTTGAGATCGCCAAGGGCCTCGCGGATATAGGGCTCTACGACCTTGTGAACCTTTTTGGAATCCCAGCTCGAATCGAGGTGCTGGGTGGAAAGCACGATCTGCGTGACTTCCGCCGCCTTGCCGTCAGCATAGCGCACTGTGACCTGGCTCTTGGCATCCGGGCCGAGCTTGCCGGCCTCGCCGTCGCCCTCATGGCGCGCTGCGGCCAGCAATTCGAGAATCTTATGGCTGTAATAGATCGGCGCCGGCATCAGGTCGGGCGTCTCGCGGCAGGCATAGCCGAACATGATGCCCTGGTCACCCGCACCTTCCTCGCCCTGGCGGTCGGCGGCATTGTCGACGCCCTGACCAATGTCGGGCGACTGGCCGTGCAGCAGCACGTCGATCTTGGCGGTCTTCCAGTGGAAGCCCGCCTGCTCGTAGCCGATTTCACGGATCGCCTTGCGGGCCACCGACTTGAACTTCGCAGGGTTGACGACCGGATGGCCTGCGGCGTCCTTCAGGACGTTGCCCGCCTTATCCTTCTTGAGTAGGGTTTCGGGGACGCGGACTTCGCCGGCGATGACGACGCGGTTGGTGGTGGCAAGCGTCTCGCAGGCAACGCGAACCTTCCACGGATCCATGCCCGTCTTCTCGGCTTCGCGATAGACAAGATCCACGATCTCGTCGGAGATACGGTCACAGACTTTGTCGGGATGGCCCTCAGAAACGGATTCCGAGGTGAAGAGATAATTCTGCAGCGTCACGGGTGTCCCCTCTTGAAAACATCGGCAGGCTGCCGATTTGGCGCGCCACGTGTTAGCGGTGGCGGCCGGCCTCCGTCAAGCATTACTGACGTCGGAACCAGCCAATAGTCTATATTCACATCAGTTTTGTGACGAAGTACGAATGCAAATGCTGCCGTGCCCCAAAGAATACAGAGATCAGTGTATAGTTGAAAAATTTTATCTAACAGACGCGCAAAAATGCGACATCATCGACACAACTATATACCATCTATAACGCTAATCCGAGACTATCTATGCCATATATACTAAGATCAGAAGAAAAACGATCCAAAGCCGCTGAATACATTCGGACGCTCTTCATTGACGATGGACATTTTGTCGCGCTGGATCGCGTCGCCCCAGATAACGAGATAAACGACATTCAGAAAGTACCCTGCCTGCAGCACCAAGGCGGCAACGGCAGCCCAAATCAACGAATATCGGATCGAGCCGGTCATAATATATATCGATGTCAGAAAAATCGTTAATACGGCAGTCGCACCCACCAGAAACCGCGGGAAATACATTAGTTTGCCCCAATAACCCGGTTTGCCATCGACTCTTCATTTGGCGGGCGCTTCGGTGAGCGGTCGGACCCGACGAATTGAAGGCCGATTTCCAGCCAATCTCTCTACAGCAAGGATATGGATGAGTCTACTGACACATCTTTGCGGAACAACAAAAAATAAACAATTATTACAATTGCGAATTTTTCTATAAAAATAGTTTGGCTTCGCGTAACTCTGTTTGTATGATCCAAAATTCCTTGGAATCCCTACACAGTGCACCAAATGGCGAGACCTATCGCCAGGACTGTTACGATTATCCAGAATAAACACGCCTGGTCTCCGTTTTGGCCGTCATCGAACAAGTTTCATTCTCCATCTCCTCCAAATCAGATAAATCCGTGCCGCGAGGATCGCTTAATCAGCGTGCCTCGACACGACGTGGATAAATCGGATTCGGTTAACCTGCACTTGGTTGGAAGTGCTTTGTAAAACATGGTTTTTTGCAACTGAGGCATGATACCTACCGTCGTCGCGCCACCGGTTCCTCAGACTTTTGAAATTGAACAGAGCCGCGTCCCAGAACCGGCCAGATATCAAAATCCCAACATAATGCATTTGCCACGAACAGCATCGTCCGAACATCGGTGAATTTTTAGTTAGGAAACGTACCACAAAACACTAGACCTGCGCCCGGGCGACATGGCAGAAGGCCGGGCGGGTCATTGGCGGAGACACTGATGCCGGAATATGATGTGCTTTGCATCGGCAATGCCATTGTCGACATCATCGCCCAGTGCGACGACGCCTTCCTCGAGACCAACGGCATCATCAAGGGTGCGATGAACCTGATCGACACCAGGCGCGCCGAGCTGCTCTACAGCCGCATGGGCCCGGCGATCGAGGCCTCCGGCGGCAGCGCCGGCAACACGGCGGCGGGCGTGGCAAGCTTCGGTGGCCGCGCCGCCTTCTTCGGCAAGGTCTCGAACGACCCGCTCGGCGAGATCTACGCCCACGACATACATGCGCAGGGCGTTGCCTTCGACACCAAACCTCTCAAGGGCGAGCCGCCGACGGCGCGCTCGATGATCTTCGTCACGCCGGACGGCGAGCGTTCGATGAACACTTATCTCGGCGCCTGCGTCGAACTCGGCCCTGAGGACGTCGAGGCCGACAAGGCATCCGGCGCCAAGGTCACCTATTTCGAGGGCTATCTGTGGGATCCGCCGCGCGCCAAGGAAGCGATCCGTCAGACCGCGAAGCTTGCGCACGAGGCCGGACGCGAAGTGTCGATGACGCTGTCGGATTCGTTCTGCGTCGACCGCTATCGCGACGAGTTCCTCGAGCTGATGCGTACGGGCACCGTCGACATCGTCTTTGCCAACAGCCACGAGATCAAGTCGCTTTACCAGACCGCTTCCTTCGAAGAGGCGCTCGCCGCCATCCGCAAGGATTGCAGAATAGCCGCCGTCACCCGTTCCGAAAAAGGCTCGGTCATCGTGCGCGGCGACGAGACCGTCACCCTCGAGGCGACGAAGATCAAGGAGCTGGTCGACACGACCGGAGCCGGCGACCTCTATGCCGCAGGCTTCCTCCACGGCTACACGACCGGACGCAGCCTGAAGGATTGCGGCGACCTCGGCTCGCTGGCCGCCGGGCTGGTGATCCAGCAGATCGGCCCGCGGCCCAGGCAGAATCTGCGCCGTGAGGCCGAGCAGGCCGGGCTGCTGAGAAGAGTGGGTGATGGCTGGTGAGATCCCAAAGCCCCCTCTGCCTGGGCTAGATCGCGAGGTTGCGGTTGCCAAAAGATCGTATTGCACCCCTCGAGCGAACGGAGATCAAGCAGACACGACCTTAACCGTAGTGCCAATGTGGCTTTGGCTCTGTACCCGCGAACATAACCCCAAGCCTGTCCGATCGGCGCCACTGGACCACTGCTTTATAACCCACGCCATCAGTCGGGATGTAGAGAAGGAATTCACTAGGAACGCGTGCTTCAATTGACACCTTCAGCTCAGCGCCTTGAGAATTCATGTTTCTAACAGTGCACTTGACTTCAGAATTCGAAATACCTGTCAGAATCGACGCTCCTTTGAGAACGCGCCTCCGACATTGTTTTCTGGCGTCGTCAACATTGTTCATGAAAATGCCCGTCGATCAGTAAGGGTGGATTGCTTCATCCACTCATTTACTTAGCAACGGAGCGGTGGGCAAGGTCTGTTATTCAGGAAATGACGAAAAGGACGCTTGCTCCATTTCTACGGACGGCAGTAGTAGGGTCGACCATTGACCATCTTCATGGTGCCGTAGGCGCCTGGACCGCAAGTGGCCGGAGGGCCGTCGGCCAGTTGCAGAATTGTGGCGGAGACGGTGCCCGAGACTTCGAGTGACGTGGCGGGGTTGGTGGTGCCGACGCCGACATTGGTGGAGAAATAAGCTCTGCTGCCGCTAACTGTACCAGTCGTGGAGACGCCGCCTGCGACCCAGATGCCATTGTAGAAGTAGCCGGTGGTCACGCCGGATTCAGTAATGGAAATGCTGTTGGTGGTGCCGTTGGCGATAACCTGGGCGGTGCCGGAGGCGATCCGGTCGGAGCCCGCTGCGATGACGCCGGTAAGGCCCGAGCCATCACCATAGAAGTGCGTGGCCGAGATATTGGCAAAGTAGCCGGTGGTGGCGCTGACTGTGCCGTTGCGGGTGGCGTCGATGTAGGAGGCAGAGACGTTGGTGGCGCTTACGCCCTTACCGACGTAGACCCCGGCGGTGGAGACCTCCACCACGTTGCCATCACCTAGGACGACTTGATTGGATTTGTTAGGCTGGGCGTTGAAGCCAACGCCGGTGACGTTGCTGTAGGTGTTTGAGACGGAAGCGTTCTGGACAGCATAGGCACCAAGGGCCGTAACGTTAGAGGCCAGGTTGTTCCGCGCCGCGAGATAACCCAAGGCGGCGGTATTGAGGCCGGTATTATATTGGCCCGCGTAGGATCCGATGACGGTGGAGTTGGAGCCTGTATTATACTTCCCGGTGGCTACGCCCATTGCGACCAGGGCGTAGCCGGAGTTCAGTTGCCCGGCTTCTTCACCCACCGCCGTTACGTAGGCGGACGTATTGTCCTTCCCGGCGAAATAGCCGACGCCCGTAAGGTGGGTCTGGGTGTTGTTCTGCCCGGCAAAGCCACCGACCAAGGTGGAATAATCCCCTGTGTTAATCTGCCCTGCGGCATAGCCCAAGGCGGAGAGATAGAGGCCGGTGTTGGTCTGGCCTGCCAAGTACCCCGCCGCCGTTATGCTGTTGCCTGTATTGTTCTGGGCGGCATAGGTACCCATTGCGGTGACATTGGTGCCGCTGTTGTTCTGGGCGGCGTAGGCACCCGCAGCCGCGGTGTTGGCGCCTGCATTGCTATAGCCGGCGTAGGTGCCCATCAGCGAGGCGGTGCCACCGGTATTCTGGTAGCCCGCGCCATAGCCGAGTGCCGTCACATTGCCACCATTATTGAGGCGTGCCGCCGAGGCGCCCAAAGCCGTGACGCCGGTGCCGGAGCTGCTGAGGCCTGCATTACTGCCCACGACCACCACGTTGGTGCCGGTGACGATATCGAGCAGGCCGCGAACGGAGAGGTTGCCGTTGGGGCTGAGGGTGGCGACAGAGGTGCCGGAGACAAGGCGGTCGGTGACCGTGCTGACGCCGGTGAGGCCGGACCCGTTGCCGACGAAGTTGGTGGCGGAGACGGTACCGGAGACCTCCAGAGCGGTGGTTGGGGTTGCGGTGCCGATACCGACTTGCCCGGTGCCGAGGATGCGCATCAGCTCGGTACCGCCAGCCATGAAGTAATGGTTACGGGCACTGTTGTAGCTGCTGTAGTAGAGGTTGCCGCTGGAGCCGTTAACGCTTGAATAGAGGCCGGTTATGTCACTCAGGCGGATTATGGGGGATGAACCCATGATGTTGAGAGAGGTGCTGGGGGTTGCCGTGCCGATGCCGACATTGCTGCTGAAGTAGCCGCTGGTGCCGGAGATGCCGCCGGTGGTGCTGACGCCTTTGCCGACGTAAACGCCAGCTGTACTCACTTCGACAACGTTGGCGTTTCCCAGAACCACCTGGTTGGACTTGTCGGCAGTATAAACGGCATAGCCCAGGAGCGTGACGTTGCTGTAGGTGTTGGACGTGCCAGCCCAGCCCCCGACGGCGGTGACGTTGTTGCCGGTATTGGTCTGTGCGGCGGCATGGCCAACCGCTGTGAGTGCGGTGCCGCTATTATACTGCGCGGCGAAATCGCCAACTCCCACAACGTTGGGGCCAGCATTGCCGTACCCAGCCGACTTCCCCACGAAAGTGGCAGCGCTGCCGGTATTGATCATACCAGCCGAGCCCCCCAGTGCCGTCAGGTTGTCTGCGGTGTTGGAGGTGCCGGCCCAGCCCCCGACGGCGGTGACGTTGTTGCCGGTATTGGTCTGTGCGGCGGCATGGCCAACCGCTGTGAGCGCAGTGCCGCTATTATACTGGGCGGCGAAATCGCCAACTCCCACGACGTTGGAGCCAGCATTGCCGTAACCGGCCGACTTCCCGACCAACGTAACGGCGCTGCCGGTATTGGTCATGCCGGCGTTGGTTCCAACAGCAACGACATTGGTGCCAGAATTGGTTAACCCGGCGTTGTTCCCGATCGCGACCACATTGGTGCCGGTCACGATTTCAAGCCTCCCGGCCACGGTCAGGGCACCAGTCGGGTCGATAACCGCCGAGCTTGTGCCGCTTACGATGCGATCGGTTGTAACCGTAAGGCCGGTGAGGCCGGATCCATCCCCCACGAACGTGCCCGTAATCGTCGAGCCGCTGACAACCGGCGCGTTGGATGGACACCCAATGTCGCCCCGCGAGGCTTCTCCATAGCAAAGGCGGTTGCCGGTAATGCCCATGGTGGTGGAGACGTTGACGACTGCGCCCCAATCTTGCGCCCACGCTGGCGCCGCCGCCAGCGTGGCGGCCAACAGCAAAAGGCGGAAAAGGAGGCGCATAAGTCACTCTACCGCAACCTCAGCCGCTTGGCGTCGTCAGTGATACCGAATGGGGCACCCGCCGTTGCGGCGTCGCCACTTCGTGATTGTGCACACTGGTGACGGGGGCGGACGCCTGGCGAAATGGGAGCCTCATGCTGCCGTAGCATAACTGCCCGTATTCGCTTTGTTCTCGTGTAAGCGCAAGCGGCCAATCAGCGCACGCAAATGCCGCCCCCTGGGGGCGGCATTCCGGAGGACCAACGTTAGTTGATGGTGTTGGCGGCGTAGCAGAGGATTACGGAGTTGGCCGTAGGCTGGGCGGAGGGAACGGTGGTTGCGCCGCCGCTGGTGGCGTTCAAGCAGGCGGTGGTGCCGTAAATCACACGGCCCTTGGTGGCATCAACGCTCCCATCAATGGCTTTGTCGGCTTCCTTGGCGTCGGCCAACGGCATATCGGCAAACTGGACGACCAGACGCTGGTCGGGACCGGCGGTAGCCATGGTGTTGACCTGTTCGGTGATAGTGCCGGTGGTGGAGGTACCGCTACCGAAGCCATGGTAAACCACGGCAGAGGTGCCGGTGCCGGTGATGCGGAAGCCGGGCAGAATGTTGCGCAGGTCGGACTGGTCGATGTTGGAGGCCCAGCTGGCAGCGGGAATGGACTGGTTAACCAGAACGGCCAGGTTGGAGGTGGGGGTACCCGCAGTGGTGAGGGCGGATTGCGGCCACACGTGCTGGCCGGAATAGAACTGGCCGTTGGCGTCTTCCACCTGCTTGAGCTGGGCACCGGCCTTGGTACCGCTGGAGCGGTTGATAAGCTGCCAACCCACGGTGATGATCACGAGGGTGATAAGAATGGCGATGATGGCGACGATCAGAATGGTCTGGTCGATCGTATAGCCCTTGTTGGAGGTTAAACGGTTGAACAGGTGGTTGAAGGCGAGTTGCATTGTCGGGGGGTCCTTAGCTGATTGTTGGTCTTGAAACCTATGTTACCCCGCTCCAGATGTTCTGACAGGCAAAGGAGAAATTTCTGACAGGGCTGTGTGTGATTTGTGCACTGAACCAAAGGGTTGCAGTGTCCGAAAGGAAACCACCCCGCGCCAGTGGCCGCCCAGTGGGACCGCCAATGACGCGTCTTCTGGGCTTGGCGGTAATTGGGGCGCCGCAATCAAAGGCCCCCTGGGGGGGCCATCAAGTGGCTTTAGAACGACTGGCAGAGGCTGGAGGGCAGTCGCCATCCCTCCGAAATATGTCCTGCGTCAAAGGTCAAAATTCGCGAGCGAGCTCGGCGATTTCACTTTGTGGTCTGGGCGGGTGGGTTGCGGCCGAAGCCAGTGGATTTCGCAAGCAGGGATCGTTGGGCGGCATAGTTGGGGGCCACCATAGGATAATCCGGGTCGAGTCCCCACTTTGCTCTATATTCCTCGGGCGTCATGCCGAAATGGGCCCTGAGGTGCCGTTTAAGAGACTTGAGCTTCTCCCCGTCCTCTAAGCAGATGATATAGTCGGGAAACACGGAGCGCTTTCGATCAACGGCCGGGACAAGCTCAGGTTCTCGGAACGCAGGCGGTTGTAGAATTCCCGTCAGCGCAGAACTGACACTTGCGATCAAGTCAGGAAGGGAGGCAGCGGGGGTCGCGTTGCCCCTGACAAACGCCGCCACGATGGCGGACGTCAAAGCCACCACGTCAACCGTTGCCTGTTCAGTTTTGTCATCATCCATAGACATGCTCTTCGCCTTTCGCTGGCCCTCGTATCCGGAAGACTGGCAGCTCCATCTCCCTCGAGGGCGTTAACTGCACCGTCACGTTGGTGCTTGCCAGAAATTGCCGTAGGTCGTCGCTTCCGCGTCGGAGGGATGCCTGTCAGATACTTGCGCTTGGCAGGCTTGGCATTGCTTTCGCATCATCTCCAGGCCCCACGGTCAGCCTGCGCAATCTGACTTATCTCCGTAGGTTCTCTGACCTTCTGGGCTGTTTCACCGGAATCTGGGGGCCTAGACGGTCTCCTCCTGGAATTCACATCCCAAACTGAAAACCGACCTTCCGAGAACGTCTGGCCTGCACCTGACGAGGTTCGAATCTCCCAATCTGACCGGCTGAGACCGCTTACGGCATTTTGTCGCACGACCATTTTTTTGTCCCCCTCCAGACTAATGTCGGGCTTTCGGTCCCCACCCGGAAGACGGCTTGCGATCTCCTTTTCAAGCGCTAAAACCATGGTTGCACCCTTAACGTTACTATTACTTTTTGGCCGACCGACTGGCTGGGAGGGGCTTGTGGTGACATTCACAGGGCTGATCCTGCCGTGACAAGCTGGTTCGGACCTCAAGCGAGGCCGATTTCGGCTTCCCGGAAGTTCTCGGCAATCGGCCCAGTAGGGGGCTTGGCACCATGAACCTTCCGACCGCTCCCGCAGGCTCGTGGCTCGACTTGTGACGGACGGTTGCGATCATCGCGATTGCCAGCATGACTAACGAAACGTGGCGGTACCACCCATGCCAAGAGCGGGTTTCATTATGGTCGAGGCCAAGTTCGGCCTTTGCAGTGCGAAGGCCTCCCTCGGCAATCCCGCAACATTGCTGCACCGCGACCAGTGTATTGATCACGGTTCCGGCCGGGGCCCAGGTGGAAAAATAACGGAGGACGTGGTTTGCGTCTCGGCGTATCAAGAGCGCTGGAATCCACAGCCCGGACCGCGTTTTTTGGTATTCTCCGACATCCAGTTCAGTGAAGGGGCAATAGGCCCATTCTCCGGTCTCCTCAACGGCTTCTCCCGAGGGCAAGCTGCGCCACAGGGAAGGATCGACGTTCCGTGCGATTTCCTCTGCCGTGCCCCCTGTTGGGAAGAGGGCGTTTTGGCAAGCGAAGTGATGGTTGGCGCTAACCCCAAGGACGTAGCCCTTGCACCAGCGGCGGAGGGTCATTTCGATGTCGGCGCCGCTTAAGACGCGGTCAGCGACCACCCAGTTGAAGGGAACGTCTGCCGCCAGGGCGCGGCCGATCATTTCCAGCGCAAGATGGGACTTTGTAGCAAATGGGGTGCCCGCAGGGACGTAGGCCCGCGCCAAGCGGGCGGAGTCATCCGTCCAGATCTTGGGCAGGTAAAGGGCACGATCGATGAACGCATGTCCGTGCCTGGATACATAGGCCGCGAACACGCCGATCTGGCAGTTGGCCATCTTGCCCGTTGAGCCATTGAACTGCCGCGCGACCCCACAGGATGTCTTGCCTTGTTTGATGAAACCCGTCTCGCCTATCGCGAGGACCGCTTCGTCGTCAGCCAGTGTTTCGAGTGCATATTTGCGGACGATGTCGCGCAGGACGTCTGCGTCCCACTTCGCCCTTCCGAGAATGGCCTGTTGGCGCCATGGCCCGGGGTCGCCCGCAGCTTCCGCGCGCATCCAGCCGGTCTTGCGGTCCTCGTCCCGGAGCAGGCCTTCAAGGAATAGACCAGCTGAAATCGCCACACGCTCCTGAGGGAAAAGCCTCCTGATCCGTGACTTCACGTCGTGCAGTGTCGAAGCCCATATTCTCAGTGTCGTTTCAATCGATTCAACCACCACCAATAACCCCTTTTGGCAGCCCGAACAAAAGCGAAAAAAGGCGAGTACATCCATTGCGAAACGCAATTGTAATACTGTCTTCTTTCTCAGCGGTCTCTCAGCGATACAATAACCCACCGTTGACAATTTAGGCGGCGCACAACTCTCACATTCTGTTGTTAGAAACAAGCTTGACTTGGCAAATTCGCGTTGGCATAACCCCGACGCAAACGAAAAACTAAGCATTGCCGCTCGACAGAAAAGGATATCGGCGGGAATGAATTTGCTGATGATGCAGAAATATTAGAACAAGATAATAAAAACTCGAAGAAACGTGGAATGAAATCGAACCTAGAATTTCATTTGTCTCATCACGGCCGGCGAATTGTCAGGTTGTGGCAGGGTTATCTTTAGGCGCTAGGAGCCGAAACTCGGTCGGTGAGGTAAAGCGGCAGCAGCATTCTTTCTATGCTGTTGGATGCTGGCGCCGGTGAGCGATGTGTGAATGACGGTACGTGACAATATTCGTATCTACGGGCGTATAAGTCTATGATTTCGCTTAATAGTTGTAGATTAATACTTAATAAGCCGGAATAAAGAGGCGGGGATGAATGGATCGTGGATAGCCTGCCGCCTGCGAAGACTCATAGTCAGCGCAACGGAGGCACTTTCTACTGGCTCACGCTTGCGACGGCGGTTGCTGATCGGCGGGTGAGCGCACTGGGATGAATGAGAACAGGAAATCGGGCTAATACGATGGAAATGTCCGAAGTGCCGCTCTCGACGGCAGCCGCCGGTGTCAAGGGTATTCGCCGCATAACGCAGGGTGAGGAAGCAAACCTACTTGCCGTTGCCGAAAATCTGCAAGCCGAACTCGCTCCCTCCATTTTTGAGATGGTCGAGGCTGGGCGGGCGTACGAGGCCGTAGCGTATCTCGATCGGGAGGGGGCTACCCTTCACTCTCCGGAATTGGCACGTCTTCGTGGCGATTTGGTGCGCGCACTCCAAGTTCTGGAAGCCCATCGTCGCCCTGCGCATGGCGAAAGCACTTCACTGGCCGCGCTCGGCTGCATTCTTGATGCCCAGTTAGCGCGCCGGCTCCCCCCGCCGCCCACTAAACGCCTAACGGGAGTGGCGCTGATAACCGGCCACCTCGGGGCCGGAGGAGCTGAGCTCCAGATGGCGCGGACGGCCGAGATGCTTGCTGGGGCGGCAGGTAGCCACCAGAAAATAGCGGGCGTGAAGCTCTCGCGTCCATTCCATGTGGTTGTCAATTCGCTGACGCCGAACACCAGGCGCCCGCTCAATTTTTTCGGCCCAATTCTAGCGCGCAAGAACATTCCTGTTTGGGCTTTGGAGGATTTGCCTCCTTCCTGCCCTGAGGATAGCCTCATAAACGATGAGACGACCAGGGCCCTTTTGCCGCTGCTCTACCCAAACATTCGGAAAGGCCTACGTCTCGTCTCCTGGTTTCAGCAGCAGAAGATTCAGGTGGCTTATATATGGCAGGACAACGCCATTCTGCATTTCGCCGTGGCGGCATTGCTTGCAGGAGTGCCCCGCCTGGTGCTCAATTTCCGGGGGATGCCGCCGGTTCTCCGCTGGAAAGAACATCTCCCGGAATTCGAAAAGCTCTACACCGCGCTTGCGGCAATGCCGGGTGTCACCTTCGTCTGCAATAGCAGCAAAGCGGCATCAGCCTATTCGGACTGGATCGGCTGTTCACGTGATACTTTCCACGTAATTTCTAATGGGTCCGACCTCCACTCTGCCCACCCCACTGCCGGCGAGTTGAAAACCTGGTCGGAATTCGACGCGCGGACGCTGGACGCTACCATCACGATCGGAGGCATCTTCCGCATGCATCCCAATAAACGGCCGTTGGAGTGGGTCCAGTTCGCCCGGTGCTACCTAAACTCGCATCCCAAGGCGCGATTTGTGCTGATAGGCTCGGGGATCTTTTTTGAAACGGTCCGTGATCTCGTACGCACCCTTGGGCTCACGCGCCGGCTGCTGCTAATCCGGCAGACCAAGGCCGGTACCTACTGGCTCAAGAAGATGGACGTATTCGTGCTGCTCTCTCGGTACGAAGGCACCCCAAACGTCCTGATCGAGGCGCAGTTAGCCGGGATACCTGTAGTCTGCACGCCTGTAGCAAACGCAACTGACACCTTTGTCGACGGTGTCACAGGCCTATCGACCTCGATTGCGATCGATATCGAGGACATAGTTGCCAAGGTGGATCAGATTGTAACCCACGCCCGCCTGGGGGATGCCGTTCACCGCTACGCCCGTCGCCACATCTCGGCCCGCTACTCGGCTCGCTCGATGATCGAGCACACCGTGCGCGTGCTGTCGGGGCAGGGCGATGGGTGCCGCATTTCGATAGGATGATTTCGTGACAGAGTTAAACAAGGAACCAGTTATGCCCGGGACCCCCAATACGCCTAAGCTCGCCTTGAAGGTAAAGGCCACGAGGATCGCAATTGCCTTACAGGACATCCGGGCCGCCTGGGAGGCAGAGGACTACGCGGGTGCGGCGGGCTTAAGCCGAGAACTTCTGAAATCCGACCCCGATGCTACTGAAGGTCTGGTCCATCTCGCTCGGGCAGCCACGCTTACTGGCGACTGGAATGACGTGGCTGAAGCCGGCGAGGCGCTGGTTCGGAGCAGCCCAAAAGACGCTTTCGTGGCCGCCGGCAAACTAAACCGCGCCGGACGTGCGCTTGAGGCGGCGACGATTTTTGCCCGGTTAAACGTTCAGGAAGACTGGTTCGACGCAGAATCAGCCAATCTGGCCCGCAAGGATGCCGATCTGTTGATCGCGGCAGGCGAAGCCGCCTCAATGAAGGAAGACAGCTGGGCAGCCAAAGTCATTTGGGTCGCTGGTGCTCAAATTGCGCCGCGGAGCCAGATTCTGGCGGGTAAGGTGAGACGGCTTACGCGGGGTCTGAAGATGAGCCTAGCGAACCTGGATCCTGATAAGAATCCCGATGAGTATTTAGACGTTTGCCGCGACCTGGCGTGGGTTAATCCCAGTAACCTGGCAGCGGTAGTAAGGTTCGCGCGGGCGAGCGAGCGGTCAGGCGAGACCACCGCGGTCGACGCGTGGCTAAAGGTGCTCGCGTTGGCACCCGATAATGAGGCGGCAACGACGCGGCTGGGCAGCCTCGCCGGTAAGGGACAACTCGAAGACCACGCCATTGCCGGCCTGCTCGCCCTCGGACGCAGCAAAACGTCTGATCCAATCATTCAAGTGTTGGCCGGTGGCCGGGACGCGAGAGCTAAGAAGGCACTCGACAAAGAGGTCCGGTTAGCCACCCAGCGGGCTGCAAAGTTGAAGCGCGAGGCAAACCCCAAAGCCTACTTGGCTGCCTGGAAAGATGTTCTGACTCTCGAGCCCAATAATCTCCGTGCCGCCCGAAAGGTGATCGGAGGAGCCGGTCATCTTCGTGATTACGCAGCGCTAGTGGATGGGTGGGCTGCTTACCTGGAGATCACGCCAGATGCTGCCGGGGCGGATCGCTTGGCCGCTGCTGCCCTGCGCGCCGGTGATGAACAGCGCGCGCTAGACTGTCTCGCGCGCAACAGGCTTACTGGCGAGTTGCCTAAAGCAAGACTGAACGCTCTTTGCAAACGCATCCTCCACGCGGGCAAAGTCGCTTTGCGGGACTCGGAGTTTGACTTCACCTTAGCCTGTTATCAAACGCTGAGGCTGGTTGACTATGCCGGCGCGGATGGCCTGCGGTTCGCTTTGGCCAACGCGTTGGCCGGAAGCGCCCGGAAAGCGGAAATTGAGGGCGACAGGGCTGTTGCCGTTGCTCAGGCCGAGGAGGCGCTAGAACTGGTTCCGGATCACGCCGCGGCTCTCACCCTGGTCGCGCGCCACCGGAGCGACAAGCGGGCTAGCCGCATCTCCGGAGCGCTGCCGGACCAAGGACAGGGTCGCTACGAAAATAGCGCGCCACTTGAATTGATGGAAAGCTGAACGGCTCGATTACTGGCGTAATACTTTGCCGTCAAGCCGCAAGAATTAGACAGGTATTCGACAAACCATAAGTGCTGGGAGAACCCGAAGGAAAGGTTCTCTAGCCAGTGCGGACATCGGAGAGGCGGGCGTGAAGATCGTAGATTCCCGAGAATTGATCGAGAGTGCAGCTGCATCGGGTGCAGTAAGCACAACATCCTCTTCCATAGACTCTTCGGCGAAGCCGAAACGACGCAAGCAGCCCGCGAAGGCTGCAACGCCGACGGCCGAGCCAGTTCATCCTGTCGATATGAAGGAGGTCGGTGAAGCCGTCCGCCGAATAAAGCAGGCGTGGAAGGATAAGGACTATTCCAGCACGGCGACTTTGAGCCGAAGACTTCTAGGATGGGAGCCAGGAAACATATTTGGCCTGCTCTACTTGGCGCGCGCCGCGGCCTACACGGGGGAGTGGAAAGACGTTGCCGAGGCCGGGGCAGCCATCGTCCGTCATAGCCCTCGCGACGCTTTCAACGCCGGGCGCAAACTCAACCGTGCAGGCCAGACGCTTCAAGCTGCGCAGATCTACGCCAAACTGGAAATTCATGAAGACTGGTTCGACGCCGCCGTCGCGGACTTGGCCTGGAAGGAAGGTATTTCGCTTCTCAAGGCGGGGCAGGTAGCCGACAAGGATGGCAATCACGGCCTTGCCAAGGTGCTTTGGGTAGCGGGCCTGCGGATAGCTCCGCGGAACGAAGTCCTGGCCCGCCGTGTGCGGCAGCTTGTGCTACAGGCGATTAAGACAGCCAAAGGCCAGGACCGAAACAAGGATGTTGTGGCCTATGCCGACGCTTGGCGCGAAGTGCTTTGGCTTTCTCCGTCAGATGTGCTCGCGGCCGCGAAGCTTGCCTGGGCACACGAGCGCCTCGACCACAAGGATGCAATCGACGCCTGGCTCAAGGTTCTTGTGATCGCACCGACGCACGAAAAAGCCCACGATCGGCTTCGCTATCTGGCATTGCGCCACGACCTTGAAGACCGTGCGATCCGCGGGCTTGTTCAATCGGATCAGAACGAGGCTCTCGAGGCACTGGTCAAAACGCTGTCCGAAAGCCGGGACGCTAAGGCCCGCGAAAGTCAAGACAATATCCTCAAGGTCCGGCTTCGTGAGGCATTGGCTCGCGCCCGTGTTTTGGATCGCGATGCGGAACCTCGGAGGTATTTGGGCGCATGGAAAGATGTGCTGGTCCTGGATTCGACAAATCTCGGCGCCGCCAAGAAAGTCGTACAAGTGGCGAGGCAGTTGGGAGATTACTCGGAGCTTTTGGAGGGATTGATCACCCTTCTTGAGATCACTCCGGATGACGCAGTCCTTCAGGGGCGCCTCATCAAAACTGCGCAGCGCGCGGGTCGAGAGCAGCGCGCGCTAGAATGGCTGGCTGACCACGGGCTGGCGAACGTGCCGAAGGACCAGGTCCAAATACTTCGCAAGCGGGTGTATAACACTTGCAAGCACGCCCTCAGGGCATCGGACCTTGATGCAGCCATGGGTAGTTTCCGCACCCTGCAGCGCATCGACGGCCAAAATTCCTCGATCAGTGCGCTAAAACCGGCTGTCTTGAAGAAGGCGGTCTCTAGCGCGTGGGAGGCGGAGAAGGCCGGTAACCCGGCCTTGGCCGTTCCATTGGCTCGACAAGTCCTGGATATCGCACCCGATCACCCGATTGCGCTGAAGATAGTAGCCAGGGATCTGTTGCGCCACGATCGCTGTCAGGAATTGGTGACTTTGTGCCAGCCATTTATCAAGCCCGGCCCAGAATACGTAGCTGTGCAAAAGCTGCTGGACCGGGCGAACGCCAAGCTGGCTTGTTGACCAAAATGAACATGAGGGGCTTTCCGGCTGGATGACGTTCCGCACAGCGACGGATCACACGTCCTTCTGCCATTCGCACGAACCAAAATCTTCACCGGGAGGCTGCGTGCCTTCCGACTAGATCGAGCGGCTCTGTTCGTCAGGCCGGGACCAGGAGTTATGCAGTGACGGCCACTATCATGAAGCTAGCCACGGGTAGGGTGGCTGCAGAAGAGCCTGAGGTCGCGCTCGTATACCGCGTGGCGGAGCTCGAGGAACGCCTTGCTGAAACCGAACTGTTCCATAACAACCGCGTGCTGAGATCACGGATCGAAAGGCTGGAGCGAGACATCACGACCTATCGCGAAGCGCGGGAGACGGCCGACTTCGCCACCATTGACCTGCGCCAAGCGCTGGAACAGTCTACAGCCTCGACCGAGGCAGTAAAGGCGTCGCCGGCCTTTCGCTTGGGCACTTTGCTCATCGAGACGTGGCGAAATTGGCGTTCGATAGGCGGGCTGCCGAGCGCCATCTCGCGGTGGTCGCGGGAGAACCGGCGGCAGCAGGAAAACGCTGAAGGATTGCTGGTTCCTGACGGTTCGGTGACCGAATACAACGCAGCAACTGAAAGAGCGTTGGAAATTGCTGGGAAACGCGGCGTACAAGAAGCCAAACGCTGGATCGCTAATCAGCATTTGCGGGATTCCGTAGCCGCACGGGCGCTTTCCGAACTCGCGTCCTTTGCACGAAGGATTGATCCAAGCGAGGCCGTACGTTTAGCGGAAGCGGCGCTGGAGGCGGATCCGCACGAGAATCGTGTCAAGCGTCTCGCATTTCTGATGGCTGAATCCGGATCAGTTACGGAAGCCGCCCAACTCCTCCGATCCGCGATCGGACGGGGTGCGAGGTTCAACGCAGCCGAGGAGGCTCGCGGTCAGGAAATGCTGGCGATGGCCGATCTGGCATCGACTGGCCTCGTCTTCGTTTCTAAGCGGAAATGGGCGCCGGCGGTGGGGGCAGCGAACCAGCGAGTGCTCATTCTTGCACCTCAAGCCTTCCCATATCACTGGTCCTCACTCTCGATGAGGACCCACGCCGTTGCAGAGAGCCTTGTACAGTCGGATATTCTTGTCGACGTCGTTACCGCTCCCGGTTACCCGGATATCGGCAACGGCAACGTGGATCAGGCCAAACGACCATCTTCACGCAATGTGGATGGCATCGACTACCATCTTCTTCCGCCTGTAAAGGCACGGCCAGGCATCACCAACGAATACGTCCAACAGGCCTCGCTCGCCTTGATGTCATGCATGCGGCGCTTGAAGACGACTGTTCTAATCGCGCCCCTGGAGTTGATGCATAGTTACCCAGCTGTAGTGGCATCTCAGAGACTGGGAGTGCCCCTGTTACTGGACTGCTGGAGCGCCAGCCCGGAGGAGGGCCAGTGCCGCACCGAGCGTGGACGGATTATGTCGCGGACCGAAGACTCATTGCTTCACTACGCGCAAGCTGCCGTGGCGCGCACGCCCGCGATTGCTACCCGGTTAGGCCTCGCGGCGCGCGGCCCGAAAGTCTTCTTGGATATGGATGGCATCCCTGGCCGCATTTCGTCCGAATCTTCATCGACGTCGCCCGAAGGTGCTGAGTTTGTCTTCGGATATGTGGGAGACAATAGCGTCGATATCGACCTCGAGAGCCTTATCACCATCGTGAAAGGTCTGGTCGCGTCCGGGGTCGATACCAGACTTGTCATTCACTCGGTCGGGACGCGCATCCAAGCCGTGCGGGACCAACTTGAGCTTGCCGGCTTGGGCCAGCGTGTCAGTGTTGTGTTGAAATCTCCTCCGGGTCGGAGAGCTGGCCTCGCCTACCAGGAGATTGACGCCATTGTTGTCCCATTCGCGCCCGAGGAGGAGGCGGTCAAGTCGCCCTACCAGATTGTGGCGGCCCTGCGACACGGCAAATGCGTGATTGTCGTTGGCGGCGAGAGTCACCAAGACTTGTTCGGTTCGGCCGTCGTCTGGGCAGAGGATACGCAATCAGCCATCGAGTCTTTGAGAGCGTTGGCTGCCGACGTGGAGCGTCGCAACCTACAGGAGTCGCAAGCGCGTGCCTGGGATGCGGCCCATCCGAGCGGAAAAGCGCTCGTAGCCGCAGTCGAGTCTCTGTGATGGACAGGCAATGACGACCGTACCTATTGCAGCCGCTCCAGAGGGCGCGGTCCGGGACATAGTTGACGACGAACTCGAGAGAGTAACGGCTGCTACCGGCATACGGATGACGTCTAGTGAACACGCGCAGCTAAAGGCACGCGTGGAAGCCATGCGCAAGACGGCAGACCTGACGCCGATGCTGGGTGAACTGTTTCCGCTGATAAGGAAACAGCCATACGACGAGCGTCTTCAGCGCCTGGTGGCCACAGCTCTGGCGCGGGTGCAAGATCCCCGCGCGGCCCTGATCTGGCGTGGAATTGACCGTCGCTTTCCTGAATCTGACACGGCGCCCGTTCGCGTTGTACGTGACATATACAGAGCCAAGGGGCTTGAAGCAGCCGAAGCCTACATCGAAAGGAAATTCCCCGAAGTCCCGGAGAAACCGATACGACGGTTCGTGCTTGCTCGGGCGCTGATCGAGGCGGGAAAGGAGGACGCCGGCGAGGATTTGCTGCGAGATCTCATAGAGGATCCCGGTTCAAACGCTTCCCTGCTCATCAAGGTTGCTCAACTCCTGCTCAGGCAGGGTTTGTTCTCCGAAGCCGAAAACGCGGCAGAGGTACTAAACTCCCGCTATGGCAATACGCCGGAGCACAATGCAGTGCTGCACGAGGTCAATCACGCTCAACGGATGGTCGGCGTGACAGGCACGCCAGATGATCACCGCTCGGCCATGCTGGTTCGGACGATCCACAAGGTTCTGGGCGAAGACCTGCCAATCTCCACATTGGTCCCCGATACCCGGTCGCTTAGCTCACTGGGTCCTGTCGTAATGATTGGTGGCTCGCTTGCGGCGGGCGGAGCTGAGCGCCAGTTCGCGGTAACAGCACTTGGCCTCCACGATGCCGCTACGGCTGGGGCGCCGATCGACGGGATCGAATTCCAGGGACCTTTGACCCTCATCTTGCGTTCGCTCACCTCTCGAGCAGGTGATGATTTCTACCTTCCCCGTCTGCGCGACGCCCACTTGCAGGTGCACGAATACTCAACGTTTCAACCCTTCGGCGGACGGCCGCGGCGATCGCTATCGAGATTCGTCGCTCCCGTCCTTCCCCATTTGCCCGGCCGAATGCGGGAAGGCATCGTTCACCTCGCCGACGCGTTGCGCTATTTGTCGCCAGAGGTGGTCCACATCTGGCAGGACGGTTCCATCCTGGCTACGGGCGCCGCGGCGGTCCTGGCCGGGATCCCTCGCATTGTCCTTGGTGTGCGTACCATGCCGCCCACCGATCGCCACGATCGAGCCAAGCCAGAATACCATCCGATCTTTTCTCATTTGCTAAGGCGACCGGGCGTGACAATGGTGTCAAACTCGCGCCTGGTCGTCGGCCGCTATGCCGACTGGCTGGGTGTGGGCCACGATAAGGTCCGCGTGATACCGAATGGTGTCGCGCCGCCTGACACCACGCCCACCCCCGAGAGTTCGGCGCAAGCTGCGCTCCTGCCACCATCCGGCAAACGTTTCGTGGTGGGCGCCGTAATGCGAATGGCCGAGGTGAAGCGGCCTTTGCTGTGGGTTGATTGTGCCGCCGCGATACTGGCGCGATGCCCGGAGGCTTACTTCATCGTCCTTGGCAAAGGCCCGCTCCTGGAAAGTGCGATCGAGCGCGCGCGCGGCCTTGGGATCGGTGATCGCATCATCTTTACCGGCACAAAACCCGATGTCGGGTTCTGGTACTCCCAGATGGACGTGTTGCTGCTGCTCTCCAAATACGAGGGCTTGCCCAACGTGTTGATCGAGGCGCAGATGTGCGGGGTACCGGTGGTCACAACGCCCGCGGGCGGATCTGCAGAGGCGCTCGAGCCAGACGTTACGGGTACCGTTCTACCCTCAATCGATGTTGATCCAGTCGCCGTGGCAGACGCCGTGCTCGCTTGGCGTCGCGATACGAACCAAAGAGCGGAATTAGCCGAGTCTCTAAAGGAATGGGCAAATGCGCACTTCTCCGTTCGCCGAATGCTCGAACTGACGGTTCAGAGCTACCTCGAATGAAAGGCCCACGGTTGGATGAGAGCGATACCTCAAAGTTGGATAGGGATATTTCTTTGGCAGGAGTGCCGCGACTGCGCTCGTCCTATGGCTGCGGTCGCGCCGGTGAGAGGTCGAGACCAGATGGCATCGGCGAGAAATGACATGCGCCTAAGTGCCATGGCCCACCGGACGGCCGAGCGACCCCTGGACTTTTTCGGAAGGCGAACATTCCTCAGTCGCGGCTTGCTTCGGCAATGCGGGGCGTCTCTTCGGTCCCATGTTGCTCAGGGCTATCAGATCGGCCTTAGTTTTGGAGGCTAAAGGATGTTGACGCGCAACAAAGCAATACTGACCGATGCGCTGCGAGATGCCGCCGCCGACGGGTCGAGAGAAATTCATGGCAGCACAGCTTCAATGATCCGGACGTTGCCGTTCGGCGGCTGCTTTCTTCATAACCCGATCAACGCCGTTTTAAGAAAAGAACAGCAGGCGAGCATCTTCACCGAAATGGGGCTCCGCGGCACTCCGTTCTCGTTATCTGCAAATACAAATCATCAGCTTATCGATTTCATAACTGGGAAGCTGAATTTCCCGGAATGGCTGAAGAACCTCGTTTATGGCGAATTTGTCGATCCGCCGAGCCCAGAAAAGGCGGAACTCGTCTACAGCGGTGATCTCGCGCTGGTTGGGATGTCAACGCCTACGGAACTGATATTCGAAAGAGCGTTGCTCAACGTAAACAAGGTTGATGAGTTTATCAAAGAAGAATTGTCAGCACTTTCCACCGAAAAAAAATTGGTGAGCAGCTGGAGAAAGGCTCTCCTGGAATCGAACGAAGACGCTCGAAAAGTTCTCTCAGAAGAGCTTTACAATACCGTACTCAAAAGTGGCAATGTTCGGGAGCACGTTCCAGACGTTGTCAGGCATACGTTGTCGCGGACACTCGATGTCGACGAGATGACTAAATCCGTGGCTGATCTGCGCGATCGGCTCGACATGCCGATGGGAATAGTTCTTTACAATTTCATGTTCATGCCGGACGGCCGTTCTGTGCAATGGCCAGCAGGCTTCAAAGGAGATTGCATCGAAGTCGCGCGTCGGCTGGACATCCCGGCTTTCGACTTTGCTCCGTTTGTGGCGCAGGAGGGGGTTGAAAAGGTGTTGATGGACGATCGACGCCACTGGAACGCGCCGTACTATTTGCCACTCGGTGAAATACTGTTCGACTTCTGCGCTGGGATCGTTGATCGGTCGCCCAAGAGGAAGGTGCCGACGACTGGGAGATATCGCCTCGAAACGCCGAGCGCCGACGCGCCGGCGGTGGGCACGGCAAAGATATCCGACAAGCCTGCGAAACCAGCATCCAAGCCGGGCAGCGTGGCGCCAAAGGCAGGCGCACCGAAGGAGACCGTAGGGAAAGGGATCGTTGCACCGGCGGTCCTCCCAACGCCTCGGATATATCAATTCGACGCTAAGACAGGAACCCACCTTCCCGAACATGCGTCGAGCATTTTTGCGGTAGTCGTGCTGGGCGGTGCTTGGGCAAATGGCTTCAATGGCGACCCCGGAGACGCGACCGTCTCCGATGTTCCAGAATATCCAGGCAAGGCTTTGATGTTCGACTTGGGGCTGCGACCACGTGGACGAGACGTGGCTAGTTTCGTCGATCTGCGCGAGCGCGGCGGCGGCGGTGCGAAGGAGACACCTTGCGCGGGGCTAGCCGATCAACTGATCCGAAATACTTCGGCCCGATTCCAAGGTTCGCCGACGATGCTGTTCTTCTCGGTCTCCAAAGGAGGTTCAGGCCTATCCGGTGCCGGCCAGACGGACGAAGATGGCCTCATGCGCGGCTCAGCCCAGCACCGCGAAGTGCTGCGCCTTGTCCACCGCGCGAGGGAGATCGCTGCTGCCCAGAAGCGCCGGCTTGAGGTTGCAGCCATCTGTTTGCTGCACGGGGAATACGAAGCCGGTCGCAACAGTTCAGGCTCTGCGTACCGCCGTGGGCTGTCTTTGCTGCAAGTCCAATACGACGCAGATATTCGCGCGCTAACCGGGCAATCCGACCCGGTTCGTCTCTATCTGACGCAAACCAACCGTGGCTCCGCCCGCTTCAAAACTCCGGAGCTAGCCATCGCCCAGCTCAACGCCAGGTTCGACAACCAATATGTTCACTGCGTAGGTCCTGTGTATTTTGCGCCGCCGGAAGCGCGGCCGGAGCGCGCGTCAATGCATTTCAAAGCCTCCGGCTATCGGCGTATCGGTCAATTGTTCGGCCGATTTCTGCTCGACGACCTATGGGGCCATCAGCGAGAGCCGTTGCGTGTAGAGGAAGCCTATTGGATGGGCCAACGGACGATCCGCCTTCGCTATAATCGTCCTATCCGCCTGGAAGAAGACAATAGTCGCGTGAACATTTCGGACCTCGGACCGGGCTTGGGAATCGACTTTCATGACGGGACCCCTTGGTCTCCCACAGTAGAGGGAGTCCGCTTGGCGAGGGACCAAGATTGTGAGCTCGATGTAGATCTCACTGCACCATCACAGGGATTCCGGAAGGTCCTCTTAATCGCGGCGCGAACAACCGGGGAGGGAGGTGTAGGAAGCCGCCACGGCGCGCGTAGCGGCATAAGGTCGAGTGCTCCTTTCGATGTCGATCCCCTGGACGGGGCCGAGCTGTTCGATTGGGCCTGTTCCGAACAGGTGGTCCTTCCATGACCTCCGGCAACTCCTATCGACGCGTGGTATCGGGAACCATAACCCGGGACCGTGCAATCTTGGGCTGCCAGGCTGACGCTAAGCCGCAGCTCGTTGTCGGGTCGCACCGCCCGGTTTTCCTCATCGGAGCCCGCCGCGCACAGGCTCGCTCAGCATGCCCCGGCCCGGGGTTCGAATGACCAACCAGGAACGGATCGAGGGATGGCGGAAAAAGCGTCAGGCCGGCCTCATGCCGACCGACCCGCAGGCAAACGCCCTTTCGGCCGCCTTTAGCCAAATCCGCGCCCTGGTCGGCGAACCAAATCGGGATATCCGCGCGATCGTGCAGATTATACTCGATGGCCTACCCGCCTTTCCTAATGCCGACCGCCGCGAACTCTACCAGCGAGTCCACGATGGAACCGACGCCGCCATCAAGGAGCGGAACCTTTCCGAAATCGCTGCGGACTATTGGACGCGGCGTGTCAAAGGCGCTGTCAGAATGCTCGAAGCTGACATGCGCAAGGAGGTCGACGTGTTCGCCGCCGGCTACCTGCCTGGCGGCCTTGCCGAATTCGATTCCAAGCTTGAAGCAGGATACCGTCTTCGCCTTCGCCAAATGCGGGTCACGCGCGCGCGCGAAGAGCGTCGCCGGGCCACTCGCGAGGATAGAGCCCATGTCATACCGGTGTTACCTGACGAAGCCGCCGACCTCGCGCGTCTTCGGCCGCTTCTGGATTATCTCCATGCGGTCCAGAGACCGACGCACCGTGGCACCGTGCCCCGCTTCCAGACCATCGGCCCGCTCTTCTTGCTTCGGCTACTGCTGATTCAAGCGGACAGCCGCATCGCGCTGATTTGGCTTTTCGTCGGCCCATTGGTCATAATGGTTCTGTGGTCATCCATGTATATTCTCAACGGGATGAGGTTCGTCCTGGGCATGGATACTGTTACATTTACCCTTACCGGTGTCGTCGTGTGGGTAATGCTACGCCAGATTGTATTCAGAAGCAGTGAAGCCTATGTCGGCGCTCGTGGATGGCTTAACCTTGAACCGATCTCGCCGGTATTGCTGTCGGCCATGACGGGCGGAGTTTATCTCCTCGTGTATCTATTCGTTTTGTCTACGATGATTGGATTGGGTCGCTTCCTGGGGGTGATTTCGCTCCCTGATGATATCCTTGGTGTCTTGTCGTGCATTGCGGGAATTGCCATCATTGCGGTGTCAATGGGATTAATATTCGCGAGCATAGCGTCAAGGTGGCACTATTTCATGCGGTTTTCTTCGGCCATCGAGCGGTTCCTTCAGGTGTTTTCTAGCGTTTTTTTCGTCTCCGAGCAGCTGCCATACGAATACAGGCGCTATTTCCTTTGGTGCCCCCTGGCTCATGGATTTCAACTTCTGCGATCGGCCTACTTCGTGGCCTACAAATCCCAGGACGCCAGCCTGAATTACTTTCTGGTTTCGATCACCGTTTTCGTCATCTCGGCGCTGGTCGCAGACCGGCTTGCGCGACCTAACCTCCAGCCCACCTAACATTATGATAATGCTCGAAAACGTACTGGATGCGCCACATATCTTTGGGGATAGCCACGTACTGTTGGAAAACGCCAACCTCGTGCTCCCGCTTGGGCGGTATGCGCTACTTTCAGCTAATCCCGAGTACCACCCGGCGCTGATCAATATTCTGGCAGGCCTGAGAACGCCACGACGAGGCTTCGTACATCGCAGCGCGTTTATCTCCTGGCCGATCGGCCGTGCGGGGTTCGTGCGCGGAAAGCTGACGGGGGTGCAGATGACAAAGTTCATCTGCTCCCTGTATGGCGTTGACTCTGGTAAGTGCCTGAATTTTCTCTCGGAGATAATGACAACGCCCGAATTCATGGAAAAAAGAATCGCAGAGTGGCCAAGTTACGTGAGATTGGAATACACGTTCGGCCTGGCGCTTGTCCCGGCGTTTGACATGTTCATAATCGATTCGTCAATACCGATAGAAGAGACAAGGTTTAGCCGGCTATGGAGATCAATATTTGAGGATCGAATCACCGGTAAAGGATTGATATTATCGACTTTTCGGGAAGAACAGCTGATTGACTATTGTACAAAGGCTCTGGTACATGAGCAAGGTAAATTCTGGATCGACGATGACCTCGAAACTTGCATTAGACGATACCCTCCTCGACAATCCCGAGCCGAGCAGCCAAGCGGCGAGGGATTTGATGGTGCCGACTTCGGAGACCCCGCTGAAGCGGATGGATTCCTCTGATGGCGCCTTGCTTGAAAGGGTGTCCACGATCGATCACCGGCGCCGCTTGCGCTCCGAGGCGCAACGACATCGGATTCGTGGGCGCCTGATGACGCTGGCGCTTGCTTTGATTCCGGTTGTCGCAGCCGGCGCCTATCTCATTTTTCTAGCAGTGCCCCAGTACCAAGCGGAGGCGCGCTTCTCGGTGCAGGCGGCTCAATTGGCCGCGGCTCCCATGGGCACCGGCTCGACGATGAGCAGCCTATTGTCGCAAGGCAACGGCGCGGCGAGCGCCGCCGCCGGTTTTGTAGATGGCTGGGCGGTTCTGGACTTCCTCAATTCCCGCGATTGCATGCAGCAGTTGGACCAGAAGATCGGCCTGGAGAAATACCTGCCCAAATCGCCGCTGGAGCTCCTGACCGGATCCAGGAAGGGCTCTAGTAACGATCCTTTCAGGGCTTATCTGAGGATGGTCCATGCTTCGTATAACATGATCGAACAGATTAATGTTGTGGAAGTCGACGGTCTTTCGCCTCCGGACTCCGAGGCGGTAGCGAACGGACTGCTCGCTGTCGTGCAGGACTTTGTCAGCCGAATGAACCAGGAGGGTATCAAAGACGCCCTTAAGGTCAGCCGAGAGGCTGTCCAGCAGGCGGAACAGCAGGGGAAGGCAGCTAACGCCGAGATCTCGCACTGGCGTTTGGAACACGGCAATATCGATCCTTCTGCCGAAGCCGGGATGCTCCTTAACCAGGTAAGTGAATTGGAGACAAACCTTACTGCGGCCGAAGTGAACCTGGCAGGCATCAAGGCACAGGGAAACCCCAAACATCCGATGCTTGCACCGGCACAGCAGCAGGTGGACGCGCTCAACAGTCGTCTAAATGATCTTCGTTCCCGTATGAGCGGCAAAGGCGACACACTTGCGTCCCAGATGAAAACCTATGTCGAACTAAGCAACCAGCAGACATTTGCAGACAGCAACTTATTGCAGGCGAGGCAGTCCTATCAGCAGGCCTTTACCAACGCCATGGCTCTGCAGAGATACCTATCAATTATTGCACGACCGGTGTCCGAAACGCAGCCGAGCATACCCAATGTTCTGATTGTACTGCTTCTGGCGCTAGGCGGCGGCTGCTGCCTTGCTGGCTGCTACAACCTTATTCAGGCGCTGTACCGCAGTTTCCGCTATGCGTGAGCAGCAGATAAGCCCGACTGCAAGCGTTCGCGCAGGATCCAGTGGCGCGCCTCTTGAGACACAAGCGAGGAAGGCCTTCGCACGCGAAGACTGGCAGCGATGCCTGGCCCACTTCCGAGCGGCGGTTGAAGCGGGAACCGTGCTCACTGCGCCGGACAAGCTGATGTCGCAAATAGCCGTAATTCGCAGCGGAGACGAGGGTGCCATCGGTTTAGATGCGGCTCTCATACGGGAGGCAAAAGGGGAGGCGGTAATACGCCGCCATCTTCTAAAGCCCTTCCACAAAGCCGAGCGTTGGGCGGCCATGGCTGCGGTCCTTGAAAAGCTCCTTATGGCTTATCCCGACCTGGTGGACGCCCGACGCACTCTAGCCAGCGTGCTGACCCGGTTGCAGCGTTGGGATGAGGCAATTGCTCACATAGACATGGCTGCGGCCGCCGAACCGGGCAACATTGCCATGCAGGCCAGCCGCATCCAATACAGAACACTGGCCCGCCAGATAGAGGCTGCCGCGGACATTGCCTGCCATCTCAAACCTCGCCTGGCGCCAAAATCGCGCGAGACTTACGTCGTTATGACAGCTCTCCTGCGCGGCGGCTTTGCCCAGGAAGCCGCCGAGATAGCGACCGCACTCGAACCGGCCGATTTCCCGGCTCCGCATCAGGCTGCAATTGCGACTGAAGCTTTGCTTGCCGCTGGCATGGCGCATAAGGCGATAGCCATGGCAGAAGCCGCCATTGCGGCTGGCCACGACTCCGGTGTTATCCGGGCTCACCTTGGCCAAGCCATGTTGGCCGCCGGCAGACCGCAAGACATTGCATCCCGGGGAGTTGAGCATCTCCGCGCCGGGGTTGAGAAGGCGCCGGAACACGGGCGCATTAACGCCCTCTACGGCGAGGCCCTGCTTCGCGCTGGTCGGCATCAGGATGCCATCGGCCCTCTCAAGAAGGCGATCGACAGCGAAATGCAGTCGCCAAAGACCATCAAGCTCTACGCCCGGGCTCTGCGTTACACCGGTCGATACGAGGAATGCGCCGATCAATATGTCCAGCTTTTGCGCGATGCGTCCGAAAGCTGGACGACGCACCGCCAGGCGGTGGGCGCCCTTTGCCAAGCGGGTCGACAGGCTGACGCCTCGGAAGTCTTCAGGGCGATGATCGCGAAACGCGATGCCGCCCTCGAACCGACCTTTGATGAGGCGCTGGCTGGACTCAGCGACAAGCTTGAAGCAGCTAAAATCCCCCAGGCAAGGCTTGAGTGGGCTTGGCGACTGCGCCAGGCTCAGGATGGAATCGACCGGGCCGTATGGGAGCGAAGGGCCCGGTGGGGCCTACTTGCCGACCTCCTTATCATCGATTGGCTGGAATGCCGCGAACAGCAAGCCGAGGAAGCGATGGGCCTGCTGGCGGACCTCACCCCTGCGGAGGAGGCCCTCAGGCCGTACAGAGGACGCGGCTTTGTTGTGGCCACTGCCCACCTGGGTCCCATGTTCTCAGGGCCAATCCTCCTTGAACTGCTAGGCCTTCCATCGCGCTGGGTCGCCTCGACGCCAAGCATAGCCGACGCGCACTACGCCGCCTCGGTCATCTCTACAAGCGATCAGACCGATTCACAGGTCGTGAAGGCATGTCTAAAGGCGCTGGATTCTCACTATGCGGTCGCCATCGCTGTCGATGGATCGGGAAAAATCGGTTCGCCCACGATACCCTTTGAGGGGCAGGACATCACCTATTCCAGCTTTGCAGCTCGGGCAGTCCACAGGGCCGAAGTGCCTTCCATCTTCTACGCGCCGCGTTGGCAGAATGGCCGCATCGAATGCGTTATCGCGCCTCTGCCGTCACCGCGTCCCGACGAGGACCTGCTCCCCTTCGCAGAGCGGTGGCGCGCAGCCTACCTGGCCAATCTGCGTACCTGTTTGGCAAGTCCGCCGGAAAATCTGCGTTTTGCAGGAGGGCTCTGGAGTTGCATCCGCCCTAGAGCATAACTGGGCACTGAATTGATATAAGTAAACGACAGGATTTTTATGAATTGTCTTGGTTAGTACTTTTATTGAGAAGGAACTTACGATGGAAAACCAAACCGCTCTAGGAGATGGCGTTATGACACACGAGGAAATCTCAGATCAGACGTTCGAAAAAATTCGACGGACTACAGCCGGAATGCTGAAGTCCGATGTATACAAGGCGATCTATGAAGCGGCGCTTGATGTCGAGAAAGGAATTTACGTAGATATTGGTCCCGCCCAAGGGGGTAGCACGATCTCGATAGCCCTCGGGCGTCAAGTCGCCGGGCGGCAGGATCTAATCTACTCAGCCGACGTCTTCACGGCTTCGAATGCATTGAAAAGCTCTGATGTGAACACCAACGTGAGAGTCCTCCAGGAGAACCTGGCGGCATTCGGACTGGGGGAAGATATAAATATCATCGTCGTGGGTCAGCAGGACATCGCAACGACAATTCCCTTGGACGCAGCCATAGGCCTCTTCTTTGTTGACGCCGATGGCGCACTGGATCGCGATTTTGAGCAGTTTTACGACAGGATAGTGCCCGGCGGCATCATTATACTGGACGACTGTGAAAACAAGAGTACTGACAAGTACATTCAGTATCCGCCAGACAGGCTCGAAAAATACGTGAAGTCAAAGGGCGCAAAGAAGATCAGCGATCTTACACCACTGGGCAAGCACTATACCGTATATAAATTTACGAGGAAGCTTGTTGAGCTTGGGCTCATGGAAGAAATAAAGACGATAAATAATACTATCTTCCTGCGTAAAATCGGAGGTAAGAGTTATGTGGCCAGCGGGGCGCATCAAGCCTTATCGGATACACGAGACTCTATAGCTCGCGAGTTCTTTGAAGCGCGCAACGCATTCTTTGACATGGCGGGGTAGGAACGTCCTGGCTGCGAAAAGCTCAGGTCCCTCTCAGTTTGTCTTTTTGCCAAGGCAATTCTGTTAGGGGGCCAGGCAAGGTGGCAATTCCTGCAGGAGCGGGAGCCTGGCCCCCCGGGCTGGTAGCGATCCCTGCGCGGCGCAGCGCAGGGGCTTCGCCGAAAAGTTCCGGCGCGGTCACGAGATGCGCTTCGACCGGCTTGGCCAAGGGTAGCCGAACGATTTCACTCCGCCAGAAATATGCTGCTCCTGCCCCCTCCCGGACCCGAAAGTCACCCCATTCGACGGTATGGCGGAATAGAAAAAGGTAGGAGTCGCCCTTCGTGGAGGTCCGGACATCCAGGAGGCTGAAATCTTCTGGCGTTGCGGCGAGCTCGAGCTCTTCCCTAATCTCGCGGGCTGCTCCATGGGCGGGGGTTTCGTCCGACGTCGATAGTCGGCCGCCCCACAAACCCCACCGCAAAGCGAAGACAGGAGCGAACGCATCACGGAACTGAAGCAGTGTGCGTCTTTTGGAGTCGCGAACGAGGATGTTTACATTCAGTACGGCCACGCGGCCCTCCATCTCAGATTTCGGGGGAGCGTCTTGCGCCGTTAAGACGGGACAGCTCTTGCAGCTTTGCGATCGCCCACCGCGCAAATTCCTAGGCGCAATCCCTCAGTTTGCACGTGCAGTTGATAGAAGATCCTGGCAAAACCGGATCAAGGCAGCATCAAAGCGGGTCGTATCGAGGGCGAGCACGTCATGCCTATCAAAGAGAAGGGCATAGCCGAGGCCGGTCAGCCAATCGCGTAGGTCGGACGACACCTCGGCCGAAAGATGCACATGCTCGAACTGCACGACGTTGGGTTTGTGGCTTGAAAAATCATAGGTGCGCAGCACGACCGCGTCGCACCCTTCAGTATCAACGACCAGCACGTGCGGTTCTGTATGGCCGGTCTCGACGAGCAGGGTGGCGAGACGGCGGGTTGGCACCTCGATCGTGAAAATCTCGGATCGCAGATCGTCGTACTTCGGTTCGTGGCGCAATATTGTTTCCAACGAGAAACTGCTGAGAACGTCGCAACCCTTAACCACATGCATCGTCTTCTCGCCTTCATCCGGCCAAATCGCCACGTTGGCGAAATCCACGCCGGACGGCGCCTCGTAAGAGGATTTTAGTCTGTCGAAGGCCTGGGGGACCGGCTCGATGAGCAGGCCCTGCCAGCCGCGCCGGAGGACGTGGCGACGCAACGGATCGGTCCCCATGCCGTCATTGGTGCCCACTTGAACGAAACGGACAACTCCCTGGCGGCTCAGTTCATCGAATATGTAGTTGCGCACCACTGCATAGATGAATTTGGTGTTCCGCGGTTCAGGAGCGGAGAAAACTGACTCGGAAATACTTGCAATGCCCTTCCAGCCAAGTCTTTTTCTAAGGCTCATGGCTTTTGCAAATCCTACGGTTTGAATTACCGATCAATAATTACCAGAGTATCAGGGTAGGTCAATCCTCACAAATGTCTAAAATGTCGCATAGATAACTAAATTGAATAGCCGGCAACCTACATGAAAGCAAATAGTTGGAAAAGTTTTTATGGATTTGTTGAAAGCGCGCAACTTGATGGTTGCTGCCGCCCACGAAGCGGGCGAAATCGGCATGAAGTTCTTCAAAGCCGGAGACACTAGTCCGTCTCGAAAACCAGATCAGTCGCCCGTTACCGCAGCGGACCTTGCCATCGACGCGTTGCTCCAGGAACGGCTTACGTCTTTCTGCCCGGATATTGGATGGTTGTCGGAAGAGCGACCGGATTCCTCCCATCGGCTGAGCCACCGGCGGGTCTGGATCGTAGATCCGATCGACGGTACAAGGGGCTTTGTGGCTGGAACTGATGAGTGGACGATATCACTTGCCTTGGTGGAGGATGGTCGACCCGTCGCTGCCGTACTTTTCCGCCCGGCGACCGACGACCTGTACCATGCCGTGCTCGGCGGCGGGGCCTTTCTTAACGGCCAGCAATTGCGGGTATCCGATGGCTCTTTGGAAAGCATTCGCGTCTTCACCGGTCCCAAGAAAGTGTTGCAGGAGGCGGCGTCGGATATGCCCGAAGCGGTCTGGATACGCAGTTCCTCGTCCCTGGCCTTGCGTATTGGTTTTCTAGCCGCTGGTGTGATCGATACTGCACTGGTCAAGGCGGGCGCACGCGATTGGGATGTCGCCGCTGCCGATCTCATCCTGTCGGAAGCGGGCGGATATCTTACCACGACTGATGGTGCCAGGTTGGTTTACAACCGGCCGTCGGTACGCCATACCGCGTTAATTGGCGCAGGCCCTTGTCGGCACGTAGCCTTCGTTTCGGCTTTTCGGGCCGGAATCCTGCATTTCGACTGATCCTCATCATTTTGGGGTAGGCCCTACAAATACCTTGTTCCGCAACGAACGGATGCACTGCCGAGAGGGCGGAATAGCCCGGGACATCCACGGTTGATCAAGTGCCCGAGCGGACCTGCCCGGAGAACAGATCATCGCTTGCCCGCGCAAGGGTATCCCGCATTGCGAGAAGGGTCTCCGCTCTTGCGGTACCGCCCGATTGAAGGGAATCGCCGCGTCCGACGGCGTAATAAAGCAGGCCGTGCTTCATGACCTCGGCAGGCTCGTAGAGATTGCGCCCGTCTACAACGATCGGAAACGTGAGGGTCTTGGCCAACCAGTGAAAATCGACCACCCGGAATTGTTTCCATTCAGTGCAGATTACGAGTGCATCGGCGCCTACAACGGCTTCCTTTGCAGTAGCGCAAAAAGCAATGTCGCCCACCGTGGACAGACGTCGCTCTGCCTCGTGCATGGCCTCCGGATCGAATGCCCTGACCGTGGCCCCTGCGTTGACTGCGGCTTCGATGAGAACACAGGAAGGCGCATCGCGCATGTCATCAGTGTTCGGCTTGAAGGATAATCCCCACACCGCAATTGTCCGCCCGGCGAGGTCGCCATTGAACGCTGCTGAAAGCTTCGAAAATAGCGTCTGTTGCTGTGCAGCATTCACGGTCTCGACGGAGGCGAGAAGATGCGGCTCATGATTGACGCTGCGTGCCATATGCACAAGCGCGCGGACGTCCTTCGGAAAGCATGAGCCTCCATAGCCGGCACCAGGATAAATGAAGTGATAGCCAATTCGAGGATCGGAACCGATGCCTCGGCGAACCTGCTCGATGTCCACCCCGAGGCCTTCGGCGATGTTGGCGACCTCGTTCATGAAGCTGATCTTTGTCGCCAGCATCGCATTGGCGGCATATTTGGTCAGTTCCGCTTCGCGTATGCCCATGAACATAAGCTTGTCGTGATTGCGATTATAGGGGGCGTAGCATTCGCGCATAGCCTCTCGAACGCGCTCCGAGTCCGTACCCACGACGATTCGTGCTCCTCGAGAAAAATCCTCGATGGCACTGCCTTCCTTGAGAAACTCGGGATTGGAGCAGACATCGAAAGAGATGGACACGCCACGCTTGTCGAGCCGCTCCACGATTCTGGCGCGAACCTTTTCGGCTGTTCCGACGGGGACAGTCGACTTGTCAACCACAACCGCATAGCTGGCGAGGTGGTCTCCGATCGTTTTGGCCACACTCAGCACATGCTTCAGGTCAGCTGAGCCATTCTCTCCGGACGGCGTGCCGACTGCAATGAAAACAAGCTCTGCATCCTGGAGCGCAATTGACGGATCCGTCGTGAACGACAGGCGGCCTTGTTCCGCATTGCGGGAGATCAATTCACCCAGTCCGGGCTCAAATATGGGGATCTCGCCATGTTGCAAAAGGTCCACTTTGGCGGAGTCGGTATCGACACCTACAATGTGGTGACCGACGTCGGCCAGACAGGCTCCCGTGACCAAGCCCACGTAGCCAGACCCGAAGATGGCAATTTTCATTTCAGACCTCTTCTATACCGAAATAGAATGTGGGTTGCGGAGGCCAGCCAGAGTTAACGCGGCCCATTAGTGAGATCAGAATGAACTCACTCCGCGTGCGATGTTGAGGGGTTGGGCCACCAACGAAAGAAAGTACTGCAGCTCGACAGCCGGATGCCGCGACGCGTAAATGACATCGCGGTTCTTGACCTGGAAGGTCTGGCCATTGACCAGGCTATCAGGTCTGTTCATGTCAAGGCGGTAAACGATAGGGTACTTGCCGTCTTTGTTTGGCGTCAGCCCCTTGGAAACGAGCTCATCAAATCGCTTGCCGCCAAGCAGCGTCCGCACGATTCCTTCCTCTTCGTAGCGGAAGACGAAGAAGCCAGAGGCGCTTACGTTGCGGTCATTGCCCCCGCCGGCAAGCGCGATCGCCTCCAGCAAGTTCAGGTCATTGGCGCCGAATGCAATCCGATTGTTGCTGGTTGTCTGCCCCAGCATGGTGAATGTCCTCGGATCATGCGAAACAAAGATCTGGTCGTTCGGCTGGATGAAAACATTGTTGGTCGGGCTTTCGATGATTGTCTTCATCAGCGCCGTTGCGGTTCTGGTTCCGCGGGTCAGCGTCACGTAAGTTTCATATGGCGGATCAACAGGTCCTCCGGCCTTCGCTATGACATCCATCAGCCGGTTGCCGTTCAGGTTCAGCGGGACCTGGGCCGATGCCTTCACCGAACCCGTGACAGTGGCCACGCGCGAATCCGTCCCGAGACTGGTGACAATGACATCGGGCTCCACGGCTTTCCCGCTCAAGGCGGCAAGAATGGATTTTCGGGTTTGTTCGGGTGTGCGGCCAGCGAAGCGGATCAGTCCGGCGTAGGGGATAGGAACATTCCCGTCCGGCTGCACCTCCAGGTCCAGACTCATCTGCTTGGAGTCCTTAGTAGAAAACAATCCGGTATCGCTGGCCTCAAAGATAATCACGCGCACGCGGTCCCCGACACCGAATACCGCGGTGTTCAGCGGGCCGCCTATGCCGAATCTCTTGCTGAAAATCTGAGACGAGTAGTCGGCAACCAGGCGGGAGCTGTAACCGTCAATGTCTACGACGTCGAACACAGCCGCATTTGACCGACGCTGTTCCGGGCCGGATTTTCCGGATGCCGCCAATATCGTGCTGGCATCAGGGCCTGCCCCGGGGACGACTTGGCAGCCTACCAAGGGTGCCATGACGACGCACAGAGCGAACACCTTCGTTCGCAAACGGCTTCTGGACGGCCTGTCAGGCATGGCGTCCCGACTCCAGCCGTGCAGCGGTGAAACGGCCTCGCATTGCGAACTGCTGCTCATCGAACGCGCCTTTCGGCCTGCAGTCGCGTGAGGGCCTCAATGATATCCGGCAATGGTCGCGGGCGGTCGGACAGAGCAGTGAAAAAATCCTCTGACGGCGTAGAGTTTGCAGCGGGGGTGGCGCCGCGTCGTGATGCGGTGCCCGCGAGCGAGGCGCTGCGGGGTCCGCTTGTTGACCGTGATCCAGAACATCCGGCCACAAGAATCGGCGTCAGCGCTGCCAGCGCGATAGGGGCGGGGGCGTCATAAACCGGTTGGACTATATAGTATCCGGGCTCCGCCGATTCATCGAGGTGGGCATCCCTCGTGAACCGCCATTCGTCGGCGGGCTGAGACTTTACGCGATAGACGTAGCCGAACGGCTTCGGCTGTACGGCCGCCGGCGGGGTTTCGCAGGATAGGGCAAGGCGGTCGAGCTCGGCGCGCATTCCACCAATGTCGGTGATCGTTCGAACACCGCCGCTGCCCGAGAATATCCTAAGCTCAACACGAGCGGATAGATCGGCAGAGGCATTTGGGGTCTCGCTCATCTGTCGACTCTTCAAGGCTGCTGGTGCAGGGCAAACAGACGTACACGAGACTGGCTCGCCCGCTGCGTTGGTTGGCAACCGCTTAAACGGCATAGTATTCGCGATACCATTTGACGAATTGCGGAATTCCGCAGTCTATAGACGTGGACGACGAGAAACCGAGATCCAATTGGGAGTCCAGAGTGTCAGCGGATGTTCTCTCAACATCCCCGGGCTGCATAGGCATAAACTGGATCTGCGCTTTCCGCTCGAGCGCGGACTCAAGCACAGATATGAAATCTGTGAGTTTCTCCGATTTGCTATTCCCAAGATTGTAAACCCTATGCGGCGGCAAAATAGTCGGAGGCCGCTCCATGGCGGCAATTATACCCGACACAATATCGTCTATATAGGAAAAATCACGCCACATCTCTCCATTGTTGAATACATTAATGGGAGATCCTTCTAAAATGGCCTTCGAGAATAACATGGGAGCCATGTCTGGCCTGCCCCAAGGCCCATAAACTGTGAAGAACCGCAAGCCCGTTAGTCTAAGCCCGTAAAGGTGCGAATACGTGTATGAAATAAGTTCGTCGGCCCTTTTTGTCGCAGCGTAAAGGGACTGCGGCTCATCGGCTGGCGTATCGACAGAAAAAGGAACTGCGGAATTGTTTCCATATACAGAGGACGAACTGGCATAAACAGTGTGCACAAGCTGCTTTAGCTTACGGGCAAGTTCGAGGATAATGACATGCCCCATGATGTTAGATGTGACGTATGCATACGGGTCGATCAGTGAGTACCGAACGCCAGCCTGAGCGCCAAGATGAACAATATGGGTGATGTCTGGATAAGTCTCTGCCAACTCGAGCATTCTGTCCCGGTCGGACAAGTCAAGCCGATGGAAAATGAAGCCTTTTTGTGCGGTCAGTTTCTTGAGCCTGGCCTCCTTGAGGCTAACCTCATAATAGGAATTGAGGTTGTCTACACCGACGACCTCTTGCCCTCGCGCCAAGAGGGCGCCGGCGACGTGATATCCAATAAACCCAGCGGCGCCAGTCACCAGGATTGTCATTTGCCTACCTCTTGAATGGCCCGTAAGGGGATGGGAGCTTGCGTTCGGCGGCATTATCCAGACTTGGATTGCCGCTGCTCTGGATCTGGTTTAGCCGAGCCTCAAAGACCTACTGCACGCCGATGCCCGCAGGACATCGATCGATCGCGTAGCGAGTCTCCTCTGGTGTATTTCCCGCCTCACCGCGTATAAGCGCCGCTAATCCGGTGCTGGGTGCCTGAAAGGACGTGCAGTAGGACGGCATAGGCACCTTTTCCGGTTTGTAGTCCTCAATCCCCTGACGCGCGTCGCCGAGGTAGAGGTTGTCGCGAATGCGAATAAACGCCTTGAGATCGTGTTGATATTGGTACCGCCCGGTCGTCGCATCGTAGTTCTTTTCGTCCGCTTTGCCGTTGGGCAGCTGGGAATTGGCAGGCGCACTGGAGATATATTTGCAATAGTTCATCTCCGGTCCTTCCTTAGTTGCAAAGGTGCCGGGCTCCCGGCAGGACCGCGCGGCACTGTTGACGAAGATGTTTCCTTCGACCAGGGCGCTCGCTTCGAGGCTGAAACTCATGCCATAGACATCCCAATTCTCCAGCAGGTTGTTGTAAGCGTGCAAATGGCCAATTTGCACTCTCGGGTTTCGCTGGACGGTATTCAGGAAATAGGAGTGATGAAGCGTGACGCGCGCGATCTTGTCCCTGTCGTAGAAAGCAAAAAGGTCCTTCGAAGGAAGATTATTGATCAGCATCACCTTGTTGTGGTCGTGGAACTTCACCCACGAGATTGTCACGTCTGTGGAACCGCTCTTCACGTTGATAAGCCGATCGATGAAGCGTGAAAGATCCAGATGATCCACCCAGATGTCGTTTGAAAAATTCGCAATATTGACTGCCTGAGCGATTGTCTTGAATCGCCCGTCAATCGTCAGATGTGTAAGGATGACGCTGTGGGTGTGATCGGTGATGCTCGACCCGTAGTCGTGGAGCGTGATTATATGGCCGCGCCCGTCGACGGTGGTGTCGGAAGGAACCTTAAGTTGCGATTTCAATTCGATGGTCATATCGCTCGCAAAGCGGATCCATCGCCTGCCGTGGCCCGACAGCGCCTCTCGGAGCGAGCCGGGGCCGGAGTCCGAGGCTGATGTCACGGTCACGAACGCCCCGTTCAGCCCGCCTTCTGCTAGACGCCCATAGCCTTCCCGCTGGCTCAACAGCGATTGAACGAACGGGCACGCCTGGGTAGGCGAGGTGCAATCGTCTGCCGCTCTCGGACCTGGCATGAAGCAGGCCAGGGACAGCACAACCGTTACGGCAGCTGCGGCGACCTTCACGAACGGTCGCTCACAGAAAGCACGAGATAATGGAGCAAGCTTCATGGGCCTCAAAGCGCGCTTTCGATCTTCATGGGCAAGGATTGCAATGTATCGTCCCTGATGGAGACTTCGTAATAGACGGCGCCGTCGGCGTGCTCCTTCACCCGTGTCATTCCCAGCCGATCGAAATGCTCGCTCACCATCCCGTTCTTCTTGGTCGGCAGATAGCTGGCGTTCAGCGTGCGGACGCCCCGCTTCGCCAAGCTATTCAAAAGAACGCCGTAGATGGCCTCCTCAACCTTGCGGCCCAGGACGCGGCAACTCATGAGCCAGTCGGTAACCGTGGCACTGGCGCCGTCGATCGAGCTGGTCACCACGCCGATCAGCCCTAGGTCACCGAAGCGGTCGCTAAGCTTTGCCTGAAGCGTGACGATCGAGGGGTCCCCCTCCATAGAGGCGACCTCGTTCTCCGTGAGCCGCCTCGTAAGCAAGTTGAACTGATTGGATTTGTTCATTAACTGCGTGACCCTCGCGCGGTTTGAGGCGTCAATCGGCCCACATCGCAGTACCATGTCGAGAGAGGTGAGGTAGTCGCCAAGATCGCGCGCCTTGGCAAAGACTTCGGCGCGCTGTGCATCTTGCGCATACGAGGCCGCGCGCAGAACGTCGTCGCCGTTGAAGCTCACTGCTTCAAAGTATCCCGCTGCCAGTAGGGTGGGTGCGAAATATGCGGGGTCGGCGGGGAGTTCCGGAACAGCTACCATTGGCAGGGCCGCCCGAACGTGGCCGCGTTCGGCCGGATTGTCGTCCAGCAACACCAGCGAATCGATCCCGATGTTGAGCGCGTTGGCAATCGCCTCAAGGTTCGACGACTTGTCAGTCCAGTTGGCCTGAAAAACGGCGATGTCGTTCTCTTTTAGGATCATCTCCGTGTGCTTCCGGAACGCCGAACGGGCAACCTCGTCGTCGTTTTTCGAGCTGACCGCCAGGATAACGCCGCGCTCTTTTAGAGCCTTTGCGGTGCGCTGAACGCTCAGAAAGGCTTCGCCGGCGGCCGAACCCTGACCGAGCACAATCCCCTCGAGCCCCTCGTCACCAATCGCCCCGCCCCAAAGTGTGTTATCGAGATCCAGCACCAGGCATTTGCGGGCCTTACCCCGAATGGCGCCGAGTAACCGGCCCAGGCGGTCGGTGTAAAGAGCGCTGAAAGCCGGCGCGAAAGGTTGTTTTTGCGCGTTCCACGTAACGGGATCGAACCACTCGGCCACCCCGACCGAGTTCGCTATGGCGGCTACATCCAGTACGTAGGCGCCTTCGTCCCTCGCAAAGGCGAGGATGGCCTGGTTGACCAGGGCAATCTTCGACGCGAGAGATCCCGTCAGGCTTCGCTCGAAGCTGCCGAACAGCGCCTCACCGGGCGTCGCGAGCAGGGACAGGACCGGGGTTCCCCCGCTGTTGGTCTTGAAGTGGCGCGCCGCCTGGAGCAGTCGGGTCACAGCCCCTTCAACCTCTGCGCCAGATGGATCCACCGCCAAGCCAAGCCCAAGCCAGCGGTGGTCCACCGCCAGGAATACGGCGTCCGGATTGCTGGCGTTGACTTTCGACGTCGCGGCGAGTGCCTCTTGCATCACCACGTCGAAATCAGTTTCGATGACCTCAAGGGCGACGCCATGTCTCGCGGCCGCCGCCGCCAGATGGTCGACCACGAAGTCCATTGTCGCGTTTGAGACTATCGCCAGCTTGAAAGTTGAGAGGGGGCCCAAATCTTTTCCGGCCGCCTGCGCCTTGGCCATCGCACGGCGGAAGCCTAAGGCCTCGATTCCGTTGAGGCGGAAGCAGGACAGGCTTTGCAAATGTAGGCCCACCTCTTTTTCTATGCCGGCGAGGGCGCGGCATCGCGCTGAATAATCTGCCGGCGCCTCAGGGAGCCAATTAAGATCTCGCACTGTGCATTCCTCCAGCGCCCGACAGATCAGACCTCGCAGCCAATTTGGAAGATATCAGCGCGACCAACTCTCCAACATTCTCAGGCGCTGTAATCTCCTCGGGCGTGAATCTTATTTCGAACGCTTCTTCGATTGCCATGATGAGGCGGATATGGTTGGTACTATCCCAATCTGCGACGTCATCTGCTGTTGTTTCGTTGGTTGCGACCAAGTCTTCTTCGTCGAAGACATCCTTCATTAGACCATTGACCGAGGACAATATCCTGAGGTGGTCCATGCTCCATTTCCTTCTTCTGGCAGACTAGTCGCCCTTGCTTGGTGGACACAGAACCACTCTGGACCTCTCAAAGAGCAATCTAACCTAGCGGTGCTCCAAAGCTCCCAGGGCCGGCGGGGCAAGCTCTGAACCATCGTTGCAACCCTTGTCAATGGGTTTTTGGAAATAGACCCAAAGATGACAACTCTGCGACAGAGGACTGATGATAAAAACGCGCAAAAGGCATGATAACATTACTGTTATCTGTCAGAACACGAGGAACAGACTTCGGTATTACAATTGCGTTTTCGAGGTGCGTTACTCGCACAGCAGTTCCTCTGACCGGGAAGGAGAAGGGTCATTCGTGAATCTCAATCGATTAAACTGCGATTTGGGGACATTGATCTCGGCCGCTGAGAGCTTTGTGAACTTGGCTCGCCTTCATATGCCGCGCGTAACGCGCCGGGTCGCTGCGAAGAAGCTTCAAAAAGGCCAGAATCTGGCTGGGGCTTTCCAGAAGTCGGCTTGATCTCGGCTCCGTTCATCGACTGGACAAGATCCGCAAGGATGACATTGCCAGGGCTGTAAAACATCACACCTGACTGGATCCATGTTCGCTCTCACAAACGCCTGGGCGGGCCAAGCCATCTGCTCTCTCACCCTCGAGCGACAAGGTGGGCTCTTAGAATCTGACAATCTCAAGAGGTAGCGGGCGAGGGCACTATCCTTGGTCCGCCCGTCACCGGCGGAGATGCGAAACCGACAACTATGGATGCGCATGCACCCCCCTGCAGAGTGCTTCTCCGTCATGGTCAGATCCCAATCGATCGCGACCGTGCCGGGCCGGCGGGTTTCGCGTCGACGGCATTGCAGGACTCAAGGGAAGCGGGCTCACGTCGCAGAGTTCATGGTTGACCACGCTAGGCGATCCATCGGGAAGGCTTATTTCCTAGTCCGACGGTCGCCAGTCGGCGTAATCGGCCGAAGCCCGGTCGGGGTCGTCGCATATCGTGATGTGGCTTGGCCTTTCCTGTTGCTGGATTGCCCGGAGCTGATGACGTTCCCTTCTATCCGGCCCAGCCGTCTTGTCCCGTTCCTGCCCGCTCCATTCGCTGCGCTCCCGTGTTGAGGACAAGCCGGCTCTGCGCGCCGTCTCCTTTGGAACCGTCCCCCGGGACAGAAACCAGCAACCAAAGGAAAAGACCATGACCAACAGACGTAACACCGAAACGAAACCCGAGCCGAAATCGCCGCTCTACCACGCCTATACCGTGCGCGACGGCAAGGAAGGCCAGAAGGGCTTCTGGACCCGCATCGGCTCCTTCTTCGCCCATGACGACGGCGAGGGCGGCACGCTCCTCCTCGAGGCCTTGCCCATCGACGGCCGCGTTGTCCTCCGCGCACCGAAGTCCGACGAGTAGGAGGCGGCCATGCAGATCCTGCCCCAGAGTCTGCGGGAAAAGCTGCTGGCGAATGGCCGCCAGCAGCAGCCCCTCCGCGGGACCGCACACGAAATCGACTTCGTCCCCGTCGTCAAGCTATTCACCCCGGACGCCGGCGCGACCTGGCTCCTGACCGAAATCGACCCGGATGACCCGGATATCGCGTTCGGACTCTGCGACCTCGGGCTTGGCTGTCCGGAAATCGGCAACGTAAGCCTCTCCGAGCTGTCTGCGCTGCGCGGGCAACTGGGCCTGCCGATTGAGCGAGACCTGTATTTCGAGGCGGACAAGCCCCTGTCGGTCTATGCCAGCGAGGCTCGACGCCTCGGTCGTATCCGGGTGTAGACGCTTCCGGCGTCGCTCAACGCCGTCCGTCGGGTCGGCGTTGAGTCGCGAAACTACCAGGGCGCGCGGTTCGCGCCTATGCGGGATATCCGCCAGCAAGGGTAGCTCCTAAGCCGTCTGGAGCCGCAGGGCAGTATGCAATTAGGTCGTGGCACGCGTCAGCGGTGTCCAACCCTGAGGTGTAATCTGCTACTGTGCCCGCCCATGCCGATTGGACGATTCAACGCAAAGGCCGGGGGACACCCAGTGGGAATTAGAAAGCTCTGGCGAGACTTTATCGCGGCGTTCCGGGCGGGACGGGCGGGCGGAGAAGCGCTACGGGAATTTCAGGACGAACAAGAGATTCAGCGGCTCGGCGCACAGTGGGGCAAGGCCAAGACACCTGCCGAGCGGGAGGCCGTCGGCTTAGAGGCCGTCAAATATGCGATCTATGGAGCTAGAGGTGAGCCCCGTGGGACCCATTTAGCTGAAAAGGACGAACTGGAATGGTCGGACGACCCCGGCGCGCACGAAGCCTATCTGATCAAAAGATGGAACAATCCATATTTTGGGCCGTCCAGGCGAGTCGTTTCGACAGAAGAGCTTTCTGAAGCCAGGCAGACCGACCACGACAAGTTCCTGCTCGCCCAGAACTCGTTGTCCGGTGTCGCAAAGGAAATTGGAGAGCTGCCCTCGCCAATGACAGTCGGCGACTTGCATAAAGCCCGGCAAAGCCTCGAAGAACTCATCCGATTTGCCGTGAGCGTCGGTGGCCCGGCGAAACATATAGCCGTGCAGGCTGACCAGATACGAGAAACCGTCATCTTGACCATACGTGAGGCCTATGCCGGTGACGAGGAAACGCTGGAGAAGATTGAGAGGGCGGATACTTATCACAAGGACCATGTCCGAAAATTCTATTTGCCGATCATGGCCGACATCATCGGCACAGAGAGAATCACCCCTGATGACGAGCTGGTTCCGTCGCTCGTTTCCGAAGATCCGGCCACAATTTCAACTGTCCTTGACATACTTCCCGAGGACGACCGCGTGGTTATGCAGGCAGCCGCTATGAAGCTGATTCTAAGAGTGCTGGAGGAAGGCTACATCGATCCCCAGCTCGATAAAAAGCTGGCCGTTCTTGCGCGTGAATAGCCCTTCATAGGATATCGATCGAGTCCAGTCGATCCGAATTCCCAAGCAAAGCCAAAGGGGTTGAAAGCGTCCCGATTGACGCTACTCTGGCGTGTAAGGGTGGGCTGTTGATTGAAAGCGAGATGTCAATGGTATTCAAATCACGCCAGTCGTCGGACAAAGCCGTTCCGACCGAAGTCCCGTGGTCGGATAATCTCACCGCATACGACAGGGAGCATTTCACAACCTATATGCAGTTTCTGGACGCCGGTGCGGATAATACCACTTACGAGGAAATGGCGGAACAAATCCTCGGCATCGACCCTGAACTTGAACCGGAACGCGCTCGCAGAGCCGCCCGCAGCCATCTCGACCGGGCGAACTGGATGATGACGATCGGCTATAAAGAGCTTTTTTCTAGTCAATCACCGAGATTCCACACGCCGGCAAGGTTCTCAGCTCGGCAATCATACGGTGCCCTTCGCCGGGGGCGGTCGGTCCCGCATCCCGCCTGACGGCGGCGCTATGCTGATGCTCCTACGGCCGCCCTGTTGAACCGGTCTCAGGGCCACGAACTTTCTCCAGCACCGAACTGACTTGTTCCCCCTTACGGGCATTTCGGTGCTTCCGCCTTGTACGCCCTTGTTTCTTTTGTCGGGAGAGAGGCGCGCGGCCCTCTCTCCCCGCAAGCCCCGACGGCGGTCTCCCCCATCTTCCTGCGCTTCGCTGCGTGCAGACCGGGGATACCCCTCCGCCGCCAACGCTTGCCCCCTCGCTCCCCGCTGCTCGCCGCGAGGCAGGGGTTCAGGGAGGCCTGAACCCTTCAGGTCAATCCCTGAAAGCAACCAAGGAGCAAGACTATGACCACGACAGAAACGACCATCCCACTCGGCAAGCTGGTGCCGAGCAAATCCAACGTGCGGCGCATCACCGACAAGGGCGACCGTGCTGCGTTGGCCGCCAGCATTGAACACCACGGCCTCATCCAGAACCTCGTCGTCCGCAAGGCTGACAAGGGCAACAAATACGAAGTGGTGGCTGGTGGCCGTCGCCTCGACGCCCTGAACCTTTTGATGAAGGACGGGCGCAACGTTGAGGGTGTGGCCGTCACCAAGGACTATCCCGTGCGGGTGGTGCTGAAAGCCGATGGCAGCGACACCGAGCTTTCCCTTGCCGAAAACGTGCACCGCGTCGGCATGCACCCGGTCGATGAAATCAGCGCCTATCGGGATATGGTCGAGCAGGGTGCGGAGGTCGAGAACATCGCCGCCCGGTTCGGGCAGTCGGTAGTGACCGTGCGCCAGCGGCTTAAGCTGGCGAGTCTCTCGCCGCGCATCCTCGACGTCATGCGCGACAATGAAATCAGCCTTGAGCAGGCGCGGGCGCTCGCCATCAGCGACGACCACGAGGCACAGGAGAAGGCTTGGTTCGAGCAGTCCAACTGGAACCGTGACCCGCGCAGCCTGCGGGCGTTCCTGACGCAGGCGCATGTGCGGGCGACCGACCGGCTGGTGCGCTATGTCGGGTTGGAGGCCTACGAGCAGGCCGGGGGCGGGGTGCTGCGCGACCTGTTCGCGGAGGATGCCACCACCTACCTCACCGACCGCCCCTTGCTGGTGACGCTGGCCAGCGGGCGGTTGGAAGTCGTCGCCGAGGAACTGCGGCAGCGCGGCTGGAAATGGGCCGAGGTCTCGCTGGAAAGCAATATCAGCTACGGCGGCGGCTTCGGGCGTATCCATATGCGCAACCGGGCGCTTGAAGAGGCCGAACAGGCTGAACTTGACGCGCTGGACGCGGAGTTCGACGCATTGGCTGAGCGTATCGACGGGTACGACGAAGGCGACCCGCAGCTTGAGGCGGACGAACAGCGGCAGCAGGAGGTGTCTGCGCGCATCGATGCCATCCAGTCGGCCAGTCAGACGTTTGAGCCGCAGGAAATGGCCGTGGCGGGCTGTCTTGTCGGTATCGGCTACGATGGAACGTTGGAGGTCGTTCAAGGGCTGGTGAAGCCCGAAGACCAGAAGGCGCTTGCTGCCTTGCAGAGGCCTGAGGGAGAGCCTGAAAAGGCGGACGATGAGGACGGTGACGGCGGGGAGGCCGACGAAAAGGCGAGCGGCCTTTCGGCAAGTCTGGTGGAGGAACTGACCGCTATCCGTACGGCGGCAATGCGCGTGGAACTGGTCGCGCGACCGGAGGTGGCATTGGCGGCTATGCTTATGCCCCTGCTGAGCCGCACCTTCCATGCCTACGCGCATCGTTCGGGTATGGATGCCGCCGTGGAAGTCCGGGGCGAATGCCTCACCCTGTCCACCAGCATCAAGGAGCCGGATGCCTGCCGTGCCCTGTCAGGCTGGAACGACATCATCGAGGGCTGGAGCCACCATATCCCCGGTGAACCGGCAGACCTGTGGCCGTGGCTGTTGAAGCAGGAGTTGACGCGTCTTCTCGACCTGTTGGCTGTGGTCGCCGCTGCGAACCTGAACGCCGTGGCGGGCCGCTATAACGCGAGCCGCAGCAGGCTTGCCCAGGCGGAAGGGATTGCCGAGGCCGTGGAACTGGACATGCAGCGGTGGTGGGAGCCCGGAGCGCCGTTTCTGGCCCGTTTATCAAAGGCCGACATCGCTGATGTCCTGCGCGAAGCCGGATGCACCGAAACCACCGCCAAGGCGGCCGAGCGGTCACCTAAGGACGAGGCAGTAGCTCTTGCCGAGAAGGAACTGGCCGGCAAAGGCTGGCTGCCGGTGCCGTTGCGTGGGCGCGAACAGCCCGCCGAGGCTATCGCGGCGCTGCCTGTAGCCGCCGAGTGAACGGCAGGCCCGGTGCCATCGGCACCGGGCTTGTTCTTTGGCCTGCGAATTGTATCGTACGAAACAACAGCGAGGACACCATGTCCAACGTCAATCCCACCACCACGACCTACGAGGGCCTGAACCGGGCCTACGGATTCTTCAACGAGCGCCTGTTCGGCGGCACCCTGCCGCCCTGCCTTCATCACCATGCAGCGTAAGGCCAAGGCCTACGGCTACTTCGCCGGGGGGCGTTTCGGCTCCAAGGACGGTGCAGTCGTCACCGACGAAATCGCCCTCAACCCGTCCCATTTCCACGAGCGCTCCACGGAGCAGAGCCTCTCCACCCTCGTCCACGAAATGGTGCATCTGTGGCAGCACCATTTCGGCAAGGTCTCGCGCGGCGGCTACCACAATGCGGAATGGGCCGCGAAAATGAAGGAAATCGGCCTCGTTCCCTCCGACTCCGGCCAGCCCGGCGGCAAGCAGACCGGCCAGAGGGTCAGCCACTACATTGCCGAGGGCGGAGCGTATCGCAACGCCTTCGGTGTGCTCGAGGCGAGCGGCTACGACGCGTTCTATGTCGAACTATGGGCCGAAGGGGCAGGGCGGGCGAAGCGCAAGGCCAAGAACGCCAGTAAAACCCGCTACACCTGCCCGCATTGCGGCCTCAACGCCTGGGCCAAGCCCGCCGCGCCGCTGGTCTGCGGCGACTGTGGCGTGCGCATGGAGGCTCCGGAGGACGAGGGGGGAGAAGAAGAAGCCGAGACCGTGCCGGAAGCCGCATAGGCTCCGGCGTCTCTGGCTTGGGGCGCCTCGGCGGTATCGAGCCGCCCACGCGCCAGCGAGGAGCCCTAGGCTCCCCTCCTCGCGCTCCTCCCACCCCGGATGTCCAGAAACGTGTCGAGCTACTTGGCTGGCGGGGACTGACGCCCACAGATCGTGACGATCGCGGCACTGCCCCATGCGGCGCGGGGTGAGAACGTAATGGAGTAGTCGCGGCTGCTGGGGGTCGGGCCAAACCAGAAATGCGGCGACGCGCTCGTCCACGCCGGCAGATCCGTTGCCGGTGTCCGGTCCTCATCGGCGGCCGGTGTCGGCAAGCCGTCCTGGCCGATGGTGATCATCGACACGCCGACATAGCTCCCGGCTTTAAAGCGGCCGACGAATTCGACCGCGTCGCCAATGTAGCGAAAGCACCCGTCACTTTGGCCGAGCTTGAATCTCTGGCTGGGGCCTGGTTGTGTCGGCTCCTCCTGGGCGCTGGATTGCCCCGGCAGGAAGGCGCCCGCCGCCACGGTGAACGCCAATATATGCCTGAAATCCATGCCGTCCTCTCACTTCAAATTTCGATAGAAGCGCCTCAAAAGCAAAACATGCCGCGCACGCAGATGTGAGCGGCACTACCCTAATGCACCGCCTCTGTCCTAGGGCGGACACCAGTCGCCATGTATTCTACGAACTGGAGGGCGGCCAGGAGCGTGTTCACATCGTTCACGTAGGACGCGTCATCTTGAATCTCGTCAAAGATCGGAACCAGCCTGTGAGCAAGAGCGGCTTGCTTATCCGGCAAGCCGTCTATCTGGCGGAGAAGAGCTGCCCTAGCTTCATCGCGGGTCAAAACCATTCAACTCCCGCTCCTGGCGCACTCGGATGACGGTGCTATTTTGTTTTGTAAGTGCTCAGAATGAACTCGTAATAGTTATCGGCGGAAACCCAAAAGCCCATGCCTGGAGGGAGGTATCGGCAATTGACGCGGTCGTTTTTGCCAAGCTCGCTGTTCGCGTAGCAAAGTTTGAGCGCATCGTAGATGGTCGGTGCAACCGTCTTCATAGGAGTTCCGGCTACATCGATCGCCGCAATTGTGTCCTGATAGAAGCGGTCGAACGTGGCGATATCGGACCGGTCGCCGACCCGCACGGTGAGGCTGTAACTCACGGACTTGTCATCGGCGGAAGTTCCAACTTCAACGTATGGAACGTGATATGCATTTCCGGCAAGTATGCAGCGAAGTGCCTTCCTCGTAGCCGACGAAACATCCTTGCACTGGGCGTTGTATTTGGTGGTGAGATAGCCGGTCAGTTTGCCGTAGTCGAGATTGGTTTCCTGGGCATAGGCCGCACCGGGGGAAGCGACTGAAAGGCCGAGCAGGCACGCTCCCAGCTTGAGAGTCATCATGGAATCCATCGTAATCCTCAGGGGTTGAAGGGCGGTGGTTCCGTTTCTAGAACAGCGGGTGACCGGCCCTCGTCGGCGGCCGGTGTCGGCAGGCTGTCGCGGCCGACGGTGATCATGGACACGCCGATATAGCTGCCGGCTTTGAAGTGGCCAACGAACTCGACGGCGTCGCCGACGTACCGGAAACACCCGTCGTCCCGGCCAAGCTTGAATTTCTGGACGGGTGCGGGCTGAGGCCGTTCGTCCTGGGCTTGCGCGGAGACTGACACCAGAATGGATGCTCCGAGAGCTCGCACCAGCGCGCGTAACAAGGTCATGTGGGCTCCTCGTTTTGCCAGGCAGAGCATTGCAGTGATCGTCCCACAGCGGCCAGCCGGACGGGGTCGTCAAATCCTACAAATCCTAGTCTTCAGGTACTGGACAGCCTCACTGAGGGCCTTTTCCTTCTGTTCCTTGTATCCATCTTGCTTTTCATCGACGTCGATCGGTCCGAACCGCACCAGGGTGCCTTTGGCGAAGTTCTTCTGCATCCATTCGCATTCGTTTCGGCCGCTGGTTAGACATTGAATTTTGGCGCCCCCCAACGCGATCGAGTCGGCGTTGCCGCCGTAGACGAGCTTGGCATCCGTGAGGGCCGAAAGGTCGATGCGCACTTGCCACGTCCCAAATGTACTCTGGTCCCCTTTGTCGACCACGCTGTATAGAAACGAGCAGTTGCCCTGATCGGTGACGCTGAAGGTTGCAACATGGCGGCTCTGCCCTTGGGCAGATCCGTTGATGGTGAGGACGAGCGGTTTGTCCTGGCTGGCCAGAACCTTCAGCTCGAGCTCTTTGTCTTTTCGAACAGTCCCTTTCTGGAAGCCGCTGAAAATGAACATCGCGACCTCCTCCGGCGACTGTCCATCAAAGGGATTGCTGGAGCCCGAGCAGGCAGAGAGCAGGACGCCGACAAGGGCACCTGCGAGCAACTTCGTTTTCATGACGTTTCCCCCGGGACGATGATTATGGTCTGAAGACGATCTTGTGGCGCAGCGCATCGCTCGGCACGTACCATGAAGCCTGAATGTCATAGCAGACAGCTGCGGAACCTCTGTTGGCTACGTCGCCCGGGAGGTCGATGTCTCTGACGTGCTGGTACTTGCCTTCCTGCTTGAGCTGGTCGGTGGTGAAGCCACCGGCCTGAAAATAAGCGGTGAGTTTGGCATGGTCGACGGCGAGCCCTGGGCAGTTCTTTTCGGCATATTCAGTGATCGCCAAGGTGGCCGCCGCTTCACCTAATTTCGGCGGTTTGGCGCTGGCGGCGGTGATACCGGCAGCAATCGCCATGATGGCGAGCGGACTCACTCTCGAAAGAATCTTTGTCATTATGAGAAGCTCCACAGCGCTGCGGTTCAGTTGTCGCACTTCCAGCCGCGGTACACGGCGCAGGCCTTGTACGTGGCGTCAGGACTGCATGCGGCAAAAATCGGCTCCGCCGCCGAGTGGGCCTTCATGAACTGGTTCAAGGTGGCATCCTTGACCACGAAGTTGTCCTCACAATCGTGGGGGTTATCGCCTCCATCTCCGCCGACAATGCAGGTGAACTTCGCGTCCGTGCCCGAGATCATGATGTCGCCCTTGCCGTCAGGAAAGCTGTCGGTCAGGCCGGAGAACGCGAAGACGTTTTTCGCCTTGGTGAAGTCATAAAGCCGCTGGAACGAGAGGTTGGGCCGGTTGATGCGGTAGTGGCAAAGGTCGATCTGTTCGACCATGTCAACCGTGACGTCCAGGGGCGAAAGGAGACCCGCGACGGCTTCCCGGACGATCCGACGGTTCTGCGGGTTGTCTTGGGGACCTGCGTGCGCCGTTACCGCGTTCGCGGCAATGCACGTGGCCAATAAGGCTGCTTTCCTAGTACTCATGAGATTTCTCCGGAAGGATGAACGAAGATTTGCATGCCAGCGGGAGGCTAGGCTTTGCGGGACGGCAGGAGCGCGCGGAGGATGCCGAAGAGCACGACGCCCCCGACAAGGCCGATTGCGCCGTAGGCCGTCAGATGGGACGTCAGCTCGCTGCGGAAGGGCGCATCCATGGGATTGGCGCTGAACAGAACCTCGAGCGGAATCTGAAAGCCGATATGGGACGGCCGGGTTGCGTAACCTACGAGAAGGCCAAGGATCAGGCCGGCGGGGATGAGCAGAATCGGCATTGATGGCTCCGGTAATGGGCTGGCGGGCGTTTGAGTGTGGAAGTGGCTGTTTCGAATAGGAGGCCGGCCCCTTGGCTGAGGGGCAGACGGGAGCCCAACTTGCTATTGGACCGCGTTCGTCTTCGGATGAATGCCGGTCTGGACCCATTCGACAAACTGCAGAGCGGCGAGGATGGTCCTGACGTTCGAGACGTAGTCCTCGTCGCTTCCCGATTCCTCCAGCGCCGCCATCATCGGGTCAAACGTCTCGTTTGACGGCGGAGAGGGGAGGCCCCGGACCTGCCGGATGATCGCAGTCCTGGCTTCGTCGCGGGTCATTGCTTGGTCAGGAAGATGTTGTCGCCCACCTTTTGCCACCCGTAAAAGCAGCTGGCTGGCGTAAAGCTGGCGTTGTTGGACGAGTCGAACTTAACCTCACAGCGACGGGTCTGGCCGGAGCTCGTTATCTGCAACTGGCCGCTTTCCAGGACCATCCAATCGCCCCAGTCCGCATGACCCCATCCGTCGAGATACTTCAATTTCCCATCGGCGGTGAATTGGGCATAGAGCGCTTGCCCATTGAGGTGCCATTCCGGGCTTTCCCAGCGGCCAATGATCTGCTCTTTCGGCTGAGGTTGGGCGGCGACGGCGTTGCACGCCGACAGTAGGACGCCCGCCAGCATCGGTAATGCCAGTCTGGTCTTCACGTGTCACCTGTTTCTGGAGGTTGCTCCGGGGCGACCTTTAGCCAGAAATCACGACTTTTGCGCACACCCTCGAGGGAGGCGCGCATGGCCTTTTGTGCTCATGCTTTGAGCAAAGTAGCTATCAGATAAGCCCAAAAAAGGGCAAAAACTAAATCTCGCGACTCTTGCAAAAGTCGTGATTTTTGAAGCAACAGGGAGGCGCATGTGAATGAAGTACGGATATGCGCGGGTCTCGACTGAAGGTCAGGACTTGACGGTGCAGGTCGAACGCCTGAGGACGGCCGGCTGCCAGCGGATCTTCTTTGAAAAACGAAGTGGCAAGGATGCGAACCGGCCTCAGCTCAAGTGCCTATTGAGGAGGCTAAAACCGGGGGATGTAGTTTACGCGGTGGTCAGCGACCGGGTCGCCCGCGATCCCTTCGACCTGCTCAGTATCCTGCGGACCGTCACGGCGGCTGGCGCCGGTCTCCGGCTCCTCGACGAGCCGTTCATTGATACCACCTCGGAAATGTCCGACCTGGTCTTGTTCCTGGTGGGATGGGCGGCCAAGTGGCAGCGGCGCAGGATTCTGGAGAACACGGCGAACGGCCGCGCCCGCGCTATGGCGATGGGGGTCAAATTTGGCCGCAAGCCGAAACTGTCCATGCAGCAACGTGTCGAAGCGCTGGCACGGCTGGCAGCCGGGGAGGCGAAAAGCGCAGTGGCCAGCTCGTTCAAGGTTAGCGGCAGCACGATTTCCCGACTGCAGTCGCAACATCTAAGATGAATTGAGATGGGGCTGGCCACAACCCAAGGCCGCTTGAACGCGCGACCCATTTCAGCCATTGTGTCTCACCCCTCAACATAGGTGAACGATGAAGCGGACGGATAAGGCGAGGCCTTTCGTGCCAACCGAAATCCACGTCGGCACCGTGAACGATGAGCAAGGCACTCTCGGCATCCTGTCGATACGGACGACCGAAGGTATCCTGGATGTTGCTCTCGATGTTCACGCCGCGGATGCCATCGTGAACGCAATCGGCACGATCCGGTCGAAACTGGCGCTTGCCGACAGCTAGAAAATGCCCGGCCGAAACCGGGCAGGTGGTCTTTCTTGGGAAGCCCGTCGAAGTCGGCCTCGCTAATCGGCGGCCTGATGATGACGTGCGGATGAACCCACACTGGGCCAGATCTGCCTGTCACCCTGCATCAACCGGTAATTATCATTCAAACTAGGGATGATCGTCCGTGCCTCTTTGGCTGAATAGAAAGTCGCGATGATACTGGTTGCGCCGCGTCCGATGCGCTCAAGGCGATACGCCTCCCGATATGGTCCATTTTCGTCCATGAAACGCTCCCCGAAATGGGCCCATTAGCAAAGCATCATGAACCTTTCGTAAGACTGGGAAGTCGCGAACCAAAATACCACGCACCGACCGCCATGCGCGTGTGAGCCTAAGGTGGCGGCTTGACGGCCACACATTTTCAAGGAAAGCGTCGGCTTGGCGACCGAAAATGCTGAGGAACTCAGCAAGAGCACGATTTCGCGGCTGTAGAGGGTGCTATGAGCGCCGGTTGTCTCGCTCGATGCGATCAAAGTAAAGCGGAGGTGGCCAGCATTGGGATCCCTCGGGTGCTCGATCGACGTCGGCAGCTTCAAAGGAACGCTACCTTTCGGCAGGGCCTTGTCGCAATAACTTCCCTTGCTGTGCAATGCGCATCTTGAGCGGCCATGGCTAGGAATTGCTGAAGCTGACACCGTGTCGGTTGAAGACGTCGCTGTTCGGAACCCGACACAATGAGGTGCAGCATTCCGTCCGTTTGCGGCTTGGAATACGTGGTTTGCCTCTCTGCTCGCACAACCTCCCGGTGGCACGCCGATTGCTTGGACACGGTGCAGGACCGTTGCGCCACGGCGTCTAATGCTTCGACCGAGGAGGTGTACGTGAGTCTTACTCGACCAACCCAAATCAATGCAACAGATGCACCACTGGGTGCGGTCCCGCCAATTGAAGCTTTGCCGCGTCCGTCACGGGTGCCACTGTCGCTTCCCCAACAGCGGCTTTGGTTCCTGTCCCAGCGGCTGGGCGGCAGCAAGGCCGATCTCATCTATGTGGGGCTTCGACTTCGCGGCGAATTGGACGAGGCGGCCCTCCAGTCGGCCTTGGACGGGTTGGTGGCCCGTCATGAGGTGCTGCGCACCACCTTCGGGGTGGAGGACGGCGAGCCGTTCCAAAGGTTTGGGCCGGCGGATATCGGCCTTCCGCTGAAACGAGACGATCTGACGGCGGTAGCGGATGTGGAGGCGACCCTTGCGGAGCTCATGCGTTTTGAAGGGAAGGCGGTGTTCGACCTGGAAGCGGGGCCGTTGATCCGTACACGACTGACGCGCTTGTCGGAGGACGATCATATGCTGCTTATCATCCTGCACCACATGGTCTCGGACGGCCGGTCGCAGGAGATTCTGGTCTGCGAGCTTTGCGAGCTCTACTCCGCGGCCCGGGAAGGCCGCGCGGATCAGCTGAGGCCATTGCCGGTCCAGTATGCGGACTACGCGATTTGGCAGCGAGGTCGGCTGGCAAAGGAACTCCTGGAGCGGCAATCGGAATACTGGCTCCGAATGCTGGACAGCACACCAGAAGTGCTGGAACTGCCGACAGACCGGCCGCGGCCGGCGCAGCGAGACTACATTGGCAATTATGTCGAGTTCGTGTTGGACGGGCAACTGAGTGGACAGCTCAAGGAACTGAGCCAGCATCATGGGACGACGCTGTTCGTGACCCTGCTGGCGGGCTGGGCGCTGGTACTGGCGCGGCTGTCGGGTCGAAACGAGCTGGTGATCGGCACACCTCGCGCCAACCGCACCCGCTCCGAGATCGAGGGGCTAATCGGCTGCTTCGTCAGGACCCTGGCGTTGCGGATTGATCTGTCGGGAGATCCGACACTGGAGACATTGCTAGAACGAGCGAATGCCGCCGTGCCTGGGGCGCAGGATGATCAGGACCTGCCATTTGAGCAGGCGGTGGAACTCATCGATCCGCCCCACAAACCGGACGTTATATTTAAATGGCAAAACAATCTTGGGGAGTCGGCCCAACTGCCGGGACTCGAGCTTGAATATGTAGGCGTTGGCGATCGTGTCGCGCAACATGATCTAGCGCTTAACCTTTTCGAGGTCGGCGAAGCGATCTGCGGAAGGCTGATCTATCCGACGTCTCTGTTTGAGCGGAGCACGGTGGAGCAGTTCGTGAGCTATTTGCAGCAGGCGCTGAGCCAGATGGCGGCTGCCCCCGGGCAACGAGTCTGGTCGGTACCCCTTCTGTTGGCGGAGGAGTGTCGATTTGCGATAGAATCAAACCCAGCGGAAGATGCCCGTCTTCAGGACCGCTGGGTTCACGAACTGCTTGGGGCGCAGACGGAGCGGGATCCGAAAATCGCGGTTGTCTACAAGGACCAGAGCCTTAGCGATGGAGAGCTGAAGACGCGGGCGACCGCCGCGGCGCCTCTCGTTTGCCCTCCTCAAGCATCTCCCGCCAACTCGGCCCCGCGACCCGACACAACGGTGATGAATTTCATTGAGGGGCCGCGCGTCGTTACCGAGGGTGAACTGCAAGCCAGTAGCATCATGCGCTACCATGTCACAAAGTCTTATCGTGAGCAGATCACCAACAGCGGTTATTACGAACAGCTCAAGTACATCGTGGAGCCTTCGTTCCAAGAGTTCGAAAGTCCCGGAAACCTGGACACGAGCGGCGAGCTAGTTAATACGGTCTTTCCCGGGTTTCAGCACAAGTACGCCCAAACCGGGTTGGTGATGGCAACGGACCGTTGCGCCTCATATTGCCGCTATTGCCTTCGCAAACGCCTTGTCGGAAAGGATTCCGATGAAATCGCAGCTGATTTCGCGCAAATTGGGCAATATATTCGCGGCCATCCCGAAATTACGAACGTGCTGATAACAGGGGGCGATCCGCTGGTACTCAGCACGGCCAAGCTCGACAAGATGCTTGATCATCTGCTGCCAATCCGACATCTGGATTCGATTCGATTCGGTACAAAAACACTAGCCTATCAGCCAAAACGGTTCGAGGATCCCGCGTTAGCGGCTTTGTTCAAACGGATCGATGAAGCAGGTAAGGCCGCAGTGATCGTCACGCACTTCGACCACATTGGCGAAATCTCGGTTGAGGCGGAGCACAAGATTCGCTCCTTGCGCGCACAGGGCGTGCAGTTCCTGAACCAAACCGTGCTTCTCGCAAAAGTCAACGATGATCCTGAGATCTTGGCTGCCACATTCGCCAAATGTCACCAAATGGGTATCCGCCCGTACTATCTCTTTCAGGCCAGACCGGTGAAAGGCGCTTCCCATTTTCAGGTTTCACTGCGCCGCGGAATAGAGATTGCTCGCGGCATCAACCAACGCCTCAGCGGCATCCACAAAACCTTCAAATACATCATGTCCCATCACACAGGAAAGATCGAAGTCCTCGACCTTGGAGCCGATGGCCGTATCTATATGCGGTATCATCAAAACAAGAGTCCCGAAAAAATCGGAATGATCTTTTCCCGGCCGCACCTTGAGGGCGCCTGCTGGTTGGACGATCTGCCCGAAGGATGAGATCCAAAGGCGCGCATGAATACGGCGTGCACAAGACTCCCACGGCCGCCACAGTCTCTCCAAGGCCGGAGTCCACAAACTCAACCACGAACAGATTCTATCGCTCTACCCGCCGGCGCCTGGTCACCATGGAGAACACAATGTTTCCCAATACTATAGATTCGCACCTCTCCCAGTTGAAAAAAATAAACCCGGTGGCCTTCAAGGCCATCGAGCCCCGAATCCTCAGAGAGTCATTCGACCGCCTTGCCAAACTGTCGCGCAACGAGTTCACCCCGGAAGGGCGTGGTTCGGACTACCTCGATAGCATCCAACTGTCCCTGCTGGCACGATCGGAGGGCGTGATGGATTTATTGGGAAAAATGCACCCCAATGGTCGCGACGGATTGTGTTCATCACTGATCTTCTGCGATCTTCTCGCCGGTGACGGCTACGTGAACAAGGTAGCGCACCGGCTCTTGGGTGCAGCGCGCTGCCCAAGTTTCATCAACTCTGACGTCTCACAGTTCATGGTAGACCGTTGCATCCGAGATGGCCTGTTTGCGACCTGGCAGGGCGCGACCGATCCGTTCTGGATAAAAGATGGATCGGTGGATGGTGTGCTGATGGCTTACGGCACGCACCACATCCCGCGCGCTGAGCGCGGCACTGCTGTCCGGGCGGCTGCGCGTATTCTCCGGTCCGGTGGCATCTTCGTTCTTCATGACTTTGAAGAGGGCTCCCCCACTGCCCGCTGGTTCGCTGACGTGGTGTCAACGCATTCAGTGACCCCACATGACTATCCTCATTTTACCGCAGGCGAGGTGCTCGATCTGTTCGCTGCTGCGCAGTTTGATGACGTAACTGTGCAGCGAATCTCAGACCCGTTCGTCTTTCACGGAGGAGACGAAGAGAGCGCTCTCCAACTGTTAGCCGAATACGTCGTGAAGATGTACGGGCTAGAGCAGCTCCGGAACCACACGCAGCGCGTGATCGCCCTCCTTGATGAGTATTTCGGGGTCGTCGTGACACAAACATCTCACGGTGAGTTTGAAGCACGCATAGCGCGCAATGCCTTGGTCGGGAGCGGTCGACGGGTGTGAACACAATATCGTTGGCCCCATCGAGGGCCAGCGTTCGACGGACATGCAAAGTAGCCTGTCGCCTGGTGCGGTGTTTGCATGTCAGGGGAATGCGGATCCGAAATACCGCGTGTGAGCGACATCCAGGATGCGATTGACCAAGCCTGAGAAGCTGTATCCGGCGGTCATCGCGGCTAAGGCATAAGCATTGCCCGTATCGAACCCCGGCATGGTATTGATCTCCAGGACAAGCGGCTGGCCGGAGCGGTCGATCCGGAAGTCGATGCGAGCGTAGTCCCGGCATTGGCAGGCAAGGAAAGTCGCAACCGAAATATCCCGCAGCACCGTCGCAAGGCTGCTTCCGATCTGAGCGGGGCAAATCTTCGGCGGCGCCGCAGCCTCCATGTGCTTCGCTTCCCAAGTCACAAAACGCGTGTCGCGGTCGCCGAAATCCTGCTCCACAAGAGGCAACACTTCGAGTTCTTCGTTTCCCAGCAGCGCGACCCAAATTTCTTGCCCCTCGATATACTCTTCCACGAGCGCATCCTGAGCGAACTGCGTGACGATCACTTCTACGGCCTGCCTCAACTGAGCGGGCTCATGTACGAGCTGCACTCCACAGCTGTCCGATTCGTGACGGGGCTTCACTATCATTGGGAATCGCAGCTCGCCGGTACTTTCGGTGCCGTGACGCATCACGCGAAAATTCGGTGTTGGCAAGCCACGATCGCGGACGAGCCTCTTGGCGATAACCTTATCGAGCGCCAGCCCATGCCCGAGCGGACCGGATCCAGTGTACGGGACGCCAGCCATCTCGAGCATTGCCGGAACGTGGGTGAGACGGCTCTCCCCCTGAATTCCGTATGCCAGGTTGAAAACGATTCCCGAGGGGCAGGCTTGGGACGCAGGTGGCATGAACCGCTCGAGCGTGGCGAGCAGTCCTTTATCGCCTTCGCACAGCAGCGTCTCGTGCCCGCCCTCTTGTAGTGCCGCCGCCACGCGGTTGCCTGAATCGCGGCCGAATTTCTCGGGACAAGACTGACCAAACCGGTTGATCACACCTGTGGTTTCATCATTGCGCACAATAGCTATTCGCATGGGCTCCTCCTTGGATGGTTGCTCCGCTGTCACCTTCATTCGTTCGAATTTCTTCGACCGAAGACAACAACTCGTCTGGCGCCGCGTGCCCGCCGGTATCGGTTGGCCAAGCGGCGAGCTTGTTCCGACCTCCTCGGTCGGGAGTATGCGACACCGCTATGGCGCAACGGTCGTGCACCGTGTCCTAGCAATCGGCGTGCCACCGAGGAGGTTGTGCGAGCAGAGGGGCAAACCACGTGTTTGACGCCGTGACAGCCGGGATGCTGCGCTCATTGTGTCGGGTTCCGCTTCCGGTAGACCACGCCCGGCCGCAACCAATGACCCTCGCCGAACGTCCGGTTTTCGTAGTCGCGTGTTGGATCATAGATCATGCCGATCTTCTGCATGACCCTTTGGCTCGGCGCGTTCTCCCTGGCCGTGCAGGCGGCGACCTCAGGCAGACCGATTGACCAAGCGTAGTCGAGCCATGCCCGCGCGCCTTCCGGCGCGAGTCCTTTGCCCCAATGCTCCTTTGCGAGTACCCATCCGATTTCGACGCGCAGATGGTTGGGAATTGCCGCCTGCACCGTCTCCGAGAGGACGCCAAGCCCCATCAGGCCAATAAGCTCGCCGCTGCCTTTCAGCTCCGCCGCCTGATAGTGAAACCCGTTGGTCCGGGCGCGCTCGATCGCTAGGTCAATCCTGACATTCGCGTCCTCGACCGTCAGCACTTTGGAAGAGAACCGTCTGACCTGCGCATCCCCGTAAATTCTTGCCATTGGGCGTCGGTCTTTGTCCTCCCAGGGACGTAATATTAGACGTTCGGTCGTCAGCCTCATCGGTACAACTCATCGATATTTCGAGATGGATGTCGGCGACTATTCAAGCGGGATCGACCGAATCTTTCCACGAGCTGAGATACGTCCTCTGCCGCCCGCCTGCGTTTCTTCCGTCCTATCAATACATAAAGCTCGGCACCCACCGCCTCTACGAGACGCCACGTGTTGGTGGCCACCAATTCTTACTGTCCGCCGGGTTCGGGAACGGTGAGATCGACAAATCGATTGAGTCGACGGCACGCTGAAGTAGTGCCTCTGTCTCAGCACGGCTGGGTGAAACTGCAATGACAAAGCCAATCCAGTCGCGGAAATCGCCGTTCCTGACGATCGGCATGTTGGGTTTGGCGTACAATTTAACCTCGGCGATACCTGGCATAGCAGCCGCCCCACGCTCGCCATCGATCCAATCGAGGATGCCATCGCGATCAGGAACCAGGATCCGCGCGGCCGCAGTCTGCGAATGCTTTGTTCGCAAATCCCATTCCTCGCCAATGACGAGCTTGATGTGCTCGGTGACGAGGTCGACACCGCAAGCCAGTTGGACCAGTTGAGGAGTAGGCACGGCACCAAGGCGCGGATTGACCTCAATGACGACTGGGCCACGCTTCGTCCATCGGAATTCGATATTCATAGGCCCCCAGCCGACGCCGAGAGCTCGCATACAGCCAAGCGCAAGACCGGCGATACGCGAATGCTCCTCTTCAGTAAACGCCTCCGGGAACGTGAACTGACGAAGCACAAAATGCGGTGGGGGACCGAAGTCAGCGGCGGCAATCCCAATGACCTCATTTCCCATAGTTTCAATGCTATACTGGGGGCCTTGTGCGAATTCTTCGACCAATATCCCCGGCGAAGACCGCCATTTGTACTTCCCGCCCAAAAGATAGATCGTATGTTCGGCCACCTCGTCTGCGTTGCGGCACAATCGGACACCTTTGCTGCCTGCGCCTACGGCTGGCTTAAGAACCACCGGAAGGCCGATCTCTGTGGCAGCGCTTTCCACCTCCGCTGCATTTGCGGCGACGCGAAAAGCGGGTATTGGAACGCCGGCCTCTGCGAGGAGCTGACGTTGAGCGGGTTTGTCGCAGCATCGTTCAATCGATGCGGGGTTCGGTCCGGGTAGGTCGAAATGCCGGCAAAGTTTGCCAATGGTTGCGTAGTAATCCTCAAGGGACGACGTGATGCCAGCAATGTCATATGTAGCCCCTAAATGGGAACATTCGCGGATCAGCGCGTCGAGATTGTCGGTATCGACACAGATTGCCTCATAGTCGTACTGAGATGGATCAGCCGACAGGGTGATTGGATGAAGACCAAGACGCCGGGCCGCTTGGACGTATAGAAGACCAGTACCCGTCGTATCGCCTTCGACCAAGATGAGCGCTCTACTTGCCATTGGCGATGGCCTCCGTTGCATTTCTGTGCGGTTGAGCCTAAAAACAGGCACCAATCTTTCAGGGTGCTTGAGCTCGAACTTTGCAGTGAGGTTACCATCGTCAGTGATCCGCGGTCGCAAAGGTTCTGTCAATTTCGTTGAAGGATTTGTTGCGACGTAGATTAACTTTGTTGCGGATTCACGCAGTCGTCGCTACACCGATTGTGTTCACTCATGGCAGCAACGCGGCAATGCCTCTGCGAGCGTTTTCCAGCCGAGCGTCTTTCTCGGTCGGGCATTGAGGGCTGCTGCCACGGCGGCGATCTCCTCGGCGCTGTGGATGCTCAGGTCTGTACCTTCGGGAAGTACTGGCGCCCGGCCCTGGCGTCGGTTTCGTCAGGTTTTCGACATTCTTGTCCAGCTTAGGACACGAGGTTTGTGGATAGAGATGCGCGGGATCACGGTCGCGCAAAGCCCACGGCAGCGCCGCGCCAACAAGAGCACCAACGGGCTGCTGCGCGTCATCCCGCCACAAAAAGGGACAAAGCCAGAGCCCTTGATCGTTCCGTGGCATCCTACCGCGGGGAGCGGCTCAGGATCTCGCCCTAGCCGGCCCCAGTCAGGTTCGATCCATTCGACGTGCGGGGTCGCAGGTCGGGAATAGTTGCGGAATGATCCTTACGACTTCCGACGCCCGTGCAAAGCTGCTTGCGAGCAACCTATAGAGGTCTTCACCAGCACTGGTAAGCACGACGTCAGCCCCAGGCTCTACAATCAGCCGAACGCCAAGCTCCTCCTCGATGGCTTTGATCTGCCGACGGATCTGTCCCGATGTCAATTCAAGCTCGGAAGCCGCAAGCCTGAACGATAAATGGCGTGCCGATGCCTCGAATACCTCAAGGGCAGTCAGGAACGGGATGTCATAATGGAGATGGACCATTGAACACTCCAATAGAGAATTGGCAATCGCGAACCGAATGACATCGTATCCCGTGTCACCACTGACTCCGTGACGGATTGGGGCCGTCCGCCGCACCCGCGCAAATTGCGTGCCGAATTGGCGCATTTTAGTTGCACCACACACCCGTACTGACGGCCCCGCCCGAGCCACCCTGGCAATGCCCGGCGGCTGCAATGATCTCGGCCGGAATGCAACGACGATGATTCGCACCCTCTGATCTCCGCGAAGCTGTGAGCTGAGCCTCGCTGCGGCCGCTGCCAGGAATTTACGGTGACAGCGCGCTGTTCGGGAAGCAGGGCAGCAGCGGTATATCGGCCGAGCTCCGCATTCGCGATGAACGCCCGCAGATGCCTGAGAGGGTATTATTGCTCATTCGCGATTGATCTATGTCCATAAAATGTTAGACGCGCAATGGTTTTTAACGAAGATACAGGAAGCAGAGGAGAACTAGGGAGGCGCTCGGCTAATGGCATCGGTCAGTCTTGAGGGGCTTTCGAAGCAATACGGCCAGTTCCGCGCGCTGGAGCGGCTCGACTTCACGGCCGAACAGGGCGAGTTCGTGACCATTCTCGGACCCAGCGGGTCGGGAAAAACGACGGTCCTTTCGCTGATTGCCGGCCTGACGGAGCCAACCACCGGTCGTATTGTTCTCGGCGGGCGCGACGTCACGGCTACCCGGCCGGCGCAACGCAATATCGGGCTGGTGTTCCAGAGCTACGCGCTGTTTCCGCATATGTCAGTGTTCGACAACGTCGCCTTTCCGTTGAAGGTGCGCGGCGTGCCAGCAGAGGATGCGCGGCGGCGGGTCGGCGATGCGCTGGACCTAGTGCGCCTCCGCGGTTTCGAAGCGCGCCTCCCCGCCCAGCTTTCCGGCGGCCAGCAGCAGCGCGTTGCGTTTGCCCGGGCCATCGTGTTTCAACCGGATATCCTGCTACTCGACGAGCCGCTTGCGGCTCTGGACCGAATGCTGCGCGAGCAGTTGCAAGTCGAGCTGAAACAATTGCAACGCAAACTCGGGATTACTACGATCCTGGTCACCCACGATCAGGAGGAAGCACTTTCGCTCTCGGATCGCGTGCTTGTCTTGGCCGATGGTGCAGTCCAACAGATTGCTGAGCCCTTGGAAGCGTATACTAGACCCGCCAACCGGTTTGTCGCAGGCTTTCTCGGTACTACCAATTGCCTTGATGGCGAAGCGATCCGGCATGGTACCGGGAATTGGGTTATCCGGCTCCGCTCAGGCGAGGAATTGCCCTACCGCGCTTCGGACGAGCCGTCCGGGTCACTCGTTACCATCAGCATACGGCCTGAACATGTTCGCGTGCTCGGGCCTAATTCGGAGCGGGGTGTCCCCGCGACCGTCATCGAATCCGTCTATCTCGGCCAGACCGTTCGTTATCATGTCGAGACAGTGCACGGCACACCATTGATCGCCGCTTGCATGCAAACGGGGCGGCCATATCCGCCTGGGGCATCCGTTCGCCTCGATTGGGATTCTGAAGCCGTGTGGCTCATTCCTGAGGGCGGCACGTCCCGGACCAAGGCCCAGCCAGCCGCGCCCGAATTACTAAGAGTCTAACTCAACCACTAAGAAGATGCTGAGAGGAACTCCACGATGAAAACGAAAAGAACACTTTCCACTTTGTTAGCATTGCTTGCAGGCGTAACGATCTTCGCTGGTGCTTCCTTCGACGCAAGGGCGGATGATGCGGTAACTGAACTCCGCATGGTCGAAGCCGGCGGTCAATCCGGTGACTCGATCCAGAAAGGCTACATCGAGCCGTTCACGCAAAAGACTGGCGTAAAGGTGGTCCGCGAGAACCCGAACGGGATCGGAAAGCTGCAGGCGATGGTCGCGTCCGGCAGCATCTCGGCAGTGCTTTTCGAGCTCGTTGGCACTGAGGTCCAGCAGGCCAAGGCTTTGAACCTGATTGAACCGCTCGATTGGGGTGCGATCGCTCCCTTGCCGATGTTTCCCGAGGCGCGCGATGATTACGCACTGGGATATGAGTATTATTCAACAATCATGACGTGGCGTAAGGACGCCAAGGCGCCAAAGACCTTGGCCGATTTCTGGAATGTCAAAGATTTCCCGGGTAAGCGCGCCATCCCAGACATAGCATTTTATGCTATTCCGATGGCTTTGTTGGCTGACGGCGTTAAGCCTGAACAGCTCTATCCACTCGATCTTGACCGAGCCTTCAAGAGCTTGAAAAAGCTTAGCCCCGACGTTGCTGTCTGGTGGTCCACCGGTGCCCAGCCGCCCCAACTCCTGAATGACAATGAAGTTCAGTATGCTATCGCATGGTCAGGACGGGTCACCACCGAGCCGAAGCTGGACTACTCATTCAACCAAGGTCTGATCGATCTCAGCTTCTTCGCCGTCCCGCGCGGCGCCAACCCGGCGCAAAAGGCTGCCGCGATGAAGCTGCTGCACGAGATGACGGTGCCGGAGAATCAGGCTCTGGCGGCGACCGTCATTTCGTATACCGGAACCAGCCCGGATCTTAGTGCCCTCTTGCCAAAGGATAAGATCGGTCAGTTCCCGACCGCCAAGCAGAACAAGGATGTCCAGGTCGGTTACGACTACAAATGGTGGGTCGATCACGGCAAGGAAGTCGAAGAGCGCTGGCAGGAATTCAAGTTGGGACTTTGAAAGTATATTGAATCCTCCGGCTCGCTGCCCGGAAGTGAATAGGGCAGCGAGCCGGAAATAAAACAGCTGGCGGAATTAGGACATGGGACGTACCGGGTTCAATCGCAACGGCTTTGCATACGTGCTTCCGTTAGCTGTGATCATGTTGGTCGCATTCGACGTTCCGATTTTGCTAATGTTGCGTACCAGCTTTGCGCCCTCATGGACGATGGCAAATTACCAACACCTCATTGAGCAAGAGGTTTATCTCAAAGTCCTGCTGAACACCTTCAAGGTGGCCGCAATTACCACCTTTTGCTCCGCTTTGCTTGGATATCCAGTTGCCTATTGGATGACCCGGCTATCACCAACTGGGCGGTTGGTCGCGATGGCTTTCGTAGTCATACCCTTCTGGGTCAGCGTCCTGGTGAGGAGTTATGCCTGGATCGTACTCCTCGGAAATGCTGGCATCGTCAATCGGGCGCTGCTGTCTCTGGGTGTTATAGATCAACCAATCGCTCTGATGTACAACGAACTCGGGGTGATCATCGGCATGACGAACATTCTCATCCCGTTCATGGTCCTACCCCTCTATGCCGCGATGACGAAGCTCGACCGACGCCTACTGCAGGCCGCAGCGACCTTAGGCGGATCGGACGTCCAGACATTCTGGATGGTTTTCTTTCCCTTGACTCTGCCAGCTCTTGCCGCGAGCACTCTCCTGGTCTTCATCTCAGCAATCGGGTTTTACATCACTCCGGCACTCCTTGGCGGCGGGCGCGTCTCAATGATCGCAAATGTCCTCGACGTCTTGATCAATAAGATGCCGAGCTGGGAACTTGCTGCAGCAATTTCTACCGTATTGCTTGCGGCCAGCCTCGCTCTCTACGCGGTTTATCGCCGCGTCGCGCCGCATTCGGGCATGTGAGGAGTGTCATGAGCAATCGACAAGGGCGAAACGACCGCCACGACATGCCGATCACCCCGAGTGCATTTGATGCTGTGCCGATCGTGGTACACCAGCGCAAAATTGCCCTCGACCGCGTAATCCTGGGTGCGGCGGCGGTCTCAGTTCTCCTTTTCCTGTCTCTGCCGATCCTTGTTGTCGTGCCAATGTCGTTCTCGAGCGCGAGCGCACTCCAATTTCCACCACCTGGATTATCGCTTCGCTGGTATGCAGCATTCTTCACGGATCCACGCTGGATCGACGATCTATGGACCTCGTTAGAAGTGGCGCTTGCTGCAAGCACTCTGGCGCTACTGCTTGGAGGCTCGGCCGCATACGGCCTGGTGCGGGGGAGGTTTGCCGGACGGCTGGTTATCGAGGCCAATTTCATAGTGCCGATCGTGGTTCCGTCCATCATCACCGCTCTGGCGCTGTATCTTGTGTTCGCGCGTACCGGTCTGCTCGGAACCTTGCCGGCGCTTATCATCGGCCACATGGTCCTTGGGATTCCGGTAGTAGTCCTCGTGATGACCGTCGCCTTCCGGAGTTTCGACGTCAGATTAGAGCAAGTGGCCTTCACATTAGGGGCTTCTACGCGAGTAATGCTGTGGCGAGTCCTGCTTCCTAACGTTCTTCCCAGTATCGGAGCCGCCTGGATCTTCGCATTTATCACCAGCTTCGACGAGGTCATCGTCACGACCTTCATCTCAGGAACCTATGAAACCGTTCCGAAGCGGATGTTTAATGAGCTGGCACTCCAGATCAATCCGACGATCACGGCCATCGCCTCTTTGCTTACCGGAATCAGTATTTTTCTGCTCGTCGTATCGGCCCTGCTGATGAGGTTTGGAGAGCGGCCAAATCGGGATCTGACTAGCCCTATCTAGAGGGATCGCTGAACGAGCGGAATTATTCATGCATGGACATGAATGAGTGAGGGTTAGTCATGCGTCTGGCGAATAGGCGCCGCTTGGTCGGGGGTCAATGGACAGCGAGAGGTTGGCCGCCTTTGTTAGATCAAGTGCGTTCTCGGTGTCGACAGAGCTTCTTCAACGTACCACCAACCCCAAGGGACGGATTCTGAGGGAACGGATGGTGCTAACCGGGCCGGCCCTGCAGTTGGTATAGCCTCGCCGAATGCCCAATGTTGCGCCGGCTCGCTCCGGTAGATTCATAGTAACCTCAAAGAAAGCCGAGGCCGCATATGTCCAGAAATCCCATCTCCCGCGTTCGCGCTAAGGGCGACGCGTTTTCCATCGGCTTCACACTCGGGCGGGCGACCGCCTCCGGCTTCCGCCAGCGCGTCCTGGGCACCGAGGAATTCCAGGCTCTCTACGCTCGCTGGCGTGGATCGGAATATCTTCGTGCGCTCGAATCAGCAGCCCGCGCGGCCTATCCTCATATTGTGCGTGAGATCGAGGGCATCGCCGAAGGCGCCGGGCAGGATTTCGAAACGGTCTTCCTCTGGAACTGCCGGGGCGACCTACGACTTCCCGAGCACGTCTCTTCATTAACGAAAGCCGTAGCCGCCGCCGGTTGCACCACTCTTCTCATTCCAGCGGTAGGCGACGCTCCGGCGATAATCGCCCATAACGAGGACGGTGCCGCGGGGTTTCTAGGCGGTTGTATGTGGCTTGAGGTCGAGCCCGACGAAGGCCTCGCTTGGAGCAGTTTCATGTACCCCGGCATGCTGCCGGGGCACACATTTGGGTTAAACGAGGCTGGGGTCGTTCAGACTGTCAACCACATCAGCGCTCAAGATTTTCAGCCTGGCGTGCCCCGGCAGGTCATCTGCCGCGCGATCCTCAATGCGGGAAGTCTGGACGAGGCAGTCGACATACTTAAGCGTAAGGACCGTGCCAGTGGCTTTCATCACAATCTCGGTGAGGCGAAGACGCGACGGCTTGCCTCTGTCGAGGCGCCGGCCTCTGGCTGCGCCGTTCGGGAGGTCGCCTCACCGCGTGCCCACGCCAACCACCTCCTCTTCGAGGAATTCGACGGGCTGGAGCAGACGATCACCCTCTCTTCCCGCAACCGGCAGGATGCGGCGGACCGGATGATCGCGGAAGGCGCGCTCGTGATGGGCGCGGAGGCGGTGCTATTCGACAAGACCACCCCGATCTTTTGCGACAACAATCGGCAGGATGATACCGTCCAGACCCTCGCCACGAGCGTCTTCGCGCTTTTCCCTGATCGCATCGAATGGCGCGTGCACGCCACGCCGGCCGAACTCGACGCGCTAAGCGGAACGATACGTGTCGTCTAAATCAAAGCATCGCTATGATTCCATAAGACAATTACCAAGGCCTTGATGGCAGAATTGGCGGAGATGGTGTTACTCGGCCGCCTCATACGGTGCGCACCTCCGAAATCTTCGATCGGTGCTGCCTTCGATGCTGATCGCCAGAAAAGGCCGGCAGATCGCCGGCTTCGCTGTGATGCCGGAGTACAAACTCGGCGCTTCTTTGGAAATTGTGTGATGTCATGAGACAGAAATCGTATGCCGGCGACGGCAACTATCCGAACAGTTACTACGCCGCCTCCCGCAACATGCTCCGCACCCCAGTGCGGCTTCAGGGCCGGGTAGAAACCGACATTTGTGTCGTTGGCGCCGGCTATTCCGGGATGGCAACGGCAATCCACCTCGCGGAGAAGGGCTATAAGGTCGTTGTCGTCGAGGGTGCGCAGGTTGGCTGGGGTGCTTCCGGACGCAATGGCGGCCAGGTCATCAACGGCCTCGGTGCCAGCCTCGCGACGATCCAGCGCCGCTACGGCGAGGGCGCGGCGCGGTTTATCGGTGGTCTGGTCCAGGAAGGCGGCAAGATCATTCGCCGCCTCGTCAGCCAATATCATATCGAGTGCGACCTGAAGCCAGGAAACATCTATGCGGCCTATACTCCGGCGCATATGAAGGAGCTCGAATCCAAGCAGGCGCTCTGGCGCAAGTACGGCATGGACGACCATCAACTGCTCGACCGCGAGGCACTTCGCAAGCTGGTCAATTCGGGCGCCTATTGCGGGGGCATGCTCGATTCCAGCGGCGGCCATATGCATCCGCTGAATCTCGTGCTCGGCGAGGCCCGCGCCTTCGAAGGCCTCGGTGGCACCATATATGAGATGTCGCCGGTAATCCGCATCCGTAATACGGGTGCCCGGCCGATTGTCCAAACCACAGAGGGTGAAGTATCGGCTCGCGTCGTGGTGCTTTGTGGCAATGCCTATCTGGGCGACACCGTTCCCGAGCTCGTTTCCCGCGTCATGCCGGTCTCGACCCAAATGATCACCACCGTACCGCTCGGCGAAGAGGTTGCTCGTTCGCTGATTCCGAGCGACATGTGCGTCGAGGATGCCCGCTATATCCTCGACTACTTCCGACTCTCGGCCGACAAGCGGATGATCTTTGGGGGCGGCTCCGTCTATGGTGGCACGGATCCAGCCGACGTGGTGGCTAAGCTGCGGCCGAACCTCGAAAAGGTCTTCCCGCAACTCAAGGGCATCGCGATCGACTATGCTTGGAGCGGCAATTTTGCGCTGTCCTTCACGCGCGTGCCGCAAATGGGGCGAATCGGAGCGAACACCTATTTCACCCACGGCTGTAGTGGTCATGGCGTCACCGGATTCCACCTTTTTGGCCGCATCCTGGCCGAGGCAATCGACGGTGATGCGACGCGCTTCGATTTCTTCGAGAAGCTGCCATGGTATCCATTCCCAGGGGGTCGAATGTTCCGGGCGCAATATTCGACGCTGGGGTCATGGTGGTACATGTTTAGGGATGCGGTCGGATGGTAGCGGTAGCTCTCCGGGGATTGTGGTATCGAGCCGTCCTATCTGCCATCCGTTTGGTGACTTTCGATACGCAAAGCAACAGCCTGCCGCCGTTGTCCAGTCGTCACGCGACCGAGACCTACGCGCGGCGCGCCCTGCCGGTGTCCTCCCCATCGGCAGGGCGGTATATCCACGCGCTGGACGGGGCGTTTGCGGCGCGTCTGGACGACCTGTGAGCAGGCTCTAGCTTACAAGTCCTCGTTAAGAAATGCCAATTCTAACGGTGAACGTCGGTCCGCCGATCGGCTCAGCACTATCCATTTTGGAGGCGTGACGTGAACAAAATTTATACCGACGCGGGCTCGGCGCTTGATGGTTTGTTGTTCGACGGGATGTTCGTTGCCGCGGGCGGGTTTGGGCTTTGTGGCATACCCGAACTCTTGATCACCGCGATCCGGGAGGCATGCACCAAGGACCTGACGATTGCTTCGAACAATTGCGGCGTCGACGATTTCGGTCTCGGCGTGCTGTTGAAGTCGAAACAGATCAAAAAGATGATTTCCTCTTACGTCGGCGAAAATGCCGAGTTCATGCGCCAGTATCTGAGCGGTGAACTGGAACTCGAATTCAATCCGCAGGGGACGCTCGCCGAGCGCATGCGCGCCGGCGGCGCCGGCATCGCCGGCTTCTATACTAAGACCGGCATGGGCACCTTGGTCGCGGAGGGCAAGGAGCACAAGAGCTTCAACGGCGAGACCTATGTGCTTGAAACAGCCATCGTCGCGGACCTGTCGATCGTCAAAGCCTGGAAGGCGGACACATCAGGCAATCTCGTTTTTCGCAAGACAGCACGCAACTTCAACCCGCCGGCCGCGACCTGCGGAACGGTTTGCGTGGCGGAGGTCGAGGAGATCGTCCCTGCCGGAAGCCTAGATCCCGATCAGATCCACCTGCCGGGGATATATGTGCATCGCCTTGTCCAGGGCGCGCACGAGAAACGTATCGAACAGCGCACGACACGCGCGGCAGCTTGAGGGCAGGGAGAGACGAATGGCTTGGGACAGGAACCAGATGGCGGCGCGGGCCGCGCGCGAACTTGAAGACGGCACCTACGTCAATCTCGGCATCGGCATTCCGACGCTTGTCGCCAATCATATTCCCGAGGGCGTTCAAGTGACGCTGCACTCGGAGAACGGCCTGCTCGGCATAGGTCCCTTCCCGACCGAAGACGCGGTTGACGCCGACCTCATCAATGCGGGCAAACAGACGGTGACGGCACTGCCGCATTCGGCCTTCTTTGACTCGGCTCAAAGCTTCGCAATGATCCGCGGCGGCAAGATCGCCATGGCTATCCTCGGCGCTATGGAAGTTTCGGAGAGTGGGGACCTCGCCAACTGGATGATCCCCGGCAAGCTGGTTAAGGGCATGGGCGGCGCAATGGATCTGGTTGCCGGCGTGAAGCGGGTGGTCGTCGTCATGGACCATACCAACAGGGCAGGAGAGTCGAAGGTCCTAAAAGCGTGCACGCTGCCGCTGACGGGCCAGGGCGTGGTCGATCGGATCATCACCAACCTTGGCGTGCTCGACGTCGTCGAAGGCGGTTTGAAGCTCGTTGAACTTGCCGACGGCATCACTGACAGCGAGCTGCGCAGCGCAACCGAAGCAACGATCGTTGAGTGATCTACCAACGGTCCTTTAGTGCAGGCTAGACGTCACCGACCCCTGTCGACATCGGGGGGCTACCCCGAGCACTCCATCCATCGGTCAGCGATCAAGGCCTGTCCGAACTCTTCCGAAATCTACGATAGCGGGTGCGCTTTCGCTCGTTTCCTATTTCTTTTTCGTGGGATCAGGCTGCGACTTGTCTAACCATCTGGCTCCGGTCGGAATTCTGAATTCCTGCTTTGCTCCCTGCCGCAGCATTTCCATGAGAATTCCGGCAGCCGGAGGCATAGGTGTCTGTGGATCGTGGATAAGATAGATCTCGCGTTCGACTACCGGATCCACCAACTTTTTTTGGGCAAATTCGCAAAACTGCATCATGGGCAGGACAAGGCTGGGCACTGCGGATACGCCTAGATCGGCGGATACGAGGCCCGCAACCGCGCCGACGTCACGAACCTCTGTGACGGTCCCGAGTTGAATTTCGGCAATTTGCAAAGCGCGATCCACACACGTGCGAATGCTGCTCAAAGGATCGAATGCGACGAAGTCTTCCCCAGCCAAGTCGTTCCAGGACACTGTTTCCATGTCCGCAAATCTGTGAGATTTCGAGCAGATGCAGATCAGTCTATCCGCAACGATCCGTTCGCAGACCAGCCGTCCTTTCGCCCTTGGAAAGGAAGTGATGCCAAAATCGACTTGTCCGTTGGATACGTAATTAACAACCTCCTCCGCAAAACCGTCCTTTACCGATATTCTAACGTTGGGTCTGGCTTTCCGGAATTCGGAAATGACCGTTGGCAGTATGATGGACGCGACCGACGATAGTGCCGCCAGGCTCACGACCCCATTCAGTCCGCTATGGTAAAGCTGGAACCGTGACATCGCGCTGTCGAATTCCTCAAGGACACGGCGCGCGTTCATTAAAAGCTGTTCGCCGGATGCTGTGACAACGACCCGCCTTGTAGTGCGCTCGAACAGGCGGGTGTCCAGTTCCTCCTCGATCTCCACAATTGTTCGGCTTAAAGCCGACTGCGAGACGTTCAGAAACTGGGCTGCAGCGGTATACCCGCCCCGGTCCGCGATCGCGACGAACGCACGCAAATGCCTGAGAGTGATATTATTCCTCATTCGCGATCGATCTTTACTTAAATCATGTTGGATGCGCAATAGTGTGTGACGAATGCATCGATGTCAGCGTACGCGCGAAGCTGAGGCCCGTTCAGTGCTGGCAATTCCCCCGTCAAAGTGACCTCTTAATCTTCTGGGCCGTCACCCCGACATCCGCTCCGTCCTCAAAACCGCCCGACAACGGATCATCAATCCACTCTATGGTTTAACCTCAACCCTCAGCGCCCACCGCAAGCGGAGGGGTGAGCAATTATCGATTCCGTCTGTCTGCAACGGCACAATTTTGTGCGGTTTCCGACAATCGCCAGTCGGTCGCTGAACTGGTCGCAATCCTGCGGCGGATGCGCCACGCGCCGCCATAGATCTCGTTTCGCATCACCACCGGTTGGATCCGACTAGTTGGCATAGCGCTTGCTCTTTGAGCCGCGAGGTTCACCCAAGAACGGAGCCGTCCAATGTCCGTTCTGATGACACACTTGAAACCCTGAGCACGTCGTCGCCCTTCGGCCAGTTGCTGGTGACGGATATACAAAAATACAGGAGTATCGAATATGTCTAATGAGTATGGCTATGACGAGAATTCGGCTCCAACCTATGAACAAATTACCAGCATGCTAGGTAAAGTCGCTGAGGCAGACGAAACTGCCGCCTTTCTTGAGCGATTTTCCGGCGAAAGGGGTGCCCTTGAACTTGGTATAGGCAGCGGGCGCGTGGCGGTGCCATTGAGCGAGCGCGGCGTCAAGGTCGAAGGTATCGACAATTCGGACAGCATGTTGAAACTTCTCGCCAAGCGTACCGGTCTGATCAAGGCCTGGAAGGAGGACATTGCCGATTTCAGTCCAGAGCAACGCTACGATCTGGTCTATTGTGTTTATAACACGTTTACGCTGCTTGCCAGGCGTGAAGAGCAAATAGCTTGCCTCAGATCTGCTGCACAGGCGCTAGGTGAGGGGGGAGTTTTTGTGATAGAACTGCGTGTTCCAGCCTTGGCCGGTTTCGTCAACGGCCAGAAAACTTCTACTACACTCGTTGATCACGATAATACATTCATCAATGCGGCAATTCACGACCCACTTAACCAGAACTTGATTTCAACCCTCCTCTGGTTTTCTGGCACATCGGTCAGACGTTTCCCACAGCGTAGTCGGTACGTTTTTCACCAGGAGCTCGATACCATGGCCGAATACGTAGGACTGGAGTTAGCGGAGCGCTGGGGAGATTGGGCGAGAGGTGCGTTCACTGATGCATCCAACCGTCATATCTCGGTTTACCGCCGAACAGGATCGCCGAAGACCTCTCCCCATTCGGCAGATCCCTAGTTTGTAACAATATGGGCTTCTGCTCAAGGCTCGATAATCGGCAGGTCGATGTAACAACCGGCCGGGCCTCGATGAAATTGGAGGATGGGCGGCTCGCCGTCGACGGGAACATTTGCAAAGGTGGTCTTGTCGCTACCAGCGAGACACACCCTCAGACGGTAGCCGGCCGGGACACGGGCGGAAATCGGATGCAACGTGAAAGTCAGGATCGCGGCCTCGCCCGGTATAAGCGGTTCGGCGTCGCGTCTCAGGTAGCTGTGCTGTGCTCCCAGCGCGCTGAATGGTGAGTCCGCCCACACCTTTCGGTGCAAGGCGCGAAGCTGGCCGTCGGTGAGGTAACAGGACACTCCGTCGGGCTTCACGGCTTCCAGATAGGCGAAAAAGTTACCGTCCTCGCGGGTCGACGTGATGTTCAAATGGACTACTATATGTCCTGTTATCTCGACATCGCCGGTCAACGGCTCGCTCGTGTAGCAAAGGCGAGCGGCGTCGAACTGTTGCCGATCTCCATAATCTACCTTGCCCGCGTCGTTATTAGTGGCCCACCGATTCGATCTGACATCTCCCAAGGCAGGGTCGACCTGGAGCGTGTCGAAACCCATCTCGCCACGCGACGCGCTTAGGCTGAAGTTATTTGCCATGTGCCACCGACGGAGGGTGGCGCGGGGAGGCCATGAGCGCGTCGATTTCCAAACGCCTTCCCCGAGGGTGTAGTAATGGAGAACTTTTCCCTGCTCGGCGGCGGCCTGACCGCTAAAGCACGCGTCCGCGAAACGGATGTCGTTTGCCTGCTGCGTTGGTGTCGTGGGAAGGATCGTCTTACCGGGGCCGAGGAGGGGGTCGTAAGGAATCTCGCCGCCATGGTTCCACGGACCTATGATCACGTTCATCGGATATGACTGTCGCAGGAAACGACGAATGGCCCCTTGCGCGGTGCCGGCATCGAACCACCCCGCCCAGGTCTGGGTTGGGGTCGCTGAGCTATCCAGTGTGTCCGCTACTTCCTGAATACTCCAGTCAAGCATGGAGGCCCCGCCCCAGGACGCGGGACGATCGTCCTTAAACGCCACCTGTCGAAATCCCTCCCAGACAGACGGAACGCGCTCGTGATCGCGCAGGGCCGCGTGAAGCTCTGCCTCGCCGTTCGAGCAGACTGGACGCACGCCCACCGATTTCTCGCCGTCCGCGAGCGTCAACAGATTGCGGTCGAGATCTTTGACCCGATTGCCCCACGTTTGCCCTATGAAGGCATTCGGCACTCCTCCAGGAAAGTAGTCATCTTCATAAGGATCGTAGTCTGGAAAGCGTGGAATGATGCCCTTGAGCGCAACGTGGTTTCGTTCCGCCATCCAGTCGGCAGTAATGGCGGTGTAAGAAAAGCCATAGCCTACGACGCGGCCGGTAGACCAAGGCTGCGCGACGATCCAGTCGAGCACTTCGCTGAAATCCAATGTCTCATCGCGCGCGCGATGATAAGGCCACACTCCGAAAGAGGCTCCGGTTCCGCGAACATCTCCAACAACAACGGCATAACCGTGCGGCACAAATTGGTCGGCAAGGTGGTTGGACGGACGGCCTTTGATCCCGCGCCAGTAGCGGGTCATGATCAGAATAGTATCAAGACTAGTGCTGGGATCAGCCTTGTCTAACGGGCGGGAGACATCCAAGGCCAGTTTCACGCCGTCGCGCATCGTCACATATGTCGATTCCACATGTCCGATCTTAAAGGGCATCGCAGCAGCACCATCAAGATCGAAGCGGAAAATCGAATTTGGCGTCCCCTGACGAGAGCGACTCATACAGTCTCCTTATCCTCTAATCTTTCCCAAATGCATTATCGCGTCCGATCCGCAGGTGAGGCTCGTTCTCACGATCGGAATGATTGGCGCGTACTACGGCACTGCGTCCAACATTATTTGGGTATAGATTGATCGCAAAAGGACACTAATAAACCTGGCTGGTCAGGTATTTGCGTGTTGGTTGCGATCGTGGGGCGAGGCGACACAGGGCCGCGGCCCGGTCTTTGAACATCACTCTCGGCTAGTGGCACGAAGGCGATTACATCGCCGGATGTTCGTTCATGGAAGGATGACAACCCGAACTGCTTGACCGCCGATCGCCAAGCTCGTGACTAACATTTCGGCTTTTGTCGGCGTCACGGCCCGGATTTTGCGCGCGACCTGCCGTCCGCGCCAGCAACGAATGTCCGGAGTGCCTACCGATTATTGCGCTCGCACGATCAATCTATGTTCAAAAAATGTTAGACGCGCAATATTTTTTGGCGACACTGGAGGGATCAGCCGCAAAGAGAATATCCATGAACGAAGTTGTTACGAAGCAAGAAAAACAAGCGTTTCACATTATCTTCAACCGCCCAGAGCGGCTGAATGCCGTCAACGAAGTCCTTTATCAACAAACGCTGGATGCCCTGCAGTATGCAGATAAAGACCCAAATATACGCTGTGTGGTCCTTTCCGGAAACGGTCGGGCATTCTGTGCGGGTGCCGATCTAAAGGCCCACAAATCGGGCGAGCGGACGCGCGGTGAGCGCGAGGCTTATATCACGCTTGGGCAGCGCGTTTGCGAACAGATTCAGACGATGAAAACGCCCGTTATCGCCCAAGTGCATGGTTATGCCGTCGGGGGCGGAGCGGAAATCGCGACCTCTGCTGATTTTCTGATCATATCCGAGGATGCCCAGCTCGGGTTTCCGGAAGTCGCCATTGGCACTTATGTAGGGGGAGGTGTGACGGTCCGACTCCCTAGCCTTATTGGATTAAGAAATGCGGCAAGTCTTTTGCTGCTGGGCAACAGGATCACCGGCGCGAAATGCTTGGAGATTGGCCTGGCAACCGAGGCTCCGCCAGCGGATCAGCTGGAGGAGCGTACCGCCGCGCTGGTGGAGCGACTCGTAAAGAACGCGCCATTGCCGATGGCCCGCCTTAAGGCGGCGATCAATTTCCCGAAAAGCCCTGAAAGCCTGTTCCGTGCCGAGGCCGAAGACGTGCTGGCCATCATGGAAACGAAGGATTGGGCTGAGGGAGTCGCAGCTTTTGCCGAACGCCGCTCCCCCAAGTTTGAAGGAAGATAGGAATGGACGCCCTCAATAAAGCAACAGCGGTGAGCCGCATACTTGAGCCGCATTCCGTCGCGGTCATTGGCGCATCTGCAAGTCCCTCCAAGCGCGGATATCAGATCATCAGCGCGTTGCAAAAGGCCGGCTACAGTTGTTCAATCCTTCCGGTCAACCCAAAGGGAGGGACTATCCTGGGTTTGCCCGTCGTCACCGAAATTGATGCCCTTCCGGAGGGCGTTGATATTGCGGTGATAGTTCGGCCGGCTGAGGAGGTGCCAGATCTTCTTCTCCAGTGCGGCAAGAAGGGCCTCGCGGGTGCCATTGTTGTCGCACATGGGTTTGGCGAGCGGGGAGACCAAGCAGCAAGCACGGAAAAGAGATTGCGTGACGCCTTAGCAGAAAGCGGGGTCCGCATTATTGGGCCCAACACGTCAGGCATGGTAAACTGTACCGTGCAGGCGGACCTAATCGGCCTGCCGGAACTGCCGCCAAAGGGACCCGTCAGCGTCTTAACGCAAAGCGGCAACATGATTTTGACGGTGCTCGAAGACAGCCGCGCGATTAACGGTCCCGGCTTCGATGTCATTGCTGGTTTAGGGAACCAGGCTGATGTTGGATATGACGAACTGATCGAAGAGCTTTGCCTGCGCAAGAGCACTCGTTCAATTGCGATCTACAATGAAGGTTTCATTGATGGGCGGCGTTTTCTGAATTCGGCCGCACGAGTAGCGGAGAGCTGTCCGATTGTAATGCTCCGAGGAGTGCGATCCCACGAAGGTGGAAAGGCGGCGCTTTCTCATACGGGTTCGATTGCTGGCGCTGACGATATCGCTCTGAGGGTGCTGCCGCAAATGGGCGTTACGCTGGTCGATCGCTCGGATGAATTGCTTCCGATAGCTGCGCTTCTGGCAACCACTCCTCTTCCCAGACCAGGGGCTGGGATTGTGGTTCTGGCTGACGGTGGTGGACATGCCACGCTGGCGGTTGATGCTCTATCTCGCGCGGGGGTACCCTTTGCATCTCTTTCTGGGGAAACCAAAGCTAAGTTGAGAAAGGTGCTCGGGGAGGAAGCCAGTGTCGAAAATCCGATCGACGTTTACAGCGCCATAGATGCCCATCCGGATGTCTTTCCGGAATGCATTGAGATCTTGGCGGCAGATCCAGAGGTAGGGCTCATTCTGACATCCGGGATGTTTGGAGCGTACCACTTAAGATTCGAAGCTTCTCTCGTGACAGCTGAGAATTCGGCCGCCGAGCGTATCGTTGCATTGCAAAAGACCTCTGGCCTTCCTCTAGTTTTCCATAGTTGCTACGCCAGCCGAATGCCTGAGAACCACCAGATCTTGCGAAATGGCGGCATGCAAGTCTTTACCTCGTTGGATTGGACTGTTGCAGGCGCGAGAGCGCTCTTCGAGAGGGCAACTTGGCTTTCGAAGCACAGCAGCCACAACGCAACGTTGGCAACTGGGGGGCCGCGCGTGGTCGTTCCCAACGGCTTGTCGGCAGAGACGACGGCTCGCGAGATACTGCAGAAATTGGGCGTGGACACTGGTCAATGGTTGGCTGCTGTCGATGCGGAATCCGTCGAGGCAGCCGTTTCCGGGTTCGCAACTTCTTGCGCGGTGAAGGTCGATTCGGCGGCGGTCAGCCACAAGTCTGATGTAGGCGGCGTGCGTCTCGGTGTGACGCGAGAGGCGGCGCGAGCTGCCGCCGCCGATATCGCAGGGGCCCTGGCGTCCCACGCCGCTCCGGTGACAAGCTTAGGCTTTATCGTCACGCCGATGGTGGTTGGGGGTGTGGAATTGTTCGTTGGCGCTACCAACGATCCTATTTTCGGTCCGGTGGTCTTGTTCGGCTCAGGCGGCGTGCTGGTTGAGGCGGCCAAAGACGTGACCTTCCGCGCGGCACCGGTTTCTCCCGAGGAAGCCTTGAACATGATTGAGGAAACGCGTGTTGCGAAGATCCTCGACGGTTTCAGGCACTTTCCGAGAGTCGACAAGCTATCTCTCGCCAACTTCATCTCGTCCTTGTCTATGGCGGTCTTGAGAATGGCAAATCTTGCGGAGCTCGACATCAACCCGATTATCGCTAACGAAAGCGGTATCTATCCGGTGGATGTGAGGTTGGTCGGAAAATAATAGCCGCCGTGCACGCAGGCGATCCTTTGGTTGCCGATGATTAAATCGCTTATTTTCAGCCAAAGGCCTAGCCGATGGGCAAATTCGTTCGCATTTTCGAGATGTCGGCACGCGACGGGCTCCAAAACGAGGGGCGCCTCGTGCCGGCTGCTGAAAAGATTCGACTTATTGACATGCTGTCAAACTGCGGCTTGCAGAAGATCGAGGCAACCTCCTTCGTGTCGCCGAGGTGGGTGCCGCAGATGGCTGACGCTGCAGGGGTTATGGCCGGCATTCGCCGTGCGCCCGGCGTCGTCTACGCGGGGCTGGTCCCCAACTTGAAGGGCTACGAAGCGGCGCGGGCGGCCAACGCTGACGAGATCGCCGTGTTCGCCTCGGCCTCCGAAACCTTCAGCCATAAGAACATCAACTGCTCGATTGCCGAGAGCCTCGAGCGGTTCCGCCCCGTGCTCGCTGCGGCTTCCGCCGACGGCATTCCGGTGCGGGGCTATGTCTCCTGCGTCACCGACTGTCCTTACGAAGGGCCGATACCACCGGCTGCCGCCGTGAGGGTTGCGGCCCAACTCCTCGCGATGGGCTGCTATGAGATTTCGCTTGGCGACACAATCGGGCAAGGGACCCCTGCCACCATCGCTGCCATGCTCGATACCGCGTTGGAAGAGGTGCCGGCCGAGAGGCTTGCCGGACATTACCACGACACGCGGGGTTGGGCCCTCGATAACATCCTCGTAAGCTTGGAGAAGGGCTTGCGCACCTTCGACGCGGCGGTTGGAGGCCTGGGCGGCTGTCCTTTCGCCCCCGGTGCGAAGGGCAATGTGGACACCCTCTCCGTCGCCGCAATGCTAGCCGACAAAAGCTATGAGACGGGCCTCGATATCGAGCGACTAGGGGCGGCGGCCCGCTTCGCGGACAGCCTGAGAGGGGGGCGGCCATGAACTTCGAGACCATCCGCGTCACAACTGACGAGATCGGCGTCTCTACGTTGACCCTCGCCCGCTCGGACAAGCACAACGCCATGTCGGGACAGATGATCGCCGAGCTTGCGGCCGCCGCCGAACTGCTCGCCAATGACGACAACGTGCGAGCGGTGGTCCTGACGGGCGAGCGGGATAGCTTCTGTGCCGGTGCCGATCTCGCCTGGATGCGGGCGCTGGCGTCCGCCGCGCGTGACGAGCGAATCGCCGAGGCCAGGAAGCTGGCCCTGGCTCTGCGCGCGCTCAACGAACTACCCAAGCCGCTGATCGGCCGCATCAACGGCGAAGCATTCGGCGGCGGTCTCGGCCTAATGAGCGTCTGCGACGTCGCGATCGCAGTCGACACCGCGAAGTTCGGCTTCACCGAGGTCAGACTAGGCCTCATCCCCGCGACGATCTCTCCATATGTCCTGGCTCGGATGGGGGAGGGCCGGGCGCGGCGAGTCTTCATGTCAGGCAAGATATTCAACGCCAATGAAGCCAGCGAACTCGGACTGCTTTCCCGCGCCGTGCCTCTAGCCGACTTGGAAGCGGCCGTCGAGGCCGAGATCCGACCCTATCGCTCGGCCTCGCCGCAGGCCGTCGCCGCCGCCAAGGCGCTTGCGCGCCAACTCGGGCCCGCTATCGACCACGCCGTGATCGGTGACACGATCGCTATGCTGGCCGATACGTGGGAATCGACCGATGCCGCCGAAGGAATCGCGGCTTTCTTCGATCGCCGCATGCCACGCTGGCAGGCGTGAGGCGGGGGATTGCATTTCAATCGCCGACAACTCCGAATGAGAGCAGTCTGTTTCCGCCATTTAACATAATGGATATTGGACTAACCCGCGTCGCGGAGCGGGAAGGAAGCGATGCACCGCCAAGCGCCGTCTTGCGGTAGCGTCGGTCATGCATGCAAAAAGAGCTCCAACTGCGCGAGCATGCGGTGGCTGCTTGCAGCCTAAACCCACAGATCGAGGACCGCAGCCCTCCAAGACGTTACTGGAAGGCTGATAGCACGGTCAGCGTTCCTTCATTAGCATCCAAGACGGCTTCAGTGCCGACGGGCACGGCAACGGGCACAGGTGCCACCCCCGGGAGTATCCGAGGATGGGCGGAATCGAACTTTCGGTAGCGTGGCATCCGCTTTCGATTGAACGTAAGCGCGAATTTCCCCGCACCTTTTGCCATTGAGTGGGTTGATGCATGAGGTGTCCACCAAAATAGGTGGACACCAAGTTATGGAAGAAGATGATCAGAAACTGCTGGTGAGACTTGTCGGTCGGAACATGCGACGCCGATACGACCCCGCATCGAAGGACCGTCTTGTCGCGGCCTGCCTCGAGCCTGGCGTTTCGGTATCGAGGCTTGCGCTCGAACATGGGGTCAATGCGAACCTTCTTCGGAAGTGGATAAAGAAGCGCAGGGAGTCCCAGTCCCTCCCGCCGTCCTCGCCACCGGCGTTCATCCCGGTTCAGATTGAAAGTGCTGCCGATCGGGCCCTGTCGCGACACAGCAGCATGGCTGCGGTGGACTTGCCGGCGACCTATGATGAAGTGCGTGGGGCGGAACCCAAAAGGGCTGCATCTTTTCCCTCTCCAGCCAAGATGAGCGCGTTGCTGCCGAACGGCGTGAAGTTGACGCTGGAATGCGGTGATGTGGATGCGTTGACGGCGATCATCGGAGCGCTGGGTCATGTTCAGACTGGGCGCTGACCTGAAAGTCTACCTGCACCGCGAGCCGATCGACTTCAGGGCCGGGATCAACAGCCTTGCGGTTCTGGTCCAAGAGACGATGGCGCTCGATCCGTTTGCTGCGGCGGTTTTTGCGTTCTGCAATCGCCGTCGCGACCGGATGAAGCTCCTGTTCTTCGATCGGTCGGGCTTCGTGCTGGTCCTGAAGCGGCTGACCGAGGACAAGTTCCGGTGGCCGCGCCGCGAGGCAACGGTGGTCACGCTTACGACCGAGCAATTGCATTGGATCCTCGACGGCATCGATATCGATGCGATGGTCCGCCATCCGGTGCGGCAATATCAGGTTGCCGGTTGAGGGCTCTCGAATTGAGCGGTTGACGCGACGGCATGCTTTCGATTCAAGAATCTGATGGATCGACCCGGCGAACCGACTGTTGAAGAGTTGACGGCGCGCATTGCTGCGCTGCAGGCGGAGAACCGTCAACTCGTCGAACGCGTCGTCAAACTCGAGGAAGAGCTGGCGCTTGCGCGGCTGCATCGTTTTGCGCCGAAGAGCGAAAAGCACATTGATCGTCTCTTCAATGAAGCCGAACAGGCCGCGGATGAGGATGACGCCGACAGCGACAATGACGATGTCGCCGACCTTCCGGATACTGGATTGCCAGTGGTCGAAAGCAAGACCGGAAAGAAGCGCGGCCGCAAGGCCTTGCCGGAAAACCTGCCGCGCGAGCGTGTCGAGTATGACCTTCCCGACGATCAGAAGGTGTGTCCTTGCTGCGCCGGCCAGATGCATCGCATGGGCGAGACCGTTACCGAGCAACTTCATATCGAGGTGAAGGCGAAGGTGTTGCAGAATGTGCGGTTCAAATATGCTTGCCGTCATTGCGAGCGCACCGGGATCAACACGCCGGTCTTGATCGCGCCGATGCCCACGCAACCTTTGCCGGGCAGCATCGCTACGGCCTCGACGCTGGCCTTCGCACTCGTTCATAAGTATGTCGACGGCACACCGCTCTACCGCCTGGCGCAGGCCTTCGAGCGCGCAGGTGTCCCTGTCAGCCGAGGCGCTCTGGGCCACTGGGTGATCGGCTCGAGCGAAAAGCATCTCTCCCGCATCTATGACGCGCTGAAGCTGCGGCTCAGATCGCAGCCCCTCATCCATGGTGACGAGACCACGGTCCAGGTCCTGAAGGAAAAGGACCGAGAGGCCACCAGCACCTCGTACATGTGGGCATACCGGAGCGGCGGGGACAGTGACGAGCCGATCGTGCTGCTCGATTATCAGCCGGGCCGCGGCCAGATACACCCGCAGGCCTTCCTCGGCGATTACCGCGGCATAGTGATGAGCGACGGTTATTCCGCCTGGCGCACGCTGGAAGGGGCAACGCATCTTGGATGCATGGCCCATTCGAGGCGGCGCTTCGTCGACGCACTCAAGACGAGAAAGAAGGGCGGCGGGCCGCCGGAACAGGCGCTCCGGTTCTTCGAACAGCTCTACCGGGTTGAAAGGCAGGCGCGGAACGAAATCGCCGACGACGGCGAAACGCGAGATCACCGCATCCGCCGCTTCCGCCAGCAACATAGTGTCCCCATCCTCAATGCTCTCAAGGCATGGCTCGACGACATCGCCCCGAAGGTCTTGCCTGACAGCAAGCTCGGCGACGCCGTGTCCTACACCCTGAACCAGTGGGACTATCTGACGCGCTACACCGAGGACGGCAGCATGCCGATCGACAACAACCTTCTCGAACGCGATATCAGAATCTTTGCCACCGGCCGGAAAAGTTGGCTGTTCAGCGATACCGTCGACGGAGCCAAGGCCAGCGCCATCGTCTACAGCTTGGCGCTGACCTGCCGCGCCTCACGCGTCGAGCCGCTCGCATGGTTGCGCCACGTTCTCACCGAACTGCCTCGACGCGCTGTCGATACTGATATCGACGACCTGCTGCCCTTCAACTTCGCCAAAACCGCTGCAGCCTGATCCGCCCGGACGCGTCCGTCTGAAAGCGACCGTCGTTGAAAGGGCGGCGGCGACGTGCAGGGGAATTCGCGCTTACGATTGAACCCTGCCAAATCCGGCGTATTCTGGCGATGCGCATGTGAGCATAAGGTGGCGCCTGGCGCTTGATTGGCCACCACACGAAAAACCAGCATCGGCCTGGCGACCGAAAATGCTGAGGCAAGAGACCGCCCTTCCATAAAGGAAACAGTCGTCATGGATTCCCATGCCGTTATTACGTCCCTGCCAGTGGCCGGTGCCGACCGTACCGTGCTTATCGATGCCGCTAACGTCGCTTTCGAAAGGACTATCGAACGGATGGAGCCGGCCAATGAGGATCTCACTCGGAGCTATTGGGATGCCGAGAGTTATATCGACAATGAAATCACCGCATCCATGCTGCCGATCTCACTGGACCACGCCGCGTACCTCGTTGATGTATTTCTGATGCCTCATGTCGCTCAGCTGGCGGGTGCCGCAGACAACGAGGCTGCCGAGTCTCGGACTTGAGCCTTTCCGGCGGCAGTTGGCTCTAACTGCTGCCTGGGGGACTTCGCGATCAGGACCGTGACCTTTGCCGCCACCTCTTCCAGGGTGGCGGTTAGGCGGTTGATCTGTGAGACGGTTGTGGCGAGCTCGGGCCCATAGCGGGTGACAAGATATTCCCGGTTCTGGCTCAGGGACTGAAGATGCTTGGCGGTTTTCCCGCGAAGTTGCAGCCCCGCTGCCAGAGTGTGTTCCGTCCGCGCCGACAGGTCGTGGTGCATTTTGCGGATCTGATTGGGATTGTGCCCACGGTGGAGCAACAATGCGGTCAGGTAAAGTTCGATGGCATGGATTGCGGACAATCTGAACGGCGCTCGGGTGAGTGGCTTGCCGGGCCGGCCGAGGGGAAGGAGCTGGTGTGCCGCCTTTCGGTATTCTTCTGCCAACTCGTGAATCTGCTGCGGGGAGGCCAACTCGCCCGGATACTTGCCTTCCTCGATTGCCACTTCCGCTTCCCCCTTACCGTTTGCGGTAGTAAGCATCCCATGCCAGCTTGATGTCCGCAAATGTCCATTCCCGCCGTCGGCCATAGGCGGGACTTTGGCGGGTACAGCACTCATTCAGGCCAGTCTCTCGGCAGAACTTCATAAACCACGATGTGGATTTCGGCTTGCCGCGCGGCGTCGGTTCAATCTGGCAGAGGAGGCCGCTATGCGCCCAATGGTCTTGTGGGCTAGCAATAGAGGCCGGGTCCGTCAGGTAGGCGCGGAGCTTTTGCAAAGTGGCGTCGTCGGGCGTCTGATGGAGTTCCGCACGCATGGACGCGACGGCTAAGTTCGCGCCTTCCCGGGCGGCTTGCGTCAGCATCTCGCGCAACTGGGCACTGGTCAGCACAAGCGCCTGCATGGCTTCCATGGGCAAAGGCTTTCATTGTTGGATTGTCGCGGGTGAAGGTCGCCGCAAGGCCATTGCCTCATAACCAAAAAATGACGTCAAGCGTTAGATGCCGAGCAGGACGCCAAGCCGTTCGGTGACCGGGCGCAGCGGATCCACGAGGCCGAGGTCGTAGATCATGGTCGTTTCGAGATTGCCCTTGTGGTCCACATAGTGGGAGATCGCCTCGTGCGATACGCCCTGACCCGTCAGCATCAGCGAAATCGCAATCCGCTTGAGGTCATACAGCTGGAAATACGCCGGCACGCCGGGGAGGGCCTTGAACCGGTCCAGCCCCTTGCGGAAGTTATCGCGGGGCCGAGTATGATCGGTATGGGACGGGAACAGCAGCGTACTTTCCGGCCAGCGGGCACGTTGCGCCCGAACCATGGCAGCAACCCGGGAATGGATGGGCACCGAGCGATAGGCATATTCATAGAGCGAGCGCGACAACTGGATGCCTTTGGTGTTGTGCTTGTGCCAGACGAGCTGCTCGAGGTCGAAGTGGCTGAACTCGGCCTTGTTGAGGTCGCTGGGACGGGCCATCGTCAGGAACAGAATCCCCATGTAGTTGCAGAGTTCCTGCATCTGGTCGTTGGCGGTCGCCATCTGGCCCTTGACCAGCGCCATGTTTCGCTTGGCAGGCCCTTCCAGATGGTTGATTTCCGGCACCGCCTCGTACACCGGATAGAAGATATGCGCCGCAATCTGCCGTATCTGTTCGGTGGAATAATTGCGGCGACGTCGGATCTGCTTGCGCGCACGGATTGGCGTGCACGGGTTGCGCATGTCCACCAACTGCATGCGGATGGCCCAATTGTAGAGAGCCAGAACGTGGCGAAGAGCGCTGTTGAACACGTACGGGGAGGTGAACTGCCTCTGGAATTCCTCGATATGGATGGGCTTGATGGCTGTAAGCGGCCGGTCGGCAAACATCGTGCCGAAATCCTTGTATAGCCGCTTGCTGTTATACCCGCGGCGGCTGGCCACCTTGGGCGCCGGCCGCAGCCAGTGAGCCACGAAAATCGCGAAGTTATAGCGATAGCCAGCGGATAGGCCGCTGACGTGGCTTTCCCAGTATTGGTCAATGGCCTCGCGTACGGTGAGGAAATGCTTGTGGCGTGTGTCGATCCGATCCAGGTCAGGGTCTTTGCTGGCCTTGAGCTGCTGGTCTCGTTCAACGATCGCCAGACGGGCAGAGGCGACGCTCATCGTAGACGTCGAGCCCAGAACCTTCCGACAGCGCCTTCCGTTGAATTGGTAGGCATGGACGAAGGACTTGTGACCAAGAACGGTAACGCGGAGCCCAAGGCCGGCCACCGATCCGTTGCGAATTTGGCCGTTGCCGGCGACGGCGTGATCCCAATAGAGTTCCTGATCCTTGTCAGCCGGGCAAATCGCTTCGAAAACAACATCGTCTGTCAAAAATATCTTGGGCATTTCATGTAACTTCCATGTAACCGATTTATAGCAAATTTTACATGAGAAGTGAAGTAATGATTGATACGGATGTCCATAAAATGACGAAATAACAAATGATTACATATTTCAATATTGTGGTAATATTAGCCTGGAGGCACTCCGAAGGAAGGGGTCGTGCGTTCGAATCGCGCCGGGTGCGCCAAGTTTTTCAAATGGATGGCATGGTATTCAGTCTCGTCGGTTCCTGTCATGTAACTTTCATGTAACCGTAGTTGCCGGTCTCATATTGAACGGCCGTTATAGACCCCCCGGATCGCCCCATTCCAGACCTGAGCGTCTCGCGGAGGCGCCGCAAAGGCTGACATCCTGTAGGAGGCTCATTCAGATAGAAGATTGGGTGCGCGCTTGTAGAAGTTCGCCGCGGCCAGGAACTGCGGAAGGTCAGGTGCTTGTCGCGGGCCTCGCAGGCCTGCAGCTTGTCGGCGATATGCCAATCCCCTCGGCCGCCGCTTCCGGGCTGAGGCGGGCCTGTTCCCCGACCATCGCAGGATGGCCGGATTGATATAGGCGAGGGTGCTTTTGGTCATGGTTGCGCTATCACAGCTGTCAATATGGCCGCCGCCCTCTTGTTCCAGCTAACGCCTTTGGCTCGTGGTGGCGTTGCCTCCCGGTCATACTCGAAAGGACATCGCAAGGGCGTTGCGGAAGGCCACAGGACCGTTTTTGGCGTTCTCCCACATCCATGCGATCTTCTCTCCGGTGATCCTCGTATCGGGTGCAACTGACGCAAGCCCGGTGCTCTCGCCCAGATCGTCGTCGTTTTCCCAGTCGCACAGGCCAGCCATGGGCTCGTTGTCGTACCTGAAAACGGCTGTGGCAGTGTTCATCTCTCATAGAACGTCCATTTGCCTTGACGCGCGTGCTGCCTGATTTTTGCAGTAGCGCTTCCTATCTCGTTCCCTGCCGCGCGGGTCGGCGCTCCGGCGATCTGCCCATTGCAGCGGTTTTTCTCAATCTTTTCCGCGAAATCGGCCAGGCGCGCCGCCCGGTCAAACCCCGCCCGCACCACTCCCGCCGGGAAGAGGCGGGACCGTGTTAGGGCCTGACCGGCCGGCTCAATCGCCCGGCCCTGCTTCTCCGCGTCTTGAGAAAAACCCGACGCAAAAGGAGCAAGGTCATGTCAGACACCAACGAAACCCCGCGGCAGGACGTCTACAGCCGCATCACCAACCAGATCATCGAAGCCCTTGAGCAGGGCGTAAAACCCTGGACGCAGCCTTGGAGTGCCGCCCATGCCGCCGGCCACGTCTCCCGGCCGCTTCGCCACAACGGCCAGCCCTATGCCGGCATTAACGTCCTGACGCTCTGGGCCTCGGCGATGACCGGGCGCTATGCCGCGCCGATCTGGATGACCTTCAAGCAGGCCATCGAGCTGGGCGGTCGTGTCCGCAAGGGCGAAAAGGGCTCTCCCGTCGTGTATGCCGACACCCTGCGGCGCACCGAGACCGACGAGGCCACCGGCGATGAGGCCGAGCGCTTCATCCCGTTCCTGAAGGCCTACACGGTCTTCAATGTCGAGCAGGTCGACGATCTGCCCGCTCACTTCTATGCCCGCGCCGAAAATGTCCGCAACCCGGATGAGCGAATTGCCCATGCCGAAGCCTTCTTCGCCGCGACGCGCGCGGATATCCGTCACGGCGGCGACTGCGCCTACTACAGCCCGGCTCTCGACTTTATCCAAATGCCCGCCTTCGAGGCCTTCCGGGATGCGCAGGCGTACTATGCAACAATTGCCCACGAATCGACACATTGGACCCGGCACGCCACGCGCCTTGACCGTGATCTCGGCGGCAAGCGGTTCGGAGACGACGGCTATTCCCTTGAGGAGCTTGTCGCCGAGTTGGGCGCCGCGTTCCTTTGCGCCGACCTGGGGCTGCGCCTCGAGGATCGCGACGACCACGCCGCATATATCGGTCACTGGCTGTCCGTGCTGAAGGGGGACAAGCGAGCGATCTTCGCCGCCGCGGCACACGCGCAGCGCGCCGTAGACTATCTGTCGCGTTTCAGCGCCTCCGAAGCAGCCGCCGCGTGAGCGGCGGCCTTCTGGACCGACGCGATTATAATATGCGACAGCTGGCCGTCGCTGCCACGCCGAGTGCCTCGTTACGCCTCGGCGTGTGTATCGGCGCGCAAGAGGACATCGTCAAAAATAACGCCGGCCTCGTCGCTTATGGCTGACAGGGCGACTTGGTAGCGTGCATACTCGCCGGGCGCGAATTCCACTCCGAACCGGTCGACGACATCCTTTTGGGAAAGCCTGAAGCCGTAGGTGCGTAGTGACCGGCGCCCGTTGGTATCGCGTGCCGAGACCGCAACCACTTTCCAAAAGACAAGTGGATACTGCACGACGCCGGTCCCAAAATCCTCAGACGGATCGTTCGCGTCCAAGATCGGTCCCGCTATGATGCAGGCGCGCGTGTCACCGGATTGCAAGTCGCGTTGAATGTGATTTTCGAAGCCGCCCCACAAGCCTTGAACTCCCGGCCATTGCTTTCCCGGTTGGGAGCGGTTGAAGGCGGCGTGCTGCGGCGTGCAATTTGAGAAGTGAAACGTGTCGGAATTGGCAAACTCGATTTCCGTCGGCGTATCGCCCCAGGCATTGTCTTCCCTGCGCACGATATGGCCCCGGTCAATTTGCTTGGCGGGCGCGTAGATATCGGGATCACCCAACTGGTATTGCTGCGGGATTCGCGGGTCAAACACCCAACGATCTAGACCGAAGAAGGCGCGGCCGCTGGAGGTCCTTTTCGATGCATCGTAATCGACGTTAACCGCTGACCACATCTGCATTCGCCGGGAAGCGTTCATTGCCAGGCTGAAGTGATGGTACTTGAGCACGACGGTCTGGCCATTTTCCTTATACATCTCCTGGTCCCGCTCCTGCGAAATGCGAGGCAGCGGCACGGTGATATCGTTTTCGAGGAAATCAGGGTTGTAGCCTTCTCGATCGTCGTAATTGGGGTCGAAGCGAAGTGCTTTCTCGAGCGCCTCGTCTCCCGCGATCTCGGCCGTCGCCTGAGGAAGCTGTGATGCCGGCCCGCCGCTACCAACGAAAATCGTCACTGGTCCGGAAAAATTCATGGTAACGCCGCCCATCACGTTTCCTTTCGTGTTTGCGAAAATTTTGGAGGGATCAGGTTGTAGCAGCGCTTCTGGCGCGCGAGGCGTCGCTAGCTTCGCGACCTCATCGGTAGGATCGGTCGTGTTGGCCAGCAATTCGTCCAAAAGATGCTTGGAGGCGGGCGTGGTCGGCACAAGCCCGCCGAAGGCCTTGACCAATGCGCTTATCCGCACACCCTCGTTAGCGATCCAGTCTATTCCGTCGTCTGGTTGCCCAGGTGACCACGGAGAACCGTCCTTGTTGAGGATCGTGTTGCCACGCATTTTTGGGATGGAGGCGTGGTGCAAACCGACGACCTCCCACATTTCCGAATAGCAGGCGGAGCCCGATGATCCTTCCTCGGTGTCGGTCTCGTACCGGAGGAAACCGTCGTCCCGCAGCTCAAGCAGCCGGCAATTCTGCATCGCATAGCGTTTTGGCCCGCCGTCAGGATATTCGATCATCCGGATCGGCATTCCAGGTAGGATCTTTGACCGCGATCCATTGATCGCCAGGAAGTTGACAGAGGAGAGAAGCTCGCCGGTGATCGCCTTCGGCTTCACCGCGACGAGCGCGAAATCGAGATCCTCCGCCGAGAAGAAAAGGGCGTCCGGATCAAACTCGAAAATGATGCCGCGGGCGACACCCGATGCCGTCTCATCATGAAGAAAGTTGGCGCCGGTTCCTCGTACCGAGCCGGGATCCGGAAATACGTGCCAGTTGGTCAGAAGAACGTTAGGTGAAACCATGAACCCGGTCGCAAACCCGACCGGATCGACCTTCGGATCGACGTTGGCCACGATGCGCGCGACCGGCCGGCCAGCGGCTCGGGCAGCATCGTCTGGCGGCAAGGTGAACCAGTCAAGGGTAGGGCCCATCTTCCGCTCGACGAACACCGGAAGACGGCCTTGTGCCTTCAGCTCGCTCGCCTGATCAAAGCTCGAACGGCGAGCGTCGTAGCGCGCCTGTTCCGATGGCGTCACTTGCGTCGTCGCAGGCGTTGGCGGCTGCGCTTTCCATCGTTTTGCAGCCGCAATCATGACCGCGCGGCGGCGCTCGTCGAACAAATTAGTCGCGGCCATGGTAGATTCCTCCGTCCAAGGAATAGGGAAAGTCGATAGAACTCTATTTGACGACAGCAATTGAGAGATTGGACTTAAAACGATTAGCGTTCAAACGATGTATGTTTAAGCGGCTAACAACCTCCACTAGCAGGCCTTTCGGTTCACGCTGCTGATCTGGAAATTTCTTTCAAAAGCCCTAGCCCCCTCTTACATCATTATGCAACAGAGAGTAATGTGCGGTCAATGTGAAGAATAGAGTTCTCAACGAAGTTCCTAGGGCGGGATCGCTTGTTTGGTTGTCTTTGGCGGCAGGAGCTGCGGCGCCGGCCTGCGCATGGGGGACCTGAAAGGTCATTCGATCACGTAGAGATCACAGAGCGGTGACTTCAGCGCCACCGCTTCAGCAGGTGCAGAGCATTCTTGGGGGAGACGTCCATGACAGCGCGTACCGGACCGGACACGAAGTTGCGTGTCGCTCACTTTGCCGCCGCCGCTCGCCGGTTCGTTCCGGTCCTTCTCATCTTGCTTAGCGTTTCGGGCTGCGAAAAAAATCTGTTCCAGGCGCCACCCCGTGGTGGCACTGCCGATGTGCCGCCGGCACCCGTGACGGACAGCGTTCTCACGCTGGTGGCACAAATCCCGTATGGGACGCTAGTGCAAGCAGCGCAATCGAAGATACCGCAATCCGTTCCGGTGCAAGGAGATGGTCACATCGGATGTGTCGGTATTCCTCATATTAATCCCGGACGCTTGGGACATCATACCGAGTGCAAATGGATCGGTGTCCGTGTTTGTGTTGAAGTGCCAGACGTTACCGCTCCCAGTATTGGCACTACGAACCAATGTGCCGACTATCATTGGCACGCCGATATCAAAACGGATGGCCCTCTTGTCGTGGCCCAGGCGGGCAATGGCGTTCACGTCGAACAGCCGCTGTTTGTCAGGGGTCAGGCCGGCGTCGGCGGCGACCTCGCCAAACTGCTTTCGCTTTCCGGAAAGAACTTCGAGGCTCGGCTGGTCCCAGGCCTCGATTTGCAGCTCGATATGAACGATAAGTGGTGCCCCGTGCTCGCGGGAACCCCAACCGGCAGATGGGTGAGCAGTGCTTCGGTAGAGGTAGTGGGCAAAAACTGCCTCGGCTTTGATTTTGGAAACCTAGGGCACCCCCAAGTCTGCGCAGGGCCGATAAATCTGGGACTGGCTGACGTGTTGAACGGCCAGATCAATGACCACCGTTCCAAGATACAGGATGCCATCGCCAAAGCTCTGCCCTGTGACGCGATTCGGTCAAAGGTTGAGGCCCAATGGCACGCCATTTCGATCAAGATCGACCGAGCGGACAGCACGCCCGTCTATCTCAACATCGTCCCCACAGCGGCGAGCTTTTCGGGCCTGGTCGGTGAAGCGCAAGGCATGAAGATGACCGTGCGTGTCGCGGCAAAGACCAGTCTTGCTGCAGAGCCAGTTCCCACACAGATCCTGTCTCTGCCGCCATTGGGCAAAACATCAGCCGATCGAAGTCAGGCCGATATCACCCTGCAAGCAACCGCACCCTATGGATTGCTGTTGGCCGAGCTGTCAAAGAACCTTAAGGGTCGCGATTTCCAGCAGCAGACGCCCGCAGGCGCCATCGATGTCAAGGTCGACGATGTTGACCTCTATCCTAGCGCTGGCTCCGTCGTGATTGGCTTGAAGGTACAGGCAAAGCTGCCGGGCAAGTTCCTGAATACGACCGGCTGGGTTTACCTCTCAGGGCTACCCCGCGTCGAGAAAACTGGAACAGCGATCTCGATCGATGAATTGCATTTCGCGACCGTCCTCGACAACGCCTTCTGGAAGGCAGCTCAATCCCTATTTGAAACCCAGATCCTGGCAGATTTAGAGGCTCATTCGAAAGTCGATCTCAACAAGCAGATCAACGACGCGTCCGATGAGATTTTGAAGGCCGTTCACAATACCAACGTTCCGGGATTGAAGATTTCCGCTGACACTCCGTCGATTGAACTTCTCGACATCACAGTCGGGCCGAAAAATCTGATTGCCAGTGCCCGCCTCAAGATGAATTTCGATATGGCGCTATCGGCTGATTTAGTAGGTCAGTAGCCCGTGTGCCGCCACCCATAACGACCAAGAGGTGCAAATGACGCAATCGCAGCTTAGCAAGGTTTGGTTTGTGGTCAGTGCGCTCCTTCTCTATTACGCCCTGAATTCTTGGGTGGTAGCGCAAGGCGGCGAAGAGATATTCGGTGCAAAGCTGGTCATGAAGGCGAGGGTGCCTGCAGTAATGATCGCAATCCCGATATGTTCAATTTTGCTCGCACTAACCTCACTCGTTGGACGCGTCTATTCTCTGCGCGGCGGCTCGAAATGGCATGATCGAATACCGGTTGTCGGCTTCGACGGGATCGATACGGGCTCGCGTGAAGGCCGCGTCTATCAAGGCGTGATGATTACAGTCTTCTCCCTGCTGCCCGCGATTGCGCTGGTCTATTTCTGGTGTACGTTCCTCTCCGCGACGGTAATGCTGAACGACGGCAAGAGGGACCCAGGCGCCAGCCTTTGGGATTGGTCGCAGCTTCGGACGCTAAACGATCCCGCTCGTATCTGCACTGAATTTCACAAGGAGCTGGCCGATCCGTGTATCGGCAATGCGACCGTGCTGCCGGGCCTTGAGCCAACAATCTTCGGCGCGCTAACCCTCGCGGCCATTGTCGTACTCGCGATGCACTGGCGTGTTGTGGCGACGGGCCAACCGCACGGCGGTCGAGGGGGAGTTGGAGGAGCTGGAGGAGATGGAGGAGATGGCGGGAACATCACCTTGATAGTAGTCGAGGAGGTTATCTCATAAGCCGGCAGCTGTGACCATTGATACCAGCGGCGGCCACGGCGGCGAACCTGGACTTGGCGGTTCCGGCGGCGGAGGCGGCCTGGGCGGAGTAGGTGGCAGCGGGGGCGAGGTGGCCTAGGTAGTGATGGCGGGCTTTTGCCCGGCAGGTATGCAGGCCGGATAGGGAATCCCGGCAGACCGGGACATCAAGGGAAGGTAGGGCCGGCAGGGCCGGCCGGCGAAGACGGTAATTCGGGCCAAATTGGCAGAGGGTTCACGGGCACCGTACCAGCAAATGTGCTCGACAAACTCCTGAAGCAAGAGAACTAGCCAAGTGCATTTGCCGCGCTTGAACTTGCGGACGTTAATCGTAACCACGGGAGCGTAGCTCCACGAACATTCGCCCAGGCGTCCATCTACCCTGCGGGTCGGCCGCTCGACCTGCGGGAACGGAACGGCTTCTTCTGCCGCTGTCTGCGCCAAAAAGGACGGGAGATTTTAGCGCAAATCGTTCCCTGTAAGTTCCCCTTTCACATTTCCCATACTAAAACGATGACGTCGTTCCGGTGATTCGAGCAATCGTCAGGCGACTCGTGCCGGAGGAAACAGGCTATGGGGACGAAATCTAATACCACCGTCCGGACCGCTACAAGCAAGGTGTCGAAAGCTGAGACTTCTCCGCTGAGTCGATCTAGTTGGATTACGGCCGACCACAATGTGGCTGGCGTAATGCTGGGCGACAGCGCCACCACTCTGAAGCAACTCCCTGACGAGATATTCAATGTGGCCGTCACGTCACCTCCTTACTATTGGGTGCGTGACTATGGTTACGATGGGCAAATTGGTCACGAAAAGAGCGTCGAGATCTACATCGATGCTTTGATGGCTGTGTTCGACGAGGTCAAACGCACGCTCCACCCTGAAGGCGTATTTTTTCTCAACATTGGCGATACGTACTATTCTGGGAACGGCCAGCCGCACGGGAGTGATCCGCGCAGCGCCTCTCGGAATTTTGCCCGGCGCAAAATTCGTCCGGTTGACCAGAGCGGCTGGGATATACCAAAAAAGTCGATGATTGGTGTCCCTTGGAAAGTTGCCTTTGCGATGCAGCAACGAGGGTGGACACTACGCTCCGACATCATATGGAATCGCGTAAATGCCTTTGTTGAGCCAACAGCGCGCGACAGGCCATATCGGCAATATGAACATGTATTTATGTTTTCAAAGCAGCGCTTCTATTCGTTCGATCGGTCCAAGCTCGTCGAGGAAGACGTTTGGAACATTCCTATCGAACGGAGCCTCCGCACGCGAGAGACGGGGCACAACGCTGCGTTTCCGACTGAATTGGCGCGTAGGTGCATCGAAGTTGGCAGCCCGGTCGGCGGCCACGTCCTAGACCCTTTCGTCGGCTCGGGTACAACCATTTTCACCGCACTCGCCCATGACCGGAACGCCGTGGGCGTCGAAATGGGCGAAGACTACGTCGACTACATCGCAACGACCCTGCAAGCCGACGGGCACAAGCCGACGACCTGGGACGCGGTGCAAAAAAGACTGAAAACGCCGTCCGCGGCGTGGAAATCCTGGGCTGGCAACAAAGAAAACTTTCGAAAGCCAGGTCGAGCGAAAACCACCGGGGGGTGATGGGTGCGCTATTTCAGTATCGACACGATCCGCGAGGCCATCGAGCATCTACAGAACTTCAAGGCTAACTGGCTCCTTCCAGCGTTCGTGTTCGCTGCCAATGACGTTGGGACTGACGAGTTCGTTGACATCTCTCAGCGTGCTGGCACCGATCATTTTCTCGACAACTATTTCCATGGCAAAAGGCTCGATATTCCGCCGTTTCCCAGCGGCAACAATCTGCTGCGACCGCGATTAGCCGGTATTCCCGCTTGGGTGAAAGGAGAATTCGCAGGCGATCATATGATCCGGCAAGATACCAAGATGTGGGGCAATCTGTTCTCATCGCGCGGCTACCGGGAAATGAGACTTGAGGGTCTCATAGAAGGTGAAAAGGCTATCACGAAGCTCACCGACGCCTTCCAGGCGCGCTTCGAAGCCGAGATTCCTGCGGCATTCCGTTTTGAGGACTTCCTAGTGTGGCTTTATGCCTTTGAGGGCTTCCCGGACGAAATCAATGGATGGGCAGCTCTTCGCTCGCATCTGCTCGGGCAGCTTAAACTGGCTGACTTCAAGGCGCCCTATCTCGGCCGTTTTGGCCTCACAGCCCCTCCGGTACCTTGGCCTGCCGTCCTTGAGCAGCGACCGACAAACGCGGAATTTTTGCAAGCGCTCGCGCCCAAACTGGTCGCCTACCTAGCGGCCGGGGGAGACGCCCAACAAGCGGAGGACGCGGCGGCAGAGGAGTCGCTGAACGACGATGACCCGGTCTTTGCTACCATAACCGCTACGATCCAAGCGAAAGAAAGCTTGGCGTTCCTGCTTGCTGGTCCTCCTGGGACCGGTAAGACGCGCTATGCCCGTCTGATTGCGAACAAGCTGACCGGCGGCAAAGTCGAACGGGTATTGTACCTGCAGTTCCACCCCGCGATCGGATATGACGACTTCATGGAAGGCTTCCGCCCGATGCAGGCGGAAAATGAGAAAGGCGGCATTCGCTACGACCTGGCACCGCGCCTGTTCCTAAAATTCGCTCAGGAGGCCGCTAAGGACAAGGAACACCGCTACGTCGCGGTCATCGACGAACTAAATCGCGGCGACGTCGCTCGTATTTTCGGAGAAGCGCTGACCTACCTCGAGATGGACTATCGCGACGTCGAGTTCACGCTGCCATACTCGGGGTTAAAAGCGCTCCTTCCCGACAATTTGGTTGTCATCGCCACAGCCAATCCCTTTGACCGTTCTGTGACCGACATGGATGACGCCCTTCTTCGGCGCTTCTGGGTTATCGAACTTGAACCTGATGAAGCCGTGCTTCGGAATCATCTGGTGAAAGAGAGGGTTCCTGAGAACGTCATCAGCCGCACCATGCAAGTCTTCACGATACTCAATAAGACCTTCCCAAACGGTTTCGGCCACACCAACTTCCTCCGTGTTCGTACTGTCGACGATCTCGCTGCGGTTTGGATCGGCCGGGTAAGACTCACCCTTCGGCGCGCTTTGACCCACGACTTGGTGCAGTTTGAGACAACCAGCACCGAGATCGAGGGATTGCTAAAAACCAAAGACGACCCGGAGGACGCTCCAGCGCAGGGGAACGCCTAAAATATGCCCGGAGAACCGCTCCGGATAATCGATCTTGGGGAGCGGGATCCGCGAATGTTTCCGCGCGAAGATTTGTTCGACGCCCGTGGCCGTTCGCTGCTGTTGCCAGAGACCCGCGAACTTAAAGCCATCGAGATGCGTGAGGTGCTCGAAGGGGTCCAGCTCAGAGCTAACGGGCTCATCGGATATTTGCCGCTCACCTCCAGCATTGTACTCAACCTCACGCCCAAATTCCCTATTCAGAACCTCTGGCGAATGCTTTCGGTCGCGGATACCGACTACGACACAGTGCTGCCCGTATTGCGCTCGTACCAGGTCGACAACGCCGTGCCGCCGCACGAATTGCTGGCTAGGGGCTTCGGTCACTACCTCTCTGCCATCTTGACAGTCGGCGTCACACGCGGGTACTACCAGGAGCCGTATCGCGGACACTTCAAGCCCAAGGTGAATTTCGGGCGCACCGTCGGCGGATACCTATCACGTGGCGACGAACTGAACGTGGCATCTGATGCCTTCGCCTTTTCGGCCGGCCTTTATCCCAACGCCTTGCTGAAGTCTGCCTGCGTCGACTTTGTCAGGGTGATGCCGCGCGGCGAGAAGTGGGCAGCCGATCGAAGGCTTATCGGGGAGGCACTCAATGCCTTGGCCTCGGTGAGACCCACCCGGATGCGCTTTGGGGAGCAGTCGTCAGCGTTGGCTTTGCCGGTATGGTTGCAGGACTCTTATTTTGGCGCCTTAACCGTCTATGCCATGCTGTTGGGATTCAGTCGGATCGGGTTCTCTTATGCTTCACAGGGCACCGAGCTACCCTCTTTCCTTTTTTCTCTGGACAGCGTTTTCGAGAGCTACGTGAGGAATACGTTCCGTGAGCAGCTGCGCGAGCGGAAGATTGCGGTGCTCGACGGAAACGCTTCCCGGCACCAAGGCCTCCTGTTTCTTGATAGTAGGCGGTATCCTATCAAGCCGGACCTCATTTTCAGGAGAAAGAAGGTCGTTCTCGCCATCGGCGAGGTCAAATACAAGGAGGAACTAAAAGAACAGGATCGCTATCAGGTGATCTCCCATGCGGTCGCCACAGGCGCGCCGATAGCAGTCTGGGTATCGCCGGCGTCCTTAGCCGCTAAGCCCGGTATCGAGTATGTTGGGACCATCTCCACCGGAACCAAGTTCTACCATTACCTACTCGATATTTCCGGCGACCTCGACGTTGCGAGCACAGCCATGGTCAATGACGTCTCCAAGCTATTAGATCACTGAGATAAGAGACTGTCCTTTGGCACGCGGCGAAGTCGGATTTCGACGCCTTGAGGCCATCATTCTTGATATCGCGGCAAGCACGGAAGCGGCCCGGAACGGTGAAAAAGGCGCTTATCTGTTACACAAATCCTTGCACACCAATCTGAAAAATGCCAAATATCGATGTGTAAACAAGATGATGCGAGAAGGCTATTCGGTCTCCAAAACCGCAGGTCGTAGGTTCGAGCCCTGCTGCCCGTGCCATTTTCTCAAATGGCGATTCACGAACGAACTCGGTGCCGTGCCCCGCATTGAAAAATGGCAGGTGGCTTGCCATATTAGGGAAACTGAGGCATAAGGCCCTCATAGCCGGGACGGGACGACTGGATGGTTCCGAGGCGGCGTTTGGTCATAAAGCGGACACTTGCCACTTGCGTGGATCAAGAATCGGTTTTATGTAGACACAACAGACACGCGACGCGTGGAGCTGGGAAGCCGGCTTTACGCGTCCGATTTGCATGGGCGAAATGGTTGCGCTGATTCGGCGTCGACTTGAAACCCAGGCGGCACGTCCCGGCCAGCGGGATCATCCAGGAGACCCGGCCAACGGGTCTTGAAGACAGAGCGGCATATGGCTTCGAAAACCACAAATCCTTTCGTCTTTCTCCAGCAGGTCCGCGCGGAGACCGCCAAGGTGACTTGGCCGTCGCGCCGGGAGACGATGATCTCGACGGTGATGGTGCTCGTGTTTGCGGTCATCGCGATGATCTTTTTCTTCACCGCCGACGTGGCCATGGGCTACGCGATCGAGCGGTTACTGAGCCTCGGACATTAAGTTCGGCGATTACGGAGAAGTCTTGAAATGACCGCGCGGTGGTACATCGTCCACGCCTATTCGAACTTTGAAAAAAAGGTCGCCGAGGACATTGAGAACAAGGCCAAGCAGAAGGGCCTGTCCGCCGATATCGAACAGATCGTGGTGCCGACCGAGAAAGTTGTCGAGATCCGCCGCGGCCGCAAGGTCGATGCCGAGCGCAAGTTCTTTCCGGGCTATGTGCTGTTGAAGGCCAATCTGACCGACGCGGTGTTCTCGCTGGTCAAGAACACGCCGAAGGTCACCGGTTTTCTCGGTGACTCCAAGCCGGTGCCGATCACCGAGGCGGAAGCGCAGCGCATCCTGAACCAGGTCCAGGAAGGCGTCGAGCGGCCAAAGCCCTCGGTCACCTTCGAGATCGGCGAGGCGATCCGCGTTTCGGACGGGCCGTTCGCGTCGTTCAACGGTTTCGTCCAGGAAGTGGACGAGGAGCGGGCGCGGCTCAAGGTGGAAGTTTCGATCTTCGGGCGCGCCGTGCCCGTCGATCTGGAATTCGGACAGGTCGAAAAGGGCTGATCCGAAAACCCCGCGCCGGTTCGCCGGCAAGGGGAGGCGGCGCGAAAACGCGCGGCCATGAACGGGTGGGAGGCGAATGTGGCTTTAGCCGGCCGCGCGAACCGCACCACCGGACTGCAACCGCCGGCGTTCCCGATAGTGGGGCCGGCATGAGACAAAGGCAGGAAAGAGATGGCTAAGAAAATTGCAGGCCAGCTCAAGCTCCAGGTTGCCGCGGGCTCGGCTACGCCGTCGCCCCCGATCGGCCCGGCACTTGGTCAGCGCGGCATCAACATCATGGAGTTCTGCAAGGCGTTCAACGCGCAGACCCAGGAAATGGAAAAGGGATCGCCGATTCCGGTCGTCATCACCTACTACCAGGACAAGTCGTTCACCTTCGTCATGAAGACGCCGCCGGTGAGCTACTTCCTGAAGAAGGCTGCGAACCTGAAGTCGGGCTCCAAGGAGCCGGGCAAGGTCAAGGTCGGCACGATCGGCCGCGACAAGGTGCGCGCCATCGCCGAGCAGAAGATGAAGGATCTGAACGCAAACGACGTCGAAGCGGCCATGCGCATGGTCGAGGGCTCCGCCCGCTCGATGGGTCTGGAAGTGGTGGGCTGAGATCATGGCAAAACTTGCAAAACGTGTATCGAAGACCCGCGAAGGCATCGATCCCAACAAGGCTTATGCCCTGGGTGAAGCGCTGAAGCTGCTCAAGGACCGTTCGACGGTGAAGTTCGACGAGACCATCGAAGTCGCGATGAACCTCGGCGTCGACCCGCGTCACGCCGACCAGATGGTCCGCGGCGTGGTCAACCTGCCGAACGGCACCGGCCGCTCGGTCCGCGTGGCCGTGTTCGCACGTGGCGACAAGGCCGAGGAAGCCAAGGCCGCCGGCGCCGACATCGTCGGTGCCGAGGATCTGGTCGAGATCGTCCAGAAGGGCACGATCGACTTCGATCGCTGCATCGCCACGCCGGACATGATGCCGCTGGTCGGCCGTCTGGGCAAGGTGCTCGGCCCGCGCGGCATGATGCCGAACCCGAAGGTCGGCACCGTCACCACCGACGTCGCGGCGGCCGTCAAGGCATCGAAGGGCGGCGCTGTCGAGTTCCGCGTCGAGAAGGCCGGCATCGTCCAGGCCGGCGTCGGCAAGGTCTCGTTCGACGTCAAGGCGCTGGAAGAAAACATCCGCGCCTTCGCCGATGCGGTGACCAAGGCGAAGCCGGCTGGCGCCAAGGGCAACTACGTCAAGAAGGTGTCGGTCACCTCGACGATGGGCCCGGGCCTCAAGCTCGACGTCTCGACGCTCGCAGCGTCCTGATACGAACATTTGGATCGGCCGCTAAAGTGCTGATCCGCAAGTGAATTCCGGGCCTCCGACCTGTCGGCGGCCCGGTACCGGAAACCGAGAGGTTTCCGGACATCCTGTCCGAGATTGCAGGCGGCCCAGAAGCCTTAATTCAATTGGGCCTGCATGAGACGGGTGAAAACCTGACAACGGAGCGACAAGCTCCAATGAAAGGTTCGAACCGTGTTTGCCTTTTGTCTGCGCATCGCCGGCTTGACTGTCGATGTGGCGAAAGGGGGCAGGATCCTCGAGCGTCGTTCGGGAGATCCGTTACTGGATGGCCCGGCCGGCAAAAAGGCAACCCGACGCCTGTCCTATTAGTGGGGCAGGGGTCAACTGGAGATAGGCAGTGGACAGAGCGGAAAAACGCGAACTCGTCACGGGCCTGAATGGTGCTTTTGCAGGCGCTGGTTCAGTCGTCGTGGCCCACTACGCCGGTATCACCGTCGCGCAAATGAACGACCTTCGGTCGAAAATGCGCGCTGCCGGTGGCACCGTCAAAGTCGCGAAGAACCGTCTCGCCAAAATCGCTCTTCAGGGCACGGACTCCGCATCGATCATCGACCTGTTCAAGGGACAGACGCTGATCGCTTATTCGGAGGATCCGATTGCGGCGCCGAAGGTCGCGTCCGATTTCGCCAAGGGAAATGACAAGTTGGTCATTCTCGGCGGCGCAATGGGCACCACCTCGCTCAACGCCGACGGTGTGAAGGCACTCGCCACACTTCCGTCGCTCGATGAGCTGCGCGCCAGGCTGGTTGGCATGATCGCCACGCCGGCAACCCGGATCGCCCAGATCGTCAATGCGCCAGCGGCTTCGGTCGCGCGCGTCATCGGCGCTTACGCCCGGAAGGACGAGGCGGCATGAGGCCGTTCCTCGCTATCACAAACACACGTTCGAACCTGATGAAGGAATACAACAATGGCTGATCTGGCAAAGATCGTAGACGACCTTTCGAAGCTGACCGTCCTCGAGGCGGCCGAGCTGTCGAAGCTTCTTGAAGAAAAGTGGGGCGTTTCGGCTGCTGCTCCGGTGGCGGTTGCCGCTGCCGGCGGCGCTGCCGCTGCTGCTGCTCCGGCCGAGGAAAAGACGGAATTCGACGTCGTCCTCACCGAGGCAGGCGCTCAGAAGATCAACGTCATCAAGGAAGTCCGCGCCATCACCGGCCTGGGCCTCAAGGAAGCCAAGGATCTGGTCGAAGCAGCTCCGAAGCCGGTCAAGGAAGGCGTTTCCAAGGCTGACGCTGAGAAGTTCAAGGCGCAGCTGGAAGCAGCCGGCGCCAAGGTCGACCTGAAGTAAGCGTAAAAGCGGCGGGCGGCCTCGCGCCGTCCGCCACTCCCTTCACGGAAGGGAGGGTGCGTAGCGCGGGATGTACGGGAACCTCTTTCCTGAGGGCCGAAACCGGCCTTCAGGAAACGGGTTTTCTCCCGTTTTACCGGCAGCCTGCCGGGAAACAGACAGAGGGCCGCTGCCCAGGCGGCTCAGTATGCAAGGCGAGCCGCGGCGAGGCTCGTCCCGAGTTTAGAGCTAAGGAGCGACGATGGCCCAGACCCAGACTTTCAATGGCCGCAGACGCGTACGCAAGTTCTTCGGAAAGATCCCGGAAGTTGCGGAGATGCCGAACCTGATCGAGGTTCAAAAGGCATCCTATGACCAGTTCCTGATGGTGGACGAGCCCAAGGGCGGCCGTCCGGACGAAGGACTGCAGGCTGTTTTCAAGTCGGTCTTCCCGATCTCCGATTTCTCCGGCTCCTCGATGCTGGAGTTCGTGAAGTACGAGTTCGAAGGACCGAAATTCGACGTTGACGAATGCCGTCAGCGCGACCTGACCTATGCCGCGCCGCTGAAGGTGACGCTGCGCCTCATCGTGTTCGATATCGACGAGGATACCGGCGCCAAGTCGATCAAGGACATCAAGGAGCAGGACGTCTACATGGGCGACATGCCGCTCATGACCTTGAACGGCACCTTCATCGTCAACGGCACCGAGCGCGTTATCGTCTCGCAGATGCACCGTTCCCCGGGCGTCTTCTTCGACCACGACAAGGGCAAGTCGCACTCGTCGGGCAAGCTTTTGTTTGCCGCGCGCGTCATCCCGTATCGGGGTTCGTGGCTCGACATCGAGTTCGATTCCAAGGACGTCGTGCACGCCCGCATCGACCGCCGTCGCAAGATCCCGGTGACGTCGCTGTTGATGGCGCTTGGCATGGACGGCGAAGAGATCCTGTCGACCTTCTACAACAAGATCACCTACAAGCGCGCCGGCGATCATTGGCGCATTCCATTCAACGTGGAGCGTTTCCGCGGCCTCAAGGCTGTCGGCGACCTGGTCGATGCCGACACCGGCGAGATCGTCGTCGAGCAGGGCAAGAAGATCACCGCCCGCCAGGCAAGGGCGCTTGGCGAGAAGGGTCTGAAGGCGATCAAGGCGACCGACGAGGATCTGCTCGGCAATTACCTGGCCGAAGACATCGTCAATTACGGCACCGGCGAGATCTTCCTCGAAGCCGGGGACGAGATCGACGAGAAGACGCTGAAGGTGCTGCTCGGCACCGGCGAGCAGGAGATCAAGGTTCTCGACATCGACCACGTCAATGTCGGCGCCTACATCCGCAACACGCTCAACGTCGACAAGAACGAGAGCCGCCAGGACGCGCTGTTCGACATCTATCGTGTCATGCGCCCGGGCGAGCCGCCGACACTGGAAACCGCCGAAGCCATGTTCAACTCGCTGTTCTTCGACAGCGAGCGCTACGATCTGTCGGCCGTCGGTCGCGTCAAGATGAACATGCGCCTCGAGCTCAAGGCCGAGGACACCGTGCGCGTGCTGCGCAAGGACGACATCCTGGCCGTGGTCAAGACGCTGGTCGAACTGCGCGACGGCAAGGGCGAGATCGATGACATCGACAATCTCGGCAACCGCCGCGTGCGTTCTGTCGGCGAGCTGATGGAGAACCAGTACCGCGTCGGCCTGCTGCGCATGGAGCGCGCGATCAAGGAGCGTATGTCCTCGATCGAGATCGATACGGTGATGCCGCAGGACCTGATCAACGCCAAGCCGGCGGCTGCCGCCGTGCGCGAGTTCTTCGGTTCCTCGCAGCTGTCGCAGTTCATGGATCAGACCAACCCGCTGTCGGAGATCACCCACAAGCGCCGCCTGTCGGCGCTTGGACCGGGCGGTCTTACCCGCGAGCGCGCCGGCTTCGAGGTGCGCGACGTGCACCCGACGCATTACGGCCGCATCTGCCCGATCGAGACGCCGGAAGGCCCGAATATCGGTCTGATCAACTCGCTGGCGACCTTCGCGCGCGTCAACAAGTACGGCTTCATCGAGAGCCCGTACCGCAAGATCGTCAACGGCAAGCTGACCAATGAGGTCGTCTATCTCTCTGCTATGGAAGAGTCTAAGCACCATGTTGCGCAGGCCAATGCCGAGCTCGACAAGAATGGTGGTTTCGTCGACGAATTCGTCATTTGCCGCAGCGCCGGCGAAGTGATGATGGCGCCGCGCGAAAACGTCGATCTGATGGACGTGTCGCCCAAGCAGATGGTGTCTGTGGCCGCAGCGCTCATCCCGTTCCTCGAGAACGACGACGCCAACCGCGCGCTGATGGGCTCCAACATGCAGCGTCAGGCCGTGCCGCTGGTGCGTGCCGAAGCGCCGTTCGTCGGCACCGGCATGGAGCCGGTCGTCGCCCGTGACTCGGGCGCCGCCATCGGTGCTCGCCGCGGCGGCATCGTCGACCAGGTGGACGCGACGCGTATCGTCATTCGTGCCACGGAAGATCTCGATCCCGGCAAGTCGGGCGTCGACATCTACCGGCTGATGAAGTTCCAGCGTTCGAACCAGAACACCTGCATCAACCAGCGTCCGCTGGTACGCATGGGCGACCGCGTCAACAAGGGCGACATCATTGCCGACGGTCCGTCGACCGAGCTCGGCGATCTGGCGCTCGGCCGCAACGTGCTGGTCGCGTTCATGCCGTGGAACGGCTACAACTACGAGGACTCGATCCTGCTCTCCGAGCGCATCGTGGCCGACGACGTCTTCACCTCGATCCACATCGAGGAGTTCGAGGTCATGGCCCGTGACACCAAGCTCGGACCGGAGGAAATCACGCGCGACATTCCGAACGTTTCGGAAGAAGCTCTGAAGAACCTCGACGAAGCCGGCATCGTCTATATCGGCGCGGAAGTGCAGCCGGGCGACATCCTCGTCGGCAAGATCACGCCGAAGGGCGAAAGCCCGATGACGCCGGAAGAAAAGCTCCTGCGCGCCATCTTCGGTGAAAAGGCGTCCGACGTTCGCGACACCTCGATGCGCATGCCTCCGGGCACCTTCGGCACCGTCGTCGAAGTGCGCGTCTTCAACCGTCACGGCGTCGAGAAGGACGAGCGCGCCATGGCGATCGAACGCGAGGAGATCGAACGCCTCGCCAAGGACCGCGACGACGAGCAGGCGATCCTCGACCGCAACGTCTATTCGCGCCTTTCCGACGTTCTTGTCGGCAAGGAAGCGATTGCCGGGCCGAAGGGCTTCAAGAAGGGATCGAAGCTGTCGAAGGACACGCTGGATGAGTATCCGCGTTCGCAGTGGTGGCAGTTTGCGGTGGAGAACGAAAAGCTCCAGAGCGAACTGGAAGCCCTGCGTGGCCAGTACGACGACTCCAAGAAGGCGCTCGAGCAGCGCTTCATGGACAAGGTCGAGAAGGTCCAGCGCGGCGACGAAATGCCTCCGGGCGTCATGAAGATGGTCAAGGTCTTCGTGGCTGTGAAGCGCAAGATGCAGCCGGGCGACAAGATGGCCGGCCGTCACGGCAACAAGGGTGTCGTGTCTCGCATCGTTCCGGTCGAGGACATGCCTTTCCTCGAGGACGGCACTCATGCCGATATCGTGCTCAACCCGCTGGGTGTGCCGAGCCGCATGAATGTCGGCCAGATCCTGGAAACGCACCTGGGCTGGGCATGCGCGGGCATGGGCAAGAAGATTGGCGAGCTGATTGAAGCGTACAAGGCGGGTGGCGACATCAAGCCGCTGCGCAAGACGCTGGAAAGCTTCATTCCGGCCAACGACCGCAACGAGCCGGTCCGCGAGTATGACGACGAGAGCATCGTTCGCCTCAGCGAGCAGATGCGCCGCGGCGTCTCCATCGCGACACCGGTGTTCGACGGCGCGCATGAGGTCGACATCAACGTCATGCTGGAACAGGCGGGCCTGCACACCAGCGGTCAGTCGCAACTCTATGACGGACGCACCGGCGAGCCGTTCGATCGCAAGGTGACGATGGGCTATATCTATATGCTCAAGCTTCACCACCTGGTGGACGACAAGATCCACGCGCGTTCGATCGGTCCGTACTCGCTCGTTACCCAGCAGCCGCTGGGCGGCAAGGCGCAGTTCGGCGGCCAGCGCTTCGGCGAAATGGAGGTCTGGGCACTGGAAGCCTACGGCGCCGCCTACACACTGCAGGAAATGCTCACGGTGAAGTCCGACGACGTCGCCGGCCGCACCAAGGTCTACGAGGCGATCGTGCGCGGCGACGACACGTTCGAAGCCGGCATTCCGGAGAGCTTCAACGTGCTCGTCAAGGAAATGCGGTCTCTCGGCCTCAATGTCGAATTGGAGAACACCAAGCTCGACGACAACCCTGTCCGGTTGCCTGACGCAGCCGAGTAAGGCAACGGCGCGCCGCGGAAAGCCGCGGCGCGCCTCGAATTCTACGGCCGGTGGGCCGACCACTCAGCGGGCATTTGGCCCGCGTTAGATGCAAGGGGTTTTCGAGGACCCCGAAAAGGAGAACGGCATGAACCAAGAGGTCATGAATCTCTTCAATCCGCAGGCGCCGGCGCAGGTGTTCGATTCCATCCGGATATCGCTCGCCAGCCCTGAGAAGATTCTGTCCTGGTCGTTCGGCGAGATCAAGAAGCCGGAGACCATCAACTACCGCACCTTCAAGCCGGAGCGTGACGGTCTGTTCTGCGCGCGCATTTTTGGCCCGATCAAGGACTATGAGTGCCTGTGCGGCAAGTACAAGCGCATGAAGTACAAGGGCGTCATCTGCGAGAAGTGCGGCGTCGAAGTCACGCTGTCGCGCGTTCGCCGCGAGCGCATGGGCCATATCGAGCTGGCAGCACCTGTCGCTCACATCTGGTTCCTGAAGTCGCTGCCGTCGCGCATCGGCACGCTGCTCGACATGACCCTGAAGGACATCGAGCGCGTCCTTTACTTCGAGAACTACATCGTCACCGAGCCTGGCCTCACCGCGCTGAAGGAGCACCAGCTGCTCAGCGAGGAAGAGTACATGATCGCCGTCGACGAGTATGGCGAGGACTCGTTCACCGCCATGATCGGTGCCGAGGCCATTCATGACCTTCTGGCCGGCATGGACCTGGAGAAGATCGCCGGCGACCTGCGTTCGGAACTGGCTTCGACCACGTCCGAGCTGAAGCAGAAGAAGTACCTGAAGCGGCTCAAGGTCGTCGAGAACTTCATGGAATCCGGCAACCGTCCGGAATGGATGATCATGAAGGTGGTTCCGGTGATCCCCCCGGACCTGCGCCCGCTGGTCCCGCTGGACGGCGGCCGCTTCGCCACGTCCGATCTGAACGACCTCTATCGCCGCGTCATCAACCGCAACAACCGCCTGAAGCGGCTGATCGAGCTGCGCGCGCCCGGCATCATCGTGCGCAATGAAAAGCGCATGCTGCAGGAAGCCGTCGACGCTCTGTTCGACAACGGCCGCCGCGGCCGCGTCATCACCGGCGCCAACAAGCGTCCGCTGAAGTCGCTGTCCGATATGTTGAAGGGCAAGCAGGGCCGGTTCCGCCAGAACCTGCTCGGCAAGCGCGTCGACTATTCGGGCCGTTCGGTCATCGTCACCGGTCCGGAGCTCAAGCTGCACCAGTGCGGCCTGCCGAAGAAGATGGCGCTCGAACTGTTCAAGCCCTTCATCTATGCCCGCCTCGACGCCAAGGGTTTCTCCTCGACCGTCAAGCAGGCCAAGAAGCTGGTCGAGAAGGAGCGTCCGGAAGTCTGGGATATCCTCGACGAGGTCATCCGCGAGCATCCGGTGCTCTTGAACCGCGCGCCGACGCTGCACCGCCTCGGCATCCAGGCGTTCGAGCCGATCCTGATCGAAGGCAAGGCGATCCAGCTGCATCCGCTGGTCTGCACGGCCTTCAACGCCGACTTCGACGGCGATCAGATGGCCGTTCACGTGCCGCTGTCGCTCGAGGCTCAGCTTGAAGCCCGCGTGCTGATGATGTCGACCAACAACATCCTGCATCCGGCTTCCGGCGCGCCGATCATCGTGCCGTCGCAGGACATGGTTCTGGGTCTCTACTATCTCTCGATCGTCAATCAGAACGAGCCGGGCGAAGGCATGGTGTTTGCCGACATGGGCGAACTCCAGCATGCGCTCGAGACCAAGGCCGTCACCCTCCACGCCAAGATCAAGGGTCGCTTCCGTTCGGTCGACGCCGAAGGCAAGGTCGTGTCGAAGATCTACGACACCACGCCTGGCCGCATGATCATCGGCGAACTGCTGCCGAAGAACGTCAACGTGCCTTACGAGACCGCCAACCAGGAGATGACCAAGAAGAACATCTCCAAGATGATCGACACCGTCTACCGGCATTGCGGTCAGAAGGAGACGGTCATTTTCTGCGACCGCATCATGGCACTCGGCTTCGGCCATGCCTGCCGCGCCGGCATTTCGTTCGGCAAGGACGACATGCTGATCCCGGACGCCAAGATCAAGCTGGTCTCCGACACCGAGGCTTTGGCCAAGGAATACGAGCAGCAGTACAATGACGGTCTGATCACGCAGGGCGAGAAGTACAACAAGGTCGTCGATGCCTGGGCCAAGTGCTCGGAAAAGGTCGCCGACGAAATGATGGCCCGCATCAAGGCCGTGGAGTTCGAGGACAATGGTCGTCAGAAGCCGATGAACTCGATCTACATGATGTCGCATTCGGGTGCGCGCGGTTCGCCCACCCAGATGCGCCAGCTCGCCGGCATGCGCGGCCTGATGGCCAAGCCGTCGGGTGAAATCATCGAGACGCCGATCATCTCGAACTTCAAGGAAGGCCTGACCGTGCTCGAGTACTTCAACTCGACCCACGGCGCCCGCAAGGGTCTGGCCGACACCGCCTTGAAGACGGCGAACTCGGGTTACCTCACCCGTCGTCTGGTCGACGTGGCGCAGGACTGCATCGTCAACTCCGTGGATTGCGGCACCGACAAGGGCCTCACCATGCAGCCGATCGTCGATGCCGGTCAGGTTGTCGCTTCGGTCGGCCAGCGCGTGCTGGGCCGTACGTCGCTCGACGACATCACGCACCCGGTTTCGGGCGAAGTTCTGGTCAAGGCCGGAACGCTGATGGACGAGCGCGACGTGGAGCAGATCGAAAAGGCCGGCGTGCAGTCGGTCCGCATCCGTTCGGCATTGACCTGCGAAGTCAGGGTCGGCGTCTGCGCGGTCTGCTACGGACGCGATCTGGCTCGCGGCACCCCGGTCAACCAGGGCGAAGCCGTCGGCGTCATCGCGGCGCAGTCGATCGGCGAGCCGGGCACCCAGCTCACCATGCGTACCTTCCACATGGGCGGTACGGCGCAGGTGGTGGACTCCTCGTTCCTTGAAGCCTCGTATGAGGGCAAGGTCGAGATCCGCAACCGCAACGTGGTGCGCAACTCGGACGGCCAGCAGATGGTCATGGGCCGCAACATGGCGGTGCTGATCCTCGACGAAGCCGGCAAGGAACGCGCCACGCACCGCGTTACCTATGGTTCGCGTATCTTCGTGGACGATGGCGACAAGGTGAAGCGCGGCCAGCGTATCGCCGAGTGGGATCCCTATACCCGCCCGGTCCTCACCGAAATCGAGGGCAAGGTGGCGTACGAGGATCTGGTCGACGGTATTTCCGTTCAGGAAACGGCCGACGAATCGACCGGCATCACCAAGCGCGAGGTCATCGACTGGCGTTCGACGCCGCGCGGCAACGACCTCAAGCCGGCGATTGCCATCCTGGATGGCAAGGGCAAGGTCGGCAAGCTGTCAAAGGGCGGCGACGCCCGCTTCCTGCTCTCGGTCGAGGCCATTCTCTCGGTCGAGCCGGGTTCGCAGGTTCGCCCCGGCGACGTGCTGGCGCGTATCCCGATGGAAAGCGCCAAGACCAAGGACATCACCGGCGGTCTGCCGCGTGTCGCCGAACTGTTCGAGGCACGCCGTCCGAAGGACCACGCCATCATCGCCGAGATCGATGGCACGATCCGCTTCGGCCGCGACTACAAGAACAAGCGCCGCATCATCATCGAGCCGCATGACTCGACGCTTGAGCCGGTCGAATACCTGATCCCGAAGGGCAAGCCGTTCCATCTCCAGGACGGCGACGTCATCGAGAAGGGCGACTACATCCTCGACGGCAATCCGGCGCCGCACGACATCCTGGCGATCAAGGGCGTGGAGGCACTTGCTTCCTACCTCGTGAACGAAATCCAGGAAGTCTACCGCCTGCAGGGCGTGTCGATCAACGACAAGCACATCGAGGTGATCGTTCGCCAGATGCTGCAGAAGGTCGAGATCACCACGCAGGGCGACTCGACCTACATTCCGGGCGACCACGTCGACGTGATCGAACTGGAAGAGGTCAACGAGCGCCTGATCGAGGACGGCAAGAAGCCGGCCGAAGGCCAGCCGGTGCTGCTCGGCATCACCAAGGCCTCGCTGCAGACGCCGTCCTTCATCTCGGCCGCCTCCTTCCAGGAGACGACCAGGGTGCTGACGGAAGCTGCGGTCGCCGGCAAGACCGACATGCTGCAGGGCCTGAAGGAAAACGTCATCGTCGGCCGGCTGATCCCGGCCGGTACCGGCGGCACGATGAGCCAGATCCGGCGCATCGCCACCTCGCGCGACGAGTTGATCATCGACGAGCGCCGCAAGGCCTCCGGTGTCGAAGTCGCCGACCCGATGCTGACCGACATGGTCAACGCCGCGCAGTAACCGCGGTGGACGAGAAAAGGAAAAGGGGCCCAAGCGGCCCCTTTTTGCGTTTTTAGCCTTACGAACAAGGGAAGCATCATGAGCAACAAGACCTGGACGGCCGTCGACGACTACATCGTCTCGTCTCTTTTCGAAGCGGATCCCGTGCTTGACGCGGTGATCGCAACCAATCGCAAACAGGGCCTGCCGGCCATCGACGTCTCTGCCGCGCAGGGCAAGCTGCTTTCGCTTCTTGTGCGCATCCGCGGCGCGAAGCGGGTGCTGGAGATCGGCACGCTCGGTGGCTACTCGACTATCTGGATGGCAAGGGGATTGCCGGCCGACGGCAAGGTAGTCACGCTCGAACTCGACCCGCACCACGCAAAGGTTGCGCGCTCGAATTTCGAGCGGGCAGGGATGTCGGACAAGGTCGACCTGCGGACCGGGCCGGCGCTGCAAACACTTGAGACGCTGGAGAGCGAAAATGCCGGGCCGTTCGACCTGATCTTCATCGACGCCGACAAGCCGAACAATCCGAACTATCTCAGCTGGGCGATGCGCCTGTCACGGCCAGGCACGGTTATCGTCTGCGACAACGTCGTCCGAGACGGTACGGTGCTCAACGACGATGGCCGTGACGCCTATGTCGAAGGCGCACGCGCCGCATTTTCCTTTATCGGCGGCGAGAAGCGCCTGGACGGCACCGCCATCCAGACCGTCGGCGCCAAGGGCTATGACGGCTTTGCCATCGCAATCGTTGAGTGAGGCATCGGCAGCGGCGGGCGGCCGCCGCTCACCTCAATCGAAAAACGCCTCGACCACGTTGCGCTTGCCGAGCATGAAGGCGTCGGCGACGTGCTGCAGGGGCGCCAGGTCGACGTCGGAAATGCCGGCGCGCACGATCTCGGAGAAGCGTCGGTAGAGCTGGGGATATTCGGCTTCCGGCTCGTCGTGAACCACCTTGCCGTCTACGGCGAGCCTGGTGCCGCCGCCGGAGAGCACCATCTTGCCCCTGTCGGTATCGGCCAGAATGTCCCAGCTCTGCGGGCCGGTCTGCAGCCAGTCAAGCTCCATGGTTACCGGCAACCCATCGGAGGTGCGGAAATTGACATGGGCCGCGACTGGCGAGGCGCGGTTTTCTGGAAAGTCGAGAACGGCCGAGGTGATGAACATCGCCGGCAGGATGTGGGTCGCGATCGACAGGGCGTTGATGCCGGGATCGAAGACGCCGAAGCCGCCCGGCGCCCAGATCCAGTCCTGGTTCGGGTGCCAACGGCGGACATCCTCCTTCCAGACGATGGCGGCCGAGCTGATTTTGGCTGAGCTCAGAAAAGTCCGCGCGGCCTCGACCGCCGGCGCGTAGCGCGAATGCCAGCTGGCGAACAACGTCACCCCATTTGCCTCGGCCAGCCGCTTCAGATCCTCGACCTCGCTGACCGTGGCGCCCGGCGGCTTCTCCAGGAAGACATGCTTTTTCGCGATCAGCGCGGTGCGTGCCGCGTCATAGCGAAACTGCGGCGGCATGCAGAGCGACACGGCCGCGAGTTCCGGCACTGCGTCGAGCATCGCCTCAATGGTCGGGAAGTTCGGGATATCGTCGACCTTGCCGTGCCGGCTGGCGGCGGCGATCAGGTGGTAATTCCCATCCTTGGCCACTGCCGGCAAATGCTGGTCGCGCACGATCTTGCCCACGCCGACGATGCCGAGCTTGATGGGGTCTTTCGTCGAGGGCATGGTAACTCCGCTGATTGGGTATTTGTCGGACTTTTAGCAGAGAAGCCGTGCCGGGCAAGTGACGCGGAGCGCGAAGAAAAAGGTCGCGGTCGTGATCAGAGCGGAATCTCGAACGTCACGATCGACACTTCGCCTTCAAGCGCGCCCTGGAAGGCCGACAGATGCGGCTCATCGTCAGGCTCGCCCTGCATGTCGCCGATCTGGTCGAGCTCGGCTTCGGCATAGCCTTCGGCGGCGAGCGATTCGAGAGCGCGGCGCACGGCCGAATCGTCGTCGGGCGCGACCAGCATCACATGGACGCCTTCCGGCTTGCCGCCCTTCTTTTTCCAGACGCGGCCGGTGATGATGGTGACCGGTCGTTCCTCGTTGTCGTTCACGGGCTGATTCCTCTTGGATCGGGGGCGGGCGAGGGGATTTGCGCTGTCCATGGCGCCTTTTGCCACGAAGCCTCGGCGCAGGACAGCCAAAAGCCGGTCACTTTCTTGCCTGTGCGGTTACTTTCTTCCTCGCTCTTGCAAAATGGCGAAAGAAAATTACATGCGATTTTCGCATGGCTGCCACGTCCTGTTTGGCGCGCAATATTTGGCGCTCCGGGGTTGACGGTTCACGGTCTTGCGAGTAGAAGCCGCCCAGTCAGAACCGATGTGAGGCTCTCCCTTCCGAAGCGACACGCTTTGGAGTTTGCCTCAAACAGGGTTCGTTTTACGAGCGAAAAGACATTTCCGGCGCGCATGAAGCGGTTTCCGCTTCCTCTGCATTTTGTTCGGGCAGGACCGCGAGGCGCGGTTTATGGCCCGAATTTGCGTATGGGATTGACGCTTTGAGCGGCCCTGACCGGGCGAGACACGGAATTGAGAGACAAGAGGGTTTAATGCCTACCGTCAACCAGCTGATCCGCAAGCCGCGCATTGCGCCGGTGAAGCGCAACAAGGTCCCGGCCATGCAGCAGAACCCGCAGAAGCGGGGCGTCTGCACACGTGTCTATACAACGACGCCGAAGAAGCCGAACTCGGCACTGCGCAAGGTGGCCAAGATCCGCCTGACAAACGGCTTTGAAGTGATCGGCTACATCCCCGGCGAAGGCCACAACCTTCAGGAACACTCCGTGGTCATGATCCGCGGCGGCCGCGTCAAGGATCTTCCGGGCGTGCGCTACCACATCATCCGCGGCGTGCTCGACACGCAGGGCGTGAAGAACCGCAAGCAGCGCCGTTCGAAGTACGGCGCCAAGCGTCCGAAGTAAGATTTTCCGGCCTTCGCGCTTTTGCTGCGCAAGGCTACGAGATTGAGAGACAAAAGCCATGTCGCGTCGTCACAGTGCAGAAAAGCGTGAGATCAATCCGGACCCGAAGTTCGGCGATCTGATCGTCACCAAGTTCATGAACGCCGTCATGTATGACGGCAAGAAGTCGGTTGCCGAGACCATCGTCTACGGCGCGCTCGACCAGGTTCAGTCGAAGACCAAGCAGGAGCCGGTTACAGTCTTCCATCAGGCGCTCGACAATGTCGCGCCGCATGTGGAAGTCCGGTCGCGCCGCGTCGGCGGCGCCACCTACCAGGTCCCGGTCGACGTGCGCCCCGAGCGCCGTCAGGCCCTGGCGATCCGCTGGCTGATTGCAGCTGCGCGCAACCGCAACGAGACCACGATGGTCGATCGCCTCTCCGGCGAGCTGATGGACGCGGCCAACAACCGCGGCACGGCCGTGAAGAAGCGCGAAGACACCCACAAGATGGCTGAAGCCAACCGCGCTTTCGCACACTACCGCTGGTAAAGCGCGAACGAGACTGAGAAGGCACCCACGATGGCCCGCGAATATAAAATCGAAGACTACCGCAATTTCGGTATCATGGCGCATATTGACGCCGGCAAGACGACGACCACCGAGCGCGTCCTCTATTACACGGGCAAGTCGCACAAGATCGGCGAAGTGCACGACGGCGCTGCCACCATGGACTGGATGGAGCAGGAGCAGGAACGCGGCATCACCATCACGTCCGCTGCCACCACGACCTTCTGGAAGGGCCGTGACGGCAAGATGCACCGCTTCAACATCATCGACACCCCCGGACACGTCGACTTCACCATCGAAGTCGAGCGTTCGCTGCGCGTGCTCGACGGCGCCATCGCGCTGCTCGACGCCAATGCCGGTGTCGAGCCGCAGACCGAGACTGTCTGGCGCCAGGCCGACAAGTATCGCGTTCCGCGCATGATCTTCTGTAACAAGATGGACAAGATCGGCGCCGACTTCTACCGCTCGGTCGAAATGATCGGCTCGCGCCTCGGTGCGCAGGCTGTCGTCATGCAGCTGCCGATCGGTGCCGAGACCGAGTTCAAGGGTGTCGTCGACCTCGTCGAGATGAACGCGCTGGTCTGGCGCGACGAGACGCTGGGCGCTGCCTGGGACGTCGTCGAGATCCCGGCCGACCTCAAGGCTCGCGCCGAAGAATACCGCGAGAAGATGATCGAAGCCGCCGTCGAAATGGACGAGACGGCGCTCGAGAATTACCTCGAAGGCAAGATGCCGTCGAATGACGAGATCCGTTCGCTGATCCGCAAGGGCACGATCGCGGTCAAGTTCTACCCGATGTTCTGCGGCTCGGCCTTCAAGAACAAGGGCGTGCAGCCGCTGCTCGACGCCGTCGTCGAATATCTGCCGTCGCCGGCCGATGTTCCCGCCATCAAGGGCGTCGACGCCAAGACCGACGCCGAGATCGAGCGTCATGCCGACGACAACGAGCCGCTGTCGATGCTCGCCTTCAAGATCATGAACGACCCGTTCGTCGGTTCGCTGACCTTTGCCCGCATCTATTCGGGCAAGCTGACCAAGGGCGTCTCGCTCGACAACACCGTCAAGGGCAAGAAAGAGCGCATCGGCCGCATGCTGCAGATGCATGCGAATTCGCGCGCCGACGTCGAAGAGGCATTTGCCGGCGACATCGTTGCCCTGGCTGGCCTCAAGGACACCACCACCGGCGATACGCTCAGCGACCCGCTGCATCCGGTCATCCTCGAGCGCATGGAATTCCCCGATCCGGTCATCCAGATCGCCATCGAGCCGAAGACCAAGAACGACCAGGAAAAGATGGGCCTCGCCCTTCACCGCCTGGCCGCCGAGGATCCGTCCTTCCGCGTCAAGACCGACGAGGAATCGGGCCAGACCATCATTTCGGGCATGGGTGAACTTCACCTTGACATCATCGTCGACCGCATGCGCCGCGAATTCAAGGTCGAGGCCAATGTCGGCGCCCCGCAGGTGGCCTATCGCGAGACGATCACCCGCAAGCACGAGCAGGACTACACCCACAAGAAGCAGACCGGCGGTACCGGCCAGTTCGCCCGCGTCAAGATCATCTTCGAGCCGAACCCGGAAAGCAGCGAGTTCGAGTTCGAATCCAAGATCGTCGGCGGTGCGGTTCCGAAGGAATACATCCCCGGTGTCGAAAAGGGCATCAACAGCGTCATGACGTCTGGCCCGTTTGCCGGCTTCCCGATGATCGGCGTCAAGGCGTCGCTCATCGACGGCGCTTACCACGATGTCGACTCCTCGGTGCTCGCGTTCGAAATCGCCGGCCGCGCCTGCTTCCGTGAAGCTGCGCCCAAGCTTGGCGTGCAGTTGCTCGAGCCGATCATGAAGGTCGAAGTCGTGACGCCGGAAGACTATGTCGGCAGCGTCATCGGCGACCTGAACGGCCGTCGCGGCCAGATCCAGGGCCAGGAAGCGCGCGGCGTGGCTGTCGTGATCAACGCGATGGTGCCGCTGGCCAACATGTTCAAGTACGTCGACAACCTGCGCTCGATGAGCCAGGGCCGTGCGGCCTACACGATGCAGTTCGATCACTACGAGCCTGTGCCGACCGCGGTCGCCCAGGAAGTCCAGAAGAAATACGCGTAACCTGAACGGGTTGCATCGGTAACTTAATTCAAGGCCCGTACGGGCAGCAGATTGGAGACATCACATGGCAAAAGGTAAATTCGAGCGCACTAAGCCTCATGTGAACATCGGCACGATTGGTCACGTTGACCATGGCAAGACGTCGCTGACGGCGGCGATCACGAAGTATTTTGGCGAATACAAGCGCTACGACCAGATCGATGCGGCGCCGGAAGAGAAGGCCCGCGGCATCACGATCTCGACGGCTCACGTCGAATACGAGACGGCCAACCGCCACTACGCCCACGT
>NZ_JBSKBQ010000017.1:0-102353 GCF_053714375.1 Mesorhizobium sp. ArgA1
TGGCGGCCAAGCCGGCCAGCGTCATGCCGGACCTCAAGATCGTCCCGTTCCAGGAGCCGATGCCGCAACGCACGATCAGCCTGGCGTGGCGCCGCAACAAGGTGCGGCATGACGAGTGCGTGGAACTGGCCAAGATCATTCGTGGGCTGGGCGAGGTCGTGCTGGCGGCGTGAGTTGTCTGATAGGCCAACATCGAATGCCTGTTTCTGATCAAGGGGACCTGCGTGAGGGCCGGATGGGGGGTTTGCGCCGCTTCGCGGTCATTGAGATATTAGCAGCCGCTTCGCCGATGACCTTTTCGACGATGTCAGACTCTCCAACCCGCCATTGGCAGAGCTTGAATTGAAGCTGGCTGAAAGGATCTTGCCCCCACGCATTTCCCAGGACGGCCATTGATCGCTCAGGCCGGAATTCCCGGCCGGTCCGGATCACTCAAACGAGATGGCGTCTGCAGGTCGACGCTGGCGTCGGTCGGCGTACATCAACTCATATTCTTCGAGGACCACAAGGCGGACTGCTGCGGCCGGAAAAAGCTGTCGTATTTCCGCACTGGTGCGATCCGATACTTTACCTACTATGCGACCTTCAATTGGGGGCTATAGCAAATGAAAGAAGAGACCGGCGTTCAGAAGTTGGTGCGCACGCTGCGTGCCCGAGCACCCGATGACGCGGCTGAATTGCTCGCCAAAGAGTCTCCCGAGTTCATCCGCGACACACTAAAGCTGTTGCCGGACGGGCACGCCCGAAAGGTGGCCGAGCATTTGCCGCTGCACATGCGGCCCATCGGGTCTGATGACGGTGACGAGGGTGTCGCGATACCCGAGTCGCTCATCGAACTGATGGACCCGATTTCCGCCAGCGTTCCGGTCGGAACGACCGTTGCTGCCGCGGTTGAAGCTGTCAGACGCGCCAAGGTGCCGACCGAGCTCACCTATCTCTACGTCACGAGCGAGGGCGATAAACTGGTTGGCCTGGTGGTCCTGCGCGATCTGATGCTGAGCGAACCGGACGCCATTGTCGATCAGATCATGCTGCCCAGGCCGTTTGCTCTTAATGTCGATCTCTCTTTGAGCAACGCGTGCGAGGCAGCGGTACGGCGTCACTACCCTGTCTACCCGGTGGTGGACGCGGAGAACCGGCTGCTCGGGCAGGTTCGCGGTTGGCGCTTGTTCGAGCAGCAAATCATCGAGATTTCCGCCCAGTCTGGCCAGATGGTAGGTGTCCAGAAGGAGGAGCGCTCTTTTACGCCGCTGTTTTCAGCCTTCTTGAAGCGTCATCCGTGGCTACAGTTGAACCTCCTGACGGCCTTCATGGCCGCATTCGTGGTCAGCTCGTTCACAGGCACGATCGAGAAGATCGTCGCCCTGGCGGCGTTCCTCCCGGTCCTGGCCGGGCAAAGCGGAAACACTGGCTGCCAGGCACTGGCTATGACGCTGCGTGGCCTTGCCCTGGGGGATGTGGACAAACGACCGAAGCTGCACCTGGTGATGAGAGAGGGCGCGCTCGGGATCGCTAACGGCGTGCTCGTCGGCCTTGTTGCGGCAGCGGCGATGTGGTTCTACGCCTCGAGGCAACCGGAGTCGGCGGCCCAAGCGCCCATGCTGGCACTCGTGATCCTGCTTGCCATGTCCGGAGCGTGCCTCTTGTCCGGAATCTCCGGCGTGCTGATCCCGTTGGGCCTTCGCCGGGTCGGCGCCGATCCGGCGGTCGCTTCGGCGATCTTCCTCACCACCTTGACTGATATTGTAGGCATGGGCCTGATGCTGTGGCTGGCTACCCTGCTCGTGCTCTAGCAAGGCGCGGCCAGGGACGCGTCCCTGGGAATTGGGGCAACAAGCGAAGTCGAGGATGACCTTCGGTACCAGATGCGCGCAGAATCGCGCAACAACACAAATCTTGTGACCTGCCATCCGCCGCTGAGGATTTTGAGTTGTTTTCCGCTGGTGCCGGATACTCCAATTATGTTCAGCAACGCTAGGAAGATGTTTTGGCAACCAACGCAGCCGAAATAGGAATAAACCCGATAATTTGTTGCGCAGCTGCAACAGCTGCTGAAGCTCGCACGGTCTGGTGACGGTTTCGTCGCCTTTTTTTTTGTAGCCGTGCTAGATCCTTCGCACTAGTCGGGTCGAGGGTGGGGTTCTCGGCATGCAATCTTCGGCTCGAACGATCTTCGGCTTCGCCGCAGCGCTGCTTTTCGGCGGCGTATTGCCGGCCGGCGCACAAGGTCTTTTTGCGGGCTATGACGACGCGTTTTCGGCCCGCATCGCCAATCCTGCCGACAATGGAACGCTCGCCCAGTTCGTTACGGTTGCGGTCAACGCGGGCCAGTACGATCAGGCGATCTCCTCAATCGAGCAGTATCTGATCAAATACCCCCGCGATGCGCGCGCCCGGCTTGCGGCCAGCCGGTTGTATTATCATGTCGGGTCCTATGAATTGGCCCGGCGGCAGGTGCAGTACGGCATCGAAGTCGGCGGTCTGACCGAAAGTGAGCAACAGGAAGCTGTTCGTTTGCTCGCCCGCATCGAGCGCGCGTTGCGTGGCGTCACCTGGGAACTCGCCCTGACCGGAGGCGTATTCAGCGCATTCACCGATTTTGAGCCAGGCGGGGCGCAGGACGACGACAGCTTCGTCTCGCCCTACGGGCGGGCCGACGGCTTTGTTCGGTGGGACCTCGGCACGCCAAGCGCTGACGCCCTCGTTCTTTCGGGCTCGTTGATGGCGACACAGCGTTTTTTCACGGAAGACCTGTCGGTTCCGGGTAGCGAGAAGACTTTTGTCCACGGCAACGCAGCGATTACCTGGGACAAGGGGCTGCCCAACAGTGGGATCGATTCGCTTCGCCTGCTGCTTTCCGCGTTTACCGTTACAGATCGTTTCGACAGCGATATCAACGAAACCGGCGTCGGCCTCAGTGGACGTTTCCTCGTTCGCCCCACGGTCGAGACGACCCTCTTCGCCGGTGGCGGCTACATCGATCTAAGCGCCTCGCAAGGCATTTTCGCCGATAGCAGGGTCTTCTATGAGGCAGGCGGCAGCTACCGCTTCCGCAATGGCCAGGCGCTCGGACTGCGCTTTGTCGGCTCGAATGACTTCGCGTCAGGATCTGGCGAAATCGGCCACAGCTACTCGGGCGAGGTCCGCTATGGCGGCCTGTTGATGACCGTACCGGATCTTTTCGCATGGTCGCACCAGATCGCCTTCTCGGCCGGCCACAGCGACACTCCCGATCTGTCTGTCGGCATCGGCACAAATATCAAGAGTGACTTCTGGCGCATTGCCTCGGAAAGCGATTTTCAGATGACGGAAGCCCAGAAGATCAGCGTTGATCTCGCCTATCGAGAAACCAACTTCGCAGTCGCTAGCCGCGACCAAAAATCGTTCGAAATGCTAATGAGCTATACGTTGACGCTCAATTGAAAGGGCCGCGATGAGGTACCGTCAGATCGCGATTTTTATCGCCTGCCTTGCCTTAGCGTCACCCTCCGCCGCTGAGACGGTCGGGTCGATGACAGCCTATCAGACCAACATCGTCCGCAATAACGGTGGGACAATGAACGTTGGTGCCGGCGTCGAACTGGGCGACCAGCTGCACAGCGATCCCACCGGTCTTGGAATGCTGGTGTTCCGGGATGAATCGAGCGCCAAGATAGGTCCCAACACCAGCCTGACGATCGATGAATTCGTCTATAATCCGGGCTCCGGATCGGGAAAGATCGACATCGGCATGAACAGCGGCCTGGCCCGTTTTTATGGCGGCCAGGTTTCGAAACGGGGCGCCATGCAGGTTGCGACGCCGCACATGGTGCTCGGCGCGAGGGGCGGCATCATCGAAGTGCTGGTGGCAGCTGGCCAGACTGTCGGCATTCTGCGCGCCGGCCGTATGACCTGCACCATCAATGGCAAACGGCTGGTTATCACAAACCCGGGCTACGCCTGCACATCGCAAGATGGCAAGCTGCTGGCCGGCTACGGCGGAATCGACACCTTCCCGATATTGGACAGTATCGACCGGATAGCCGGTACCGGCCTGCCAGGCGCGCCGGGTCCTGGTTTGGACGTGAGCGCACTTTGTGCGTCGGCACTCGGCGGCGCGCTCAAAGTCTGCGATTCCACGGACGGCGCATTGCCAGGAGTGGTCATGGACTTCCCTGACAGCCCAACGCCACCCGTGGGCAGCGGCGGACGGAGGGACGATGGCGAGGGCGAAGGCTGCGGCCGCTTCTGCAATTAGGCCCGGGCGCCCGGTATGAGCCCCTTTGCTGCTCGACGTTGGGCGGATTGGCGCTGGACCGTGAGGCGCAAGATATCCGGTCTCGTGCTCATTCTTTTGCTGCTCGCTTGCCATTTGGTTTTCGACGGGCCGCTGTCGCGCCTACGCGAACGCACGTACGACTTCTACCAGTTTCTCGCCCCGCGCCAGGCGACGAGCAATCCTGTCGTGATCGTCTCGATAGACGACGCCAGCCTCAACGCACATGGACGATGGCCCTGGAACCGTGGCCTCTTGGCCGATCTGGTCGATGGCATCACACAATCCGGCGCGTCGGTGGTCGGGCTTGCGCTGGTACTCCCCGAGGCCGACACCTCGCCTGAGGGCATCGCCGGAGACAAGCGCCTGGCCACGGCGCTGGCCAAAAATCGAACGGCGCTTGCCGTCAGCCTGGGCAATGAGGCGACGGTTTCAGAAGCAGAACCCAAAGCCGGCTGGTCGATCGTCGGGCAAGTACCCGATACACTTCCCGGCTTCACCGGCCTGACCGGGTCGCTTGCCGAATTCTCGAACGCGGCCGTGGGCCTCGGCGTGATTCGCACCTTGCCCGATCCCGACGGCGTACTGCGCCATGTGCCGTTGCTCTGGATTCGCAACACCGCTCAAGGCGTGCAGCTGTGGCCGTCCTTCTCACTCGAGCTCCTGCGCCTTTACGCCGGACAGGACGGTTACATAGCCCGGATGAATGCAGCCGGGTTCGACGCGCTCAGGATGGCCGGCGCCATTGTGCCGCTCGAGCCGGAGGGGGGCATCCGCCTCTGGGAAACCGCCACCGATACGCCCCGCCTGTCTGCCAGCACCATCCTTTCGGGCCATGGCGATCCGCGGCTGCGGGACGCTATCGCCATTGTCGAGCTGTCGGCTGTGGGACTGATGCAGTACCTGCCCACGCCGACGCGTCCAACGCGACCAGGCGCGGACATCCACGCCGATGCGATCGCCCAGATGCTTGCCGGGCGCTACCTAGCAGAGCCAACGCACGCGCGAATGTTCGAGCGGCTCTGGTTTCTCCTCAGTGCCGTCGTTTTCATCGGGCTTTCCGGAGTGCTCGGCGGGCGTGTCGTGCTTGGCGCCCTCGCCCTGGCGCTGCTGACTGTCGCCCCGTTCGTGTTCGGCGCTCTCGAGTACAGCCTGCAGGGTGCACTCTACGACCCGCTGCAGCCGGCGCTTGCAACGATCATGGTTGCGGGCTTCGAAGGCTATGTCCTATACAGGCGCAGCGAGCAGCGCCGGTCCACGCTGACGCGACAGTTCTCCCAATATCTTTCGCCCTCAGTGGTGCAGCGCCTCGCAAGCTCGGACACAGAGGCAATCCTGTCCGGCGAGAAGCGCGAGATCACAATCCTGCTCAGCGACATACGCGGCTTCACGACAATGAGCGAACAGCTCGACACCCAAGAAATCGCCAAGGTGGTCAACCATTTCCTCGGCATTGCGACCGATGAGATCCTCAAGCGCGACGGCACCATCGACAAGTTCATGGGCGATGCGGTGCTGGCCTTCTGGAACGCACCGCTTGATCAACCCGATCATCGCGAACGTGCGCTGGACGCGGGCCTTGCCTTGATCGAGCGGGTCAAGCGCGAAAACGCCGCCTTCACCGCGGATGGCCATCGCTCCATCGAAATCGGCGTCGCCATCGAGACCGGCATCTGCTCGGTAGGCAATTTCGGCTCCGAAAGGCGCTTCGATTACACCGCGATCGGCTCCCCGGTGAACCGCGCGGCACGGCTCGAATCGACGACGAAGAAGCTTGGCATCCCCCTTGTGATGGGACCCGGCTTTGCGGCAGGAGCATCGACGCCGATTGTCCAGGCGGGCGCCTTTGAACTCCAGGGTTTCAAGGGCGAGGTACCGGTTTTCACCGTTCCGGAGATGCAAATTGCTCACCAAAGTATGAGCAGCGCAGTAGAGAGCCCAAGTGGTGAGCAATCTGGCGCCCCTGCCGGGGTGGTTGGTTCGCCGCCATCCGTGCAAATGTCCCCGCCTAATGTTGCACCCCGAACCCGAAGCACACGCTGACCGGATCCAGCGGATTGCAGGGGTGCCGACCTGAGCGCGGCTTGAAGGTCGATTGCCGTTCGGTGTGGGAGTTCGTCCACGCCCGACAGGCTCAGTCACAAAAAAGACGCTGATCGCGGGTGAGCAGGATCGCCCGGATGTGGCGCGTGCCGGCGGGCACAGTGGGCAAAGTATCAGGACCGTATCGATCCTCCCCGCCTGGTGTTCATCGACGAAGAGCTGACCCGAGCAATCGAGGAGTCTGCCGCGTCGCAAAACCAGGCGGGCTTGTTGCCGTGAAGGAGGTCGATATCTAGGTTTGGCAGTATCAACCGCAGGATCTAAATTGACATGGCGTCTGCTCCGCCGCCATGAGGGCAACCCGCGTGTCAGCCTGGCTTCGAGCGGCTGAGCCTTGAGAATATCTCTGCCATCGCCAACGCTGGCCGAGCGCCGTCAGCCACTCAGGCCGGTGGAGCGCGAATACATCGGCAACAATCTCTGCCTCACGCCGTCTTCCAAGCCACCATCCCCAGTTCCTTGGCCATTGCCTCACGCATCAGCAGCCGCATGCGTCGAACCTTTCATGGTACAAATATAAGAAATACATAAGTAAAAAATACAACAGCATGGACCATTCCGGTCAGGAACGTCGTCCTTTCGTTACTAAAGCTTACGCCGCATATGAAAAGCGCCAAAATCAAAAGTACGGCGTCAGCCTCCGGGAGCCCCAGGGTCAACCCTCGTCCCGTCAGCAGGCTGGCTGCTGCGACTGCCGGTATCGTCAAACCAATTGTGGCGCAGGCCGACCCCATTGCGACATTCAGGCCGCGTTGCAGCTCATTGTTGAGTGAAGCGCGAACCGCCGAAATGGCTTCCGGCATCAAAACCAGACCCGCGATCATTGCGCCCACAATGCTGTCAGCCTGGATAGCGGCTTCGTCGAAGTTTCCCATCCTGGAACCGGCTCGGTGCACATCGGGGCGTGCAGATATGATACGGTCAGTCAGGTGCTCGATTCTCGTCCGCGCTCATTCCAGAAATGGCTGCGAGGCCGGCCAGCGCCATGCCAGATCTCAAGATCGTGCCACAGGGCCGTAACAGGCTTTATGCCTCACACCATACTGTCTCACTATTTGATGTAGACGAGCACGTACCTGTTTTTGTAGGGCTGGTAGTATTTCGTGCCGCACTTCCAGACCACGATCCCACCGCTATAGGTGGTCTTAACGCAGCCCGATGGAAGTGTCGTAATGTAGATGGTGGTCTTCTGGATGACGACCGTCTTTGCTTCCGCCGATGCGATGAAACGAAATCCAGAGGCGCCTGCCATCGACGAAATCGCGAGCAAAGCTCCAACGGCAAATGTGCATGCAAACAAACCACGTCTGACCATAGGTTTCCCCTCTCCTTAACCTGCAGCCTCTCTAATGTAGCATCAGCGAGCTAAAGCCTCAACGGATCGATTGATTCCGTTCCAGTGAGGCGCGGCCAGATCGGCGATGCAGCACCCGGCACAGCCGGACCCTGCATCAGTGGCCAGTTTCACGGCACAAAGATCAGAAACACATACGTAAAAAACACCACGATATGGACCATGCCGGTCAGGAACGTGGTTCTTTCGGTACTGAAGCTTACGGCGCATGTGAAAAGCGCCAGGACCAAGAGGACCGTGTCAGCCGCCGGCAGCCCCAGGGTCAACCCCCTCCCCGTCAGCAGGCTGGCGGCTGCTACTCCCGGTATTGTCAGGCCGATCGTGGCGCAGGCCGAACCCATCGCGACATTCAAGCCGCGCTGCAACTCATTGTTGAGCGAAGCGCGAATTGCCGAAATGGCCTCTGGCATCAACACCAGCCCTGCTATCATTGCTCCGACAATGCTGTCGGCCTGGGTCACCTGGTAGGCAACGAGCATATCTTCAACGCTTGCGGCGACCTGCTCGGCAAGCATAACAATTCCGATCAGCCCGGCCATCAACAGCACAGCGCTGACAAAGATGTTCTCGTCAGAGGCCATTCGCACCGAAACGTGGTGCTCTTGTCCCTCGACAAAGTCTTCCCGGTGCCGGACCGTCTGCGCGAACACGAAGCTTGCATAGAGCAGTACTGAAAGGGCACTGACGAAACCAAGTTGAGCTGCCGAAAACGTGCCGGGACCCGTGGTCTGGGTGTAGGTCGGCAGAACAAGCGTCATGACGGTCAGCGCGATCAGAACCGCCAGATAGGCACTGGTTCCTTGCCGGACGATTGCCTGCTTGCGGTGGCGCCAGCCGCCAAGCGCGAGACAGATGCCGACGACGCCGGTTGAAGTGATCATCACCGTCGAGAAAACGGACTCGCGCGCCAGCGTAGGATTGTTTTCTCCGTGCAACATCATAGAGACGATGATCGACACTTCGATTGCCGTCACGGCAAAAGTCAGCACCAACGTTCCATAAGGCTCCCCCACGCGCCGGGCGACTGCCTCGGCATGCTCGAGCACCACGAAAATGGTGGTGAACAAGATCGCGCTCGACAGTGCGCCAACGAGCATCCTGAGGTTCAGCGATCCTTGGTCGACCGAAAGGCCGCTGGCCCTCACCGCGAGAGCCATGGCCAAGGCACCCAAAGGCATCACCCAAGACATCACCGATCGCCCGAAACCGCCCGATGCGGCCTTGGATGTTGCAACCCTGGGCGTTTGCGTAGGCCTGTCTTCAAGCATCCAGCCAACATTCCACGAGATCAGCGGGCCTTGCCGGCCAGCGTTCGCTGATCCCGCTCAGTCGTCGGATAGGACGAGCCCTAGAGCACTCTATCCCAATTCCGGAGGCAAAATCACCGCGCACTTTTGCTGGAATTGCCTTGGTGGCCCTATTGGGGCGTATTCTCCTTGACGACCTTCTGGCATTGCGGCGTCAGGTCACTTAGATGATCGTTCAGGCACTTGATGATGCGGCCTCCGCCCTGCTCCACCCCCTTGCAGAATTTCTCGTAGTCAGACTGGCAGGCTTCGCGCTCGGCCGCAGTCTGCGCAAATGCGACATTGGCCGTCACCTGAGTTGCCAGAAAAAGCACGCTTAACGCAATCCGCATGACAAACTCTCCAAAAAAAGCTAGGTTCACGCAATTTCACAGCAATACGATATATATACCGAAGTATTCAGAGGGGCAAAATGGTTTTCTCATGGAGGAGAGCCGCGCCGACGGCTGGTTCATTCGCATTTGCAGCAATTTTATTGTGCGCCTGCAGCAATGAAAACAGTTACGCGCCGCCCCCGCCACCCAAGATAGATGTAGCGCTTCCGGTCAAGCAGACTGTAACCCCCTATCTCGAGGCCACAGGCAGCGCCGCGGCGGTGAACACGACGCCGCTGGTTGCGCGTGTCTCCGGCTTCATCCAGGAAATCGACTATAGGGACGGAGATGAGGTCAAGGCTGGCACCAGGCTGTTCCTGATCGAACAGGATACCTACCAATTGGCACTCGAACAGGCCCAGGCCGGGCAGGGTTCGGCCGACGCCTCCGCCAAGCAGTCCGGAGCCGACCTCAAGCGGCAGCAGGAGCTGCTATCACAGAAGATCATCTCGCAATCGACCCTCGATCAGTCCGCCGCGGCGGCGGATGTCGACGCCGCCAAACAGAAGCAGAGCGCCGTCGACGTCGAGCAGGCCCAGCTCAATTTGAGCTACACCGAGGTCAAGGCGCCGTTTGCCGGCATCGTTGGCGCCCGCCAGGTGTCGATCGGGCAACTGGTTGGCGCCGGCAGCGCGACTACGCTGGCGACCATCGTTCAGCTCGCACCCATCTATGTCAACTTCAACATCTCGGAGCAGGACGTGCTGCGCATTCGCGCCGCCATGGCCAAACGGGGCATAACCGGTCAGGACCTCAAGAAGATACCGGCCGAAGTCGGCCTGCAGAACGAGACAGGCTATCCGCACAAGGGAATGCTGGACTACGCCTCTCCTGAGGTTACCGCCACCACCGGCACGCTCGCGGTGCGCGCCGAGCTGCCCAACGACGATCGGGCATTGCTTCCGGGTTACTTCGTGCGCGTGCGCGTGCCGCTGGGAGAAGAACCGGATACGCTGCTGGTTCCCGACCGAGCGATCGGAAGCGACCAGAGGGGTCGCTACCTGCTCGTTGCAGGAAAAGACGACGTCATCGAGGAGCGTCCGGTCGAGATCGGCCAGCTTGTCGGTGCCTTGCGCGTGATCAGCAAGGGGATCACTGCGGAAGACCGCGTCCTAGTCTCCGGCTTGCTGACGGCCGTGCCCGGCCAGAAGATCGAACCGCAGGTGAAAACGCTGGAAGCGGCTGCGGCCGACGGCACTGCCCAATGATCTCCAAATTCTTCATCGAGCGGCCGGTCCTGGCCAATGCAATCGCTGTCCTCATGGTCGTCATCGGCCTGGTCTCGCTCTTCGGCCTGCCGGTGGCGCAATATCCCGACGTGGTGCCGCCGACCGTTTCGGTGACCACCCGCTATCCTGGCGCCAGCGCGCGCTCGATGATCGACACGGTGGCGCTGCCGATCGAGCAGCAGGTCAACGGCGTCGAGGGCATGCTCTACATGCAGTCCTTCTCCGCGTCGGATGGCAGCTACAATCTGACCGTCACTTTCCAGATCGGCACGGACCTCGACCAGGCGCAGGTGCGTGTCCAGAACCGGGTGTCCACAGCGCTCGCATCGCTGCCGCAGGCAGTGCAGGTGCAGGGCGTCAACGTCCAGAAGAAATCGACCTCCATCCTCGAGATCGTCACGCTGACGTCGCCGGACAAACAATACGACAGCCTTTATCTCGCCAACTACGCAACCATCCGGCTGAAGGACGAGCTCTCCCGGATACCAGGTGTCGGCAACGTGAACGTGTTCGGCGCCGGGCAGTATTCGATGCGCGTCTGGCTCGACCCGCAAAAGATGCAGGTGCGCGGCCTTACCACCCAGGACGTCGTCCAGGCCCTGCAGCAGCAAAGCGAGCAGGTCACCGCGGGCCAGGTCGGCGCGCCGCCGGCGCCCGATGGACAGTCCTTCCAATATACGATCGAAGTTTCCAGCCGCCTTGACGACCCCGATCAGTTCGGCGCGGTGGTCGTCAAGACCGGCTCCAGCGGCGACCTGACCCGCGTGCGCGACGTCGGCCGGGTCGAGCTCGGCGCCCAGACCTATGGGCAATTCTTCAATCTCGACGGCCAGCAGGCGGCTGGCCTGGCCATCTTCCTGTCGCCGGGCGCCAACGCGCTCGACGTGGCCGGCAAAGTTGAGGCCAGGATGAAGGAACTGTCTGGCGAGTTCCCGCAAGGCCTTGCTTACTCGATCCCGTTCAACACCACGATCTTCGTCAGCCAAGCGATCGACGAAGTCTATAAGACGCTGCTCGAGGCCGCGGTGCTGGTGCTGATCGTCATCCTGCTTTTCCTGCAGGACTGGCGGGCGATGCTGGTGCCGGCAACGACCGTGCCGGTGACCATCATCGGGGCCTTCGCGGCGATGCTCGCGCTTGGCTTTACCGTCAACCTGTCGACCCTGTTCGCCATCGTGCTTGCCATCGGCATCGTCGTCGATGACGCCATCGTTGTGGTCGAGGGGGCCGCGCACAACATGGAGCGCGGCATGTCCGGCCACGATGCGGCGGTCGCGGCCATGAATGCGCTGTTCGGGCCGATCATCGGCATCACGCTGGTGCTGATGGCGGTGTTCCTACCGGCTGCGTTCCTGCCCGGCCTTACCGGGCAGATGTATGCGCAATTCGCCCTGGTGATTGCGGCAACGGCCTTGATCAGCGCCGTCAACGCGGCAACGCTAAAGCCCACGCAGTGCGCGACCTGGCTGAGGCAGCCGGTGCCGCTGGACAGGCGAAACGCCTTCTTCCGCGGCTTCAATGCCGTCTATCAGCGCGCCGAAAACGGCTACGCCCGCCTGATCGGATCCATGGTGCGCCACAGCACGGCGATGGGCATAATCGCGTTGCTTATCATTGGCGCGGCTGGCTACGGCATGTCGCGCGTGGCCACCGGTTTCATTCCGATCGAGGACCAAGGCTATCTGCTCGCTTCGGTGCAACTGCCTGACGGCGCGTCGCTTGGCCGTACGCAGGAGACGCTGCAGCAGATTTCGAAGATCGCCAAGGCAACGCCGGGGGTGGACCAGGTGGTGACGATCGCCGGCTTGTCGGCCCTCGACAACAACTCAACTTTAGCAAATGCCGGCGTTGCCTACATCATCCTCAAGGACTGGAGCGTGCGGGGCAAAGGCGAGGATCTCGCCTCGCTTTATGCGGCGCTGAACAAGAACCTGTCAGACATGGCGGACGGCAATGTCCTGGTGCTGCCACCGCCGCCGATCCAGGGCATCGGCAACGCCGCCGGCTTCACCATGCAGGTCGAGTTGCGTGACGGCAGTTTCGACCTTGCGAAATTGCAGGGCGCGACCAGCGCGCTGATCAGGGCAGCAGCTACGCAGTCCGGCATCCAGCGCGTATCGGCAACGTTCCGATCCAACGTCCCGCAATACCAGGTCGAGTTCGACCGCGAAAAGGTACAGAAGCTCGGGCTGACCACCGACCAGGTGTTTCAGACGCTCGCCGGCTATCTAGGCTCCACCTATGTCAGCCAGTTCAACAAGTTCGGGCGGGTCTTCCAGATCTATGTGCAGGGCGATTCTCAGTTCCGACTGTCGCCCGAGGACATCAGCCGCTTGACGGTGCGCAACCAGAACGGCGATATGATCCCGCTTGGCACGGTCCTGACGGTCACGCCAAGCGTCGGCCCCTCGCTGATCAGCCTCTATAACCTCTACCCCTCCGCATCGGTCCTTGGCGTTCAGGCGCAGGGTTTCTCATCAGGTGATGCGATCAAGCTGATGGAAGCGGCCGCGGCCGACACGCTGCCGCCCGGGACCGACTACGAGTGGACTGCGCTTTCCTTCCAGGAAAAGCTCGTCGGCAGCCAGATCTACCTGGTGTTCGGCATGGCACTGCTGTTGGTCTATCTGGTGCTGGCGGGCCAGTATGAGAGCTGGCTGGCGCCGATCTCGATATTGCTCGCCGCGCCGCTTTCGCTGGTCGGCCCGGTGCTGGTCCTCACCGGGCTCGGTATCGATAACAACCTCTATGTCCAGATCGGCCTGATCCTGCTGATTGCGCTGTCGGCCAAGAACGCCATTTTGATCGTCGAGGTCGCGCGCGAATTGCGCGCCGCCGGCAAACCGATCATCGAGGCGGCGATAGAGGCCGCGCGCGCCCGCTTTCGCCCCATCTTGATGACGTCCTTCGCCTTCATCCTCGGCGTCGCGCCGCTGGTGCTGGCGACGGGCGCCGGAGCCAGTGCGCGCAAATCGATCGGCATCACGGTCTTCTCCGGCATGATCGCCTCCACCTGCCTTGCTGTTCTCTTCGTGCCTGCCTTCTTCGTGCTCTTGCAGCGGTTTGAGGAATGGCGCGCCGAGCGCAAAGGGAAGCAGGTTACGTTTCCCGGCTAGGCATTATGGGCTTGTCGGCCCGCGCCCTGCCCTCACGCGGTCTTTTGCACCACCAGCCCCAATTCCTGCACCATCGCCTCGCGCATCAGAAACTTCTGCGGTTTTCCCGTCACCGTCATCGGCAGTTCGGTGCGGAAGCGGATGTAGCGGGGGATCTTGTAATGGGCGATCTGGCCGGCGCAGAAGTTCTTGATCTCCTGCTCGGTGGTGATCTGGTTGGGTTTGAGCACGATCCAGGCGCACAGTTCCTCGCCGTACTTGGCGTCGGGAATGCCGAACACCTGCACCTCCTTGACCTTGGGGTGGCGGTAGAGGAATTCCTCGACCTCCCTGGGATAGACGTTCTCGCCGCCGCGGATGACCATGTCCTTGACCCGGCCGACAATGTTGCAATAGCCCTCGGCATCGATCGTCGCCAGATCGCCCGTGTGCATCCAGCCGTCACTGTCGATCGCCTCGGCGGTCTTTTCCGCGTCGTCCCAATAGCCCTTCATCACGGAATAGCCTCGCGTGCACAGCTCGCCCGGCTCACCGACCGCGACGGTGGCGCCCTCGGCGTCGATGGCCTTGACCTCGACATGCGGGTGGATGCGGCCGACAGTGGAGACGCGCTTTTCCAGCGGATCGTCGACGCTGCTCTGGAACGACACCGGGCTGGTCTCGGTCATGCCGTAGGCGATGGTGACCTCTTCCATATGCATCAGCGAGACCACCTTCTTCATCACCTCGATCGGGCAAGGTGAACCCGCCATGATGCCGGTGCGCAGGCTGGAGAGGTCGAAGGTGGAAAAGTCCGCATGGTCGAGCATGGCGACGAACATGGTCGGCACGCCGTAGAGGCCGGTACAGCCTTCCTGCGCCACGGCTTTCAGCGTGGCGCCGGCGTCAAAACCTTCGCCGGGGAAAATCATCGTGGCGCCCTTGGTGACGCAGCCCATCGTGCCCATCGACATGCCGAAGCAGTGATAGAGCGGCACCGGGATGCACAGCCGGTCGTCGACGGTGAGCTTGATCGCCGCGGTGACGAAATTGCCATTGTTGACGATGTTGGTGTGGGTCAGCGTCGCGCCCTTGGGCGCGCCTGTCGTGCCTGACGTGAACTGGATGTTGATTGCCTCGCCCGGCTTCAGCCCCTCGGAGATGCGGTCGAGGCTGTCATGCTCGTCGCGCCCGGCCATCGAAAGCACATCGGCAAAATTGAACATGCCGGGCGAGTTGTCGTCGCCCATGCGGATGACGATCTTCAGCGTCGGCAATTTCTGCGCCTTAAGCTTGCCGGGTACGGCTTTGGCGAGTTCCGGCGCCAGCGTCTCGATCATGCCGAGATAGTCCGATGTCTTGAAACTGGCGGCCGTCACCAGCGCCTTGCAGCCGACCTTGTTGAGGGCATATTCCAGCTCGGTCAGCCGGTAGGCCGGGTTGATGTTGACCAGGATCAGGCCGATGCGGGCGGTGGCGAACTGCGTCACCAGCCATTCCCAGCGATTGGGCGACCAGATGCCGACGCGGTCGCCCTTTTCGAGGCCGAGCGCCAGGAAGCCCGCGGCCAGAGTGTCGACCGTGTCAGACAGTTCACTCCAGGTGAATCGCTTGTCCTGACCGACGAAGACGGCAGCATCCTGCGTGGCGTATTTGCTGACCGTATCGGAGAAAAGCTCAGGGATGGTCTTGTCGAGCAGCGGGACAGACCGGTCGCCCGAAACATGCGCCCGGCCGTCGATCGGGGCAATGAAAGTGCCACGCGCCCCACGCACGCGCAGATTGGTGGCGTTGTTGAGCTCGTCGAGATTGATCGCCATCGCCGTCTCCTCCCGGGGATAAGCTGAACCTATCAGCCTGATGGGGCGGTGGAAATCCCGTCGATGGTGGTGGGGACGCGAAGGCCCCTCTCCGTCTCGGGCTTTGCCCGAGCCACCTCTCCCCCCGCTCCGCAGGGGCGAGGAAACGCTGGGAGTCGCAGCCTTCGCAGAACCTGGGTTCCTCGCCCCCCACGGAGTGGGGGAGAGGTGGCCGCGAAGCGGTCGGAGAGGGGGGATGGCGCCGCGCTATGCGACTACGGAACCCATCTTCGCCGCAATGTCGCGCAAGACCGCCTCATCCGCCGCCGAGCGCTCCCTGCGCGATGCCACCAGACAAGCCTGCGACTTCAGCACGACCCCATCCGCCAGCACCTTGAGATGGTTGGCGCGCAGGGTCGAGCCGGTGGTGGTGATGTCGACGATGACGTCGGCAAGGCCCGCCGCCGGCGCGCCTTCGGTGGCGCCGAGGCTCTCGACGATGCGGTAGACCTGGATGCCGTGCTTTTGCGAGAAGAATTGTTGTGTCAGCCGCCAGTATTTGGTGGCGATGCGCAGCCGCCTGCCGTGGCGTTGGCGGAAATCAGCGGCGACATCGTCGAGATCGGCCATGGTGTCGACGTCGAGCCAGATGCCGGGCACGGCCACGACCACATCGGCATGGCCGAAACCGAGTCGCGCGACGATCTCGGCGCGCGACTCCCAGTCGGCGAGGTTTTCGCACAGCAGGTCCTCGCCGGTGATGCCGAGGTCGACGTTCCCTTGCCCGATCTCGCCGGCGATTTCGGACGCCGACAGGAACGCCACCTCAATGCCTTCCGCGCCGTCGATGCGGGCGCGGTACTGGCGCTCGTCGCCGGGCAGGCTGACGGCAAGTCCGGCTCTGGCCAGCACCTCCAGCGCCTGCTCCTTGAGCCGGCCTTTCGACGGGATCGCCAGGGTGATCATTTGGGCTCTCCCCGCAGCGCTTCGATGCGGTCGAGCCAGACGGAGAAGCCGACGCCGGGGATCGGCGTCTTGGCGCCGAGCAGCGTCAGCAGCCGGTCATACCGGCCGCCGCCGGCCAGCGGCCGCTCGCCACCTTCAGCCGCGATCTCGAAGACGATGCCGGTGTAGTAATCGAGCGGACGGCCGAAGGCGGCATCGTAGCGAATTGCGTTTGCCGGCAGGCCGTGCCCCTCGATGGCTTTGGCGCGGGCCGCAAATTTTTCCAGCGCCGCACCCAGCGACAGGCCGGCGGAGGCGGCGAAGCTTTCGAGCGCAGCACTCGCACCGTCGAGCGGTACGTCTATGGCCAGAAAGCCTTCGAGCGCCGCGAAAGCGTCGTTCGACAGCCGCACACTGCGCAGTTCGGCTTTCTCGATCAGCCGACGGGCAATATCAGCGGGTGCGCGCCCGCCCGATGCTGACAGGCCGGCCTCTTCCATGCCGCCGGCGATGTGGGCGGAGAGCGCTTCGAGATTGCCGTCGAGAACAAGTGCTGAAACCTCGGCCTCAAGCTGACTATTGCGCGGCGGGTTGGCGAGGTCGGCCAGCGCCGCCTGCAGCATCGGCGCCGAGCCGAAAGCGCGAGCAAGGCGCATACGCCAGCCGCGCGGCAGGCCGAGTGCTGCCAGCACCGCCTCGAAGATGGTCTGGTCACCGAGCGTGATCGCGAGGGGCTGGCCCGGCAGCACCAGCTCAAGCAGCGCATGCGCATCGGCCAGCGAACGGGCATCGGCTTCGGCCGTATCGCGGTCGCCCAGATCCTCGATGCCAGCCTGGAAAAACTCATTGCCGCCCTCGCGGCGCTGGCGGAAGACTTCGCCGAGGTAGGAGTAGCGGCGCGGCGTGCCGGCCTGGCTGGCAATGTGGTCGAGGCAGACGGGAATGGTGAATTCCGGCCGCAGGCACAGCGTCTTGCCGGTCTCGCTTTCGGTGAGAAAGATGCGGCGGCGCAGATCTTCGCCGGCCATGTCGAGAAACGGATCGGCCGGCTGCAGCACGGCAACCTCCACCGCATACGTGTTGCGGGTGGCGAAGAGGTTGGTGATTTCGGACGCGATGGCGGGATACCGATTCATCGGCTGGTTGGGCGCGAGGCACCCTCCTCTGTCCTGCCGGACATCTCCCCCGCAAGGGGGGAGATCGGCAGCTTGCGGCTCGGTGCCTTTTCTTCAACGCAGAAAATTGGCGAAAGCCTATGCGACATCCAATCTCCCCCCTTGCGGGGGAGATGGCCGGCAGGCCAGAGGGGGGTGTTCAAGCGCCACCTTTCGCGCGATCGGCCGCTTGCGCCGCCAATATCTTCTTCACCTCGGCAACCAGCTCACCCTCCGCCACGGTCACCTGCGCCGGCCTTGCGGCCCGCCATTCGGCATTGTCGGTGATCTCCGCCGACATGCGCGCGCCTTCGATCAAATCCTTGATCTGCAGCTCGCCCTTGGCGCGCTCGTCGCCGCCCTGGATAACGGCGACCGGGCTGCCGCGACGGTCGGCATATTTCAGCTGTGCCTTCATGCCGGCGCCGCCGAGATACATTTCGGAGCGGATGCCGGCGGCGCGCAGCTCCGCGACCATCTTCTGGTAGCGGCCGAGGCTTTCAATGTCCTTGTCCATGACCAACACGACCACCGGCGCGATCACCTCCGACACATCTAGCTTGCCAAGGTTCTTCAGCGCCGTCATCAGCCGCGAGACGCCGATGGAAAAGCCGGTCGCCGGCACCGGCTCGCCACGGAAGCGCGAGACCAGCCCGTCATAACGGCCGCCGCCGCCGACCGAACCGAAGCGCACGATCTGGCCTTCGTCGTTGGGGATCTCGGCCAATAGCTCGGCCTCGAAGACCGGGCCGGTATAGTATTCGAGCCCGCGAACGACCGAGCGATCCATGGCGATACGATCTTCGCCGTATCCGGCCGCCCTGACCAACGCTTCAATGGTGGAGAGTTCGCCAACGCCTTCCTGATAGATCGCGTTCGCATTGACATTGGAATCCTGGCGGGCCTGTTCCCTCGCTGTCGCGAGAAGGACGGCCTCGGCTTGCCCCTCATTCAGTCCGGCGCCCTTGGCAAAGTCGCCCTCGCCTTCCTTGCCGCCATCCCAGCGCCCTGGTCCGAGCAGCAGTCTCACGCCTTCCGGCCCGAGCTTGTCCAGCTTGTCGATTGCGCGCAGCACCGTCAGCCGGCGGCCGGCATTCTCATCGCCGCCAAGGCCAATCGCCTCCAGCACACCATCCAGCACCTTGCGGTTGTTGACACGAATGACGTAGTCGCCGCGCTTGATGCCGAGCGCTTCCATCACGTCGGCCATCATCATCGCCATTTCGGCATCGGCGGCCACGCCCGGCGTGCCAATCGTGTCGGCGTCGAACTGCATGAACTGGCGGAAACGGCCGGGGCCGGGCTTTTCGTTGCGGAACACCCAGCCGGAGCGGTAGCTGCGAAAGGGCTTGGGCAGCCGCTCAAAATTTTCGGCAACGAAACGCGCCGTCGGCGCGGTCAGGTCGTAGCGCAGCGACAGCCACTGCTCGTCATCGTCCTGGAACGAGAACACGCCTTCGTTCGGCCGATCCTGGTCGGGCAGGAATTTGCCCAGCGCATCGGTGTATTCGATCAGCGGCTGGTCGGCCGGCTCGAAGCCGTAGAGTTCGTATACCGAGCGGATGGTCACCATCATCTTCTCGACGGCGCGGATGTCTTCCGCACTGCGGTCGGCAAAGCCGCGCGGCAGCCGCGCTTTCGTCTTTTCCGATTTGTCGGCCATGGATAGGTACTCGGTGTTTCGTGGCGTTGCGTGGATCGGTCAAATTACCGCTTTCCACCGCGCGCGTGTCCTAACCGATGCGGCCGGGAGCGGCAAGGGTTTGCGCTCTCCCTTGTCCCCTGTGGGAGAAGGGAGAAGCGGCACCGTCCGAAACAAAACGCACCAAAAGGAAACAATTCCGCCACCGGTGCGGCATCGTGCCGACACAATGAGAGCCGATAAGCGCGCCGAAACAAAGGGTTGGGGCCATGACTGCAGCACAGAAATTCGATATCAGAGACGACGGCTTGCATGAAGTCCGGTTGCGGCCGGCCGAGATCCGTGCGCCGGTGACGGCGAGCCTCGGTCCGTTTGAGGTCACTGCCAACGAGCACAAGGGCTCGACCATGCGCGAGGCGCTGATGACCGGATTGCTGGTGATCTATCCCGCTTTTGCGGCGCTGGCGGCGATTGTCGCGGGGTTGTTCCTGACTGGTGCTAGCGGGACTTGATTATGAGGAATGGCACGAACTTTTGAATATTCGCGCCGCCCCTCATCCGCCCTTCGGGCACCTTCTCCCCGTGAATGGGGGGAAGGAAGAGAGGCTCACTTCGGCCGCTTGAACGCCTTCCTGTCTTTCTCCACCTGCGCCCGGCACACACAGCCCTCAAGATGGTCATTGACCAGCCCCATGGCCTGCATGAAGGCATAGACGGTGGTCGGGCCGACAAAACTCCAGCCGCGCTTTTTCAGTTCCTTCGAAATCCTGATCGAGACCGCCGTCGTCGGGTTGGCGCGCAGGTGGGCGAGGTCGACGATTTCGGGTCGCTCCTCCTTGCCGGGCTCGAACTTCCAGAACCAGGCCGCGAGCGAGCCGAATTCATCGACCATTTCACGGGCACGCCTGGCATTGTTGATGGTCGAGACGATCTTGCCGCGGTGGCGGATGATGCCGGCATTGCCGACCAGGCGCTCGACATCCTCGTCGGTGAAGGCGGCGATCTTGTCGAAGTCGAAACCGGCGAAGGCTTCGCGAAAATTCTCGCGCTTGCGCAATATGGTCAGCCAGGAAAGGCCGGACTGAAAGCCTTCGAGGCAGATCTTTTCGAACAGCCTGCGGTCGTCGGCGACCGGCCGACCCCATTCGTGGTCGTGATAGTGCAGATAGTCCGGCAGATTGCCGTGCCAGAAGCAGCGCATAACCCCGTCGGGGCCGGCGATCACGCCTGTGTTTTCTTGTGCCATCGGCAATATCCGTTCATTAACGCGCCCGAGCGCTGGTTTACCGCGGCTTTACCAGATTCCTGAACCCGGCGGTAACCACACCAAAAGGTTTACTGACAAAGCGGCATTTTACGCATTCCGATTCACGTTTCGGTTGCGGCTTCGCGCCAAGGATCGCGCAACCGGGGGCAAGTTCCGCCTCCGTCCGTTCGACGATCAAGGTGCGTTCCGATGAAGATCTTTTTGCGTTCCGTGCTCGGTGCCGTGGCCATTCTGGTCACCGGCATCACCTCCTCCACTGCGGGCGACCGCTATGCCGACAGGCCACCGGTGATGGTGAGCCCCGACCTCTCCGCACCCTGGGTGCTGCAGCTTGGCCGCGCTCCCGGCATCGTGCGGCAGAGCCGACAGATGGTCCAGCAGCCACACCTGCGCTATGCGCAACCGGCGCGACCCGACCGGGTGCGCACTGCTTCGGTACAGGCGCCGGCCAAACGCATGGCCATGCGGCCGCAGATCAATCCGCTCTATCTGCCGCAGGAAGTCGCCTATGACGGCCCGCAGAAGCCGGGCACGATCGTCATCGATACGACGCAGAATTTCCTGTTCCTGGTCGAGAACAACGGCAAGGCGCGGCGCTATGGCGTCGGCACCGGCAAGCCGGGCTTCGAATGGTCGGGCACGCACAAGATCACCAACAAGCGCGTCTGGCCGGACTGGCGTCCGCCGGCGGAAATGATCAAGCGCGAGGCCGCCAAGGGCCGTTACCTCCCGACCTATCTGGCCGGCGGCGAAGAGAACCCGCTCGGCGCCCGCGCGCTCTATCTCGGCACGACGGAATACCGAATCCACGGCACCAACCAGCCCTGGACGATTGGAGGCGCGGTCTCCTCCGGCTGCATCCGCATGCGCAACGAAGATGTTGTCGATCTCTACGAGCGCGTCAATGTCGGCACCACGGTCGAGGTAATCTAGTCACATCGAATCAGCCGGTTAGGCTGCGCAGCACTTTTAGTCTCATGCTGTTGCAGTCAAGTCATAGTGCGATCCCGCGCGATGTGCTTTAACCGGGTGAAGGGTTTACGGGGGACGGGCCGTGTGGGGATGCGGCCGGTCACGAAAAGGCAGCGCAGGGAAACCGCGCTGCCTTTTTCGTTCTACACTTTTCGTTTGATGCACGGCCCGGCAAGTCGCCCCGAAAGCAGGCGGTTTCGCTTTCGGGGCTGATTTCTCGGCGCTTCTCTGCTATTGCAGCGCACAAATCTCGGTAGTTACGCAATTCCGGACCGAAGGCCGCTTCAACGCTTGTCCTCGAATTGCTCCAGAAGGCAAAGGTGCCAGCCATGACCCGGACCGACGACAGCCGCTACCTGAAAGGCGGCCCGGTCGCCCAGCGCATCATCGCCGCCGTGCGCGAGGATGCCGCGATCGCCACGGCCGAAGGTTTTCCGCCCAAGCTGGTGTCGATCACGGTCGGCGATACCGATGCGGTCGATGTCTATGTGCGCAACCAGCGCGCCAAGGCCGCGCTTGCCGGCATCGGTTTCGAGGAGCGGCGGTTTCCGGCCGACATCACCGCTGGCGAGCTCGAAGCGGCGATCCATGGGCTGAATGCCGATCCGCGCGTCACCGGCATCATCATCCAGCGGCCGGTGCCGGTACACATCCCGATCAAGACGCTGCAGGCGGCCGTACACCCACTGAAGGACGTCGAGGGCATGCATCCGGCGTCGATCGGCAACATCGTCTACAACCAGCTCGATCTCGCGCCATGCACGGCGGCGGCCTCTGTCGAGCTGCTGAAGGAAACCGGCCTCGACCTCAAGGGGTTGGAAGTCGTCGTCGTCGGCCATTCCGAAATCGTCGGCAAGCCGATCGCCTTCCTGCTGATGAGCGAAGGCGCGACGGTGACGGTGTGCCACCACATGACGCGTTCGGTGGCGGCGCATGCGCGCCGCGCCGATGCGCTGTTCGTCGCCGTCGGCAAGCCACGGCTGATCAAGGCCGATATGGTCAAGCCGGGTGCTGCCGTCATCGATATCGGCATCAATTCGGAGATCGGCCCGGACGGCGAAAGCCGGATCGTCGGCGACGTCGACACCGACAGTGTCAAGGAGGTGGCGTCATGGATCACGCCCGTGCCAGGCGGCGTCGGGCCGCTTACGGTGGCGATCCTGCTGCGTAACACGATGGTGGCGCTCAACCGCCAGCGGGCGCTTTATCGGGCGACCTATGGCGTGGCGGATCAGCTCGCGGCGGAGTAGGTGCCTACTCGGCAGCGACCAGGGTTCCTTCGGAGACACCTTCCGGCCGTGGCCCACCATAGGCCCAGTCGAGCAGCTTGATCGTGTGCACCACCGGCAGCTTGGCGGCCGACGCGATCTGGGTGATGCAGCCTATGTTGCCGGTGGCGACGATTTCGGCGCCGGTCGCCTCGATGTTTTTCACCTTGCGGTCGCGCAGCTTGGCCGAAATCTCCGGCTGCAGGATGTTGTAGGTGCCGGCCGAGCCGCAACACAGATGCCCTTCGAGCGGCTCGCGCACGATGAAGCCGGCTCTGGCGAGCAATTCCTTCGGCTGGCGGGTGATTTTCTGGCCGTGCTGCATCGAGCAGGCGGAGTGATAGGCGACGACGGTGCCGGGCTTGCGCACCGGCTCCGGCAGGTCGAGGCTTGAGAGATATTCGGTGATGTCCTTGGCCAGCGCCGAGACACGCGCGGCCTTGTCGGCATAGGCCGGATCGAGGCGCAGCATGAAGCCGTAATCCTTGATGGTGGTGCCGCAGCCCGATGCGGTGACAACGATGGCGTCGAGCCCGCCTTGATCGATGGCGCGTGTCCAGGCATCGACATTCTGCCTCGCCGAGGCGAGTGCTGCTTCCTCACGACCCATATGATGCACCAACGCGCCGCAGCAGGCTTCGCCCTGCGGCACCACGACCTCGACGCCAAGCCTGGTCAGCAGCGCGATCGTCGTCTCGTTGATGGCAGGATCGAGCACCGATTGCGCGCAGCCGGTGAGAATGGCGACGCGGCCTTTTTTCTCCCCCTTGCCGGCATGGATGCCCGGAGAGGCCATCGGCGAGGCTGCCGGGATTGAGGCCGGCGCCAGCTTCAGCATCGCCCCGAGCGGCTTCAGGGCCGGCAGCTTTTCGAACAGGCCAATGAACGGCTTGCCCAGTCTCGCCAGTTTCAGCGCGGCGCGAAAGCGCCTGGGATAAGGCAGCACGAAGGCCAGCATGGCGCGTGTCATCCGGTCGAGCAGTGGCCGCCGGTAAGTCTCCTCGATATGGGCGCGAGCATGGTCGACCAGATGCATGTAGTTGACCCCCGATGGGCAGGTGGTCATGCAGGCCAGGCAAGAGAGGCAGCGGTCGATATGGGTGACGATCTCCTTGTCGGCGGGACGGCCGTTCTCCAGCATGTCCTTGATCAGGTAAATGCGCCCGCGCGGAGAATCCAGCTCGTTGCCGAGCGTCACATAGGTCGGGCAGGTGGCGGTGCAAAAACCGCAATGCACGCATTTGCGCAGGATCTTTTCCGATTCCGCGACGTGTGGATCGGCGAGCTGGGCAAGGGAGAAATTGGTTTGCATGATTTAGCTCTGCGCCATGCGGCCGGGGTTGAGGATGGCCTTGGGATCGAACTCGGCCTTGAGCCTGGCCGACAGGGCCGCCAGATGCGGCGCCTGCGGCTCGAACACCGGCACGGCAGCGCGATGCGAAGGGGCGGCGCGCACCAGCGTCGCGTGACCGCCACCATGCTTTCGGATCAGCCCGCGCAGCAGGCCGGCCTCGGGATCGCCCTCCTCCATGCGCAGCCAGACCAGCCCGCCCTGCCAGTCGTAGAAGGCGCTGACGCCAATCTGCATGCGCAGCGTCAGCACCATCTGGTGGGCCTGGGAGGGCGCCATCGAGACGCGCCATACCGGCTTTTCGCTGCCATCAGCGAAGGGCGCGCAATCCCTGACATCGCGCCAGACCGCAAGCGACGCTTCCCCCACAATCTCCTGCAGCGCGCCGGCATTCTTCAGCAGGGTTTTCAGCGCGGCGATGCGATAGGCGACCGACGGACCAAACCCTTCGACGCGCAGTAGCGTCGCCGCATCGGCGCCGAGCGCGCCGCCAGCAACACGCGCGGCTATGCGTTCGGGCATGTGGGCAGCGCTCGACACTTCGGCGCTGGAGCCGAGGGCCAGCGCCATGGCGCTTGCTGCTGCGTTGTCGAGCAGGCCACGGACGGCGAGCGTGACTTCGGTCTCGGCCGCCGGCAGCACCTTGAAGGTGACCTCGGTGAACACGGCGAGCGTGCCCCAGCTGTTTGCCATCAGCTTCGACAAGTCATAGCCGGTGACATTCTTGACGACGCGGCCGCCGGACTTGAACGCTTCGCCGCGACCGGCCACCGCATTGATCCCAAGGATGTGGTCGCGCGCGGCACCCGCCTTCAGCCGGCGCGGGCCGGACAGGTTCGCGGCAAGCACGCCGCCGATCGTGCCTTTGCCCGGCGTTCCGCCGAGCAGCGGGCCGTAGTCCATCGGCTCGAAGGCCAGTTGCTGGCCATTTTCAGTGAGCAGGGTTTCGATCTCGGAAAGCGGCGTGCCGGCCTTGGCCGACAGCACCAGTTCGGCCGGCTCGTAAAGGGTGACGCCGGTGAGTTGCGAGAGGTCGAGCGTGTGCTCGCTCTGCTGCGGCCGGCCAATGCCACGCTTGGAGCCGTGGCCGATGGTTTCCAGCGGCGATTCCTCCGCCGCCGCCCATTGGACGGTGGAGAGGACTTCGGCTGACGTGGTTGGGGTGAAGGTGGTCATGGGTTGGCGCCCTTCCTCGCAGAGGCCGGCGCCACCCCCTCTCCGTCCGCTGCGCGGCCACCTCTCCCCCATTTCATGGGGGCGAGGAACCCAAGCCTTTCAAGGGAATGGCCTCTGAGATTAGCTTTTCCTCGCCCCCATGAAATGGGGGAGAGGTGGCTCGGCGAAGCCGAGACGGAGAGGGGGAGCACCATCTGCGATTTCGATGACGTAATCACGAGGCACCGCCATCGATCTTCCGCGGAGCGAAAAGAAATCTCAAATCCGTAGCGACCACATCTTCAGCCAATCGTCCTTCCAACGCTGCCAAGATGGTTTCGCAAACACGTCTCGAATTCTTCAGCGCATCGAAATTCCAGAAATGCAGCACCGAAAAGCCATCGCTTCGCATGAATTCATCGCGTCGCCTGTCGTAACTGCTTTCAGCGTGCTGGCTGCCGTCCAACTCCACGATCAGCTTTTGGCTTCGGCAAGCAAAATCCGCGAAGTACGGACCGATGGGCATCTGGCGCACGAACTTGTGTCCGCCCAGTCTCTTGGCTTTCAGTTCGTTCCAGAGGGTCGCCTCGGCTTGATTGTCGCCCTGGCGAAGATCACGTGCGCGGGCGATCTTTTCGGGCGAGCGGCGGCTTGGCTGAGAGGGCGTCCCCCTCTCCGTCTCGGGCTTCGCCCGAGCCACCTCTCCCCCGCTTTGCGGGGGCGAGGAACCTTTGTCCCAAGCACCCATCAAAACCTCGGAATGTCGGGAAATGCCACCTGCCCGCGATGCACATGCATCCTCCCCAGCTCGGCACATCGCCGCAGTTGCGGGAACACCTTGCCCGGGTTGAGCAGATGGTTGGGGTCGAAGGCACATTTGACGCGCATTTGCTGGTCGAGGTCGATCTGGTTGAACATTTCCGGCATCAGGTCGCGCTTCTCGACGCCGACGCCGTGCTCCCCAGTCAGGACGCCGCCGACCTTGACGCAGAGCCGCAAGATGTCGGCGCCGAAGCTTTCCGCCTTGTCGAGCTCGCCCGGCACATTGGCGTCGTAGAGGATCAGCGGATGCAGATTGCCGTCGCCGGCATGGAAGACGTTGGCGACGCCGAGACCGTATTTTTCCGACAATTCGCGCATGCCGGCGAGCACGCGCGGCAGTTCCTTGCGCGGGATGGTGCCGTCCATGCAGTAATAGTCGGGCGAGATGCGCCCGACCGCAGGGAAGGCTGCCTTGCGGCCGGCCCAGAAGCTCAGCCGCTCCTGCTCGGACTGTGAGATGCGGCAGGTGGTGGAGCCGTTCTTGTAGGCGATCGCCTCGACGAGACCGATCAGGTGATCGACCTCGACGCCTGGCCCGTCGAGCTCGACGATGAGCAGCGCCTCGACGTCGAGGGGGTAGCCGGCATGGACGAAATCTTCCGCGGCGTGGATTGCCGGGCGATCCATCATCTCCATGCCGCCCGGAATGATGCCAGCGCCGATGATGTCGGCGACGCACTGGCCACCCTGCTCGCTGGTCGGGAAGCCTATCAGCAGGGCACGCGCCGTCTCCGGCTTCTTCAGGATGCGCACCGTAACTTCGGTGACGACGCCGAGCAGGCCTTCGGAGCCGGTCATGACGCCGAGCAGATCGTAACCTTCACTGTCGAGATGATTGCCGCCGAGGCGGATCACCTCGCCGTTCATCAGCACCATCTCGATGCCCAGCACATTGTTGGCGGTCAGGCCGTATTTCAGGCAATGCACACCGCCGGAATTTTCCGCGACATTGCCGCCGATCGAGCAGGCGATCTGGGAGGATGGATCAGGGGCATAATAAAAGCCCTCCTGCTCGACGGCGGTCGTGATGCCGAGATTGGTGACGCCCGGCTGGGCGACGACGAGGCGGTCGGGATAGTCGATCGCGAGGATACGGTTGAAGCGGCTCATGACCAGAAGCACGGCATCCTCGAGCGGCAGCGCGCCGCCCGAGAGCGAGGTGCCGGAGCCGCGCGGCACGACGCGGATGTTGCGGTCGTTGCAGTATTTCAGCACCCGCGACACCTGCGCCACCGTTTCCGGCAACACGACGACCAGCGGCAATTGCCGGTAGGCGGTGAGGCCGTCGCTCTCGAAGGCGCGCATTTCATTGGTGGCGTCGACGACGCCCTCGCCCGGCACGATGATGCGCATGTCGGCAACGATCTCTGCGCGCCTTCGCATCGTGGCGTCGTCTGGCTTCGGCATGGCAAGGCCGGACATCGGCAGCGTCCTCTGCTTGGCTGGTAAAAATCTTTTACCAGCGAGGCGCGCCGGTTGCAAACCCTGCTTGGTCGGGGGGACAGGCAAGGCATGGCGGCGGCCTTCCGCAGCGGCAATCTGCCGCTGTGCTTCTACCCTCCCCCTTTGTGAGGAGGGTCGCGAACGAAGTGAGCGGGGTCGGCGCAGGCTGGAGCTTTACGAAGACCCCACCCCCGATCCGCTACGCGGATCGACCCTCCCCACAAGGGAGAGGGTAAAATGCGCTTACTCGCCCGGATGTTTCGCTGGCTCGGAATGCATCCGCCGCACGCGGCGTACGCCCCACCAGACCAGCAGGATGGCGACCGGCACGGCTGCGGCGGTCACGACTTCAGGCGCAAAGGCATGACCGAAGATCGAGGCGCCCTTGGCGAGATAGGAGATGAGGCCCACGACATAGTAGGAGACGGCAGCGACCGAGAGGCCTTCCACCGTCTGCTGCAGGCGCAGTTGCAGGCGGGCGCGGTTGTTCATCGAGGCCAGCAAATCGCGGTTCTGCTTTTCGACCTCGACATCGACCCAGGTGCGCAGCAGCGTGGTGGCGCGGGTGAGTTTTCGCGACAGATTGGCCTGGCGCTCCTCGACCGAACGGCAGGTACGCATGGCGGGTGCCACGCGGCGCTGCAGGAAGCCGCCCCAGGTGTCGTGACCGGGCACCGCCTCTTCCTCCAGCGCCTCCAGCCGCTCGACAACGATGCCGTCATAGGCGCGGCTGGCGCCGAAGCGATAGAGGCTGGAGGCAGCATCGGCCTCCAGTTCGGCGGCAAGCTCGGTCAGGTCGGCAAGCAGCGTCTGGCTGTCGCGCGTTTCAGTGACCTTCATTTCCAGCGTGGTCTGCGCCAGCCGATCCTCGATGCGGCGGGCGCGCCCGGACAGCGTCAGCGCCAGCGGCAGGCCGAGCATGGCAAGCGTGCGATAAGTCTCGATGTCGATCAGCCTCTGCGACAGCGCGCCTGTGCGCGCCGGCGTCAGGCCGCGGTCGAGCACCAGGATGCGGGTGAGGCCGTCCCCATCCTGGCGGAAATCGGTGACGATGGCCGCGTTGCCGCGCTCGACCAGCGAATAGCAGAGGCTTGTCGGGTCGAAGCTGGCGATCAGCTTCTCGCTTGCCTGCGTCCACTTGCGGATTTCAAGCCTTATGCCTGAGATGACCGTTCCCGGCGGCGAAAACCCATTGCCGAAGGGAGAGACCTCCTGCGCCCTGCTGCTTTCGGCGAGCGGCCCTTCCCACAGATAGGTCGAAAATTCGGTGTGCCGCTCCCAGCGCAGCGTGCCCTTGCCCCACTTCATGGCGTGGTGGCGGGCATGACGATCGGGCGCGGCGATGCCGAGGCGCCGCGACAGTTCGGAAAGCACGGCCATATCGACGCCGGAACCGCCGTCGGTCATGAAGGCGAGTTGCACCAGCACGCGTGGCTTGTCGATCAGCGGATGAGGCCGGGCATGGACCTCGCCAAGCGCGCCGGGCCGTCCCTCATGCGCGGGAAAGCCCATGACGCTGCCCTGGGCGCGCGGCTGGAATTCGAGATTGGACGTCTCGTCCGACACGGCTGGTCCCCCTGTTCTCGACCCTTCGTGTTGTCGTGTCCTCTTGAGACAATCGATGAGGCGCGTAAACAGCAAAGTTTAGCCGAAGCGATTTCGCCGGCGCGGCGCTGAAGCCGACCCGACCGGGCGAATTGGATAAATAATTTGACCAGTTGGCGACACTGGCTTTAATCTGCGCGCACATTCTCAATCGAGAAGTAGAGCATGATGTCGTTCCGAAAACCGCTTCACACTTTTCGGCACCATGCTCTAGGCAGGATTTCCCAGGCGCCCCGTTGAGCGATATTTTCTCAAGGATCGAGCATTCGCGCACCGCCGACGAGGTCGTGCAGCAGATCGAAAACCTGATCCTCGAAGGCGTGTTGCGCACCGGCGACCGGCTGCCCGGCGAGCGCGAACTGGCGCGCCAGTTCGACGTGTCGCGGCCGACCCTGCGCGACGCGCTGAAGGCGCTGGAGGGGCGCGGGCTGTTGACCACCAAAGCCGGCGGCGGCACCCATGTCGCCGATGTCATCGGCCAATTGTTCACCAAGCCGGTAACCGACCTCATCTCCATGCACCGCAAGGCGGTGACCGACTATCTGGAATATCGCCGCGAGATCGAAGGCGTGGCGGCCGAATATTCGGCGCGGCGCGCGACAGCAGACGACATTGCGCTGCTCGACCGCATCATGGCGCGCATGGACGATGCGCACCGCACCGGCAATTTCGACGACGAGGCGGAGATCGACGTCGAGTTCCACCATGCGGTGTGCGAATGCGCGCACAACATCATCCTCCTGCACACGCTGCGCTCCTGCTACCGGCTGTTGTCGGAAGGCGTATTCCAGAACCGGCTGCTGGTGTTCACCGTGCCCGGCGCGCGCGAGGCACTGCTGGCCCAGCACCGGGCTATCTACAGAGCGGTGAAGGCCGGCGATCCGGCTGCTGCCCGCCAGGCGGCGATAGACCACATCTCCTATGTCGAACGCTCGATGCTCGAGGCCGAACGCAGCGGCGACTGGCAGCGCGTCTCGCGACTCAGGCTCAAGCAGCGCTCCGACGCCGGCGACGGCGCAAAAGCAACAGACTAGCGAACCCGCGAGAACCACCATGAGCGACATCCTCACCATTGCCGACCTCAAGGATCTTGCGCGGCGGCGGGTGCCGAAGATGTTCTTCGACTATGCCGATTCCGGCGCCTGGACCGAAAGCACCTACCGCGCCAATGAGGAGGATTTCGGCAAGATCAAGTTCCGCCAGCGTGTGCTGGTCGACATGAGCAACCGCTCGCTGGAATCGACCATGATCGGCGAAAAGGTGGCGATGCCGGTGGCGCTTGCCCCAACCGGGCTGACCGGCATGCAGCATGCCGATGGCGAGATGCTGGCGGCGATAGCCGCGGAGGAATTCGGCGTGCCGTTCACGCTGTCGACGATGAGCATCTGCTCGATCGAGGATGTGGCGTCGGTGACCAGCAAACCGTTCTGGTTCCAGCTCTACGTGCTGCGCGACAAGGATTTCGTGCTCGACCTGATCGACCGGGCGAAGGCGGCGAAATGCTCGGCGCTGGTGCTGACGCTCGACCTGCAGATCCTGGGGCAGCGCCACAAGGATGTCCGCAACGGGCTGTCGGCGCCGCCCAGGATGACGCTGGCCAACATTGCCAATATCGCCATGCGGCCGCGCTGGCTGATGGGCATTGCCGGAACCAAGCGCCGCACCTTCCGCAACATTGTCGGCCATGCCAAGGGCGTTGGCGACGTCGCTTCGCTTGCATCATGGACGACAGAGCAGTTCGACCCGCATCTGTCGTGGAAGGATGTCGCCTGGATCAAGGAACGCTGGGGCGGCAAGCTGATCCTGAAGGGCATCCTCGACAAGGAGGACGCGCTGATGGCGGTCGAGACCGGCGCCGATGCGATCATAGTCTCCAACCATGGCGGGCGCCAGCTCGACGGCGCATCGTCGTCGATCATGGCTCTGGAAGAAATCGCCGACGTCGTCGGCGACAGGATTGAGGTGCACATGGATGGCGGCATCCGCTCAGGCCAGGACGTGCTGAAGGCGCTGTGCCTCGGCGCCAAGGGCACCTATATCGGCCGTCCGTTCCTGTACGGCCTCGGCGCCATGGGCAAGCAAGGGGTGACAACGGCACTGGAAATCATCCGCAAGGAGATGGACATCACGCTGGCGCTGTTAGGCAAGCGCCTGGTGACCGACTTGGGCAAGGATCAGTTGCGGCGCTAGGGTCTTGTTCACCGATTGGTCCTAGCCTTGCCGGGATCACGGAGACGACGCCAGCCTTGACCGAGACCGGCATCCACTATCTCGACGCACGCGCGCCGGACGGCATGCGCCTTTATGCGATCGGCGACGTGCATGGCCGGCACGACCTGCTCGCCGCCATGCACCGCCGCATAGAGAGTGAGCTCAAATATAAGCCGACCGCCGACTGGCGCGTCATCCACCTCGGCGACTATGTCGACCGTGGGCCCGACTCCAAGGACGTCATCGATTTCCTGATCGAGGCGCAAAAGCGCGATCAGCGCAACCTTATGCTGGCCGGAAACCACGACATCGGCTTCCTGGACTTCCTCACGGAGCCCGATCCGGACGGGTTGTTCATGCGCTATGGCGGCGTGCAGACGGCACAGTCCTATGGCGTTGACCTGATTGGAGACGCACGCTGGTTCGGCAAGGCGGACGCAGTGCGGCGCGGGCACGCTGACTTGGTCAATGCAGTGCCGCAAGCCCATGTCGACTTCCTGCGGTCGCTGCAATTGTCACTGATTTTTGGCGATTTCTTCTTCTGCCATGCCGGCATCAGACCGGATGTGCCGCTGGACAGCCAGAGCCCGCAGGATCTGGTCTGGATCCGTGACGTCTTCCACAACCATCCGGGGCTCTACCCGAAAGTGGTCGTGCACGGCCACACGCCGGTGCCGGAGGCCGAACTGATGCCGAACCGTGTCAATGTCGACACGCTAGCCTGGCAGTCAGGCATGCTCAGCGCGCTCGCCGTGGACGGCGCCGACAAGCGTATCCTGACGGTGCAGGGAAAAGCGTTTTAACGGAGCGCGGCGGTGACGCCGTAGCCGTCGACGGCCTGATGGTTGTTGGCTGCATCGGCGGAATAAATGCCGAGACCGCACAGCACGATGGCAGACAGCATGACAAAGGACAGAAGCGCTGCTTTCACGGACGTCATCTCTTGTTGAGCTTCCTGCATCTGGGCACGAGGCGGTTACCAATGCGTTGAAACGGAGAATTCGTCTCAAAGTTTCGACGATTTCGCGCTTGTAGGTCGATTCTGTATCGGCGGTGTGTCGCGCGGATCACACAAAAGGTTCATCGCGGTTGCATTGCCGATGCAGAGCGCGCGCCTTGTAGGCTAGCGTTCGGCCACAAACCAAGGATGAAAGATGTTGTCCCCGGCGGATTCACCGCCGCGTGCCAATTATGCAACGGCCGGCTTCCGCCAGGGCTCAGATCGTCGCCACCCAGGCGCGGGCAATGGCGAGGCCGGCGGCATCGGCGTCGGGACCGTTGCGGGCCATTTCGCCATCAAGCCGGTCATGCCAGTCGGGATGGCGCTCGGCAATAAGCGGTGCGAAGGATGTGCTCCAGTCCTTCACCATCGGCCGGTCGGCCTCGAAATGGAACTGGAAGCCGTAGACGGCGCGGCCGATGCGAAACGCCTGGTTCTCGGCAATTTCGCTACCGGCAAGCCGCACCGCATTTGCAGGGAGCACGAAGGTATCGTCGTGCCATTCGAAGATCGGGAAGTCCTGGGGAAGTGCGGCGAGCACCGGATCGGTTTTGGCGTCCGGTGTCAGCGACACCTTGTGCCAGCCGAATTCCGAGGCGCCGCCGATCTGGTTCTCGCCGCCGAAAGTGCGGGCGACCAGTTGGCTGCCGAGGCAGATGCCGAGCACCGAGCGATCCTTGGCGGCGAAATCGCGGGTAAGGTCGAGCAGTGCGGGGAAATAGGGATAGTCGTCGTCGGCCAGCGCGTTCTGGCCACCGCCGAGCATCACCATGGCATCGTGTCCGGTCGCGTCGTCCGGCAGCGGATCGCCCTTGTAGGGCCGGCGCAGGTCGAGATCGGCGCCGGCTTCGGCAAGCGCCGCGCCCACCTGGCCGAGGCCGGTGTTGTCGTAGTTCTGGACCACCAGCACCCGCATACGGAAACCCTGCTGACATGAAATGACGCGACGAGCGATATCATGTCGCCAGCATTGCAGCCAAGATGCGCATTCGGGAGAGAACTATGCCACTGCAAAACCGGGTCGACCCGTTCGGCGCCATCCATGCCGTGCCGGAGCGCGGCCTGCTTACCGGCAACCGCGGCATCATCCACGACCCGCAGACCAAGACGCTGCTGAAGAAGCGCTGGGCTTTGCCGGCCTGGATCATCTGCGTCTGCCAATTCCGGGACGTTCGGCGCGAGCCGATGGGCAGGAACAGGCCCGGCGGCAAAGCCGGCTGGACCGAGCTGTTCTTCCTCGACGAGGTGACGGCGCTGGCGGCCGGGCATCGGCCTTGTTTCTATTGCCGGCGTGAGCGAGCCACGGATTTTGTCGGCCGCTTCGGCAAAGCCGTCGGCATAACCGAACCGCGCGCGCCAATGGTCGACAAGCGCTTGCACAAGGAGCGGCTGGCGTCGGGGGGAAAGCCACCGGCTGTTACCGGGGAGGAGCTTTCCGGGTTGCCCGACGGAACAATGATCACAGATAGCGTCACCGCCTATGCGCTGCGCGGCAGCAAGGCACTGCCTTGGTCGTTCGCGGGCTATGGCGGTCCAGCTGCCTTCGGCAGCGTTACCGGGCGGCAGCTGCGCCTACTGACACCGGCGACCTCCCTTTCGGTGCTGCGACAGGGCTACCTACCGATGTGGCATCCTTCCGCCGAGACTTGACGCCAGACATCGCCTCGCCCATTCCTCGGCGATGCGCGCCAATTACAAGATGCAGCGGCTGTTCGTGCCGGACGATCTCGCAGCCGATATCGAATTCGATGCCGGCCAGCAGCAGAGCCATTATCTCATGCATGTGCTGCGGCTCGGAGAAGGCGCTGAGATCCTGGTTTTCAACGGCCGCGACGGCGAGTGGTCGGCGGCGATCGCCGCCAGGTCGAAGAGGGCGGTGCGGCTGAAAGTTCTGGTCCCGCAGCGGCCGCAACCGCCGCTGCCCGATCTGATCTACTGCTTCGCGCCGCTGAAGCAGGGCCGGCTCGACTATCTCGTGCAGAAGGCGGTAGAGATGGGCGCCGGCATCCTGCAGCCGGTGATCACCCAGCACACGCAAGTGGCAAAGCCCTCCATCGAGCGCCTGCGCGCCAACGTCGTCGAGGCGGCCGAGCAATGCGGTATACTGGCGGTGCCGGAGGTGCGTGATGCCGAGAAATTCGAGCGCCTGCTCTCCGGCTGGGACAAGCAACGGCGGCTGATCTTCTGCGACGAGGATGCCTCGACCAACAATCCGCTGCCGGCATTGCAGGCGATCAAGGAAAAGAAGCTTGGGCTGCTGGTCGGGCCGGAGGGCGGCTTCTCCGATGAGGAGCGCAAGATGCTGCGGGCGCTCCCCTTCGTCACCGCCATCCCGCTCGGCCCGCGTATCCTGCGCGCCGACACGGCGGCGGTTGCGGCGCTTGCCGTGATGCAGGCAACGATCGGCGACTGGTGAGACTTCGCCTATTGCAAGGGACGGACGGGGCGGCCAGGTTCAATTCCTGTTGACCTGTGGCTCAGGATTTTTCGCTTGATCGGCTACTGACATTTCGTCCACTTAGCGCCGGCGGTCTTCCGAGAGCCGCACTACAGCGCCGCGCGTCCTTTCGGACGCGCAAAGGACGCTGTAGCATTTTGATTTGAGCACATGATCCTTTCCGAAAATCGAAAGTCGATTTTCGGGGTCATGTGGGGGGGTCCCATGGCGCGCGACACAACCGATTTCCGGCCCATCGAAGGCGTAGACGAACTGGTCGAACACCTGGCCGAAGGCAACAAGCCTCGGGACAAGTGGCGGATCGGCACCGAGCACGAGAAGTTCCCGTTCTATGTCGACGGCAACGCGCCGGTGCCCTATGGCGGCGAGCGCGGGATCCGCGCCATCCTCGAAGGCATGCAGCACAAGCTCGGCTGGGATCCGATCATCGATGATGGCCGCATCATCGGCCTGGTCGAGCCGACCGGCCAGGGCGCCATCTCGCTGGAGCCGGGCGGCCAGTTCGAACTGTCCGGCGCGCCGCTGGAGTCGATCCATCAGACCTGCCGTGAGGGCAATGCGCATCTGGCGCAGGTGCGCGAGATCGCCGAGCCTATGGGCATTCGCTTCCTCGGCCTCGGCGGCAGCCCGAAATGGTCGCTTGCCGAGACGCCGAAAATGCCGAAGTCGCGCTACGAGATCATGACCCGCTATATGCCCAAGGTCGGCACCAAGGGTCTCGACATGATGTATCGCACCTGCACCATCCAGGTGAACCTCGACTTCGAGAGTGAAGCCGACATGCGCCGCAAGATGCAGGTGTCGCTGAAGCTGCAGCCCCTGTCGACGGCGCTGTTTGCCAACTCGCCCTTCACCGACAGCCGGCCGAACGGGCTGCAGAGCTGGCGCGGCGACATCTGGCGCGACACCGACAACCAGCGTTCGGGCCTGCTCGAATTCTGCTTCTCGCCCGAGTTCGGTTTTGCCGACTATGTCGAATGGGCGCTCGACGTGCCGATGTATTTCGTCATCCGCGACGGCCACTATCACGACATGACGCACGTCACCTTCCGCCAGTTCATGGCTGGTGCCGCCCGCAATGAAATTCCCGACGGGCTGCCGACGATGGGCGACTGGGCGAACCACCTGTCGACGCTGTTTCCGGACGTGCGTTTGAAGCGCTTCCTGGAAATGCGCGGCGCCGATGGCGGACCGTGGCGGCGCATCTGCGCGCTGCCGGCCTTCTGGGTCGGTCTGCTCTATGACGAAGCAGCGCTTGACGCCGCCGAAGCGCTGACCTCGAGCTGGACCTATGAAGAAACGCTGGCGATGCGCAATGCGGTACCGGAGCAAGGCATTTCGGCGCCGTTCCGCAACACGACTCTGCGTGAGATCGCCCGCGATGTGATGGCCATTTCACGCATGGGCCTGAAGAACCGCGGCAAGACAAACCGCGACGGCTATGACGAGACCTCGTTCCTCAACACGCTCGACGAAGTCGTGGCGCGCGGAACCACCAGCGCCGAGGAAATGCTGTCGGCCTATCACACGCGCTGGGGCGGTTCGATCGAGCCGGTGTTCATGGAATATGCCTATTAACTGCGCGCCTTGAGGAGCGGCAAAAGCCGCTTCAATCGAACATCGAAACGAACTAGGTTCTCCCAAGGATTTCCCGGAGGAGAAACCGATGCCTACCTTGTTCGACATATTGGCACAGGCGCAGAACGGCAACGGCATGCAGGCGCTCGCCCAGCAGTATGGACTCTCAATGCAGCAGACGCAGGCGGCGGTCGCCGCGCTGCTGCCCGCTTTCTCGCAAGGGCTGCAACGCAACACGGCCGACCCCTACGGGCTCGGTGCCTTCATGACGGCGATGGCCAGCGGCCAGCACGCCAAGTACTTCGAGGACGTGACCAGGGCCTTCTCGCCTCAAGGCGTCAATGAAGGCAACGGCATTCTGGGTCACCTGTTCGGCTCGAAGGAGCTTTCGCGCGCCGTGGCCAGCCAGGCCGCGCAGGCGACCGGCGTCAGCCAGCAGGTCCTGCAGCAGATGCTGCCTGCCATCGCCTCGATGATGATGGGCGGACTGTTCAAGCAGACCACAAACCAGATGCAGGCCGCCGGCGGCTTCGGCGGTGGCAGCAATCCGCTCGGCGAGATCATCGAGCAAATGATGCGGCAGGCCGGCGGCGGCACGCAGCCTGCGCCGCAGCCAGCACCCAATCCTTACGGCGAGAACCCGCTCGGCAAGGTGCTGCAGGACATGTTCGGCGGCGGCGCGCAACAGCCGCAAAGCCAGCCGCAGCAAGCGCCCAATCCCTATGGCGACAATCCGCTCGGCAAGGTGCTGCAGGACATGTTCGGCGGCGGCGCGGCGCAACAGCCGCAGGGCCGGGCGCAGCCAACGCAGCCGCAACAGACTCAGAGCCCCTACGGCGACAACCCGCTGGGCAAGATTTTTGAGGAGATGCTGCGGCAAGGTGGTAGTGGTTTCGGCCTGCCCGGTGGGCAACCAAGCGAGCAGCCAGCGCCGCAGCAGCCCCAGGCGAAGCAGCGCCAAGCGCCGCAACCGCAGGCCAATCCGAGCGGCAGGCCACGGAATCCATTCGACGATATTTTCGGCAAGATGTTCGAGACCGGTGCTCAGCAGCGCGACGAATACCAGAAGGGCGTGGAAACGATCTTCGACCAGTTCAAGCGGGACATGGACCGGCGATAGAGGCTTCTCGCTGAGGTGAGTTGAGATTCAGCTCACCTAAAAGAAAAGCCCGGTCCTGGAGGAGGACCGGGCAGTACGCAGGCTGGCCAGCGGGGAACCGGCAGGGAGTGGGGAGCCTGCTATACTCCTTGGTTGCCGCGAGCCTGAAAAAGGTTCACGGCCACCGAAACAATGCGCCTGATATCACACTACCTGGCGGGCAAGATTTTCGATCGTGTCGACACGATCGCTCGCGATCGCACGCAGCTTCACGGTCGGATCACCGCCGAACGGCACATCGATGGCAACATGGAGGTCGGCGCGCGTCAGGCCGATATCGGCAAGCTCGGCGTCCGACATCTCGCCAAGGCGATAGAAGGCGCGGCGATTTTTCCAGGCTTGGAACGCGTTGAGAAGAGCATTGGCCACGCGCGTCGCAACGGCCGGACGCGAGGTTATGCGCGAGGTCTCGGTGGCGAAATCATACGTAGCCATGTCAGTCTCCTTCGGAGTCGAGCGGACGAAGCCGGGCAAACAGCGCCTGGAGAAGCGCCGTTCCGGTCTCGATTCACATGCATTCATGTGGACAATCCGAATTTGCCATGACACGATTGATTAATCCAACGAATGTTTCTAATCTTTAGCATCAACGCTAGTGATGGATTGGACCGATGAAAGCGCCACTCGATCTCGACCAGTTGCAGACCTTCATCTCGATTGCCGATACCGGCAGCTTCACCCGCGCGGCCGAGGAAGTGCTTCGCACCCAGTCGGCGGTGTCGATGCAGATGCGCCGGCTGGAAGAGCGGATCGGCAAGCCGCTGTTCGAAAAGGACGGCCGCACCAACAGGCTGACCGAGGAAGGCGACAAGCTGCTCTCCTATGCGCGGCGCCTGCTCTATCTCAACCGCGAGACACTGGCCGCCTTCGATGACCGGCGGCTCGAAGGCACCATCCGCATCGGCACGCCCGACGACTATGCCGACCGCTTCCTGCCCGAGATCATGGCGCGCTTCACGCGCTCCAACCCGCGTGTCGAGCTGACCGTCATCTGCGAGCCGACGCCGGGGCTGGTCGAGCATATCAAGCGAGGCAATCTCGATTTGGCGCTGGTGACGCACAACGACACGCGCGGCCAGTCGGAAGTGGTTCGCCGCGAACCGCTTCTGTGGGTCACCTCGGCCAACCATGCCACGCATGAACAGGAAGTCCTGCCAATGGCTTTCGGCCGGCCGAATTGCATCTGGCGGCGCGCCGCCGTCGATGTACTCGACCGGCAGAACCGCGACTATCGCATCCTGTTCACCAGCTTCTCGGCAACCGTCATCACCGCTGCGGTGCTGTCCGGGCTGGCAATCTCGGTGCTGCCGGAATGTGCGCTCAGGCCCGGCATGCGGGTGCTGGGCGAAGCCGACGGTTTCGGCGCGCTGCCCGACTGCCGCATCGGCATCATGCGCGGCCAGACCTCGCGGCCGGAGATCGTCGACGCTCTGGCCCGCCATATCTCGGAAAGCCTCGACAACATCTCGGTGCCGCTCGGCGATGAGGCGGGCAGCTTCGACTTCGCCGCGCTCGCCTTCGCCAAGATGAAGCGGACCAAGCCGAACCAGATCCTGCCGGGCTGGTAACAATCAGGCGCGGGCGGCCGTCTGCTCACCAGCATCGCCGCCTGACGACAGGTCCGCTAAAGCCAGCAATTGCGCCGGCTCGAGCGGCGGCGACAGAAGGTAGCCCTGCAGCTGGTGGCAACCCATGCCGACAAGCTGCGCCTTCTGCTGCTCGGTTTCGACGCCTTCCGCGGTGACTTCGACACCAAGCGCGACGGCAAGGTCGATCAGCGCCTTGACGATCGCCACCGGGCTTCCGTCGCCATCGAGAAGCCGCACAAAGGAACGGTCGATCTTGAGCTTGTCGATGGCATGGCGGCGCAAATAGCTCAGAGACGAATAGCCGGTGCCGAAATCGTCGAGCACGATGCCAATGCCCGACTGGCGCAGAGCCGCCAGCGCCGTCCTGGTCGCATCGTTGTTTTCGAGAAGCACGTTTTCGGTGATTTCGATCTGCAGGCGTTCCGGCGCCAGCCCGGTCTCGGCAAGGATCGAGGCAACCTCGTCGGCGAAACCGAAATCACGTAACTGCAGCGGCGACACGTTGACGGCTATCCAGGGCAATGCGGAGCCGGCGGCGAAGCGGCAGGCTTCGAGCAACACCCATCTGCCGAGTTGCCCGATCATGCCGCGTTCTTCGGCGATGGCTATGAATTGTGCCGCCGGCAGTGCGCCATGCACCTCGTGGCCCCAGCGGATCAGGGCCTCGGCGCCGAGGATCTTTCTGCCGTCAGTGCCAAAAACCGGCTGATAGGCGAGCTTGATGTCGGTCCCGCCAGCCAGCGCCTCGCGCAGCGCGCTTTCGACCTTGCGTTTGCGCAGCAACAGATCGTCCATATCGCCGGCGAAGACCTGGTAGCGGCTACGGCCATTCTTCTTGGCCTCGTAGAGGGCGATGTCGGCCTTGCGCAACAGGTCGTCGGCCTCCGCATCGGGCCCGGTCGACAGCGCGATGCCGATGCTGGCGCTGACAAAGACCTGATCGTCCATCAGCTTGAAGGGTTCCTGCAGCTTTTGCAGCAGCCTGTCGGCAACATCCTCCGCACTTCTGACATCGCGGACATCGATCAGGACGACGGCGAATTCGTCGCCGCCGAGCCGCGCCACAGTGTCGACCTCGCGGGTGATGAGCTGGAGCCTGGCGGCGGTCTGGCGCACAAGCTCGTCGCCGGCCGGATGACCGAGCGTGTCGTTGACATGCTTGAAGCGATCGAGGTCGAGGTAAAGCAGCGCCACCTTGCCGGTTTCGTGGCCGGTGGTGAGCAAGGCGCGCCGCAGCCTGTCCTCGAACAGCGCCCGGTTGGGAAGGCCGGTGAGCGTATCGTGGAAGGCGAGATATTGTGCCTGGTCCTGGCTGGTCTGCAGCGCGGACGAGGCCCGGCGCAGGCGCCTGAGAAGGAATGCCAGGACGCTAGCAGCGAGCAGCGCTGCCAGGATCAATGCGGGGCCGGCCTTGCGCACCAGCGTCAGGCCGGGCCGTTCCTGGTCCCAGCCGATATAGCCCAGGATGACGCCACGCGAATCACGCAGCGGAATGGCGGCCGAGCCGACCGGCTGCGACAGCGGCAGCAGATGCGCGCCCGCCAGCAGATATTTTTCAGCGATCCTGCCTATCACGACGTCGTTGATGAACTCCACGGAAACATGGAGATATTCGCTGCCGGGCGCCTGGGTGAGCCGGTCCGAACTCGGCACCAGCGGCATGATACTGAGGATGGCCGGCTTGCCCCCGAGCGACACCAGATCTTCGGCGACCAGTTTGGCCGGATCGCCGGCCTGGTTTGCATCCGCCGCGCCGATCAGCTGGCGCAACCTGACGATCATCGGCCGCAGCGCGGGCTCGTCCTCGTCATAGGCGGCCGGCGCCACCACCTGCCCCTCCCGCATCGCATGGATCGGGCGGTTGGCGTCGTCCAGCACATAGACCCGGTTGTGCCCGTAATAGGAATACATCCAGACGCTGATGTTCTCGACCATCCACTGCTGATTGCCGGCCTTGGCATTGGTGACGGCGTCGTCCCAGACAGCGATGCTTTCCTGTTCACGCTCCACCGTTGCGATCTGATCCTGGAGGCCGTTGGCGAAGAAGATCTTCTGCCGCTCGAGCGAAACGCGGTCGGCCTGCATGGTGGCGTAGAGGCCGAAACCGACGACCATTGCCAGCGCAAAAACGGCAAGCGTCAGCACCGTCACGGTGACCTGGACCGTCAACGGGCTGCGGTGCGCGCGTGCGCTCATGCGTCTTGGGCCATCTTTTGCGTCGTGAGCCATTTTTCCCTGCGCAGAGCCAATCAAATCCGCCTTAAGATCGCGTTATGAAACCGGCAATGATTGCAACGGCCTTATTGCAGCGCCCTTGACGCGGGCTGACAAACCGTCCCCCAATCGGCCGATGAGCGACGCGGCATCCGAATCACGCACCAACGCCACCGAATATACGGTGAGCGAGATTTCCGGCGCGCTGAAACGCACGGTCGAGGATGTCTTCGGCCATGTGCGGGTGCGCGGCGAAATTTCGGGCTATCGCGGGCCGCACTCCTCCGGCCATGCCTATTTCACGCTGAAGGACGATCGCGCGCGGCTCGATGCCGTGGTCTGGAAGGGCACGATGAGCCGGCTGAAATTTCGTCCCGAGGAAGGGATGGAGGTGATCGCCACCGGCAAGCTCACGACCTATCCCGGCAAATCCAACTACCAGATCGTCATCGACAATCTCGAGCCTGCCGGCGCCGGCGCGCTGATGGCGCTCTTGGAAGAGCGCAAGCGGCGGCTGCAGGCCGAAGGCCTGTTCGATACCGGCCGCAAACACCGGCTGCCGTTCATGCCGCGCATCATCGGCGTCGTCACCTCGCCGACGGGTTCGGTCATCCGCGACATCATCCACCGCATCAAGGACCGCTTTCCGCTGCATGTGCTGGTCTGGCCGGTCAGGGTGCAAGGCGAGACGGCGGGCGCGGAAGTGACCGCCGCCGTCAACGGCTTCAACGCGCTGGCCTGGGATGGCGCCATTGCACAGCCCGATCTTCTGATCGTAGCGCGCGGCGGCGGCAGCCTCGAGGATCTCTGGGGGTTCAACGATGAAGGGCTGGCGCGCGCGGTCGCAGCCTCACGCATCCCGATTATTTCCGCCGTCGGCCATGAGACCGACTGGACGCTGATCGATCTCGTCGCCGACATGCGGGCGCCGACGCCGACGGGTGCCGCGGAGATCGCGGTGCCGGTGAAAGCGGACCTCGAAGCGACGCTTGCCAGTCTTGGCGCACGGCTCAAGGCGGCCACCTTGCGCAATTTCGAACGCAAGCGGCAGGCCTCCCGTGCAGCCGCCCGCGCACTGCCCTCGCCCGACCAGTTGCTGGCGCTGCCGCGCCGGCGCCTGGACGAGGCTACCAGCCGGCTCGGCCGGGCGCTGTCGGTCAGCATCGAGCGCAAGCGGACCAAGCTGCAGGGCCAGCGGCTGACGCCGGCTACCCTGTCGCGGCGCATCAACGAGGCACGCACACTGACCGGCCGCGACCTTGCCCGCGCGCAGGCGGCGTTCTTCGCCATCGTGCGCGAACGGCGATCGCGCTTTTCCCGTACGTCGACAAGACTATCGCCGGCGCCGATCGCCAGGCGGCAGAAATTGCAGGCGGACGCGCTGGCCGCACTGACGCGCCGTCAGCACCAGGCGGTGTCGCGACGGCTGGACCGGCTGCGCGGACAATTGACGCAGGCCGACCGGTTGCTGGCGACGCTGTCGCACAAGGCGGTGCTTGCGCGCGGCTTCGCGCTGGTCAAAGACGCAGAAGGCGCGGTGATCAAGCTGGCGGCGGATATAGCGCCTGGAGCGGCGCTGCAAATCGAGTTCGCCGACGGCACTACGGATGCGGTTGCGACCGGCGGTACGGGGCAGCCGGAGGCAGTCGCCAAACCGGCGGCCTCGCCACTTGCCAGCAAGCCCGCGGCCACCAAGGCGGCTCCCAGCAAACCAAAAGAACCGGGCAATCAGGGCTCGCTATTCTAGGGCAGTTCATCGTTTCTCAGAAACGACGAACCGCTCTATCTGTTGTCTTGATGCATTCCGGACGGAAAACCGCTTCGCATTTTCCTAGATTGCTCTGGAGGACGGCATGACCGGATACGACCCGCATCTTCAAACGCCGGCCGGCAAACCGCGCGCCCGCACTTTCGGCATTGCCTTTGACGGCATGCCGGGCCGCTTCAATGCCATCACCGATGTGCCCGGTGTGAGCGTCGGCTACGCGACGCTGATCTCAGGCGATGGGCCGCTCGATGTCGGTACGGGGCCGGTGCGCACCGGCGTCACCGCCATCCTGCCGCGACCGCTGGTCGAACTCGCCACACCGGTGTTTGCCAGCGTGTTCAGCCAGAACGGCAATGGCGAGCTGACGGGCTCGCACATTATCGAGGAGGTCGGCGCCTTCAACCTGCCGGTGACCATCACCAACACGCATTCCTGCGGCGTCACCCGTGACGGCACGCTGCGCTGGATGCAGCGCGTGCTGCCGGCTGCACTCGACAGCGGCTGGGGCCTGCCAGTGGCGGCAGAAACCTATGACGGCTTCCTCAACGACATCAACGGCCATCATGTCGGCTTCGAACATGTCGAAGCCGCGCTCGACGGAGCTACGGGCGGAGCGATCGAGGAAGGCAGCGTCGGCGGCGGCACCGGCATGATCGCCTTCGGCTTCAAGGCCGGCTCGGGCACGGCGTCGCGCATCGTCGAATGGCAAGGTATCAGGCATACGGTCGGCGTGTTCGTGCAGGCGAATTTCGGCAAGCGGCGCAATTTCACGCTGCGCGGCGCGCGCGTCGGGTCCGATCTGGTGGAGCCTGCGATCCGTGAAGGCACGCAGCGCGCTGAGAAGGGCTCGATTATTGCCATCGTCGCCACCGACGCGCCGTTCCTGCCGCATCAGATGAAGCGGCTGGCAAGGCGTGTGCCGCTCGGCATCGCGATGACCGGCGGCTTCGGCTACCACAGTTCGGGCGACATCTTCCTGGCCTTCACGACGGCCAATCCACAAGCAGCACTTGCGCCGTCAGGACAGACGGCAAGCGCCGATTACATCCCGGATGTCGATATCGACCCGTTCTTCGACGCCGTTGTGCAAGGCGTGGAGGAGGCAATCCTCAACGCCTTGGTCGCCAATGAGGATATGAGCGGGCGCGACGGCAATTTCGTGCCGGCGCTGCCGAAAGCATGGCTAAAGGATCGGTTTGGATAGATGCTGAGCCCGGCTCGTGCGGCCGGGCAAGAGACGTCATTCGGACGGCTTGTCCGAATTCGCTTTGCCCTGATCGGCCTCGGCCGCCTCTTCGAGCCGCGAAGCGATCAGTTCCTGGATGTCGCCGACTTCTTCCTGGATGTCCTCCAGGGGAATACCGGCCTCAGCCGCCTTGGCCGCACATTCCCTGGCGAGGGTTTCGGCCTGCTTTTCGGTCTTTACCGGCGAATGCTGGCAATGGTCGCCAATCCACTCGCGCAAGAACTCGATCGCATGTTCACTCATACTGCCATTCCCTAGCGGCTATGCCGGTTGGTAATCGTAAACGTCTGCATCCGGCAAAGGATGCATACTCCCATTCCAACCGAGTCGGCTTCCCCCGGCAAGCTGATCTTGTCCAAGGTCCACAGAGCCGGAGGAAAGGAAGGGTTCAAGGAGCACGTTCTGATTGTTTGATATGGTGGTACCGTTGGCTGGGATCGAACCAGCGACCTCCGGATCCACAATCCGGCGCTCTAACCATCTGAGCTACAACGGCACGTTCGCCCGAGCCAGATCGTGGTGAAAAATTCATTCTCCGAGATCCGCTCTGTCGTTCGGCGATGCGTCCAATACGGTCTATCAGAGTCTAATTCAAGGCCTTTGATAAGGCAAAGTCCGGTTCCTCGAACGGGCACCGCTTTTCAGCGGGCAAAAGAAAAGGCCGGCGGGAGGAGGTGCCGGCCTTTTCCTGTTACGAGCCAGCGGGAGGAGGTGCTGGCTGGTCACCCCGGGGAGCAGAGGGAGGAGGTTCTACTCGCCGGGTATTCACTGAACAACTCTATCGCACATCTATTTGTCTGACGAAATGCGACGTTTTGATGCATCGTAGAGTTGTGCGTAATTATTAGGCGGCCTTGATGTCCTTCAGGGCCTTCTCGAAAGCGGTCTTGACCGGCTTGGAGACGTCTTCGGCAGCTTTGGAAGCAACGGCCTGGAAGTCCTTGGCCTGCTCGACGGTGGTCTCGACGCGCTTGCGCAGGAAGGCGGTCTGCAGCTCGACGACTTCCGACAGCGACTTGGCGCCGATCAGGGCTTCGAGGTGCGAGAAGCCGGCTTCGGCATTGGCGCGCAGAGCGGCGATCGTCTTGAGCGACAGGTCGCTGGAAACGGCCTTGGCGGTCTCGAAAGTCGATTCGAGAACTTTCTGGGTCTCTTCGGCGCCGGTCTTCAGCTTGGTGTAGGCTTCCTTCGACTGCTCAACGCCCTTTTCGGCGAAAGCGCGGATCTGGTCGGTCGCCTTGGAAGCGTCGAAGCTCGGGAATTCAACGTTTTCGATGGTCTCAGCGGTCTTGGCCTTGGTCATTATCCATCCTTTCGGGGTAGCGGCTTTGACAAAAAGCCGTCTCGTTCATGTATGATGGCAATATAGCGGTTTTTTTGTGCGATGCAATATCTTTGTTGCAGTGCACCATAAATTTCTTCCCATACGTTACCCCCAGGCATTACCCAAGGGCCGTTAACCAAGAGGCCAGAGATTCCATCTGCTTTCCGCCATGGCTTGTGGACCTTCGCCGCGCGGGCTTTTATTAATAAAGCGTTAACTCCAAATTGCCCGCCTTGTAGGTTCGCCAAGAGGTTTTACCGAAAGGGTCCGCCAAGCGCATGCCTTCCGAGAACTACTCTTTCCTCGATGTCGCCGTGCTCGACGCGGTCCGCCAGCGCTTTGCCGCCGGCGACGCGATCGCGATCCTGTCGGCTGACCTCGAACAGGTGATCTGGGCCAACGGGCCGGGCGCGGCGGTGTTCGGCTATCCCGATATCGAAACCATCATCGGCGCTTCGGCACAGCTGCCGCTGATCGCCAGGCGACAGATCATGGCGACCGCCGGCTTCCCGAAGATCGGCAGCGACCGCGCCATCACGGTGCGGCTGGCAACCGGCATGACCAGCCGCGCCGCCGGCTTCCTGGCCAGCGCGGTGACGATGCCGGACGGCGAAAGCGCTATCATGCTGGCAGTGCCGGCGGCGCAGACCGGCTCGCGCAATGCCGCCGAGATTGCGGCCCGCGCCATCAGCGGCTTTACCGAAGACGGCCATTTCATCGCCTTCGTCGACGCCGCCGGCACGGTCGAGGCGGCTTCGGATGGTTTTGCCGGGCTCGCCATCCGGCCTGAGACGCTGGCTGCCCTTGTCGCCGACGTGGCGAGCCAGGACGACCGCATCGTCAAGCGGCTGGTCCCCGGTGGCACCAATTCCTATCCGGCCGGCTTCGCCCGCCTGACCGATACCAGGCATTTGTTGGTGGTCATCGACGAGGATCAGCTCGGTGAGGAAAATCCCGTCGGTGAACTGGATGCCGAGCCTGTTGCAGCTGGGCAGGACGCGGGCCCGACGCAAGCCGCCCCAGCGGACGCAGTCACGGCGGATGCGGTAGCTGACCAACCCACAGCAAGCGGGAATCAGGTCGCATCAGTCACAGCCGCGCCGGACGTCGTGGAGACAGTTCCGGCTGCGACCGAACATGATGCTTCGACGTCAACCGGCACAAAGGCAGACGATCGCGAGCAGACGACCGGCCGCGAGAAGGCGGCCAACGACAGCGCGCCAGCGCAACATGATCATTGGTACTTCCATGCCGGCGAAGAGCCGCAGGCAAGTGAGCCGGACAGCCCTGGACAAGCCGGGGTGGAATCGGGGGCCGATAATGCGCAGCCCGACAGCGCTGCTGCCGCCTCGTCCGCCCTGCCCGCTAACGCGGCCCCACCGACCGAGCCTCCTGCCGCCCGCGAGATCGACCGTTCGGCGCCGCCGCTGCGTTTCGTCTGGCGCACCGACGCTGACGGTAAATTCAGCGCGCTGTCGCCAGAATTCGCCGACATTGTCGGCAAGCCGGCCGCCGACGTGATCGGCCGCCGGTTCAAGGACGTTGCGACGACGTTCGGCCTCGATGCCTCGGGCGAGATCGCCGGCCTGCTCGAACGGCGCGACACCTGGTCGGGCCGCTCGGTGCTGTGGCCGGTTGCCGGCACCGACCTGAAGATCCCGGTCGATCTGGCCGCACTCCCCGTCTACGGCCGCAGCCGTGCCTTCGAAGGGTTTCGCGGTTTCGGCGTCGCCCGCGCCAGCGATGCCGTGGTCGACCCGGAAGCGCTCGGCATGGCGTTGGTTCCCAATGGCGCGCCACCGGTAGCAGCCGAGGCAGCCCCGGACGAGACCGTGGCGGAAACTCCCAAGGCGGCCGATCCGTTCGAGGGCGAAGTGCCCGCACTGACCATCGTGCCGAAGCAGGAACGACGTTTCGCCGACAAGGTCATCCGGCTGGCCGAGCATCGCCAGCCCGCCAATGACAAGGGGTTGTCGACGCTGGAGCGCAGCGCTTTCCGCGAGATCGGCGAGCGGCTGAAGAAGGACAATCCCCCGCCGAAACAGCCTGAGACCACCGAGCAGGCCGAACCTGCCAAGCCAGGTCAGGTCGCGCCGGAGCAGGCCGGGCCCGACCACGCCATGGCAGATCAGCCCAAGCCGGATGACGCCGTGGCGGTCCAGGCTGAAACGGCCGCGCCAGCCCAGCAACCCGCCGAGACCTCCAGCCTGGACGAGGCCGGCCCGGCTGCCGCGGCTGAACCATCGGCAATCGCAACCGAAAGCGAAGCGGCTGAGGCCGAACCGCCGGAAAGCGATACCGAGGACGAAAAGGATCTGGCGCGGCTCGACGGCGCGCGGCCGAGCGACGTCATTGCGGGCAGCGAAGCAGGCAAGGCGAAGGCGCCGACAGTCTCGCGCTCGCTACTCGACTATGCCGATCCCGAACCAGGCTCCGTCACCGGAGAAAGTCCCGAAGCAACGTCTTCCAACAGGGAACCGGCGCCGGTTTCCGAACCGGATGAGACGAAAGCTCAGGAGATCGTCCAGGCCGTAGAGGCACAGCCGGCCGTTGCCGAGACGCCGGCCGATGCCGGTGAAGACGACAGCATGACGTCGGCCGATTTCCGCGATGCCGAGGACAATGAGGATTGGGCCACGGCCGACGAGACGACCGGTTCGGCCGCGGAGGACGGGGACAAGGCCGGCGATGCAGACGCAGTGCCGGCAGAACCGCCGCGCCTGAAGGTGCCACCGCTGAAACTTGAGGGGTTCGTGCCTTCGGCATTTTCGGCCGGAGACGAACACAAAGCGCCGGACACGTCGATCCTCGGCAAACTGCCGGTGCCGTTGCTTATCCATTCGGGCGACGAGCTTCACTACGCCAATGAGGAATTCCTCGGCCTGACCGGTTATGACACGCTCGAGGACCTGAGCGACGCCGGCGGCCTCGACGCCCTGTTTGCCGACCCTTACTCCGAGGCGGCCGATGAAAGCGACCACGCGCTGCGGCTGAAGACGCGCGAGGGCCAGGAATTTCCGATCGAGGCCATTTTGCGTTCGGTGCCGTGGCGGGCCGGCAAGGCGCTGATGCTGGTGGTGCGGCGCACCGGCGAGGACGAGGCGCCGATGGTCGCGCCTATGGCAGGCGCGGAACAGACGCAGCCCGACGTTTCCGAGCTCAAATCGCGCATCGCCGAAATGCGCACCATCATCGACACCGCGACCGATGGCGTGGTGCTGATCGGCCGCGACGGCGACATCCGCTCGATCAGCCGGCCGGCCGAGGCGCTGTTCGGCTTCGACAGCGACGAGGTGACCGGCAAGCCGTTCGCCTCGCTGTTTGCCATCGAAAGCCAGCGCGCGGCGCGCGACTATCTCAACGGCCTGTCCGAACCCGGCGTGGCGAGCGTGATGAATGACGGCCGTGAGGTGATCGGGCGGGAGTCACAAGGGCGCTTCATCCCGCTGTTCATGACCATTGGCCGGCTGCCCAACGACAGCGGCTTCTGCGCCGTGGTGCGCGACATTACGCAGTGGAAGCGGGCCGAGGAGGACCTGACCCAGGCGCGAGCCGTGGCCGAGCGCGCCTCCTCGCAGAAGACAGATTTCCTCGCCCGCATCAGCCACGAGATCCGCACCCCGCTCAACGCCATTATCGGTTTTTCCGAGCTGATGGTGGACGAGAAGTTCGGCCCGGTCGCCAATGACCGCTACCGCGACTACCTGCGCGACATCAACCGCTCGGGCAACCACGTGCTCGACCTCGTCAACGATTTGCTCGATATCTCGAAGATCGAGGCCGGCCAGCAAGAAATGGACTACGAGGCGGTGTCGCTCAACGATACGCTGGCCGAGACGGTGGCGATGATGCAGCCGCAGGCCAATCGCGAACGCGTCATCATCCGCTCCAGCTTCGCTTCGCGTCTGCCGGAAGTGGTCGCCGACCTCAGAAGCGTGCGCCAGATCGCGCTCAACATCCTGTCCAACGCCATCCGCTATACGCAGGCCGGCGGCCAGGTGATCGTGTCGACCGCCTATGAAACCTCCGGCGATGTCGTCATGCGGGTGCGCGACACCGGCATCGGCATGAGCCATGCCGAGATCGAGCAGGCGCTGAAGCCGTTCAAGCAGATCAACGCCCTGAAGCGCGGGCGCGGTGACGGCACCGGTCTCGGCCTGCCGCTGACTAAGGCGATGGTGGAGGCCAACCGCGCACGCTTCACCATCACCTCTACGCCGGGCGAAGGCACACTGGTCGAGGTGGCCTTCCCGTCGACGCGGGTGCTGGCTGAATAGGGTCGATCGATCCTGAGCCGGCAAAAGAAAAGGCGTCCAACAGGACGCCTTAAAGGGATTTTGCTGTCACAACGGGGGCTTGAGCGAATCTGGTCCTCAGGGGACGAGGAACGGGATTTCTCCCTCAAGTTACGTGCGACTATCGACGCCGGGCCTTAACAACTCCTTACCGGCCGGCCAAAAAATTTACGAATGTGTACCACTCGTGAAATCTAGGTAAATTCGACCGACATATCTCGTTAACCATAGCGGCGGCGATCACTCCGCCAGTTGCGGCAGATCCTTGAACAACTCCAGCGCCTCCGGATTGGCCAGCGCTTCCTTGTTCTTGATGGCGCGGCCATGCACGACGTCGCGGACCGCAAGCTCGGTGATCTTGCCGGATTTGGTGCGCGGAATGTCGGTGACGGCAACGATTTTTGCCGGCACGTGACGCGGGCTGGCGCCGGTGCGGATTTTGGCCCGGATACGCTTTTCCAGGTCCTCGTCCAGCGTCACGCCGGCGGCCAGCCGCACGAACAGCACGACGCGTACGTCATTGTCGAAATCCTGGCCGATGCACAGCGCTTCCAGGATTTCCGGCATCTGCTCGACCTGGTTGTAGATCTCCGCCGTGCCGATACGCACACCGCCCGGATTGAGCGTCGCGTCGGAGCGGCCGTGGATGATCATGCCGCCATGCGCCGTCCATTCGGCGAAATCGCCATGGCACCAGACATTGTCGAAGCGTTCGAAATAGGCCGCCTGGTATTTCTTGGCCTCGGGATCGTTCCAGAAACCGATCGGCATCGACGGAAACGCCTTGGTGCAGACCAGTTCGCCCTTCTCACCGCGGATCGGCCTGCCGTCATCATCCCAGACATCGACGGCAAGGCCGAGGCCGGGCCCTTGGATCTCGCCGGTCCAGACAGCTTGCGTCGGCACGCCGAGCACGAAGCAGGAGACGATGTCGGTGCCGCCCGAGACCGAGGCCAGATGGACGTCGCTCTTGATGCCCTCATAGACGAAGCGGAAATCCTCGGGCGAAAGCGGCGAGCCGGTGGAGGAAATCGCCCGTACGCTCGACAGATCATGGCTGCGGATCGGCTTCAGCCCGGCCTTGCGCACGGAATCGATGAATTTTGCCGAGGTGCCGAAGAAGGTCATCTTCTCGGCATCGGCCAAGGTGAAGAGCACATTGCCGTCGGGGTAAAAGGGCGAGCCGTCATAAAGCAGCAGCGTCGCTCCCGAAGCCAGGCCCAACACCAGCCAGTTCCACATCATCCAGCCGCAGGTGGTGAAGTAGAAGAAGCGGTCGCCTTCGAGCAATCCGGCATGCAGCCGGTGTTCCTTGACATGCTGGATCAGCGTTCCGCCGGCCGAATGGACGATACATTTGGGGATGCCGGTGGTGCCTGACGAAAACAGGATATACAGGGGATGAGAGAACGGCAGCCGCTCGAAGGTGACAGGCTTGGCGGCAAAAGGTGACAGCGCCTCTTCGAGCGCGACGGCCTTGTCGATGATCCCTGCGATGTCGCGCGACGTGCCGAGATAATCGACGATCAGCACCTTGCCGACGGTTTCGAGTTTCCCGGCAACGGCAGCGATCTTGTCGGCGACCTCGATCGCCTTGCCATTGTACCAATAGCCGTCCGGCGCGATGAAGATGACCGGTTCGATCTGGCCGAAACGGTCAAGCACGCCCTGTTCGCCAAAATCAGGAGAGCAGGACGACCAGACTGCGCCGATCGAGGCAGCCGCCAGCATGGCGGCAACGGTTTCCGGCATATTGGGCATCATCGCCGCGATGCGGTCGCCTTTCTTCACCTTGAGCGACAGGAAAAGCTGCTGCAAGCGCGAGGTCAGCTGGTGCAGTTCGTTCCACGACAGCCGCCGCTCGATCTTGTCCTCGCCGCGAAAGACGATGGCGTCACCTGAACCGGTTTTTTTCAGCAGGTTCTCGGCGAAATTCAGCGTCGCATCGGGGAAGAAGGCGGCGCCTGGCATCTTGTCGCCGTCGACGAGCACCGTCTCGCCCTTGTCGCCGACAATGCCGCAAAAGTCCCACAGCAGGCTCCAGAAGCCTTCGCGATCCTCGACCGACCAGCGGTGCAGTTCGGCGTAAGAGGCGAAGGATGTGCCGGTTTTGGCTGCCACGGCCTTCATGAAAGCAGTCAAGGGCGCTGCGTCAATCTGGTCTTGCGTCGGGGTCCAGAGCGGTGCTTCGGCAGCCATGATCGATCCTCCTTGAAGCCCGTCGCGTCGCAAGACTGATATGCTTTTGTTTCTATGCATGTCGTTGCCCCGGAACCGCTGCACACTTCCGGGCGACATGCTTTAGCCCCAGCTTTACAGGCGCCGCTGTCCCAAAAACGCCGCGCCTCGTAGCAGGCTGAAGCTGCATCGCTTATGCCTATCGCCCTGCGGCAGAGCAAGATTTTGTTCAGCTAAACTCGGTCACATGTGCGCAATTGCCATCGCCGAGCCATAAAGACTTGAAATGCGTCAGCGCTGGGTTACACCCGTCGGACGATTTTTGGCGGAATGAAAGCATACGGGGCGATATGCCATCACCTTTGATCCGGCGCGGAATATGGGCGATCGGCGTTGCCGTGCTCGTCATCGCGCTGGTCGTCGCCGCTCTGCCGCTGATTGCCTCGACCCGGATCGTGCGCGACCGCATCGCCTGGGAGATGAGCGCATGGAGCGGTTTCAGGGTCACCATTGACGGTTCGCCGCGCATCGAGGTGTGGCCGAAGTTCCGCGCCATATTGAGCGACGTCACGCTGTCTCAGTGGACAGAGACCGACGCGCCGCCGGTGATCGAAGCCGAACGGGTCGAGGTCGACCTTTCAGCCATGGCCGCGCTGCAGGGCGATGTGGTGTTTTCGACGGCGCGGCTGGTGCGGCCGACGATCCGGGTTCAGCGCACCGCAAACGGCATGTTTCTGCCCGCCGTACCGACGGGAGGACGCATCACGCGCTCGATCGACACGGCGCGCGGCGTGGTCGGTGCGGATCCGTCCAAGCCCGATCTGAGCAAGCTGCCGACCGATCCGTTCGGTACGGTGGAGTTCAGGGACGGCCGCATGGTCGCTTCCATCGGCAGCAAGGACGTCGAATTGCTCACAAGCCTGTCCGGCCAGGCGAACTGGGCAGCGATGAACAGCAACGCGACCTTGTCGGCGACCGGCATCTGGCGCGGCGAGAGTGTAACCGTCGATGCGTCCTCGGCCAATCCGCTGGTTTTGTTTGCCGGCGGTGCTGCGCCAATCACCTTTTCGCTTAAGGCTGCGCCGGCCAGCTTCTCGTTCGACGGCACGGCCGGCATGTCGCAAAACGCCTATTTCGACGGCCAGGCGAAATTCGCCGCGCCCTCGCTCAGGCGCGTGCTGGAATGGTTGCAGGCCGGCATTGCCCCTGGTACGGCGATCGGTTCGGTCTCGATTTCGAGCAAGATCACGGCGACCGCCGGCCGCGTGAAATTCGAAAACACCGCGGTTGCGCTCGACAATAACCCGGGAATGGGTGCGCTGGACTTCTCGTTAGGCGACGCCCTGCCGGTGATGTCGGGCACGCTTGCCTTCGACACGCTCGACCTCAGGTCGCTGTTCTCGGCCTTCACGCCGCTGGCGCCGACCGGCGAAACCGGGCCCGGCGAGATCGACACCAGCTTTGCCGACCGCGTAAATCTTGATCTGAGGCTATCGGCGGCGCATGCCTCGGCCGGCGCGATCCAGCTCGCCGACGTCGCCGCCACCGCGCAGGTCAAGAACGGTCTTGCCGTCTTCGATATCTCCGATGCGTCGGCCTTTGGTGGCAACATCCAGGGCAGCCTGCGTTTCGACCGCAAGCCAGAGGGTTCGCAGGTCGAGATCCGGCTGCTCGCCTCCGATATAGACGGCGGCGCTTTTGGCAGCGCGGCCGGAATGACACGGCTGGTGCCGGCCAGCACCGGCACGGTCTCGGTCATTCTCAAAGGGCCTGGCAAATCCTGGGACTCGATCTTCGAGAACGCCGACGGCTCGGTCTCGGCTACGTTTGGGCCGGGCGCGCTGAGCGGGCTCAATTTGCCGGCGTTTCTGAAACACACCGAACAGGGCGGCTTCTTCGCGCTCGACGATGTCTCGGACGGGACGCTGCCGATAGACGGCGCCGAGCTCAAGGCCACCATCACGAAGGGCGTGGCGCGGTTGGACAAGGCCGAGGCCAATTCGGCGAAATACAAGGTCTGGCTGTCCGGCATCGCGTCCTATGGCGGACGCGGGCTGGCTCTGTCGGGCGGCGTTACCCAGGCCGATCCGGCGGCGGCACCCGCCATTGGCCAGCAGGGGCCCAACCAGTCGTCCTTCTTCGTCGGCGGCACCTGGAGCACGCCGTTCATCTCGCCGATCAGCCGCGGCATTTCAGGCGAATAGACAGCCCCTCCCCTGGGGCTGCCGTGCTCTATTTGTTTGACGCAACTCCGAACGGAATTGCTCTGGATCAACCGCGCTGCGCGGCCTGCTCGTCGAGCTGACGCTGCACCTCGCGCCGCTTGTTGGCGACCGAGGCGATGATGACGCCTACCGCCACGACCGCGATCAGTATGGTGCAGGCGGCGTTGATTTCCGGCGTCACGCCGAGACGAACCTGGCTGTAGATCTTCATCGGCAGCGTGGTGGCGCCGGGGCCAGAGGTGAAACTGGCGATGACCAGATCGTCGAGCGACAGCGTAAAGGCCAGCATCCAGCCGGACACGATGGCCGGCATGATGACCGGCAGCGTGATCTGGAGGAAGGTCTTCACCGGTGTTGCGCCGAGATCCATCGCGGCCTCTTCCAGCGACCGGTCGAACGAGACCAGGCGCGACTGCACGACGACGGCGACGAAGCACATGGTCAGCGTGATGTGGGCAAGCGTGACGGTGAGGAACCCGCGATCGAGACCGACGGCGACGAAGAGCAAAAGCAGCGAAAGGCCGGTGATGACTTCCGGCATGACCAGCGGCGCAAACACCATGCCGGAAAACAGGATGCGGCCGCGGAAGCGGGTGTAGCGGGTCAAGGTGAGGGCCGCCAGCGTGCCGAGCACGGTCGCTACCGTCGCCGAAATGACACCGACACGCGCGGTCACCCAGGTGGCGTCCATCAGGCCCTGATTGTGGAACAGCGAGACATACCATTTGGTCGAGAAGCCACCCCAGACCGTGACCAGCTTGGATTCGTTGAACGAGAAGACGACGAGCAGCACGATCGGCAGATAGAGGAAGGCAAAGCCCAGCACGACCGACGTGACGTTGAAGCGGCTCCAGGTGGGGTTCATTTGTCCTGCTCCTGGGCGCGTGCCTGGGCCTGCTGGAACAGCATGATCGGCACGATCAAGAGCAGCAGCAGGATAACGGCGACGGCCGACGACACTGGCCAGTCACGGTTGGCGAAAAACTCGTTCCACAAGGTCTTGCCGATCATCAGCGTCTGCGAGCCGCCGAGCAGGTCGGGAATGACGAACTCGCCGACCGCCGGGATGAACACCAGCAGGCAGCCGGCAATGACGCCTGGCAGCGACAGCGGGAAGGTGATCTTCCAGAAGGCGGCGGTCGGCGGGCAGCCAAGATCCTTGGCCGCCTCGATCAGCGAATAATCCATCTTTTCCAGCGACGAATAGAGCGGCAGCACCATGAATGGCAGGTAGGAATAGACGATGCCGATGAAGATCGCCGTGTAGGTGTTGAGGATAATCAGCGGCTGATTGATGATGTGCAGTGACAGCAGCAGCTGATTGAGCAGCCCCTCGGGCTTGAGGATGCCGATCCAGGCATAGACGCGGATCAGGAAGGAGGTCCAGAACGGCAGGATCACCAGCATCAGCAAGGTCGGGCGGATCGTCGCCGGCGCGCGCGCCATGCCGTAGGCGATGGGGAAGCCGACGATCAAGGTCAGGACCGTCGAGATCGCCGCGATAATGACGCTGGTCACGTAGGCTTTGAAGTAAAGCGCGTCCTGCGTCAGCCAGACATAATTGTCGAAGCTGAGTTCGCGGAAGCCGGCGAAGAAACCGGAAATGCCGTCCGTGAAATCGAGCACCGGCGTGTAGGGCGGCATGGAGATCGCCGACTGCGACAGCGAAATCTTGAAGACGATGATGAACGGGATGAGGAAGAAGAACAGCAGCCAGAGATAGGGAACGATGATGACGAGCCGGCTGAGGAAGCCGGCGCCGAGCCGCGTCAGCAATGGTTTGGCCGCTGTCGATGGGCCGGCGTCGGTGATGGCGATGTTGGACATAGCCGCCACCTACCGCGTCAGGACAACGCCGGCGTCGGGCCGGAAGGAGACCCAGGCGCGGTCGTTCCAGGTCAGCGGATCCTCGGTGACGCGCGCCGCATTGAGTGCGCTTGCCCTGATGATCTGCCCGTCATCCAGCCTGACGTGGTAGACGGTCATGTCGCCGAGATAGGCGACGTCGTAGACTTCGCCCTCTAGCGCATTGACGGCGTCCGCCGGCTTCTTCGACGTTACCTTGATCTTCTCCGGCCTGATGGCGAAGACGATGTCGGAACCGGCCTTTGAATCGGTGCTGTTTTCGACGACGATCTGGGCGCCTGTCGCGCCGGTGATACGCGTGGTGTTTGCCGCCCGCTCGGCGACCTTGCCTTCGAACATGTTCACATTGCCAACAAAGTGCGCGACGAAGCGCGAGCTAGGCGCCTCATAGACTTCGGCGGGCGTGGCGACCTGCATCACCTCGCCCTTTTCAAGGATGGCGATGCGGTCGGCCATGGTCATGGCCTCCTCCTGGTCGTGGGTAACGACGACAAAGGTGAGCCCCAGCGTCTGCTGCATATCCATCAGCTCGAACTGCGTTTCCTCGCGCAGCTTCTTGTCGAGCGCGCCGAGCGGCTCGTCGAGCAGCAACACTTTCGGCCGCTTGGCAACCGAGCGGGCGAGCGCGACGCGCTGGCGCTGGCCGCCGGACAATTGGTGCGGCTTGCGCTTGGCGAACTGCTCGAGCTTGACCAGCTTCAGCATCTCGGCGACGCGTTTTTCGATGTCCGGCGCCGGCATGCCTTCCTGCTTGAGGCCGAAGGCAATGTTCTTTTCCACCGTCATATGCGGGAACAGCGCATAGGACTGAAACATCATGTTGACCGGGCGGCGGTAGGGCGGGATGCCGCGCAGGTCCTGGCCGTCGAGAAGGATGCGGCCGGCGGTTGGCTCCTCGAAGCCGGCGAGCATCCGCAGCAGAGTGGATTTTCCGCAGCCCGACGCGCCGAGCAGGGCAAAGAACTCGCGCTCGAAAATGGTCAGCGACAGATTGTTGACGGCGGTGAAGTCACCGAACTTCTTGGTGACGTTTTCGAATTGGATGTACGGCTTGGCGTTCGGGTCGTTCCATGGCGCGAAATCCCTGCGGATGCTGCCAAGCGATTTCATGTCCCACTCCGTCCTGTTTTTTTGCTTCTTGCCCCAGAAGAATGGCCCCGGCAGGTGACTGCCGGGGCCATTTCGCATTGCTTACTGGCCGGTGACGATCTTGGTCCAGCTGCGCGTGATCAGACGCTGCGTCTTGGGATCGTAGGGCTGGACCGTATAGAGTTTTTTCAAGGTCTCGGCGTCCGGATAGACCGCCGGATCCTCCAGCAGCGCCTTGTCGACGAACTGCTGCGAAGCCTTGTTGCCGTTGGCGTACAGCACATAGTTGGACGATTTGGCGATCACTTCCGGCTTCATCATGTAGTTGAGGAATTCGAGTGCCTCGGCGACATGCGGCGCATCGGCGGGGATCGCCATCTGGTCGAACCACATCTGGGCGCCTTCCTTCGGCACGGAATAGCCGATCTCCACGCCCTGCTTGGCCTCGACCGCGCGGTTGCGCGCCTGGAACACGTCACCCGACCAGCCGACCGCCAGGCAGATATCGCCATTGGCGAGCGCGTTGATGTATTCGGACGAATGGAATTTGCGGATATATGGCCGCACCTTCAGCAAGGTTTCCTCGGCCTTGGCGATGTCGTCGGGCGAGGTGCTGTTGGGGTCGAGGCCGAGATATTTCAGTGCCGCCGGGATGATGTCGGCCGGCGAGTCCAGCACATAGACGCCGCAGTCCTTCAGCTTGGCCAGGCTGTCGGGATTGAAGAACACGTCCCAGCTGTCGATCTTGTCGGTGCCAAGTGCTGCCTGCACCTTCTTGAGGTTGTAGCCGATACCAACCGTACCCCACATGTAATTGACCGAGTATTCGTTGCCGGGGTCGTATTTGGCGGTTCGTTCCGAAACCGTGTCCCACATGTTGGAGATGTTCGGCAGTTTCGACTTGTCGAGCTTCTGGAACACCCCAGCCTGGATCTGGCGCGCGAGGAAGTTGCCGCTGGGAACGACGACGTCATAGCCGCTGCCGCCGGCAAGCAGTTTGGTTTCGAGAATTTCATTGGAATCGAAGGTGTCGTAGACGACCTTGATACCGGTTTCCTTGGTGAAGTCGTCGATGATCGAGCTGTCGATGTAATCCGACCAGTTGAAGACATTGACGACGCGGTCCTCGGCATGGCCACCGACGGTGAAAAGCGTCAGAAATGCCGAGGTTGCCGAAAGCCAGAGCGCTTTGCGGATCATGCTGTTCTCCTTTGATGAGTGTTCCTTCGCCAATTCGTCGCAGGTTCAGCGCGATTGGGCATTTGCTTCAGAGTATTGAGCTTTCCGGACAGCCACAAGCGCGAACTGCCGGCGCCATTCGGGCGGTTCGACGAGCGACGGATGATGGCTTTGTGTGCCCGCCTGGCGGGCGCGCCGACACCGTCAGAGGCTGTCGCCGTGGCGCGGGCAGAGATACGACGATATGATCCGGTCTTGGTCCGACCGGCGGGGACACTTGGCAAGATACGCCTGTCTTGTTGTTGCCGTGCCCCCAGCCTGCCCGCCCGGTAGCAAGGTTGTCAATGGCCCGCGCGGGGGAAGCCCGTTCAATATGGCCTGGCCGCGTCAATTAGGGGACGGCAGTCCGGTGACGCCGGGCCGCGCCGGCCTGGCCTGGCGCTTGAATTCGAGCCCGATATGGACGAGCAGTGCGGCAACCACCACGGCGCCGCCGATGATGGTGCGCACCGAGGGCACTTCGCCATGGACGAGCCAGACCCAGATCGGGCCAAGGATCGGCTCGAACGTGCCGAGCAATGCCGCGATCGCCGCAGGGACCAGCCGAGCGCCGGTGGCGAAGAAGGCAAGGCCAAGGCCGAGATTGATGACGCCGAAGGCAAACAGGAAAGCCATGTCGTGGCTGGACACGGCGAACTGCGTGGCCTGCGACGCCGCGAACGCTGCCGCCAGCATCGTGCCGAGGCAGGTCGCCGGCGTCATCCGCACGTGGGCGAAGCGCCGGGTGATGACGGTGGCGATGGAGAACATGACGGCGATCAACAGTGCCAAGCCGTCGCCGATCGGCGATACGGCGCCGTCGAGCGATTCCGACACCATGATGGCGACGCCGGCGATGACGGCGGCGATCGCCACCCAGGTCGCGACGGCGACGCGTTCGCGAAACAGCACCCAGGCAAGCAAGGCTGCCAGCAGCGGCACGCCGGCCTGCATCAACAGGATGTTGGCGACAGTGGTGTAGGCCAATGCGACGACGAAGCACGTCGACGCGGTGGCAAAACAGGCCGCCACGGCGAGGCCGGGCAGGCCCATGTCGCGAAACAATCTGAGCATGCCGCGCCAGCCGTCGCGCCAGGCCATGAAGCAAATCAGGAACGCGGCTGCCCACACCGAGCGCCAGAACACCACCGTCCAGCTGTCAGCGGTGTCGATGAAACGGGCGATGGTGCCGCCAAAGCTCCACATCAGCGCCGACAGGAAGACTAGCAGGAAGCCGACGCGCTCGTCGCGTGGCGAAGCGATCTGCGAAATGGTTGTCGGAGAAGATGCGGTATCGGTCATGGGGTGCGACTGTCGGCTATCTCGGGACGGCATGATGCACAATGGACGACAGAAACGTGCCGCATTCGCATAGCGCAAAGGCAAAGGCCGGAAGGTGATCCAGCCCGGCTTTCCCGTTGGCGCACCACCTGCCGGTCGGCGGCAATGCCACCAAACGGGGGCCTATGACGTGGTCTTGTTGCCGCGGATGAAGCGCCAGAGACCGGCAAGCGGAACCAGCAGCAGAATGCCGAATTTCTTCAAAGCGATAAGCGCCACCGCAATGAGGCCCGCCTTTGCCGCCAGCTTTCCGGCAATCAGGCCGCCAATGCCGACAGCGGCGACCGTGTCGGTGCCGGGCAGGAAGTCGGTGTATTTCTTGCCGGTGTTGAAGTCCGCCAGGCCCAGCACTTCATCCAGGCTCTGCTTGATCTCCGGCAATTGTTCCACCGTGGCGATGTAGCTCATCACAAAGACGCCTTCCCGGCCAAGGAAACGCACGTCGTAGTTGAGCGTATGGACGGCATCCTCGCCGAATTGCAGCTCCTTTGCCCAGTGCAGCCGCTTGTGGACGAAATCATAGACAGGGGGCGAAGCCCAGCCGACCAGCTTGATCGGCTGATAGCCGTCCTTCACCCGCTGATCGTTGGCCGACAATGTGTCCGCCTGCATGCTGCTCAGCAGTTCGGTGTAGTCGATGGATGCGGCATCGGCGTCATCGACATAGCCGATCTTTTCATAACGCAGCTCGATGCCCCAACCGTTGCCGGCGATGGGTTCATAATTGACCGGAAAGATCATGCCGAGGGCTTCGTTCGCGGTATCAGGCGGATTGCCCCAAGCCTCGGTCAGGACAGACGTGGCGTCCTTCTTGTCCAAAAAATAGAACTTGTCCTTGAGATCGAGATGGATGCCTTCGGGAAGGTCGACCACGCCGGTCTTCGGCTCGATCTTGTCCAGGAATGCCTTCCCGTCGTCACTATACTGTTGATAGTTCTTGAAGAATTCCGAGGATTTTTCCGCCCCGGCCGGCCCTGCCGAAAGGGCAAGCGCCACGCCAAGCCACAAAGCTTTCCTGTCCATATGCCATCCCCCCTTGGCTGCCGTGCAGCTCACATTTCGATACCGCAGCGCCGATGCTTAATCAATATTTCGATCGCCTTGGTTCGGACAGGGGCTATATTGCTCATCGCTAATGTGCGAACGCCGCTTCAAGGGCCGGCGAACCTCGACAAGCATCACTGAAAGTCGAAAGCGCTCAAGCCGGTCACCATCTCGTCGAGGCCGAGCGGGCGGGTCACCGGCGGCTCGGCGCGGGCAAGGCACCCGACGCGTTCGCAGAGCCGGCAAGCGGGACCGATCGCCGTGGCGGCACCCTGTCCGGTCTTTGCCGACGCCGGTAGCCCCGCGCCATAGACGATCTCGTCGCGAAAGCCGATGTCGCAGCCCAACAGCAGCGCGGTACGGCGCGGGCGCTCCGAGAACGAGCCCTGCGGCCCCTCGAGTGTGCGGGCGATGCAGAGGAACTCGGCGCCGTCAGGCATTTCTACCGCCTCGACCAGGATCTGGCCAGGCAGTGCGAAGGCAGCATGGACCGGCAGCTTCGGACAGCCGCCGCCAAAGCGGCTCTGCGGAAAGCCCTGGCCGCCTGCCTTGCGGAAGCGGTTGCCGGCATTGTCGACCTCGAGCATGAAGAACGGCACGCCGGACACGCCGGGACGCTGCAGCATGGTCAGCCGGTTTGCCGCCTGTTCGAAGGAGACGCCGAAACGCGAGCGCAACACGTCAATGTCGTAGCGGGCCCGAACGGCAGCGGCATGGAAGGCCTGGTAGGGCATCATCAGGGCATGGGCGGCGTAGCGGCCAAGCTCGAAGCGGGCGAGCCGGCGGGCTTCGTCCGTACCGAGCTTCAGCGCCTGGATTTCGCCGGCGACCGCGACCGTCATGCGGATCAGGCAGGCTTCCATGGCGACCTCACGCAACTGGTCGAATGGCGACAGCCGCTCCGACAGAAAAAGACGCTGCGAATGACGGTCATAGCGACGCCGCCAGTTCGGCATGGTGGCGACCGGCAGCACCTTGACGACGATACCGTATTCACGCTTCAGCCAGGCTTTCAGCGCGCCGAACAGATCGTCGCCCGGGTCAAGCACCGAGGTGAAGGCCTCGGCCTCTTCCTCGAGTGCTGCAAAATGGTTCGGCCGGCGTTCGAAAATTTCGTGCACCTCGTCGATCGGCAGCCGCGCGCCGGAAAGTGCGGTGGCCCGGCCCTCGCGCGCCAGCAGCTCGTTGAGGTCGGACAGCCGCTCGGCCTGTTCGCGATAGGCGCGAAACAGTTTAATCATCGCCGCCGACGCGTTTGGGGCGGCTTCCGCAAGCTCGATCAGCTCCTGGTCGCCCGGCAATTCGCCTGAAAGCAGCGGGTCGCCGAACACCTCCTTCAAAGCCGAGATCGATCCCCTCGCCTCGCCCTGCAGCTCATGCGGGTCGACCTTGTAGACCGACGCCAGTTTCAGGATCAGCTGCACCGTCAAAGGCCGCTGGTTGCGCTCGATAAGGTTGAGATAGGAGGGCGAGATGCCGAGGCCTTCGGCCATCGCCGTCTGGGTTAGTCCCTTGGCGATACGGATGCGGCGGATGCGCGGCCCGGCGAAAATTTTCTGATCGGCCATGGCTGTCCTTGACAGGAATTTACACGACTTGCGCACGGCGAAAGGCGCATCGTCTTTTTACAATCGTGACAAATTTACAGCGCCAACCAGTCAAACACAACACAGATTTCCTCTTATTTTCGACCCATAATGGCGGTTTTCCTCGCTCTCTTCGCGGCGCAATGTAAATGATGTCACACACAGGCGACGCAAAAACCTAATGGCGCGGCGTTGCAAGACCACGACATCGATTAATCTGGAGTGACCAATGACCGATTTTTACAATCTCGTTCCCTCGGCCCCTGAAGGCCGCTTCGACGGCATCGAACGGCCCTATTCGCCGGACGACGTGAAGCGGCTGCGCGGCTCGGTCCAGATCCGCCAGAGCCTTGCCGAAATGGGCGCCAACCGGCTGTGGAAGCTCATCCATGATGAAGACTTCGTCAACGCGCTCGGCGCCATGTCGGGCAACCAGGCGATGCAGCAGGTGCGCGCCGGGTTGAAGGCGATCTACCTCTCGGGCTGGCAGGTCGCCGCCGACGCCAACACCGCTTCGGCCATGTATCCGGACCAGTCGCTCTATCCCGCCAATGCGGCGCCGGAACTGGTCAAGCGCATCAACCGCACGCTGCAGCGCGCCGACCAGATCGAGACTTCGGAAGGCAACGGCCTGTCGGTCGACACCTGGTTCGCGCCGATCGTCGCCGATGCCGAAGCCGGCTTCGGCGGACCGCTCAACGCCTTCGAGATCATGAAGGCGTTCATCGAGGCGGGCGCCGCCGGCGTCCACTATGAGGATCAGCTGGCCTCGGAAAAGAAGTGCGGCCATCTCGGCGGCAAGGTGCTGATCCCGACCGCTGCGCATATCCGCAACCTCAACGCAGCGCGCCTTGCAGCCGACGTGATGGGCACGCCGACGCTGGTCGTGGCGCGCACCGACGCGGAAGCGGCGAAGCTTTTGACCTCGGACATTGACGAGCGCGACCAGCCCTTTGTCGACTATGACGCCGGCCGCACGGTCGAGGGTTTCTACCAGGTGAGGAACGGCATCGAGCCCTGCATCGCGCGCGCCGTTGCCTATGCGCCGCATGCCGACCTGATCTGGTGCGAAACCTCCAAGCCCGATCTGGCGCAGGCCAAGAAGTTCGCCGAGGGCGTTCGCAGGCATCACCCGGGCAAGCTGCTCGCCTATAATTGCTCGCCGTCGTTCAATTGGAAGAAAAACCTCGACGACGCGACGATCGCCAAGTTCCAGCGCGAACTCGGCGCCATGGGCTACAAGTTCCAGTTCATCACGCTGGCCGGTTTCCACCAGCTCAATTTCGGCATGTTCGAGCTGGCGCGCGGCTACAAGGCACGGCAGATGGCGGCCTATTCCGAGCTGCAGGAAGCCGAGTTCGCGGCCGAAGCGCACGGCTACACCGCGACCAAGCACCAGCGCGAGGTCGGCACCGGCTATTTTGACGGCGTCTCGATGGCAATCAGCGGCGGCCAGTCTTCGACAACCGCCATGCATGAATCGACCGAGCACGCCCAGTTCAAGCCGGCGGCGGAATAACCGGACCAGCATTACCGACAGAGGAAACGCCCAGAACGGGCAAGGGATATAGGAGAAGAAAAATGGCATCGATAAGCCGCGTCAAGGAACGTGCAGAAGAGCAGTCCACGACGATGAGCGTCGACCAGCAGGCGACCATCCGGATGCTGGCCAACGACCTGCACCGGCTCAATCAATCGGTGATGAAGGCAGTCGAGGCGGGCGTCTCGGTGGAACTGGTGCGCTCGGCCCGGCACCATGGCGGCGACGGCAATTGGGGCGACCTGCTGATCCCGGTCATCGTCACGCAGCAGAGTCACGGTTGATCTTCCCTTACGGAAGCTTTGTGCTTGCGGAATCTTCTGACACGGCCGTGCACTGGCTGGTTTCAACGTCACCCGCGCGTTTTCAGCGCGGGTGACTTTCGCTTTTGCGCATGCATTTAACTACAGTTTAAAAACAGACCTTGGCATCGAGTTTAATATTTCTGGCTATATTTCCCAAGTCCGCCATTTCAGCTTGACATGGCGCGCGATCTCGCGCCATTTGACTCTTGTATTTCAACCCTGCATTGAAGCAGCGCCGAGTGCCCGCCCCGCCCATGTGTCCTGTGAATCGCGAGACCGACACCGCCAGACATCTGAATTCGAAACGCGATGATGCGAATTCCGAAATGCTCACCGATTTCTCCCGGGTGCTGGTGGCCGGAAAATCGCCGATCAACCGGGTGGTGGTGTCGAAGATCGTGGAGAAGTCGGGGCTGAAGCCTATCTCTGAGCCGCCTGAGATGGCGACCAAGACGTTGCGAACGGTCATTCCGGGCGCCGTCGTTCTCGACGGCGGCGCCGACAACAAGGACTGCGACGCGCTGATGTCGGCCATCGACGCCTTGCGGCGAGCGTCGGGGCGGTCGCTGCCCTCGGTGATCCTGCTTTCGACCAGAACCGGCACGCCCGAAAGCCTCGGCCTGTCCAGCGTCATCGATGTGGTGGTGACCAAGCCGATTACCACCGAAAGGCTGCAACCGGTGATCGACCGGCTGATCGGTTTCGGGCGCGGCTGATCGCAGTCCGCCACCGCGGCGTTCCGGTCAACCTTTCCTGTCGATGCTTTCGATCAAAGCCGGCAGTTCACCAAGATCGGCAATCGAGCGGAAGCGGGGAGCTTCGATCGGCGGCTCGACGTGCTCCAGCACCCAGGTCAGTTCGTGCGGCACGTGGACGCCCCAGCTGCCGGCCTCGATGGCCGGCACAACGTCGGACTTGAGCGAATTGCCGACCATCATGCTGTTCTGCGGGCTGCCGCCATGGCGACTGAAGATCCGGGCATAGGTGGCGGAGCTCTTGTCGCTGACGATCTCGACGGCATCGAACAGGTCGCCAAGGCCGGAGGCCGCCAGCTTGCGCTCCTGGTCGAACAGATCGCCCTTGGTGATCAGCACCAGATGATAGGCGCCGGCGAGCCTTTCCACGGTCTCGCGCGCATGCGGCAGCGCCTCGACAGGGTGGCCGAGCATGTCGCGGCCGGCGGCAAGGATTTCGGCGATGGTCGAGGCCGGTACACGGCCCTCGGTCACTTCGATCGCCGTCTCGATCATCGACAAGGTGAATCCCTTGATGCCGAAGCCATAGATGGCAAGGTTGCGTTTCTCAGCTTCGAGCAGACGCGCCGAGATGTGCTCGGCCTCGCCATGGTCGGCGAGCAGTGCCGCAAAGCGCTTTTCGGTCATGCGGAAGAACTGCTCGTTTTGCCATAGCGTGTCGTCGGCATCGAAGCCGATGGTTGTCAAATGTTTGAGAGGTTGCATGGTCGACTGCCCGTTTGGGTGAATGTCGTGATGTAGACGTTGTCGCCGGGCGCTGCTAGCTAAGGCAAGAGTTATGGGTGGGGCAATATGACGGAACCGAGCGTCTGGAAGGATAGGCTGCAGCGGATTCTGGCGTCATTACAAGGTCATAATCCAATCGAACTCATCAATGCCATTCGAGATCTCGGTATCGCAATGGGGCACGACGCGGGCGAGGAACTGCTTGACGCCCACCCGGAACTGTTCTCGCACCGGCCGGCGCTTACCGCCGCATTCGGCAAGATGGTGCAGGCGCAGGACACCGCCGAGATCAGGCAGATGCTGGATCAGGATCTGGATGGTCCGGCATCGTTCGGACGGATCGCGGCGGGGAAAACAAGCATAGGCGTGCTGTCATCAAAGGATGCCTATAACCGCCTCGACGAGGTCTTCGATCATGTCGATTTCGATAATTGCCGCCGCGCCGTCATGGTCGGCTGCGGCGGGCGGCCATTCACCATGTTCCGTATTCACGACCAGACAACGGTCCCTGAGATCATCGGCCTCGACATCGTTCCCCAAGCCGTCGAAACCGCAAACAGGCTCGCGGCCAAGCTCGGCTATGCGCGAATGCGGGCCGAGCTTTGCGACGGGTGCGATTATGATTATGGCGAAGCCCAGGTCGTCTATGTCGCCAGTATGGTTTCGCCCAAGGCAGCCGTGGTGTCCCGCATCGCCGATACCGCGCCCGACAATGTGCAGATCGTTTTGTGGGAGCCTGTTTCGCTAGGCAGGCTTTGGGCTGAAAATGCGGAACGCACACTTGACCCGCGGCTTGAGGTCATCGGCCGCACGAGCATTTCGCGAAACATGACCAGAGATGTGTTCGTAACCCGACGAGGCGGTTCATCTTCGACCCGGCAGATGGGCTGATCGTGTCGGCTCTTGGAACGAGCGACCGTGCGATCCTCGCCCTGGCAAGGGCATGGTGCCTTGTGCGCCACCCCATCATTTGCAAACGCACATTCGACCATAGCGGAGTGCTGCCGGATCCGGCGAGACCCGCTTCCTATGCGGACAAGTTTCTGTGGCGAAAGCTTTTCGACCACAATCCGTTTTTCACGACGGCTTGCGACAAGCTCGCCTCGAAAACCTACGCTTTGTCCACCTGTCCAGAACTCAAGACTGCCGAAGTCCTGTGGTCCGGGGACGACGCTACAAAGATTCCGGCGGAGTTGCTTGCCGGCAATGTCGTGGTGAAGGCCAATCATGGCTGCCGCTGGAACATGATGATTCACAACGGTCGGGTGAACAAAGCCACGCTGCGCCGGCGTACAGCTCGGTGGATGCGCCGTCGCTATGGCAGGAAATTCGGCGAATGGGGCTACAGGGACGCCATCAGGCGCATCCTTGTGGAGGAGATGCTGCTCGAGAACGGTGAGCCGATCCGCCTGGAGTACAAGTTCCACGTCTCCAACGGGACGACAGCCTATGTCTATGCGGCACGTCGCGACGAGCTCGGCAACGAACAAAAATGCCATTTCGACCGTGAGGGCAACTACGCGCCACCGCCGCGTGGAAGCGGTCCGCAATGGGTGAAGATTGATCTGCCACCATCTTTCCCGCGCATGCTTGAGATCGCAGAGAAACTGACAGCGCCATTCGATCACATGCGTTGCGATTTCTACGACCTCAACGGCGTCATCTTCTTTTCGGAATTCTCCGTCTATCCGCTGTCCGGCAAAGGCATCATCAACACCCGGCTCAGAGATTTGTGCGGCGACAGTTGGGATTTGCGTCAATCCTGGTTTCTGACCGCACCGCAGACCGGATGGCGCAGGCTCTATGCCGGCGCTTTGCATCGATGGCTGGATACGAACGCGCTGCTCGGCAAACCCTTCTAGCCGAAGTCTGTCCCGTTGCTGGCACAGCCTATCGGGCGGCCTCCCCTTCCCTTCCATCGCCGGCCACGGCTATACTGCGCAATCCGCAACCCAAACTGGTGAATGATGCCGCCTGCGAAAAAGGAAGTCCGTCCGTCGAACCGCGGAGGACGCGTCCGCACGCCTGCCTTCGTGAAAAATCAACGCGGCGTGAAGAACTGGAAGGAAGTCAGCGCCTGGCTGGAATGGCGCGGCATCGAAGACATAGAATGCATCACACCCGACCAGGCGGGTGTTGCCCGCGGCAAAATGATGCCGTCGAAGAAATTCACCTCCAACACCTCGCTGGCGCTGCCTTCGGCGGTGTTCATGACGACGATTTCAGGCGGCTATCCCGAGGATGGCAACGGTTTCCACTATCCGGAGGACGATGGCGACCTGAAGCTGATGCCGGATCTGTCGACCCTGACCGTGGTGCCGTGGGAAGAAGACCCGACAGCAGCCGTCATCTGCGACCTCGTCCACCAGGACGGCCGCTCTGTGGAGTTCACGCCGCGCAATGTGCTGAAGCGTGTGCTGGCTGCCTATGACAAGCGTGGGCTGAAGCCTGTGGTGGCGCCCGAGATCGAATTCTACCTGGTGCGCAAGAACCCCGATCCTGACTACCCGCTAACGCCGCCGGTTGGGCGTTCGGGGCGGGCGATCGGCGGCGGCGCCGGCTATTCGATCGCCGGCGTCAACGAGTTCGACGAACTGATCGACGACATCTACCATTTCTCCGAAAGCCAGGGCCTGGAGATCGACACGCTGATCCACGAGGAGGGCGCCGGCCAACTCGAGATCAATTTGCGCCACGGCGACCCGATCGAGCTTGCCGACCAGGTGTTCATGTTCAAGCGCACCATCCGAGAGGCAGCGCTCAAGCACGAAATCTACGCCACCTTCATGGCCAAGCCGATCCAGGGCCAGCCTGGCTCGGCCATGCACATCCACCAGTCCATCATCGACAAGAAGACCGGACAGAACATCTTTTCGGCCGAAGACGGCTCGGAAACCGACGAGTTCTTCCACTTCATCGGCGGCATGCAGAAGCATGTGCCGAATGCGCTGGTGATGTTTGCGCCCTACGTCAATTCCTACCGCCGGCTGACGCAATCGGCCTCGGCGCCGGTCAACAACAAATGGGGCTATGACAACCGCACCACGGCGTTCCGCGTGCCGCGCTCGGACCCGGCGGCGCGGCGCGTCGAAAACCGCATCCCGTCTTCCGACGCGAATCCCTATCTGGCACTGGCGGCGTCGCTTGCCTGCGGGCTGATCGGCATGACCAGCAAGGTCAAAGCCGAGCCTCCGGTGCTGACCACCGCCAACGCAGACGAGATCGACCTGCCGCGCGGCCTGCTCGAGGCCGTCGACCTGTTCGAGGGCGATGAGGAACTCTGCGCCCTGCTGGGCAAGTCCTTCGCCGCCACCTATGCGGCGATCAAGCGGGCGGAGTTCGAGACCTTCATGGAAGTGATCAGCCCATGGGAGCGGGAGTATCTGCTGCTCAACGTATAGGGGAAGGGAGTAAGGCAGTAGGGCAGTAGGGCAGTAGGGATAGCCGGCGATGGCGAAAATCCAGTCGTACAGAGATCTGATCGTCTGGCAGCAAGCAATGGATCTGGCGGTTTCGGTTTACGAAGCAACAAGAGCCTGGCCGAAAGATGAACTCTACGGACTGACAAGCCAGACTCGCCGTGCGGCCACCTCAGTTCCTGCCAACATCGCCGAAGGCTACGGCCGCGAAAGCCGAGCCTCGTATCAGCAATTTCTCAGGATAGCCCAGGGGTCGCTCAAGGAATTGGAAACACATCTTATGATTGCGCAGCGCGCCGGGATCGCGTCGAAGGAAGCCGTCGAGTCCCTGATGACCAACAGCGAGAGCGTTGGCACCCTATTGCGACTTCTTATCCGCAAACTATCTCCGGAATAGCTGCCCTACTGCCCTACTGCCCTACTGCCCTACTGCCCTACTGCCCTACTGCCCTACTGCCCTACTGCCCTACTGCCCTACTGCCAATCGAGCATCATGCCTTACCAATCCCCAATCTCCCCCGGCCGCTCCTGGTACGAAGACACAGCCGGGCCACGCCCTGAGTACCCCGCCCTAGACGGCGACCGTAGCTGCGACGTTGTCATCGTCGGCGGCGGCTTCACCGGTCTTTCAGCGGCGGCGCATCTGGCCAAGGCCGGCGTAGACGTCGTTCTGATCGAGGCACACCGCTTCGGCGACGGCGCTTCCGGGCGCAATGGCGGCCAGTTCGGCACCGGCCAGCGCGCCTGGGCCGAGGAGATGCAGGCCGAATACGGCTTCTCCCGCGCCAAGGCGTTGTTCGATCTCGCCGAGGAAGCCAAGGCGCATCTGCTGGAATTCGCGGCCGTCAACCAGATCGATATCGACTACATGCCGGGCCAGCTGTCGGTGGCGCACAAGCCGCGCTATGTCGACGACTACAAGGCGCATGCCGAGATCATGGCGGGCCGCTTCAACTATCCGCACATCGCCTTCATGGATGCCAGGGAAACGGCCGAGCGGCTAGGCTCCACGCGCTACTTCGGCGGCACCCGCGACACCGGCACCGGGCATATACACCCGATGAAGCTGGTGATCGGCACGGCGAAGGTCGCGGCCGCGGCCGGCGCCCATCTGTTCGAGCAGACGCCGTCGACCGGCATAACGTCCGGCGGCGGCAAGGTCAGGGTCACGACGCCGAGGGGTACCATCACCGCGCAGAAATGCCTGATCGGCGTCAACGCCTATGGCGGCACCCTCGAGCCGGTGAGTGCCGCGCACATCATGCCGATAGGGTCGTTCATCGGTGCCACCGTTCCACTCGGGGCGGCCTCGAAAGTGCTGCCGGGCGGCGAGGCGGTCGACGATTCGCGTTTCGTCGTGCGCTATTTCCGCAAATCCAGGGATGGAAGGCTGCTGTTCGGCGGGCGCGAGATCTATGGCGTCAACGACCCGAAGGACATCCACATTCATATCCGCCGGCAGATCTCCGAACTTTATCCCGACTTGAAGGATGTCGAGATCACGCATGGCTGGGGCGGCTATGTCGGCATCACCGTGCCGCGCAAACCATTCGTGCGCGAGGTAATGCCCAATGTGATCTCGGCCGGCGGCTATTCCGGTCACGGCGTCATGCTGTCGAACTTCTTCGGCAAACTCTATGCCGAAACCGTCGCCGGCAACCGCGATCGGCTCAAGCTGATCGAGGATTTGAACATCCCGGCCTTCCCCGGCGGCCGACGCTTTCGCACGCCGCTGCTGTTCCTGGCGCTCAACTGGTTTGCGCTGCGCGATCGAATCTAGAGTAACAAGCGATTCCGTCTGTAATATTCGTTGCTTGAGCGACACATTGCAGAATCCTTAACAAGGGTGCAGAATCCATGGTTGGGGCGCACTGATGCCACAATCGCGGGTAAAAGGTGCCGGTTCTGGGTGATTGAACGGGGACTTTTGCGGGCCCGCCCGCTTGTTTTTGGGACCGATGCCGATCGAATGCCGGCCTTCCGGCGCTGATCGAAAGAACATCGGCCGCATGTTGGAGGTGGCAAACGTGAACGAGCCCTTCAGTTTCGGTGCGCCGGAACGACGGCGCTTTGCCATGCAGTTCGGTTACGATATGCGGCCCTCCTTCTGGCAGGGGGTGCGCACGAATTCGCATCTGGTGATCGCCGCGGTCGGTACCGCAGCGCTGCTTGGCGTGGCAGGTATCGCGCTTTGGCTGGCGTTGCCGGCCAACGATCGGCAGGCGAGCGCCAGCACACAGCCTCTTTCGCAGCAGAGCGTTCCAACCGTCCCGGTCAAGACAACCAAGATCGCCCCGGTCACCCCTGCGGCCACAGTTGCCGCGGCAGCGGCGCCGCAGGCCGCACGCAAGGGCGATGCGGTTTCGCCGACGGTGGCTGCTGCGGCGGCCGCTATACCGGCGCTGGCGGCCAACGATCCGCGCTGGACTGTGCCGCAATCGAACAGCGACGCTGAAGCCACGCCGTCCGATCAGGCCGCGACCGAGCAGGCAGCCGCCAAACCATCAGACGCGGCAGCTTACGAGGAACCGTCGGCGCAGAGCGATGCCACGACGCAGTTGTCCAAGGTTGCCGCACCAGACGCCGCTGCGAAGGACGGTCACACCGACGGCGCGGAAACCGCCGCTATCCCGACACCGAAACCGCAACTGCCGGATGCGCAATCTTCCCCGGCAGCGGATGATGCCCAGGCCGAGGCCCAACCACAGAAGGTGGCTGCTGCCGATGCCACCGGACGCATACTCAGGACAGTGACAATGCGCACCGGTCCGAAGAAGAATGCCGCCGCCATGGGAACCGTGCCCGCCAAGTCATCGGTGCAGGTGGTGAGTTGCAAGAAATGGTGCCAAATCGTCTACAACGGCAAGCGCGGCTGGATTTACAAGAGCTACATCAAGACCGGGGCTTGAAGGCACGGTTGCGACTCACCGGCCGATGAGCCGCAACAAACGCCGTCGCCGTCTGGCATGCTTTACCTGCCTGACATGGTCGCGATGCTCCTCGAACGGCACTTCGAACAGGCCGCACTGCCTGCATCCCTCGTTCTTGCCGCAGTCCGGTATCCAGCATTTAACATCGTGGGTCCAAGCCAGCGCGATACGCTCCAGGTGAAGCTTGGGCGAACTTTTCAAAAGTATCAGTTCCCCCGGCACAGCCGTCTGCCTGACGTGGTCCGAGACTTCTTTCGGCGTACGCAGTTCGGCAAACCGGCCGCTGTCACGATCGTTCTCACTGGCTCTCGAGCGATGCGCATTGTCCCCGGTGTAGATCACCTGATCGGCGATTTCCCGCGCCATTTTGTAGGCACTGGCGTATTTTCGGGTCGAGCCCGCGTAGTCTGAGATCTGGCCGAGGACGATACGTTTGCGCGCTACCTTGGCCCTGGCCACCATGTCGATGGCAAGATTGACCGAGTGCCAAGGCGACTTTGCGCTGTCGACGATGAATTGCGGGCCATCTTCGGCAACCACGACATCGCAGCGATTTGCCAACGGGTGGAACGTCGCTACCCTTGCCGCCACCTTCTCCGGCGGAACGCCGAGTTCGAGGGCCGTGACGACGGCGGCAGTTGCCGGCAACCAGAAATGGTCGCCCGGGAATAGCGTTTCGAGATCCAGAACGCCGCCACCCCAGCGGAGCGAGAATCGCAGCAGTTCCGGATAGGCAGCATGGATGTTCGTGACGCGATAGTCCGCGGCTTCCGATGTGCCGAATGTGACGACGCGGCCCGCGCCGGACGCCATTGCGAGCACATGCGGATCGTCGGCGTTGAGAATGGCAAGCCCGCTCGGCTCCAGCGCCTCGATCAGCGCCCGCTTTTCGCTGGCAACGTTCTCCAGGGTGCGGAAACTCGCAACATGCTCGAGCCGGACCATCGTAACGACAGCCACATGGGGGCGCAGCAATTCGGCCATCGGCCGGATCGAACCGACATTGAAGGCGCCAGCTTCAAAGACAACATAGTCGACATCGCCTGCTCGATTCAGTCGCTTATAGAGCGTGTTGACCAGCGCCTTCATCGTGTTGAACAGAACTTGCGCATGGACCGTGCCATGGCTGGCCAGGATGTGTCCCAGCAGGCTCGCCGATGTCGACTTGCCGGAACTGCCGGTGATGCCGATGAAAGTGGCCTTGCTTCTGGCGCGCCCGCGCTTGGCCAAGTACATCCTGAGGCGCCGCCCCAGATCTTCGCCGATTTTGCGCAGTTTCGCGTCCATTGCGCCGCCAAATCCCGAGCCAAGACGCTTTATGCCTTCCCGCGGATGGTCAAGTCAAACCGCAGCCATGCAGGCCGGGAACGGGAACCCTCAGATACAGCGTCCGCCGTCGACCTCCAGCGCCACGCCGGTGACGAAGGCGGCTTCGTCCGAAGCAAGCCAGAGCGCGGCATTGGCGATATCAAGCGGCGTCGACAGGCGGCCGAGCGGGATCGAGGCGCGGAACTTCTCGCGGATTTCGGGCGTGTCGGCGCCCATGAATTTCTCCAGCATGGCGGTCTCGCCGGCGACCGGGCAGAGGCAGTTGACGCGGATGTTCTTGGGCGCGAGTTCGACCGCCATCGACTTGGTCGCGGTGATTGCCCAGCCTTTCGATGCATTGTACCAGGTAAGGCCCGGCCGCGGCCGCAGACCCGCGGTCGAAGCCGTGGTCAGGATGACGCCGCCGCCCTGCCGCTCCATGATCGGCACCACAGCAAGTGCGGCATGGTAGATCGCCTTCATGTTGACTGATGTGATCAGGTCGAAGGTCGCCTCGTCGACCTCGAGCATGTCACCGTTGCGATGGGTGTAGCCGGCATTATTGACCATGATGTCGATGCGGCCGAAGGCGCTTTTTGCGGCATAGACCATCTCGTCGAATTCGGAACGCTGCGACACGTCGGTCTGGGTCCAGATGGCTGCCTCACCTATTTCGGCGGCGACGCGTTCCGCGCCTTTGGCATTGAGGTCGGCGACGACAATTTTGGCGCCCTCCTGGGCAAAGCGCCTTGCCATGCCTTCGCCGAAACCCGCTGCCGCACCGGTGATGACGGCGACCTTGTTTTCCAGACGCATGCTGTTCCCGCTCCTTGAGACCATCCCGCAACGTGTACAGGGCGGCGGCCAACGCCACGCCCCATGCCGCGACGGATTTCTCCCTTAGCTTTCGTCACATTCACGCTCTATGCTGCAGCTGCGAAAGCCTCCGGGAGCCGTTGCCTATCGACAAGCCTCCGGCCGGCGCCAGTGTCAAGGCACATTTGGACCGACTCAATATCCAGTGATTGGTCCGTGATGTGACACCATGGCACTGGATAATTTAAATCGATTAGATTATACCCAGCCGCGTCACAGTGTGCGGCGTCAAAGCGGACAGACCATGACCAGCCAGATCATCCCCGTCGATCCTTTCGACTTCATCATTTTCGGCGGCACCGGCGATCTGTCGGAACGCAAGCTGCTGCCATCGCTCTACCATCGGCAGCGCGACCATCAGTTTTCCGAACCGACCCGGATCATCGGCACCTCGCGTTCGAAGATGACCGATGCGGAGTTCCAGGCTTTCGCCAAACAGGCGATTTCCGACCACGTCAAGCCCGACGATATCGACGCCAAGGAATTGAAGACCTTCCTTGCCCGGCTGTCCTACGTGTCCGCCGACGCGACCACGGGCGCCGGCTTCGACAAGCTGAAAAAGGCGATCGGCGACAGCGACCGCATCCGCGCTTTCTATCTGGCGGTGGCGCCGGCGCTGTTCGGCGACATCTCGCACCAGCTGAAAGCGCACAATCTGATCACGCCGAATTCGCGCATCGTGCTGGAGAAGCCGATCGGCCGCGACCTCGATTCGGCGCGCAAGCTCAACGATCTGGTCGGCGACGACTTCCACGAAAGTCAGATCTTCCGCATCGACCACTATCTCGGCAAGGAAACGGTGCAGAACCTGATGGCGCTGCGCTTTGCCAATGCGCTCTACGAGCCGTTGTGGAACTCGGCCCATATCGACCATGTGCAGATCACGGTGGCCGAGACTGTCGGCCTGGAAGACCGCGTCACCTATTACGACAAGGCTGGCGCGCTGCGCGACATGGTGCAGAACCACATACTGCAGCTTTTGTGTCTGGTCGCGATGGAGGCTCCGTCGTCGATGGATGCGGACGCGGTGCGCGACGAAAAGCTGAAGGTGTTGCGCGCGCTGAAGCGTATCAACGGCAATGAGGCGCCCAAGCATACAGTGCGCGGCCAGTATCGCGCCGGCGCCTCATCCGGCGGCGCCGTCAAAGGCTATGTCGAGGAGCTCGGCAAGGACAGCAACACCGAGACCTTCGTCGCCATCAAGGCCGAGATCGGCAACTGGCGCTGGGCCGGCGTGCCGTTTTACCTCCGAACTGGCAAGCGCCTGGCGACTCGGGTCTCTGAAATCGTCATCGAGTTCAAGCCGATCCCGCATTCGATCTTCGGCGACAGCGCAGGGCCGATCTTCGCCAACCAGCTGGTCATCCGGCTGCAGCCCGACGAAGGCGTCAAGCAGTTCATCATGATCAAGGATCCGGGTCCGGGCGGCATGCGGCTGCGCCAGATTCCTCTCGACATGAGCTTCGCAACTTCCTTCGACGGTCGCGCGCCCGATGCCTATGAGCGGCTGATCATGGATGTCGTGCGCGGCAACCAGACGCTGTTCATGCGCCGCGACGAAGTCGAGGCGGCATGGAAGTGGATCGACCCGATCCAGAACGCCTGGGAAAGCGCCAGGCAAGAGGCGCAAGGTTATACGGCCGGCACATGGGGCCCCTCGGCCTCGATTGCGCTGATCGAACGCGACGGGCGGACATGGCACGAGAGCAATTGAGCGAGCCCACCTACAACTGGAACGGCTTTGCCGGACGCCAGGATCTGGCGGCAGCCCTTGCCAGCAATGTCGCGGCGCGCCTGACCAGGGCTATCGACGAGCGCGGCACGGCCCTCATCGCCGTTTCCGGCGGCACCACGCCGGCGAAGTTCTTTGCAGCACTTTCGGCCATTCCGATCGCCTGGAACAAGGTCACGGTGACACTGGTCGACGAACGGTTCGTGCCGGCCTCCTCGCCGCGCTCGAATGCCGGGCTGGTTGCCGCCAACCTGCTCCAGAACGCGGCCGCCGCCGCGCACTTCGTGCCGATGTATCATGAGGCCGCGAGCATCGAGACCGCCGCGGCGTCCGACGACACGGCACTCCAGGCACTGGCCTGGCCGCTCGACGTCGTGGTGCTCGGCATGGGCGGCGACGGCCACACCGCGTCGTTCTTTCCCGATGCGGACAATCTCCCCGCCTTGCTCGATCCCGCCTCGCAGAGGATCGTGCTGCCGGTGCATGCTCCGAGCGGCGGCGAGCCGCGGCTGACCCTATCGATGGCGCGCATCATCGCCGCCGGCTTCATCGCGCTGCATATCGAAGGCGAGGACAAGCGCATCGCCTTCGAGAATGCGATGGGACCGGGTGCCAAGAAGCCCATTCGCAAAGTGCTCGAAGCAGCACCCACACCAGTAGAGGTGTTCTGGGCACCCTGATTTTAACGAAGCAGTCCCGGCAAACAGTGGGAGGACGTTCTCCGGGGCTTGAAAGGACCGACCATGACAGCCAGACGCGACATTGAAGCCATCACGGAACGCATCCGCCAGCGCTCGAAAGCCGGCCGCGAGCGCTATCTCGGCCGTATCGCCGAAGCCTCGAACCGCACCGCCAACCGTTCGGTGTTGTCCTGCGGTAACCTCGCGCATGGCTTTGCCGTCTGCAGCCCGTCTGAAAAGCTGGCGCTTGGCGCCGACAAGGTGCCCAACCTCGGCATCATCACCTCCTACAATGATATGCTGTCGGCGCATCAGCCCTTCGAGACGTTCCCGGCGCTGATCAAGGATGCCGCGCGGGAAGTTGGTGGCATCGCGCAAGTGGCCGGCGGCGTGCCGGCAATGTGCGACGGCGTGACCCAGGGACAGCCCGGCATGGAGCTGTCGCTGTTTTCGCGCGACGTGATTGCAATGGCCGCGGCAATCGGCCTGTCGCACAACATGTTCGACGCCGCCGTCTATCTCGGCGTCTGCGACAAGATCGTGCCGGGGTTGGTGATCGCGGCCCTCACCTTCGGCCATCTGCCGGCCGTCTTCGTGCCGGCTGGACCGATGACGACGGGCCTGCCAAACGACGAGAAGGCAAAGGTTCGCCAGCTCTATGCCGAAGGAAAGGCCGGTCGGGCCGAACTGCTCGAGGCTGAGTCCAAATCCTACCATGGGCCGGGCACCTGCACCTTTTACGGCACCGCCAACTCCAACCAGATGCTGATGGAGATAATGGGCCTGCACACGCCCGGCGCCTCGTTCGTCAATCCGGGCACGCCGCTGCGCGACGCGCTGACGCGTGAGGCAACGAAGCGGGCGCTGGCGATCACCGCGCTCGGCAACGCCTACACGCCGGTCGGCCGCATGATCGACGAACGCTCGTTCGTCAACGGAGTCGTCGGCCTGCACGCCACCGGCGGCTCGACCAACCACACCATCCATCTCATCGCCATGGCCGCGGCGGCCGGCATCACACTGACCTGGCAGGACATTTCCGACCTGTCGGAAGCGGTTCCGCTGCTGGCCCGTGTCTATCCGAACGGGCTCGCCGACGTGAACCATTTCCACGCCGCCGGCGGGCTCGGCTTCCTGATCCGCGAACTGCTCGATGAAGGCGTCCTGCATGAGGACGTGCAGACGGTGTGGGGCGAAGGTCTCCGGCCCTACGCGGTCGAGGCTAAACTCGGCGAAGACGGTAGCGTGGTGCGCGAAGCCTCGCCGCTGCAGAGCGGCGACGAGAAGGTGCTGGCGCCGTTCGCCAAGGCCTTCCAGCCGACCGGCGGCCTGAAGGTGCTTGCCGGCAATCTCGGCCACGCCGTCATCAAGACCTCGGCGGTGACGCCGGAACGGCGCGTCATCGAGGCGCCAGCCAAGGTGTTCGACAGCCAGCAAGGCCTGAACGAAGCCTTCAAAGCCGGCACGCTCACCGGCGACTTCATTGCTGTCATCCGTTTCCAGGGCCCGAAGGCCAACGGCATGCCGGAACTGCACAAGCTCACCACCGTGCTCGGCATCCTCCAGGACCGCGGCCAGCGCGTCGCGCTGGTCACCGACGGGCGCATGTCGGGCGCTTCCGGCAAGGTGCCGGCGGCGATCCATGTGACACCGGAAGCGGTCGAGGAAGGACCTATCGCCAGGATCCATGACGGCGACATCATCCGGCTCGACGCCGACGCCGGCACGCTGGAAGTGCTGGTGCCGGGCCCCGAGCTTGCACTGCGCCGCACGGCCGACATAGACCTCATCGGTAACGAGTTCGGCTTCGGCCGCGAGCTGTTCGCCGGTTTCCGCCAGTTGGTCGGGCGTGCGGACCATGGCGCCAGCGCTTTCGGTACCGCCTGAGCCATCATTTCGACGAGATATAAAAAGGGCGGCTCAAGGCTGCCCTTTTTCGTTTGCGATGAAACGCCAATTACGGCTGCACCGTAATCTCGCTCCGTTCGCCGGCCTTGACCGTCACCGGCATTTCCTTGTCATGACCTTCATCGGACATGTGGCGAACGACGACATAGTCGCCGGCCGGAATGGTCTGCTGCCAGGTGTCGCCATAGCTCAGGCCAAGCGCCTTGCGATTGCCCTGGATGTCCTTCTTCGACGACAGCACCTCGATCGAATAGGCGCCCGGCGCCGACATGGCCAGCACGCCGGCATCGAGCGTCACCTTGACATCCTTGACGTCGCCAGCCTTGACGCTGAACGGCTGCTCGACGGTCGCGAGGTCGAGCGCGGTGACGGCGACATAGTCATCCGGCGGCAGCCAGAACTTGCTGTCCGGGCCATAGGAATGGGCGACATCTTCGCGCGAGCCGTCGATCTTTTTCTTGGCCTTGACGATCTGGATGCTGATGCCCGACGAGTCGGCCTTGTCGCCGCCTGCCGTGTAGTAGGCGTTGACGACGGCATGACCGACGCCGACGACGATGTCCTTTTCGACCGTCTGACCGGCGGCGAGCTGGATGGTCTCGCTCACCGAGCCGCTGCCGATCGCCACGGTGACCTTCTGTTCGCCGGCCGGCACTATGATCCTGGTGTCGCCATAATGGGTCGTGCTGCCGCCCGGGAAGGCAAAGTCGACATGGGCCTCGTCGCTGATATCGGCACCCTGGTAAGCCCTGGGATGGATGAGCATGGTGCCGGCGTTCAAGGTAAAGAGCGGCTTGTAGACCTGGCCGGCTTCGATCTTGACCTTCTGTTCCACCTGAGCTTCGTCGGCGCGCGCGACGACGATATAGTCGCCCGGCTCGAGATTGGCCTCGTAGCTGTTGTACTGTGTGGTGACGGACTCGCCGCGCGTGCCGTCGGGCTTGCCCTTGTAGACCTCCCAGGCATTGCCATCGGTGATCGGATCGCCGCCTTCGGCCATGACTACGCTCGGTATGAAATTGAATTCGGGCTTTGCCGGTTCGGGCGCTGGGGCAGGCGCCGGTGCGGGTTCAGGCGCGGGTGCCGGGGCCGGCGCGGCGACGGTTTCGACCAACGCTTCCTGCAGCGCCTTCTCGTCCGAGGCCTGGATGTATTTGCCACCGGTGTTGTCGGCGAGACAGGCGATCTGCTTGCCTTCGTCGGCGGTCAGGCCGAAGCCGACGACGTCGGCGGTGAAGTCGACGCCTGACGCTTCCAGTTCCTTGCCCAGCGCGCAAGGGTCGCCGCCGCAGGTCTCAAGCCCGTCGGTGATGAGGACTACGGTCGCCTTGTCCTCGGTGTATTTCAAGGCTTCGGCCGCCCGCTTGACGGCAGCTGTCAGCGGCGTCTTGCCGAGGAATTTCATGCTGTCGGCGGCGGCCGAAATGGCGCTTGCCGAGCCGGCCTGCGGCGGCACGATCAGCTCGATGTCCTCGCAGCTGCCTTTCTCGCGGTGGCCATAGGCCATGAAGCCGATCTCGTCGTCGGCGGGGACCGACTGCAGCACGGTCCTGAGCGATTCGCGCGCGATTTCGAGCTTCGGCTTGCCGTCGATCTGGGCCCACATCGAGCCTGAGGCGTCAAGAATGATGATGACCTTGTTCGCGGCAAAGCCGAGCGAAGTCATCGACAAAAGGAGCAGCGCCGCAGCGACGCTCCGCAAAAGTCCCGCCATTGGAAATCTCCTTGAGGCCGCCCTCTGATCCGCGCCGGACGCTATTTGACAGCGCGTTCGGACACAAGCCTAGAGCGGTCACGAACGGTTGCAGTGTAACAGGATCGGCGCTGGCCAAGGCCGGTTCCGAAGCTGGCTAAGCACCGCGTCAATAGGTGGTGCGCCGCTCCTCCGAGGGCGGACGGCCGAACTGCAGCCGGTAGCTCTGCGCGAAATAGGAGTGCGAGGTGAAGCCGGTGGCAATGGCCACATCGAGGATCGGCATGTTGGTCTGGCGCAGCAATTCGCGCGCCCGCTCGAGCCTGAGCCGCATGTAGTAGCGGCCGGGCGTGACGCTCAAATGGCGCAGGAACAGGCGCTCGACCTGGCGCACCGAAAGGCCCGCCGATTTGGCGAGCTGCACCGCCGACAGGGGCTCGTCGAGATGGTCGGCCATTAGCTCGACGATGCGTCTAAGCTTCTCCGACTTGCCGGTGAGGTCGCGCTCCGGCCCGACGCGCTGGCGATCGCCGGCGGAGCGGATGCGTTCATGCTGGAACTGGTTGGCGACGCCGTTGGCGAGGTTCGAGCCGAAATCGCCGCGCACGATCTCCAGCATCAGGTCGATAGAGGTGGTGCCGCCGGCACAGGTGTAGCGCTTGCGGTCGATCTCGAAGACGTTACCGGTGCAGTTGATGTCGGGGAAGCGCTCGACGAAGCCGGCGCGGTTTTCCCAATGGATGGTGCAACGATAGCCTTCGAGCTGGCCCGCTTCGGCCAGCAGATAGGAGCCTACCGACAGCGCGCCGAGCGCATTGCCGCGCCGGCCCCAGCTGCGCAGCGCCGCCAGCACCTTGCTCTTGCCGGGGAATTCAGTGGTCAGTCCGACCGACACGAACAGGATGTCGACCGGCGGCAGGTCGGCGACCGCGTAGTCGATCTTGAGCGGCAGGCCGTTGGAGGCCATGACGGAGTCGCCGTCGGCCGAAACCGTCGTCCAGCCATAGAAATCACGGCCGAGCAGGCGGTTGGCCGAGCGGAAAGTGTCGATCGCCGCTGCCAGCGAAAACATCGAAAACTTGTCGACCAGCAGGAACGCGAATTGCCGGCCGCCTTGAACGGGATCACCCATGACCGGCCGTTCAGAGGGAATACTGGGGTTCGGCAAAGAAGCTGCTTTCTGGATCAGAAGGAAGGCCGCTTCAAGCCGGCCGCAAGGTAGGCTGAGGCTAACGTATTGGCCATCAGCATGGCAATGGTCATCGGGCCGACACCGCCCGGCACAGGGGTGATGGCGCCGGCGGCGTTCGACGCCTCGGCATAGGCGACGTCGCCGACGAGGCGGGTCTTGCCCTCGCCCTTCTCGGGTGCGGCGATGCGGTTGATCCCGACATCGATTACGGTGGCACCCGGCTTGACCCAGTCGCCTTTGACCATTTCGGGCCGACCGACGGCAGCCACCAGAATATCGGCGGTGCGGGCCAGCGCCGGCAGGTCCTTGGTGCGGCTGTGGGCAATGGTGACGGTGCAGTTGGCGGCAAGCAACAGGTTTGCCATCGGCTTGCCGACAATGTTGGAGCGGCCGACGACGACCGCATTGAGGCCGGAAAGATCCTTGCCGCGCACGCGTTCGATCAGCAGCATGGAACCCGCCGGCGTGCAGGGTACGAAGGCGGTTTCGAGTTCGCCGGTGCCGAGCTTTCCGACATTGATGAAGTGGAAGCCGTCGACATCCTTTTGCGGCGCGATGGCCTGGATGATCTTGCCGGCATCGATATGGGCGGGAAGCGGCAGCTGAACCAGGATGCCGTTGACTGCCGGATCGGCATTGAGCTCGCTGATGATCTTGAGCAGCGCCTCCTCGGACGTGTCGGCCGGCAGCGTGTGCTGCAGCGAATGAAAGCCGCATTCCTTGGCGGTGCGCGACTTGGAGGCGACATAGACCTGGCTTGCCGGGTCCTCGCCGACGATAACCACCGCCAGGCCGGGCTTGGTGTTGCCCTTGGCGATCAGGTCCGCGGTCAAGGCCTTGACCTTCTGAACCACATCTCCGGCGACGCTCTTTCCGTCAATCACTTCGGCCATGAACCATCCTCGACATCATTCCAGCCAAGGCGCGGCGTGCCCTGAACGTTGTTTCGTGCATGTCGTTGTTTCAAACGTCGCCGCCCATTCGGGTCAAGCCCGACGGCAGCGCTTTTCGAGCGCCATGCTGCGCGGCATTTTCACGAAATTTGGCCCAAGCAATCCCGTCAAAGCGCCGTCAGATGCCGTAAACTCGAAACCGGCAGCTTTTATTCCGTGCTGACGGGCTCAGAAATAGCGGCGGCGCGAACGGTTTTCGGTGAGTTCGCGCACCGCCTCACGAAATTCGCGCAGACCGGCGCGGATATCGTCGATTTGCGCCTGCTGGTCGTCCGACGTCGCCTCGGCCGGCTGCGGAGAAGACCACCTCTCGGGCGCTGCCGGCATCGGCTGCTGCGAATAGAGGTAGTCGGCCGGTCGACCGGGCTGCGTGTAGCCGGCACGCTGCCCATAGGGATAGGCGTCCGGAACCTCTTGCCGGACGTCCGGCTGAGGATCGCCGGCAGGCTCCTCCACCGGCCTTGCATATTCGGCGGCTGGTTGGGCGCGGTACGTCTCGACGGGCCGTTCTCCTGACGTCCCACTGCCTGGTGTGGCTTTGCGCATCGCCGAGAACAGTCCGCCGAACAGACCTTGGCCGCGGGCGGGAGCGGTCTCGACCAGCAACACCGGTGGTGCTGCAGGCGGCGGAGACACGGGCAGCGGCGCGCGATAGACCGTGTCTTCGACAGGGGGCCGGCGTTCGTCCATCCTGTCGCGCGAACGCGAGCCAGCGGCGTCGCGCAGGCTTGCAAAGGCGCCGCGCATCGCACCGAGACCAACGCCGGAAGCAAGGCCGAGCAGCAGGCCGGCCAGCGCAATTACGGCCCGCGACGGTCCGTTGGGTTCGAGTGGCGGTTGCGCGGGGGTCATCAGATTGATGTTGGTGGTGTTGATGTTTTGCTGTTCGCCGGTCTCCTTGGCACGCAGAAGGTATTGTTCATAGACGTTGCGCTTGGCGGTGGCATCGCGCTCCAGTTCGCGCAGGCTGACCAGGTCGCTGTTGACGTCGCCGCTCTGGACCTTTGCCTGCGCCAGGCGGGAAGCGAGATCCTGCTCGAGTTGAACCGAGCGCTTCAAGTCGACCTGTAGCGACGACGCGATGCGGCGCAGTTCGCCTGCGATGCGCTCGCGTGATCCGACGAGCTGGGCGTTGAGCGCCTGGTATTCGGGATGACGCGGCCCCAGCCGCACGGCGGCGCGGTCGGCCTCCTGCTTCAACGCTGCATATTGCGCGCGCAGTTCGCTCATCGTGTTGGAATTGATTTCTTCCGGCAAAGTGCCGTTGATGACCGAATTGACGTCCAGCGAACGCGCCGACGCCGCCCGGGCGTTGAGTTCCAGCGTGCGGGCACGGGCGACGGAGAGCTGCTCGTTGAGCTTCAGCATCTGGTCGTCGCTGATCAGATGGCCCTGCGCGTCGACGAGATCATGCGTGGCCCTGAAATCCTCGACCTTGCGCTCGGCCGTCTCGACATCCTTGCGCAGGTCATCGAGCTTGGCCGTCAGCTGGTCCGTCGCGCGTCCGGCCATCCCGAACTGGTATTGGGCCGCCTCCTGCTGGAAGACGTCCCTCGTCGTGTTGGCGATCTCCGCCGACTTGTCGGCACTTTGGGTGGTGGCGCTGATGGAAACGACAAAGCTCTTGCCGCTGCGCTCGACCGACAGGCTCTTGGCCAGATTGCCGACCGCCAGTGCCTGGCGGCGCACGTCACCGGCACCGCCAGGTCCATCCTGGCGCGACACGATCGAGCGGATCAGCGACATGACGCCGAGGCCGCCGGAGCCCTGTCCGTTGAACTCTGGATCGTCGACAAGATTTAGATCGGCGACGACCTTGTCGAGGACTTTGCCTGAAGTCACCATCTTGATACGGGTTTCGACGACGGCCAGCGCCGCGTCGGGCTGCCCGACCGGTTGGGTGAGATCGTTGTCGGACAGCTTCAGGTCGCCTGGCTCGATGACCATTTGCGTTGTGGCTTCGTATTTCTTCGGCGTCGAAACGGCAACAGCAACGCCAAGCACCGTTCCCAGTATCGTCGTCGAGACGATCAGCAGCTTGGACCGGGTGATGCCGCGGACGACCTGTAGCGGATCGATCAGCGGCTTCCATTCCTGATCGTCGCCATCATCGCGGTCCCGCCGCTGCTCGTCGGCATAACGGGGCTCGTAGGCGTCGCGATCGAAACCCCGGGCAGGCTCCTGACGCCGAACAGGCTCCTCGGCCACGCCGGCTCTCGGGTAGCGGACAGCTTCGTCTGCTTGAGACCATGTGCTGGCGGCCGAAGCGGATTCGCCGGCGGCCCGGAACTGCGGCGGCTCGGGCGGTGACGCTGGCGCGGGATTCGACTGCGCCTCGCGTTGCGAGCGGGCGATCCGGTGACGCGTTGCGGCGTCCTCGCGCCATGACGGATCGGCCCGGTCGCCGATGGAGACCGGCGACGCATCCGCCGCCTCGTCGCCGCGCACAGCTCTGCCGAGCGCCAGGAGGGAGCGCTCACGCCTCCAGTCTTCACGGTTTTCCCTGTCGACCATTGTCTCGAAACTTTACCCTTGGCGGCTTGGGAGCGGCGTCGGTCAATCGTTAAGCCACGCTAAACAGGCATGGGAAACAAAAAGTTAATTTCCTTGACCCGAAGCCGAAGTTTTCTCGCTCCTGCCGCACATTGTCGAGGGCGTAAAAGGCTGGTCAGAACCGCACGTTAAACTTTCCGGCCTATGGCTTTCCGCGACATGATGCAGGCCAGCGACACACCGCAAAGGCGGACACTCGCCAGGATCGGTACCTTCGTGGCCGAACGACGGGGGCTGGTCCGCGACTATCTCTCGGCGATCAGCGGCGCCGGCGGGCGGTTGGTGTTCTCGCTCGCCTATTTCATTGCGCTTGCCAACACGCTGTCGATCGCCGAGTTCGGCATGTTCGCGACCGCTTCCGCCGCCGGCGTCATGCTGTCTCGCATCCTTGCCTTCGGCTTCATCTCGGCGCTCTACCGTACCGCCACCATCCGCCCCAACCTGATCGGCACCTTCACCGCCGGCTTCCTGCTGCTTGGCGCCGTGTCCCTGCCGTTGCTGGCGGCGGCCTCGTGGGGTGTCTACCTGATCTTCTTCGCCAGCACTGTGCCGCTGGCCGTCTTTGCCGCAATCGTCTTTGCCGAAGCGCTTTTGTGGCGGCCGGTCGAAGTCGTGTTGATCGTCAACAACGGACTCGGCAAATTCGGCCGCGCCGCCGTGCTGTCGATCGTGACCACGGCATTCCGCGCGGCCGGCGCGGTGCTGTTCATGCTCTCGGGGCAGCACAGCGTCTGGGTGTGGTCGTTGTTCTACATCGGCGCCAACGCCGCCTCGCTGCTGCTCGCCTTCGGTTTCTACTATCCGCGCCAGCGGCTCAGGCTGCGCACTGAGCTCTATTTGCGACGTCTCGCCGATTCGATCTATGTCGCGGGCGCCGAAGTGCTGTTCTACCTGCAGTCGGAATTCGACAAGCTGCTCGTGCTGGCGATCGGCGGGCCGCATCTGGCCGGCATCTATGCCATCATCATGCGGCTCGTCGACCTGACGGCAATCCCGATCCGCACGTTCTCGATGATGCTGGTGCAGCGGATGATGCGGGCGCCGGAACTGCTGTCGCGGCTGCGGGTCAAGAGCGGCATCGAGGCCGGCGTGTTCCTGGTGTCGACGCTGGCGTTGGCGGCGCTCGGCATCGTGCTGCATTTCTTCCCCAATGCGCTCGGCCGGAACGTCGCCGAGGCAGCACCGTTGGTGGCATTGGCAATCGGCGTGCCGGGACTGCGCAACCTGGTCGAATACCAGGCCGAGCTTTTGTTCGCGCGCGGCCAGACCGCGATCCGGGCGCTCAATCTCGGCCTGCTGGCCGGGGTTAAGGCGGTGCTGTTGACCTATGTGCTGACCACGATCACCGACACCCCCACTCTGGTGCTGTCGCTCAACGTCGTCTTCCTGCTGCTCTATCTCGGCTCGGCGCTGCTGACTTACTCGGCGATGCGCAAGCCGGCGAAGGCGATCTAATCCACCCCGATCAGACGGCGGATGCGGCCTATATCGGTGCCGATGAAGGATTGCATGCCGATCGCCACCTGCCCGGGCGCCATGGCGGCGACGAAGCTTCGGAATTCGTCATCCGACAGCGCCTCGCCGGTCCAGTGCACGCGGCAGAATTCTTCCGAGCCGTGGAAATGGCCGGCGCCTTGCAGCACATCGTCGACATAGCGGCCATAGATCATGCATTCGGAGAATCGGCGCACGGAGCCGATGACCTCGACCCAGTTGCGGCCGTGGACCTTCTCGATCTCGGCGCACATCGCCATCACCGTCTGCCGACGCCAGGCGATCAGGGTCGAAATATAATCATGCGTCGAAACCGTGGATGGATCTATGCCAAGCGCCAAGGCCGCATTGTGCGACCAGATGCGATGCTCGTCGTGACCCTCGCTCGACAGCACGCCATCGCGCCGGAACAGCCGCACCTTGCCGTCGCGCCAGAAGGCGCTCAGATCGAACGGTTTGATGAACGCGACGTCGGAATCGCAGAAGACCAGCACGTCTTCTCCCGCATGCGCAGCGATGGCGATGCGACGCAGCTGCTGCACGTGCCAGCCGCGCAGCGGCTGGGTCTTGAAACTGAGCCAGATGCGGCGGCGAAACAGGCTCATAGGATCGTCGAAGACGCGCAGCCAGGGCGGCAACAGGTCGCGTTCGTCGACGACAGTGCGGCGGCTGCTTCCCAATTGGCGAAACAGCGCCACGTCGCGATGCTCAACCAGTATGTAGTGATGCGCCACGCCGGAGACATGACGATCAAGGGTTTCGCACAACAGGCGGCAGCGCTGGAAATCCGGCGCATAGCTGGCGGTCACCACCGCCGCTGCCGGCGTCTGCGGCAGGACATCCAGGTCGACGGCAGGGCTTGGCACAAAGCGGCTGTTCACCGCAGCTCTCCGGCAGGCTTGGTCCGGTGCGAGAATTTCTGCTTGACGACACGCCACAGGAACACCGGATTGCCGACGACGTAACGGCGCCACAGCCGGCCCGGCTCGATGCACAGGCGAAACAGCCATTCCAGCCTCAGCTGGCGCATCCACACCGGCGCCCGCGGCACGGAGCCGGAGAGGAAATCGAGCAGCGCACCGACCGCGACCGGCAGCGTGCAGTGGCGAGCATCGATATGGCGGGCAATCCACAATTCCTGGCGCGGCACACCCATGGCGACAAGCAGCACGTCAGGCCGCAACGCCTCGATGCGGTCGACGATTGCCTGCTCTTCGACGGGCGAGAAATAGCCGTCATGGATGACGACGAATTTGTGCTGCACGGCCAGCGCAGCCAGCTTGACCGACGCCGCCTCGGCGTTGGTGCGGGTGGCGCCGAGCAGCCCGACGGTCAGCGGCCTTGCCGATGCCTGAAGAAAGGCCGGAACGAAATCGGTGCCGTTGAGATTGTCCGGGAATGGCGCGCCGTAGAGCAGCTTTGCCGCCAGGTCGACGCCGACGCCGTCGGGCAGGATGAGGAAGTCATCGAGCGCTTCGGCAAAGACCGGATCGGTATAGGCGATGTTGGCATTGTGAGCGTTGAGAAAACTGACCTTGGTGAAGCGCCGCTCGGCAATCAGCCTAGCCAGCAGCGCGATGGCGTCATCCCAGCGGATGGCGAGGACCGAAATTCCGAGGATCGTCTTCAGCGTATCGAGCCCCAAGGCGGCGCGGGCGGTGTGCATGTTCATGCAAACACCTCTTGCCCGACCGGCCCGAGCCTTTCCAAGCCTAGCCTGATGGCGGCATCGAGCGCGTTCATTTGACTGCGATGGAAGGCGCTGCCGTCTACATCCCTGACATCAGCCGCCGCCGCTTCCAGCGCGCGGGCGAAGGCAGCCGGATCGTCTGACACCACGCAATTGGCCGGGCGATGGTCGATGCCGCGCAGCGAGCGGCTGGTGGCGACCGACGGCAGGCCAAGCTCGAAGGTTTCGATGGTCTTGAGCTGCACGCCGCTGCCGGCCGTGCTGATCAACGGAATGACGGCGGCGCCACGCACGAAAGCCTGCGCGTCGGGCACCCGGCCGACGAATTCGACACCCGGATGCGCAGAGCTGATATCGGACGGCATGTTGCCGGCGATCCTGATGCGAAAATCCCGACTGAGATGCGGCACGACTTGTTCCAGGAACCAGTCGAGGCCGATGCGGTTCGGCTGCCAGGTCCAGGTGCCGATCAGCGCCGCGTCGCAATCGATGCGGCGCGGCTTTACCGGCTTCGGCGCCGTGGCAGTGGTCACCAGCGGCAGCACCGCCGAGCGGTCGTCGGAGGCAACACCGAGTGCAGCTCGGTCTTCCTCGGCCAGCGTGAAGACGAAGCGGGCCTGTCGGCAGAGCCTCTCCTCCATGATCTCGAGGAGCCTCGCCTCGCGGGCAAACAGCAGGCGCTGGAAATGACTGTTTGCCGCGGCCGCATTCTCCCTGGCCGAAGCATGTTCGACATTGTGGGCGACGAAGATCGATGGGCGGTCGGCGAACAGTTTTTCAAAAGCGCCAGCGAACTGCACGGAATTCAGCACACAGCCGTCGAAAGGGCCGGCGCGCTCGATGGCGGCGCGGACTTCAATGTCGGAGACCGCGCGCAGCTTCACGGAAGCGAAGGTGAGCCCTGACAGCATCGCCTTGCCGAGCCAGGCGAGCTTCCGTATCGCCGAGGCGCTTTCCGTGCGCACGTCGACGGCGCCGAGCACGATGGTGTTTTCGGGGTCGCTTGGCGCCTTGCCCGGCCAGATGAAGCCGATGACGGTGACGCGCACGCCGGCGCGCCGCAAGGCAGCGATAATCGCAGCGTTGGCGATCTCGTAGCCCGAAGCGAGTGCGCCGTCGGGCACGATCGATGTGGCGAACAGCAGATGCATCTCACCTATCCAGGCGTCAGCCACTATCAAAGCTGGGTGAACCCTTGATTAAGTCACACAACGCGACGGATGAAAGGCACCGATCGGCAGGCTCGCTGCGAAAGGTGATTAACGAAACGTTATCATCGCGGTGCTATCGGAAGCCAGATTTAATACATACGGCTGGAGCGAATGATCCCTTTGCCATCAGATGGTTCGGTATCGATCGCGGGACGCTCTCCGGGGCTCGCCGCCGAGACCATCGAAGCCGTCGTCACGCTGCCGACCTTCAAGCGACCGCAACTGCTCCTGGAAACGCTGTGGTCGCTGAAGGCGCAGCAAACCAGCCGGCGTTTCGCCGTCATCGTCATCGAGAATGAAGCCGAGGCGCGAGAGGGCGCCAAGGCGGCGCTGCCCGTGTTCGAGCGCGGTGATATCCCGGGCATCATCATCATCGCGCATGAGCGCGGCAATTGCAGCGCCTACAATGCCGGCTGGCAGACGGCGATCCTGCATTTTCCGGATTTCCGCCACCTGCTGGTCATCGACGATGACGAGATCGCCGATGTCGACTGGCTGGAGCGTATGTGCACGGCGTCGGAGACGCTTGGCGCCGACATTGTCGGCGGCCCGCAAGTGCCGGTGTTTGCCGATCCGGCTCACGCCAAATGGGCCGAGCATCCGGTGTTTGCACCGCCCTACGGCGAGACTGGGCGCGTGGCCGCACTCTATTCCTCGGGCAACCTTCTGGTCGGGCGCAATGTGCTTACTGCGATGGGGCCGCCCTTCCTCGACCTGCGGTTCAATTTCATGGGCGGCGGGGATTCCGACTTCCTCAGCCGGTCGAGGCAGAAAGGTTTTGTGCTTGGCTGGTGCGCCGAGGCCAAGGTGCGCGAAGGCGTTCCGGCCAGGCGCATCGAGGCCGACTGGATCCGCGCCCGCAGCTTGCGCAACGGGGTGATCTCGACCTTGGTCGAGAAAAAGAAACGCGCCGGCACACCGTTGGCCGGCGTCAAGGTGTTTGCTAAAAGCCTGGCGCTGCTTGCCGCTTCGCCGCTGCGTGGGGCGGTCAAGCTGGCGCGAACAGGTTCCCTGTCGACGGCGCTTTATCCCGTCTATGTCGCGCTCGGCCGCGTGCTTGCCGAATTCGGATACGCCAATGAGCAATACAGGCAGCCTGAGAAGAACTGACGAGCTGCTGCCGGGCGGCATCGTCACCCGCGACGGCGTGGCGACGGCGATCGCCGCGCTGTTGTTTGCCGTCATCATCGTGTCGTTCCGGCCGTTTCAACCGGCGGGTGCTGAACTGACCGGCGATGGCGGCGACATCGTCAACCAACTCGGCTTCAGTTCGCTCGGCGCCATTTCGATCGCCTCGCTGCTGACCTTCGCCGACCCCAAGGTGCTGCGCTCGCTGCTCAGCCCGTCCTGGATCCTGATGCTCGGCTTTTTCATGCTTTCGGTCATCAACGCGACCGACCCGTCCTCGGCGATGCGCGCGGCCTTCTTCACGCTGCTCGGCATTTTGACGATAGCGACGATCCTGGCGCTGCCGCGCGACGCCGACAGCTTCTCGAAAGTCATTATCTTCACTGCCATCGTCGTCATCGGCCTGTCCTATATCGGCCTCATCGCCTTTCCGCATGAGGCGCTGCACACGGCCGACTCGCAGGAGCCTGAACATGCCGGCCTGTGGCGCGGCGTCTTCGCCCACAAGAATATCGCCGGGCCGATCATGGCCTGCTTCAGCTTTGCCGGCCTCTATCTCTTCCGGCGCGGCCAGAAATTCTGGGGCGTGGCGATCTTCGGCGCGGCAATGGTCTTCATGCTGCACACCGGTTCCAAGACCACGGCAGGCCTGGTGCCGTTCTCGATCCTGATCGTGGTGCTGCCGGGGCTGATCGGCATGCGGTTCGGCACGCCGATCCTATTTGCACTGGCGATCATTGCCACTGCGGTCGGCACGCTGGGCATCGTCTTCATCCCGCCGGTCAAGGAGCTGGCGGCGACCTATTTCCCTGACCTTACCTATACAGGCCGCACCACGCTGTGGGAGTTCTCGGGCGAGATGCTGGCGAAAAAGCCGTGGACCGGCTACGGCTATGAGAGCTTCTGGGGGACGCCGCTGCTGCTCAGCCAGGACCAGCCTTTCGACCGGCCCTGGGACATCCGGACAATCGTGCACGGCCATGACGGCTATCTCGACATTGCAGTGCTGATGGGCATCCCGGCGCTCTGCGTTGCCGTCTACACCTTCCTGATCGCACCGCTGCGCGATTACATGCGGATCCCGCCGCGCAAGGAGAACATCTATCTCGGTGACTTCTTCATGATGGTGGTGCTGTTCACGGCGCTGAACGCTTTCCTCGAAAGCTTCTTCTTCCATCGCGGCGACCCGGTCTGGCTGTTCTTCGTGCTCGGCGTGCTTGGCCTGCGGCAAGTGTCGCTGCGGCCGATCACGGCGCGCCGACGCTCCTGATACCCTTGGCCTGATCCCCTTGGCCTGATCCCCTCGGCCTGATCCCTCGGCTGATCGGGCTGGCCTGATCCGTGCGCCCTCGAGGGGCTTTCCCGTCCGGCTGCGAGCGTCTAAGGAGAACCTTCTCGGAGGGTTCTCAATGACGATCAGGCTTGTTCTCGCCGGTTGCGGCAATATGGGGTACGCCATGCTTGCGGGCTGGCTGAAATCCGGCAGGCTTGCGCCGCAAGCCGTGTTCGTGGTCGAGCCCAATGCGGACCTGCGCAATCGCGCCGAGCACCTCGGTTGCAGTGCCGCCGCGGACGCGGACGGCATCCCCGCTGGCGCTGAGCCCGACCTCGTCGTCATCGCCGTGAAGCCGCAGGTCATCCGCGACGTCACCGCTGCCTACAAGCGTTTCGCCGATGGCAGGACCACCTTCGTCAGCATCGCCGCGGGCACGCCGGTCGCTACATTCGAGCATATCCTCGGCCATCTCGCACCCATCATCCGCTGTATGCCGAACACGCCGGCGGCGATCGGCAAGGGCATGATGGTGGTCTATTCCAATCCACTGGTTACCGATGATGTCAGGCGTTTCGTTGCCGAGTTGCTGTCGGCGAGCGGTGTGGTGACGACGATCGACGATGAAGGCCTGATGGATGCGGTGACCGCGGTTTCGGGGTCTGGTCCGGCCTACATCTTCCACTTCATAGAGGCGCTGACGGTTGCCGCCGAGAGGGCCGGGCTGCCGACCGAGACCGCCAGGCTGCTGGGCATGCAGACCGTCTATGGCGCCGCCGCGCTCGCCGCCGAAAGCGGCGAGGAGCCCGGCGTGCTGCGCCAGCAGGTCACCAGCCCCAACGGCACGACTGCCGCAGCACTTGCGGTGTTGATGGGTGAAGACCGGCTGACAAAGCTGCTGACCGAGGCGGTGGAAGCCGCGCGGTTACGGTCGATTGAACTGGGGAAGTAGACTTCAGCCGCCGTACAGCATCTCGTCCTGCAACTTGCGCAGGGCGAACAGCCTGGTCGTCCGGTCAGGCGTGGCATTGTCGGCGGTGAGCAGTTCGCCCTTCCTGACCGGCTTCAGCACTTTGCCGCCTTCGAGCAGGCCGACGGGCACCGCCCGGTGAGCGCGCGCATCTTCGACGGTCATGGTCCAGGAACGGTAGCAGGTTTCGCCGATGGCATCGAAGGTCTCGCCGGCGGCGAGATCGCGCTTGGCGACCGCGCAGACCTCGGCGACCGGCTTCGGCAGCGGCACCATGTCGGGCCGGCCGTAGAGCATGATACGTGCGGCGGTCAGCGGCACTTCCAGCGAGGTCAAATGATAGGGCCGAAAGAAGCTGTAATAGGGGCCGTGACCGATATGCAGATCGTCCATGCGCTCGACGATGCGCGGATGCGTCGCCTCGACGATAACGAAGACGCCAGGTGCAACGCCCTTTCCGATCGTGTAATCGACGACGCCCTTTTTCGACAGGATGCCACCATCGGCGCGTGGGATGAGCACTTTTGCCAGCTGGTCGCGGTCGGCCTTGGGACCGTGCATGCCGGGCACATCGGGCACCAGGCCGGTGGCGTTGGCGATGGCGCACATCTCGACCATGGTTTTCGAACCGTCGACGAACTCGACCAGCATGCGCGGGTTCATGTTGCGGCGGATCGCTTCCTCGCGATAGTCGTCCGGCACCGCGTCGTGGTTGAGCGGGTTGTTCTTGCCCTTGCCGGCGGAGACGATGGTGTAGCCCAGAGCCGAAGCGAACTCGATCAGCTCCATGCAGCTCGACGGTTCGTCGCCGGCGCCGACCGAATAGACGACGCCGAGCCGGTCAGCCTGCTGCTTGAGATAGCAGCCGATGGTGACGTCGGCCTCGACATTCATCATCACCAGATGCTTGCCGTGTTCCATCGCCTTCAGGTCGAAATCGGCGGCGACTCCGGGTTTTCCGGTGGCGTCGATGACAACGTCGATCAGCGGATTGGTGACCAGCACCTCGTTCGAGGTGATGGCGATTTTTCCGGCCTCGATCGCCGCGGTGACCTTCGACGCGGCGTCGGCCTCGACCGCCATGGCCTCATCGCCATAGGCGATGCGGATAGCGTCGCGGGCTGTATGCGGACGGCGGGTGGAAATCGCCGAGATCGAGATGCCCGGCATCAGCATGCCTTGCGTGACCAGGTCGGTGCCCATCTCGCCGGAGCCGATGACGCCGATGCGCACCGGGCGGCCTTCGGCGGCGCGCCTGGCGAGATCGCGGGCCAGTCCGGTCAGGGCGACATTGGTCATGCAGAAATCCGTGGTTTCTTGATTTGCAGGCGGGAATAGCAGGGAACGGCCCTGCTTTGCCAACGAAACCGGCGGACAGCGGCAATTTCTCCGACAATAAGCTCTGCCGAGCGTGCTCCCCTCGTCGTAGAGGCCGGATGAGCAGGTACCGCGTCAAACCACTCTGACGTAGCTGGTCATGCCGGTTTTCTGATGCTCGATAATGTGGCAATGCAGCAGCCAGTCGCCGGGATTGTCGGCGACGAAGCCGAGTTGCACCTTCTCATTGGGCTGGATGAGATAGGTGTCGGAGATGACAGGCTGAACCTGGCGCGTCGAGGACGACAGCACCTTGAAGCTCATGCCATGCAGATGGATCGGATGCGATTGCGGCGTCAGATTTTCCATATCGACGACGTAGCTTTTGCCGAGCTTCAGTTCGGCCAGCGGTGCTGTCGGGTCCGGCGTATCGCCCGGCCACGGCACCTTGTTGATCGCCCAGAAGGAGTAGCCAAGCGTGCCGCATATGCTGTCGCTCGGCACATTTTCCGCCGTGGCGCTGAGCGACAAGGCAATGTGCTGAGCGCTACCTAGATCGACCTCCGCAATCGGATTGACCTCCAGCGGTGCCAGGTCGCGCACATCACGTTTGAGAGAACTTCCTGTCGCCCGCAAAGTGGCCAGGATCTTCGGCTTGGTGCCCCTGACATCGCCCAGGCTGACGATCGCGCCCTCCTGGTCGGGCATGCGGATGGCGAGTTCCATGCGCTGCCCCGGTCCAAGCAGCAAGGCATCGGGCGCAAAACGCTGCGGCACCGGATTGCCGTCCAACGCGATGACTGCGGCTTCCCCGCCCTCGACCCGAAAAGCGTAGATGCGGGTGACATCTGTGATCGCGACCCGCAGCCGCACCAGCCCGCCGGCCGGCGCGTCGAATTGCGGCTGATCGAGCCAGTTGGCGGTGCGCACCGTGCCATAGGTGCCGGTCTTTGCGGCATCGCGCGGCCGAAACTGCTGGATGAACTGGGCATCGTCGCCGAGCCGCCAGTCGCGCAGATTGACCACCGCTTCGGCGTCGAATTTCGGATCGGCCGGGTTTTCGACCACGATCACGCCGGTCAGGCCATGGCCCATCTGCTCCAGCGTGTTGCAATGCGGGTGATACCAGAAAGTGCCGGCGTCGGGCGGGGTGAAGGCGTAGTCGAAATGATCGCCGGTGTAGACGTAAGGCTGAACCAGGAAGGGGACGCCGTCCATCTTGTTCGGAACGCGGATGCCGTGCCAGTGGATCGTCGTCGGATCGTCGATGCCGTTGACAAGGCGTGCCGCGAAAGGTTCGCCCTTTTTCATCCGCAGCACCGGCGGCATTCCAGCTTCGCCATACGTCAGCACATCGCGGGTCTGGCCGACATCCATGAACTTAGCCTGGATCTTTGCCGTCTTGAGCACCACAGGTTCCGGGCTGGCCGCGGCCCAGCCGCCGAGCCTGGCCATGGCTGCAAGCCCAACGCCGCTCGCCCCGGCAACCGCGGCCGTTTTCAAAAGCCGGCGGCGGGTGAGTAAGGTCATATGGCGCTCCGACTGAAACACTGCGCGTGACCTAGACTGGGACGGCGACCGGCGCAAATGCGGATATTGGCATATCGCATCTCGGTCATACCATGGCGAGCGATGACATTTGCTTGCGCACCATTGTGAACGCCGGCGTGGCCACCCCCTTCATCCGCACCCGATGCGCGGCTCGGGTCTCAATGCAGTTCGGCGAGCAGCGCCTGTGCTTCAGCGAGGTTCTTTTCGGAGCCGGCGGCAAGCTCGTCCATCTTTTGCGCCTTGAAGATGACTAGCGCGTCCTGACAGGCGGAGATGGCTTCCTCGGCAAGCGCCTTGTCCTTGCGGGCGGCGCCCAGATCGACCAGCACGTCGCACAGGCTGTCCTGCGTAAAGGCGACAGCCGGCACAGCCTTGATCTTCTTTTGCACCACGATCGCCTCGCGCAGGATCATCGAGCGATGAGACGTCGGCATCGATGGGGGACCAGATAATTCTCGCCGCCGGCTTCGATGCCGTGGCCCGAATAATAGATGATGGCGACATCGGCGCCCTCGGCGTCGTCGACGAAGCCTTCGAGATCGCGCCGCAATTTGCGCGCATCGCGGTTGGTGGCGACATCGGTCTCGAAGCCGAGCTTGTCGAGCATCTCCTCGATGGCGCGGGCGTCGTTTTCCGGATTGGGCAATTTGCCGACATGTTCATAGTCGGATTGGCCGATGACGAGCGCCACGCCTTTCAGCGCCTTCGGTTCTTGCGCCGCCGCAGGCACAAGTGCGCACAGGCACAGCAGCAGTGCCGCGGCCGCCGCCGCGCACGTGCGCCCCATCGCACCTGCTGTTCGCCCCAAAAGCATCGTCTGGCCCCAAAACCCGGCGGTATCTTCCTCAGGCGAGATGGCATCATGATGACCGGCCCATGGCAAGTCCTTCGGCGAGCCGTGTTCTTGTTGTGAGCAATGCGCCGACGCCGGCTGGCTTTCAGCATACGAGCGGCTAGTGTTCAGCATGAGGCAACCGATACGGCAATTCCGGCCTGACGGTTTTCAGGGGAGGTTTGCGATGACAACGGACTATACGCCGAAATTCGATCTGGCCGGCAAGGTGGTGCTGGTCACCGGCGCCTCGCGCGGCATCGGCCGCGCCTGCGCATTGGCCTGCGCCGGCTCGGGCGCCGACATGATCGTGGGCGTCCGCAGCAAGGCCGACGGGGCGGAACTCACTGCCGAGATCGAGCGTATCGGCCGGCGAGCGCTGGCGGTGGAAATGGACCTGACCGATCTCGCCACGGTGCGAACAGCCGTTGCAGAGGCGCACGCCGCCTTAGGCCGCATCGATGTTCTGGTCAACAATGTCGGGCTCGGGCCGGAAAACCTGGCCGAGAACGTCACCGAAGCGGATTTCGACCTGACGGTGAACGTCAACCTCAAGGGCACGTTCTTCACCACCCAGGCGGTGGCAAAGCTGATGATCGCGCAAAAATCCGGGCGCATCATCAACATAAGCTCGCAAGCGGGCACGGTGACGCTGAAGGGCGAAGCGATCTACTGCATGAGCAAGGCAGCGATAAATCACCTAACCCGCTGCCTGGCGGCGGAATGGGCGCAGCACGGCATCGCCGTCAACAGCGTGGCGCCGACCTTCATCTGGACTGACGGCACGCGGCCTTCGCTCGCCGAGCCGGAGTTCCACGCCCATGTGCTGGGCCACATCCCGCTCGGGCGCATCGGCGACCCGATCGACGTCGCCGGAACCGTGGTGTTCCTGGCCTCGCCGGCGGCATCGCTGATCACGGGCGCCAACATTCTGGTCGATGGCGGCTGGTCGATAGCGTAGAGCGCCCGACGTCAAAAGCGCCGCCGGCGCGCCGGCCGAATGGATGGCGCCATTGGGGACGGCGACCAGACCCACAGCTGAGAAGCGGCCTTCGCGCCGGTTCTATCTGTTCGGCATCGTCGAACGCAGAAGCGTCTGCATATGCACCGGAAGGTCAAGTTCGCCGCGTGCCTCTATCTCCAGGAGATATCGAGCCTTGGCCAGGCCATCGCCTTCTTCAACCGCGGGATAAGCGCAGATGGCCAGCAACGCGTTCTCCTCATCCCGGCTCGCTCTTTCACGGTCGGAGCGGTTAGCGCGCACGTCGCGAACGACCTTGCCGAACGCGACGTAAGCTGCTTGGTGGGTATCGATCAGCTCTTGCAGGTGATTGGACGACTGCTGGCTTTGTGGCGATGGCGTTGCGACGGCGGCTCTCGCCACAATGGCCGACGTGACAACGGCGCCACCGGATTGAAACAGCAAGGCGCGGCGATTGATCCTGGACGTGACACTATCTCCTCTTCACGCAATGGCAGGCGCAATGTGGTGCGACGAGCACCATCGGCACCGTAACACGACGGTCTGCGCGTTTTTGTCAGGATGATGAAATGGCCACGCGGCGCTGAGGCCGTTGGGCTGCTCGCCTCGGGTTGCAATGACCTCCGGCGCCACGCGCCAGAGGTCGGAAAAGCGGGAGGTCGGATCATGATCGTCACCTCCGCCGGCCGCGGCGCGGTGTTCCTACTTGATCACGATCGTCGCGTTCGGGATCTTGACGCCGTTGCTGCCCGGGAAGGCGCCAAGAAACGCCTTCATGTCATCGATGATGGCGATGACGCGCTGGCGGCTGTCGACAAAGTTGATGTCGTCGGTGGCGGTTGCAAGCTTGGTCGCCGGGTTGATGCAGCCGATCGACGACAGGAAGCCACGGCCCGGATGCATCAGGATCCCGACCCGTTTGCCGGTCGGCAGCAACAAAAGGCCGGGGCGCTTGAGCGCCGCCGGGTTGACGTTCGACGTGTAGCCGATCGTCACATATTTCGCGCCGGCCTGGGTGAACACATTATAGGTGCCGGCCTCGACACAGCGATTGTTACCGGCAGTGCTGTTGTCGCCTGGACCTTTCGTTTCGGCAGTCACTCCGGAAAGACCGGCGACTTTGACACCGTCATGAAAGACTTCGTATTTGCCCACTGTTCTGCGCTTCACGCCTCTGGTCTGCTCACCAGTACGCGTAATCCTCAATTCCCAATTCTTGGCCATTTCATCCTCCCCGCCCTGTTAAAAATCGTTGCTCAAGACATCAATAAATTCGAGCGCGTCGGCAATAATGTGTTGCCGATTGCGATTGCTACACAGAAATGTTGCTTTCGGACTGTGAGTTTGTTCACTCCAGAGCAAGAACTTTCGGCCGCACGCCGGCTGGAGCGAAGACATGGCGGCCGGGAGTGACTTTGCGATCTTCGAACACCGGCCATGAATTCGGATGCGCACGTCCTGCCGCCGTGCAAGGCTGGAACCTGTTGTCAGACGGCCGTTATGAAACGAAGCGAGCCGCCAGTCTTGTGGCCTGATAGACGTCACGGTTGAATGGCTTTGCCCGACGCTGTCCGGGCCTTTAGTGTTATCCCCGCACGAAGCGAAGCACTGTATGTCACGGGTATGATGTGGATCGCATCCATTTGACCGAAGGTGCGGCCGGCGCCGACGCCAGGCCGTGGAACAGCATCGCCGACAGCCTTGCCGGCGACTGGACGGTCCGCCGCACGATCATCGATTTCCTTGCCGGTGCGACATACAATTTCACCGGCAACGCTGCCGTCACTGCCGATGCATTCACCGAGCGCGGCGTCATGCAAATCGGCGCTCATGCGATGCCGGCGAGCAGGGCCTACCGGCTCGATCGGCGCGACCATTCGATCCGGATTCTTCGTGCCGACGGCAGCGAATTCATCCTGCTCGAGCCGAAGGCTGCGCAAAGCGTCCAGCATCATTGCGGCGCCGATGTCTATGCCGGGCGGTTCTTGTTTCGCGGCCCGGACGAATGGGCCGAGGCGTGGCGGGTCAAAGGCCCGCGCAAGAATTACGCGAGTCTCAGCCGGTTTCGTCGCGTGGGCGATAGAGAGACGGAGGCCGGCCGATCTCACCCAGCCGTCCACCGATCGTTGAGACATTGGAATGGTGCTGCGAGAGAGGATTGAACTCTCGACCTCTCCCTTACCAAGGGTAGTTGCTAAAGTGTACTTGGCTTGATTTGCAGGGCTTCGCAAGCGGTCATGTTTTAAGCTTGCACGCATTCTGTACGGTTTCGGTTTTCGGAGTCTTTGAAATCCAAACCCGTCCTTCCTATGTAAGTGCGGGTTCAAAAAGGTGGGTCAAAAATGTCTGAAGCCGTTCACATAGTCGGCGATACCGAAAAGGGTGAGATGCATAGGTCGATGACGCTTGGGTCCGCGGCGGCTAGCCTGGCCGGGCTGTTGGCGGCTTACGCAGGCTCGCGTTTCGGTCCGTACGACTACTATGCCTTAGTATGCTTCATCTTTGTGATCCCAATGAACCTCGGGGTATATTTTGCGGCTCATTCGACGGTTACCTCCGTCGTTCGTTATCCCGCGGGCACACAATATGCGTTTGGATGGGTGATTGCAGTTTCCGCCTTTGTCACTGCGATAGGCTACGCGCTTCTTATCGCCAGTTTGAATATCTGGCTTGGGGTGTTTTTCATCTCGTGGGCGATAATGGTTCCGATCTTGATTTTGATCTGGTGCGCAACGTCCTTTGTTCCGGTGCAAAACCAGGTCACTCCCTCACAAGAACAGACCTAACCGACGCGTGCCTAAGCTTCGGCTCGCCGCGCAGGCACGGACGCCGTATAGCCAGGGCGCAGCCATTTGACGTCCGACTCGGCAACGGCCTTGGGCAAGCCTGCGGGTGGTCGTAGGCACGCGCTCACTCTACCCCTGCCACCTAAATGCCTTGAAGGGCGTCTTCGACACCGTGTGGCACGGTCACGTCCACCCCGGTTCGCCCAAAAGCTGAAAAGCTTGCCGTGGACCTGGTCAGCGTGTTTCAGAGCGGCATGACCGACGAGACCATGCTGCTCATCGCGGCGAGGGCTCGGTGCCAGCCCACGCTAAGGCTGGGTAAGGCTAATCGCCTTGGATGCAGTCTTCGCAGATGCCCGTCCAGCCGGAGTCTATGCCGGCGTTAAACGGCCTGCCCGCAATGAACACAGCGGTCGGGGCCTGAACGCGGGACCGATTTCTTGGTATTGGCGTTTGCGTTCTTGCGTCGGCTCAGTTCTTTAGCCGCTTCCTCGGCGGTAAACCCGCTCTTTTCAGCCATGTTTTGTCTCCCTCAACGCCGCCACTTTATCACGGCGGCCGAGAAAACAAAGCGTGCCTCAGTGGGGATCAAAACCCTTACAATGGCGGCTGACTGTGCACATATTCATATTTGGTAATTCTGGCGGGGCGTTGGATGGTAGACCTAGGATTTCTCGACAAGTTTGAAGAATACTATGGCAGGCGCGCGGCGAAGGGATTTGTGGGCTTGGCGGCTGGCGGCGCGGTGGTGGTAATCCTAGGGGGCGCCTGGACTTATGTGAGCCCTGTGGTCATCTGGGCGAACACCGATGGCATAAGTTGGACCGAGTTTGCGTTCCGAGTGTTCAGCTTCCTCCTCTCTGTGGGTGCTCTGATATCCGTAGGCACGGTGTTCGCGCAGGCAGCCGAAACGCGAGCCCGGCAGCATCAGTTTCTCGCCGACTTTGAGACCATGACCGAAAAGCTGGTGAATTTCACATCGGGCTTGGACAAAGCGATTGGCCTTCAGGAGGAGACGATGGCCATTTACGAGGAATCGGTTGGTATCCTCGAACATTTGAAAGACAAGCAGGCAGCCCAATCCCTTCGCGACACCATGAAGAAGAGCAAGGAAAACCGCGACGGAATGCAACGCATATCCAATCAGGCTAGGGAAATGCTGGTGGAGTTCACCAAGGGCCCATATCCTCCCGCCGACCAGCCCACGAAGAAGCCGTTGACGATTGAGAACGTTGCTCCCGATAGCCAGCCGAACGTCGCCAAGAAACGCAGAAAGTGACGGCAGACCAGATTCCAGCTCTCACCTGTCGATAGAAACCCCGGCTCTGCCGGGGTTTCGCTTAATGGAAAACAGACGGGCCTGCCGCCGTTCGGCTCAGCGGTCGGCTTCAATCGTCTGCGCAAGGCAGCACAGCGGCGGTCAGACCATCTTTGCCATTATCTTGGCCATATCCGCCGCATCGAACGCTCTCAATGTTGTCGTCGTCGGCTTCGGCAATCGCCACAACATCATGCTGACCAAGCGTCCACAACAGGGTGTGAACCTTGATGCCGTTCTTGCTGGCCATCGCCTTGAAGGCCTCAGCACGTTTCTGAGTATCCTTTATGCTCTTGATACCTTGATCTGTGAAATTCGAGAGCAATACGTAATAAGCCATTTGTTCCTCCCATGGTGGGAGCGGGCGGGCACTCACGGCGCGTCCGCCGTCTCCCGGAACTACGATATCACGAGTCAGGTGCGCGAACCACTTGAGGCAAGCAAGGCCATGCCTTGCAATTCAAGGGCTTCAATGATTTCAAGGAGATAAACTGGTGCTGCGAGAGAGGATTGAACTCTCGACCTCTCCCTTACCAAGGGAGTGCTCTACCACTGAGCTACCGCAGCCGCTGATGGCGGGGCTTCTGCCATATCGAACCGTCAAGCGCAAGGCATCTGTGAAAGGCTCAGGGCAATCGGGTGAGTTAACACGTGACATATGGCGCCAGTGCTGAATCTGTGAGTCCCCAATTGATTCGATTG